>NZ_JAVHUL010000005.1 GCF_031085155.1 Mesonia profundi | reverse complement strand
AAATGGAACTAAAATTAAAAGGATTTTTTAACAAAGCGGCCTAATAAAATTAGTCACAAAATTACTAGGAAGTCCAGATTTATTATGAAATAGCTACGTATCTTACGGAAGATTGGACAAATTATTCTGTAAAAATTGACGAAAATAATGCTTGGCGTTATGGAGATCATCAGGGAGAAAATACGCTAGCTACAAAAGCACAAATCAAAGAAGTCTTATATAATGTGACCGATTTTTGGATTCGTGGAGAGTTTGAAGATGGTAATGATGATGGAGGCTTAGATAAAGTCGAAATTATTGCAGAGTAATCAGTAATTATATAGATTCTATAGTCCATTTTTTATCAATTAGAGATAAGATAAGAGGGTTTATATCTAGACCATAAAATCTCTTCAAACGATTATAAAAACAGGCAGTTCAAGTTTTGACTAGCCTGTTTTTTTATGGAAAATACTTTTTAAAATTTCAAGACAAGCCTTTCCGAACATTACACGGACGAGCCTCGGGGAATTCGGCCGTGCCGTTCTGACTGGTTAAACCCTCTGGAGGGATTAAACCTTCATTAATAACTCAAAAACAACATTTTATAAAATTATTTATCTAAAAATAGGTTTCTCAATTACCATCCATACACGAAATCCTACCATATACAAAACCATTCACAACGTAGATACATTCACGTCCTGTTTTCATATAAATATGACTTAATTTTATTTGACACAAAAAGACAACTCGCTTCGCTCATTTGGTGTTGAATCGCAAGTTTTAAAGTGAAACATGCAAGCTGAAATTACTAAAATATTAAATAAAGAAATGAGTATTCATACCCTATTAAACAAATGATTATGAAATTAAAAACAACTATTCTAAGTCTGGCTTTTCTATCCCTCTTCTTTCTGTTTTCCTGCGGAGATGAAAAGAATAACAAGTCTAATCAGGATGATAGCGCAACAGCTACAATAACTTTAGATGATGGTCAGGAATTAGATTTTAAGTCTACGTTTAATACTAGTGCATCTTTAATGAGCCAAAAATTCGGGATTGGATTTACCAATATGAACAACGGAATCACGGTTTATATGATGATCATGTCCCCTAAGAAATTGGTTCCGGGAACCCATGATGGATATATCAAAGTGAGTCAAATGGGGAAGTCTAATCTTATAGAAGAAACCTATGATTCTCACTATAACAAGGGAGCCGAAACCAAAAAAGAGGGAAACAGTAAGTTAACCATTACTACTATGAATAGCGACCTAGCCCAAGGAACTTTCTCGGGAACTCTTTATTCTAAAAGCGGTAAAAAAATAACCATAAAAGACGGAGTCTTTAATGTTAAGAAGAAGAAAAGAAAGAATAGAAAAAAGTAAGTCAGCTACTAAATCCACATACTTATGAAAACATTTACAAAAAAAAGTTTCAAAATTAATTACATCGGGTTACTTGTGCTTCTTGGGTTTCTCCCCTTTTCTATAAGCGCTCAATCTACCTTAAATGCTTCGGGTGCAAGTCAGACCCTATCCAGTGGAACCTATGATTATTCTGTTGGGGAGATGATGCTGATTAGCACGCAAAGCAATGCCAATATTACCGTAACCCAAGGTTTACTTCAAATAGAAGATCCTTCTTTGGGAGTATCTCAAACTGTATTTTCTAATCAGAATCTTAAAATTTATCCCAACCCGGTGGATAATATACTAAACATAAAACCAGATATGCAGGGAACTGGAGAACTTTCGGTACAACTTTTTGACATTCATGGAAGACGTATTTTACAAAAGAAATTTTCCTTGCAAACCGGTTTAGAAAAACAACAACTCGATCTTTCTTCCTTAGAACAAGCCACCTATATGCTAAACGTGCAGTTTAATCGCGGAAAACAAAGCTATAGACAATCCTATAAAATCATTAAATCTAGTAAACCATAATTTTTTGTGTAACACTCATTAGAAATTAAACCCTCCATGAGGGATCTAAAAACTTTTAAATCTAATATTATGAAAAAATTTATCTTTCTATTTCTCAGTTTAGTCTTTATGAGCCATAGCGCTCAGGCGCAAACACCTGAGAAATTTAATTATCAAGGCATCGCTAGAAACAATCAGGGCGAACCTATGGCCTCTCAAGATTTGGGCTTAAAAATTAGTATTATTAATGGCAGTACCGCCATTTATTCAGAAACACATCAAGTAACTACCAATAATTTTGGTCTTTATAGCTTAGCTATTGGGGATGGTACCCCTGTATCTGGCGCTATGAATAGTGTAGGTTGGAGTACTACCAAACTTCTAAAAGTAGAGATTGATCCTAATGGAGGAACCAACTATACAGATTTAGGTACTACAGAGCTTTTAAGTGTGCCTTATGCGATGTATGCCGTAACCAGCGGTGACAATGGAAGTCCTACTGGAGCTGCTGGCGGGGATTTAACTGGCACCTACCCTAATCCAGATATCGCAGACAATACCGTAAATACCGCTCAGCTTTCAAACAATGCTGTAAAAACACCAAAAATATTTGATGGCGCAGTAACCTCTTCTAAACTAGACGATATGGGAGCTACTAACGGACAGTTCCTAAAATTTGATGGCACCAACTGGGTGCCAGGTAACGATGACGGTGGTTCTACTGGAACAACCTATACCGCGGGAGACGGAATTGGAATTTCTGGAAGTAATGAAATTACAGCCAATTTAGGTACCGACATTGAAACAAGTGAACTCCAAGATGCCGCAGTAACTGAAATAAAAGTCGCCGATAATGCTATTACCACGACCAAAGTAAACGATGGTGCAATAACCTCTGCAAAAATTAACGATATGAGTGCAACCAGCGGACAAGTTCTAAAATTTGACGGGACTAACTGGATGCCCGCTAATGAAACGACTGCCAATGCTGGATGGGCACTTGATGGTAACACAGCCACCGCTACAGATTTTATAGGAACTACAAATGATGAAGCCCTGCGGTTCAAGATGAACGGCTTCAGAGCAGGATTTATAAAAGGTAATATTGCTTATGGGCTTAATTCCTTACCTGAAAGCAGTTCTGGAATAAGAAATACTGCCATTGGAAATTCGTCTCTAAACTCCAATACTACGGGAGAGCGAAATACAGCAATTGGAGAATCTTCTCTTAGTGAGAATATTACGGGTAGTACTAATATTGCAGTTGGAGATGGAGCCCTTAGCTATAATGAGGATGGTGACAGAAATACTGCGATTGGTGGTAGTTCACTTCTATTAAATGTTTCAGGGGCAAACAATACAGCGACTGGAGCATTCTCACTGAATAATAACACTAGCGGATTTGGAAATACCGCAATAGGCCGAGGGGCGCTCTCCATGAATGAAACTGGAAGTGATAACCTTGCCATTGGAAATGGTACCTTTAATTCAAATACTACTGGCGATTTAAATACTGGCATAGGTTCTTACGCAAATGTGAGTACTGGTGATTTGACTAACGCTACAGCCATTGGTTCCCGTGCCTTCGTGACACAAAACAATTCCTTGGTCTTAGGAAGTATTGATGGGGTAAATAATGCCACGGCAGACACCAAAGTGGGGATTGGGACTACTAATCCGGATGCGCAACTAGATATATCAGGCGGACAGTGGGATTTAACAACTACTGAAGGGGATTTAAGAATAGGTAACGATACCCATAGACTTAAAATGAGTATGTCTACTGGTGGTGCAGGTGCCGGAAACGGAAGAATTCGCGCAGTTGGTGGTACAAATAAATTGTTGTTGGGTGGTGGTACTGATGATGTGCTATCTGTAGGTGGAAATGGCCACGTAGGTATTAACAATGATAACCCAGATGAAGAACTTGTCATTGGTGGTAACTTAGGCTCTGGTTGGGGAATCCCAGCAGCAACTATTGGGAATAGTTTTGGTGGCGGTATTGAAGTAGGTAATCCTGATGTATCTCTTCAAATGAGTTCTAGTACTGGCTTTGAGTCACGTATAATAGCTAATGATCCCAATGGTGTTGGTGAAGGTAATATTGAAATGCGTACCAGACAATTGAGTGTTGGTATAGATGCAGGTATAGATATAGCTAATGCATACCCACTTCGGGTGATTCAAAGCTCAGTCTTTGGGATGTATTTGGAGAATGCAGTTGACGCAACAAGTAATTGGGAATTCTATACATCAATTGCAGGAAATTTACAATTATATGGTGGTGGAAATCTCGTAGGTAATTTTGATGAAACCAGTGGTAATTATACGGCAACATCAGATGAAAGGTTGAAAACCAATATTGTGGGAATGCCATCCATATCTGAAAAATTACTTCAATTGGATGCAAAAAATTATAACTACAAAAGCAATCTTAGCAAGAAATATAATGGTTTCTTAGCACAGGATATTCAAAAGTTATTTCCCGAAATTATAACAGAAATTGAAGGAAGAAGTCCAGGTGATATCTCTGTATTAACGGTAGACTATGCACAACTTACAGTGCTAGCCATTAAAGCCATTCAAGAACAACAAAAAGTCATTAAAACACAAGCCAATGAACTAAAAGAAGTGCATCAAAAATTAGATAACTTAGAAGCACGACTATTAAAATTGGAAAAATAATAAAAGCTCCTACGCAAAATTTTAGAGTAGTTATTACCCTTTAAAAAACCAAATTTCAGGATAAATTCTAAATCCTGAAATTTGGTTTTTTTTGCGATAGAAAAGTGTCAAGCGGTAAAAGGGATTAGTCAGCAAGACCACATCCTTTAAAGTGATTGATGCTTTAAATATTCCGTTTTTATTCAAAATGCACAGAGAGTATAAACTCATAAAAAGATCATAAATGATATTTTAGCAAGAATGTGATCAAAAAGAGATACTCTTTAATTACCATCTATACACGAAATCTTACCATTTACAAAACCATTCATAGTGTAGGTACAATCACGTCTCGTTTTTATAGAGGTATGGTTTAATTTTAATCCCTAAATCAAGCAATTATGAAAACCTTCTCAAAATTAAGTTTCAAAATTAATTACATCGGGTTACTTGTGCTTCTTGGGTTTCTCCCCTTTTCTATAAGCGCTCAATCTACCTTAAATGCTTCGGGTGCAAGTCAGACCCTATCCAGTGGAACCTATGATTATTCTGTTGGGGAGATGATGCTGATTAGCACGCAAAGCAATGCCAATATTACCGTAACCCAAGGTTTACTTCAAATAGAAGATCCTTCTTTGGGAGTATCTCAAACTGTATTTTCTAATCAGAATCTTAAAATTTATCCCAACCCGGTGGATAATATACTAAACATAAAACCAGATATGCAGGGAACTGGAGAACTTTCGGTACAACTTTTTGACATTCATGGAAGACGTATTTTACAAAAGAAATTTTCCTTGCAAACCGGTTTAGAAAAACAACAACTCGATCTTTCTTCCTTAGAACAAGCCACCTATATGCTAAACGTGCAGTTTAATCGCGGAAAACAAAGCTATAGACAATCCTATAAAATCATTAAATCTAGTAAACCATAATTTTTTGTGTAACACTCATTAGAAATTAAACCCTCCATGAGGGATCTAAAAACTTTTAAATCTAATATTATGAAAAAATTTATCTTTCTATTTCTCAGTTTAGTCTTTATGAGCCATAGCGCTCAGGCGCAAACACCTGAGAAATTTAATTATCAAGGCATCGCTAGAAACAATCAGGGCGAACCTATGGCCTCTCAAGATTTGGGCTTAAAAATTAGTATTATTAATGGCAGTACCGCCATTTATTCAGAAACACATCAAGTAACTACCAATAATTTTGGTCTTTATAGCTTAGCTATTGGGGATGGTACCCCTGTATCTGGCGCTATGAATAGTGTAGGTTGGAGTACTACCAAACTTCTAAAAGTAGAGATTGATCCTAATGGAGGAACCAACTATACAGATTTAGGTACTACAGAGCTTTTAAGTGTGCCTTATGCGATGTATGCCGTAACCAGCGGTGACAATGGAAGTCCTACTGGAGCTGCTGGCGGGGATTTAACTGGCACCTACCCTAATCCAGATATCGCAGACAATACCGTAAATACCGCTCAGCTTTCAAACAATGCTGTAAAAACACCAAAAATATTTGATGGCGCAGTAACCTCTTCTAAACTAGACGATATGGGAGCTACTAACGGACAGTTCCTAAAATTTGATGGCACCAACTGGGTGCCAGATAACGTGACTGGCGGTGGTGCTGGCGACGATTGGGGAACGCAAGTTATTGAAAACACAAACCGCCTTAGCGGAGATGGAACTGCCGCAAACCCATTAGATATTGCCCAACAAGGTGCTGCAGATGGACAAATCTTGAAATGGAACAACACCAACAATACTTGGGAGCCAGCAGATGATGAGACGGGAACCGGTGGAGGAACTGCTGACGACTGGGGAGTGCAAGTTGCAGAAACCAATGTCTCTCTTGATGGAGACGGAACTACTACCAATCCTTTAGGTGTTGCAGACGATGCCATTGCAACAGTGAACCTTCAAGATGCCGCTGTGAATACCGCAAAAATTGATAATGCAGCCGTAACGGGTGAGAAAATAAACCAAATGAGTGCGACCGACGGACAAATCCTGAAATGGAACAATACAAACACGACTTGGGAACCAGCTGACGAGACAACCAGTAATGCTAGCTGGGCATTAGACGGTAACGCTGCCACTGCTACTGATTTTATTGGTACGACCAATAATCAAACTTTGCGATTTAAGCAAAATAATATACACGCAGGCTTTATTAATAGCGTTAATACTGCATTAGGAAGAAATACCTTATTTGAAGAAACGACTGGAAGCGGTAACACGGCATTTGGAGAATTAACTTTAAGCGAGAACACGACAGGAAATAAAAACACCGCAACAGGAGATAACGTCTTAAGATCTAACACAACTGGAGATCGCAACACCGCATTTGGAAATGAAGCCTTACTCGCTAACTCAACTGGAAATGATAATACCGCATCTGGAGTCTTTGCATTGACAAGCAATACGACAGGAAGTGAAAACACTGCTATTGGATTATCTTCACTTAGGTCTAACACAGCCGGTAGTAATAATACCGCAACGGGATTTGAAGCTTTAAAAGCTAACACGACCGGAGAGAATAATATAGCAATTGGAACAAATGCATTGTTATCTAACGAATCTGGAAGTGCAAATACTGCCTCTGGCGCTTATGCTTTGGGCTTTAATACGGCTGGCCAGAAAAACACTGCAACAGGAGGAAATGCCTTACTTTCAAATGAATCTGGTGACAGAAATACTGCTTCTGGATATAGTGCTTTAGGCGATAACACGACTGGTGAAAGAAACACTGCTTCGGGGGTTGGAGCATTAGGAACTAACACAACAGGTTCTTATAACACTATGTTCGGTTACGCGGCAGATGTTGACTCAGATGATTTAACCAACGCAACAGCTATTGGTGCTCAAGCCATAGTGGCACAAGACAATTCTCTGGTTTTAGGAAGTATTAGTGGTTTGAATAATGCCACAGCAAATACCAAAGTAGGTATTGGTACGACGACACCCTCTGAACGACTACACGTAGTAGGTAATGAGCTTTTAGAAGGGAAGCTTACTATAAAGGAGAACTCTAACGATTACTCCAAGATTTATTTTAAAAACGACGCCACCCCAGGACGTTGGACCTTGGCGGGTTACCCAGAGACAGACCCAGCAAATTCTCTTTTCAACTTTTATTACAATGACGGTACAGTGGGCCGTGATATATTACAGGTATCCGGTCAAGGAAAAGTAGGGATTAACCATGACCCTACAGGTACTGGCTCGATCACGGGAGCACTTTCTGTTAAAGGTCTTAGTAGTGGTGCTGATATTCTCAGTTTGATAGGAGGTAGCAACAGTAATACATGGGGATTTTTTATTGTAGAAGATATGATGTTATATTATAATGATATCAATAAAGGAAGTTTTGATAAAACCTCTGGAGCCTACAGTTCCGTTTCCGACCGTCGTCTTAAAGAGAATATGGTTCCAACCAAAGCATTGCTTAGTAAAGTACAAGACATTAAAATTATGGACTATACTTTTAAAGCAGATAAAACCCAAGAGCCACAAATTGGCTATATCGCGCAGGAATTGGAAAAACAATTTCCGGAATTTGTGAACAAACCTAATAAAGACAGTAAACGCGAAAACTATTACACGGTAAATTATGCGGGGATGAGCGTGGTGGCTATTAAAGCCATACAAGAGCAACAAGTAACCATTAATGCCCAAGAGATTACCATTGAAGGACAAAAGAAGGAACTTAAAGAAGTGCGCACGCAATTAAACAATATGGAAGCACGACTTTTAAAATTAGAAAAACAATAAAATATAAGAAAGACTTTAAGAACGTAATTATGAAATCTAAAACCAAAAATCCTTAACTTTAAAAAAACAATATTATGAAAACTTTAAAGAAAACAACCTATCTCATCCTGCTGGCCCTTCTTTCTATGATGACTAGTTGCAGCAGTGATGATGATCTAGCAGAAAATCCGCAAGATCCTGGTCCTAGCCAAGGAACAACAGCACCTTTTGATTTAGGAGAAATCTATCAAAAAGATTTGACTCTTCCTACGCAGCTCAATCAATCTACAGATGAAAACGCAATGGGATTAGTCTCTAAGTATGAGGAGGTGATTGGTTTTCAGGATGACAGCGATATCGCTCAGGTTCCTCCGGGAGCTGTCTTGAGCCACGATCCTGTTCAAGCAGGAAACGGAAGATCAACCGCAAATGAAGATTATGACTATGACGTTTATACGTATACTGTAGGAGGTACCACCTTAATTTATCAGTTTTCGGTACAAAATGGGGAAGAAGTATTTGAACTTTTTCAAGATATTGATGGCGATGAGCTTGATATGATGTTACTCTATGAGGTGCGTCAAAGTATGGATGGCGCTACTGGCACTGCTTCTTTTTACTTTTTTGGGGCAGCCATTACATGGACTTGGCAAGTAAATGCCGATGAAAGCATTCTCATGACTATGCAAATTCCCAACGGAATTAATGGTGGTATTTTATACGAAGCAATGTTATATCCAGACAATTCTGGTTACCTTAGTTTTTATGTAGGTAACGATTTAAATTTAGAATACCACTGGAGTGGTGATGGTAGCGGAACTTGGGTTAATCATACCAACAATGAAAGCGGTTCTTGGAATTAATTACGAGAACTCCTTAAAATTTCAGTAAAAGCAATATCTATTTTATTCTACTAAGAAAAGCTTTTCCATTCATTTGGAAGAGCTTTTTTTCTAGCCGATTTTAAAAAAGTTTAAGAATCAGAAAAAAAACAAATATACCTTGTGACAAATTACCTATCATACAATAAACTGTTCCATATACAAAACAGTTCCTACCAGTGATACAACAAACCCCTGATTTTAAGTAAATAGGCTTTATCTTTAAGTTAATAAACAAAATTATTCTGATGAAAACCTTAAAGAAAATATCTTATTTGATTCTATTCATTTGCATTGGCCTTATGATAGGCTGTGGTAGTGATGATGATAAAAGCAACCCTAATGATGATCCAGGGAATCCTAGCAGTCAACAAGGAGAACCTCACAGTTATGACATTATCATAAATGAAGAAAATGCTGACGAACGCCACATTTCTGGTGAAATTGAAAATGTTTTTGGTAGTAACAACACAGGATCAGATTTTTCTACCTATTCAACTATTGAGAATGGCAAACTGATGGTATTGCACCTAAGTAATAGCGATGTGGTAATTAATGGAATGTTCTATTACGCTAATGATGGACACACGACAGATCTTGGATTGAATACCGATAACCAATCGAATATGATCATTACGTTCTCCCCACCCTCTTCAGATATTCACCAAAGTGTTTCGGGTTCTGTAGAGTTGAACAATATACACTATGGACTTGTAGAGGCAGAAGGCGGAATTGTAGGTTACACCTTAACTTTTGACGGAAATTTTCAAGAGGTTAACGACAATACTTCTCAAATTTCGGGAACCTTTGTCATTAATCTCCCAAGTCTTCTTTAATAAAACAAATGCAATAAGTACTCAATAATTACAAAATTGACAAAATACCTCATTAAAACTAACATCTTATGAAGTCTTTATTCAAAATTGAAAGTCTTCTGTTAGCTTTTTTAGTGATCCAAATGATGATTTCTTGCAAAAACCAAAAAGCGAAAGAAAATGACGAAAACTTCACAGGTTCGAGCAGGCGTGACGACATCTGTAATCTGCTCAAAAAAGAAGACATTCAATCTGTCTTTGAGGTATCAAAGGAGTTGAAAATAGAACAGAGGGAAGAGGAAAAAGCAATTTGCTTTTATGGTTGGAAGGCAGCAGGTGATGAGTTTCTATACTATTCTGTCACCTTAAATTTTGCTCGGGGAGAAAAACGTACCAAGAGCCAAATTGATGCTTTGTGGAAAGGTCAGTATGATAGGCTCTATCATCGTCATGAACTGCAAGAAGTTACTCACGTAGGTGATAAAGCTTCGTGGAGTAAACTTGGCGGCGGACAATTACGCGTGGCTTCGCATGGGTTTATCTTTTACATTTCACTTTCGGTGACGCCAAGTAAGGATAATCCTATGAATACCAAAAAAATGATAACAAAAGCTTCGAGTTTGGCAGAACTCGTAATTGATAGAATGTAAAATGATATCTGTCAGCATAAAAAATTTGTGACCTATAATCAAGGACACTTTTAATAAAAATTCCACTAAGTTTTTAACCTGTTCCAATCCTTTTGAATTTGGCACAGGTTTTTTTATGCAAAAAATAATTCTGTAACGCATAAAAAATACTATTTTCCCATTTTACTACTAATGTATAAATTTATCACATGAATTGGGAACAATTACTTTCTTTAAAAAGATTTGGAGATACACAAAAACGTTTGCGCTTAGATCAAGATGATACCCGTTTGGGTTTTGAAGTAGATTACGATCGCATCATTTTTTCTTCGGCCTTTAGGAGTTTACAAGACAAAACTCAAGTGATTCCGCTTTCTAAAACAGATTTTGCTCATACGAGACTTACCCACAGTTTAGAAGTTTCTGTTGTAGGAAGATCCTTGGGTAGAATAGCGGGTAAGAAAGTCATAGAAAAGCATTCACATCTTGCGGCTACACACGGGTATCACTTTAATGATTTTGGTGCGATTGTGGCTGCGGCCGCTTTGGCACACGATATCGGGAATCCGCCTTTTGGTCATTCTGGAGAGAAAGCAATTGGAGAATATTTCCTTAACGGAAAAGGACTCCGCTTTAAAGAGCAACTCAGCGAAAAACAATACCACGATTTAACCCATTTTGAAGGAAATGCCAATGGTTTTAAATTGGTTACCGAAACCAAAAACGGTAACAAAGACGGCTTAAGACTTTCTTATGCCACCTTGGGCGCTTTTATGAAGTACCCAAAAGAATCTTTACCGCATCAACCTACTAAAGCGGTTCACGATAAGAAGTTTGGTTATTTTCAGACCGAAAAAGAAATCTTTAAAGATGTAGCCGAAGACTTGGGGTTATTAAAAATAGGTAACGAAAATGATATTCATTACAAACGTCATCCCTTAAGTTTTTTGGTGGAAGCGGCAGATGATATTTGTTATACGATTATTGATTTTGAAGACGGAATCAACTTAGGGCTTATCGAAGAAGAAAAAGCCCTAGAACTGTTGATTAAACTCGTGGAGAAAAATATACGGCCTGAAAATTATTCCCAGCTTACTTCTACCCAAAGCAGATTGAGTTATTTAAGATCCTTAGCGATTAGCACCTTGATTCAGGAAGCTGCGAATATTTTTATAGAGAATGAAGAAAAAATCCTAAATGGAGAGTTTCAAACTTCTTTATTAGACAAGTCTAAATACAAAGTTCAAATAGAAGATATCATCAATATTTCTATCCAAAATATCTATCAAAGTCAGGATGTCACCGAAAAAGAAATTACCGGCTATCAAATTATCAACACCATATTGGATAAGTTTTGCAATAGTGCAGAAAGGAAATCAAACCAATCTGCGACTAATTACGATATATTGATAAGTCAAACGTATTTAAAAGATTTAGACGAGGAACAAGATATCCACAAATGGCTGATTGATATAAGCAGTTATGTGGCTTCTTTAAGCGACGGAAATGCCTTAAGAATTTATCAAAAAATAAATGGCTTTCACTTATAAAAGCTAGTTCTATGCATTTAGAACTAGCTTTTTAACGATTGTTCACCTTCCATAAGGATAATATTGTATATTTTTACATTTATTTAACAATTTAAACCCCAAATTTAATGGTAAGAAACTTTTACTCCATACTGCTCATAGTAGCATTATTCATAGGTAATTCCGTTCAGGCGCAAGATGAATACATGCCTATTATTAAAAATTATTTATCTAATAACCTTAAAGATTTCTCTGCTTCAGATATAGCCGAATTAGAGATTACAGATTCTTATTTTTCTAAAAGTACAAATACTCAACATGTTTTTGTAAATCAATCTTATAACGGGATTCAGATCTTTAACGCACAAGGAAATTTTGCCATAAAGAATAATAAAGTAGTTTACTTTTCAAATAATTTTCAGGCAAATATAAGTCAGCGTACTAATAATTCTAACCCTAGTCTAGATCCTATTACTGCTGTCAACAAATTAGCGGCTAAGTTAAATCTAAACCCTTCTGGATTAGAAGTTATCTCATCATCTAATCAAGAGTTTATCCTATCAAACGGCTCCATTTCCCAAAATGAAATTCCGGTAAAGTTAATGTACCAACCTGTTGGAGAGCTTATCCAATTGGTATACAATATCAATATCTACACCTTAGATCACAAACACTGGTGGGACATTTCTGTAGATGCAAATAACGCTAAGATCTTATTTAAAAACGATTGGGTTATTTCTTGTACTTACGGAGTAGAAAAGCACTCTCACACTACTTTTGAGGCTGTAGACCATACAATTCAGGAGCAAGAAAATAATTTCGGTTTTTTAAACACCACTACGTTAGTTGATAACGCTAGCTATAAAGTATTTGCAATCCCTACAGTGTCGCCTGCAGACGCAGATAGACAATTAGTAAGCAATCCAGCTAACACCAATGCTTCTCCTTATGGATGGCATGATACTAATGGCAATGCAGGTGCAGATTATACCTACACCCGAGGTAATAACGTGTGGGCATTTGATAGTCGTGATAGTAATTTAGGGGATTCTCCAGAAGGAACAGAAGCCCTTATATTTGATTTTCCACTAGATTTAAATCAACAACCAGTAGGTTATATAGACGCTTCTGTTACCAATTTATTCTACCTCAACAATATGATGCATGATGTATGGTATGAGTATGGTTTTGATGAAGCCAGTGGTAATTTCCAGAAAGAAAATTACAACAATCAAGGTCTGGGCGAAGATTATGTTTTTGCTAGAGGACAAGATGGGGCAAATAATGGACCTGGAAATAATGCTACCTTTGCTACACCTCCAGACGGAAATATTCCAACCATGAGAATGTTTACATGGAACGCATCAGGCTTACCCCAAGTTTTATCCATAAATACATCAGGGGAATTAGCAGGTAATTATACAGGGTCTACAGCTAGTTTTGGCCCCTCCATTCCTAGTTCTGGTATTACTGCAGATATGATTCTTTCTATCGATGATAATTCAGGGCCTTCTTCAGATGAGTTAGACGCTTGTGATCCACTAGTTAACGCTGCAGACTTAGATAATAAGATTGCGGTAATTAAAAGAGGTGAATGTAGCTTCGCTTTTAAAGTGGAAAGTGCAGAAGCTGCAGGCGCAGTAGCTGTAATTATCGTGAATAATGAAGCAGGAACTCCTATACCAATGGGAGGAACCCCTACAAATCCTGTTACCATTCCTTCTATTATGTTATCAAAGACTGATGGAGATGCAATCATTGCAGCTTTAGTAGATGGACAAACGCTAAATGTTACGCTTAAGCAGTTTGGACCTTACATTAAAGATGGTTCTTTAGACGGTGGAATTGTTTCTCACGAATATGGTCACGGTATATCTACTAGACTAACGGGAGGTCCTTCCAATGCAGGTTGTTTATACGCTTGTGTAGAGGTTGACGAAAATGGAAATTGTATTCAGTATACAGAGCAAATGGGTGAAGGTTGGAGTGATTTTTTTGCACTTATGATGACCTTAAAGCCTGGTGATAGTGCAGACGATCGTAAGACTATTGCTAATTATGCACTAGGACAAGATGATAGCGGTGGCGGCTTAAGACCTGCTCCTTACTCTACAAATACTGTGATTAACCCAGCCACTTATAATGATTCAAACAACCCTAATATCTTGGCTCCGCACGGAGTTGGATTTGTTTGGGCGACGATGTTATGGGATATGACTTGGGATCTAATTGATGAGTATGGATACGATGAAGACCTATTAAACGGAACAGGAGGAAACAATATCGCTATGCAATTGGTAATAGACGGTTTAAAATTACAAGCATGTAATCCTGGTTTTGTAGACGGGAGAGATGCTATCTTACAAGCAGATATGCTAAATAACAATGGCGATAACCAATGTTTAATCTGGAAAGCTTTTGCTGATAGAGGTTTAGGATATAACGCAAATCAAGGAAGTTCTTTAGATCGCTTTGATCAAGTAGAGAATTTTGAGATGCCTCCATTAAGTGTGATCAATTGTACGATGGGTACGAGTTCTTCTTCTTTGGAAAAAGCATTTAGTATTTATCCAAACCCTGCGTCTAGATACGTAAATGTACAATCAAACGCTGCTCAAGACGATGCAACGATTGCTATTTATGACCTTAACGGAAGAAGGGTAGTGAACCAGAAACTAGCTAACAACACTACACAAATCAACATTAATGGTTTAGCGACTGGAGTTTATGTAATGAAAATTAATTCAAAAAATAAAACTCAGACTGAAAAATTAATCGTTCAGTAATAGAATATTCTAATAGTAAAAAGCCCTCTTGAATAATTTTCAAGAGGGCTTTTTTATGTCCTTATCGGAAAGTAAACTTTTCCTGTTTATGCGAAAGTTTAGATGGGCAAATCCTATAAAACGATAATACTCTTAAGCTTTTCTGAAGTAGAACATCGTTCTCATTGCATCAAGTAATTTCTAGCGCCTATGACAAGTTAACCTTAATTGAGTATAAGATCATGGATATATTTTACAATCATTAAGAAGCTTTATGAAGTTTGTGTAAGAGCTTGAAATCGTCCTTAAATAATCTAACGTGTAACGGAATAAACAAAGTCACCTTTCTTCACTTCCCTTGTCATTTACACCACAACAAAAAAACAGGTAAGTCATTTGGGGATAAGTAAATCAAGAACCTTGACACAAGTTCATCTATCAAAAAAATTCAAGCGGTTCAGTCCGAATGCTTCAGACGCTTTTACTTTTTGATTAAGGTTTAAAAACTCATTCTACATTTTATATATCCATAAAGAAGGATCTAGCGAAGTGGTATCTTTAAAAAGAGAAAGACTTAATGTGGGACGCCCTGTTGAAGTAGCTTTCCCCACACGACCTAATATTTGTCCTGTAGTAATTTGATCTCCTGTTTGGACGTTTACAGACTCCAAGTTATTGTAGACAGAAATATAATTACCATGCCTCACCATCACTGCTTTGTTTGCGCCTGGAATAGCTTGTATCTTCATGACCTCCCCCTTAAAAATAGCTTTTACAGGTTCTTTGGTATTGGTTTCTATTCTCACTCCAATACTTTTTACTTTAACGGAAGGAACCGTTTTATGAGCATGAACCCCAAATCGCATAGAAATCACACCCGATTTTACAGGCCAAGGCAATTTTCCTTTATTAGAAGTGAAATCGGCTGCTAAAGCTTTAGCTTCTGGAGTAAGTTTAAAAGTACTCGTAGAAGTATTTCCTTTTTTCTTGTTTTCGGCGACAATGGCCTCCCGTATCATTTTTTGTATTTGATTATCAATCCTAGAGATTTCTTTTTGTCGTTCATTTAACTGACTTTCAAAAGTTCCTCGTTTCTCCTGAATGGAAGCCATGAGCGCTTGCTGCTGTTTCTTATCTTTTTTCAGTTTCTTTTGAGTCACTCTATTATCTGCCAAGAGTTTTTCCTTGGCTTTACGTTGTTCGATCAACTCTGCATTTAAATCTTGAAGAAGCTGTGTTTGTTCTTTAATTTGGTCTCCCTGTTGTTTTCTATAGTTTGCATATTGCTTCATATACTGCAATCGCTTATAGGCTTGTAAAAAATTTTCTGAAGAGAACAGAAACATTATCCGACTTTGGTTAGAACTACTTTTATAGGATTTGCGAATCATCTTGGCATAATCCTCCTTTAAAGCCTCTAGATCTTTTCTAAGCTTAGTAATTTTATTGAGGTTTTCATTCACCTCTCTCGTAAGTAAATTTGCTTGTTGGTTGGTAATTTTAATTAAGCTTTGGGTCGCGTTGATTCGCTTGTCCAAATCTTCTACTTGAACCAATACCGATTGTTTTTTCTTCTTATTAACGGTTAATAAGTTATTAATCTCCTTAATCTCTTCCTTAAGATCCAAACGACGCTGCTCTAACTGCTTTCTTTCCTTGCTTTGACTAAAGCCTTGCAAAAAACAAAAACAGACGAATAGGATACTTAAAACATAGGTTCTTTTACTCATCATTCTACTGTAATTTCTTTATACCCTGAAGGAATGCTAAACGGAAAACTAACCGAGGCATTCAGGTCTATTTGACGATAGTCTACCTCTATTTGTGTACTTTTTCCTTTTTGAGTGGCTATAATTTTTATTTTCTTAGGGAACCATTCTTCTTTCACTTGCTCGTAATTATCATAAGCGATGACAACTGATTCCTGTTTGGCTTCTCTCGCTAAACGCTGCCCTTTTAATCTAAAGTTAGAAGACTGGATGGCAAACATGGTTTCTAGTAAGGAATTCCCTTCAGATTTTAGGATGTAATCGGTTTCTGTAAAGCTCATTTTTAACTCCTTTTTTTCTAAAGGATAAATAGCTTGTCCTAATAACAAGTTCTGCACTTTATCAAAATCTAATTCCATTCCTAACCAATCGCTTAACAAACTAAAATCGCCGTCAAAGTAAGTACCATCAATTTTCTCGTAATACTGAACCCGTTTAGGCGTAATATAAACTTTCGCTAACGGAATAATACCTGCAAGTTTGGCACTCAACCAAATCGCTTTATCTTTCTCCATTCGCATACTTATAGAGATGGATTGGTCTTCCTTTTCGGTTTTGTAAGATCCTTTTATTCTCGCATTCAAAGTGGTGTACGATGCCTCGGAATTGTTATGCGCTTTAATAATATTCTTAACGCTTGCTGTTTCTGAAACGGTACCGGTTACTACTTTTTTTGTTCCACAGGAAACTAAAAAAAGAACAAGAACTAAAGGAAAGATGGCTTTTAAATGACTCATTAAGGATTCTTATTTTTTAAAGCTTCTATTTTTTGTTGATACTCTTTTACTTTCACGGGATTACTCAATGTCTTATAACTTTCTTGCATTCCCTCATAGAAATACAATTCCAACTCCTTGTTTTCTAATAAATATTCCAAGCCTTCTTGAAAACTATCTACTGCTAAGTTCGGTTTACTTAAATTCCTTAAGGCTACGCCTTTGTAATAATAGAAAAAAGGTTGGGTTGGGAAAAACTCTAGGGCAGAATTGGAGCGTTTTAATGCAGTTTCAAATTTTTGCTGCTTGATTTCCAAATGAATCACTTTCTTTAAAAGATCAAAATTATTGGGATCGTTTTTTAACCGATTCAAATAATGATTGTAGGCTTCATTTTCATCATTCTTTACCAGATATTCGCCTAAAATTTCATCAGATTGCACCTTAGGAGCTAATTCGTCCTCTAAAATTTTAATGAGCTGCGGTTCATACTCTGGTTTTTCTTTTACCAGCTGAACCAAATCTTGAATAATGGTCTTTTTTAAAGTCTCATTTTTTGTGTTTTCCAGAACAATCCTCATCGAAGCAATCGCTTTTTCATCTTCATAAGCCGTTAAATATTTTTTATATAAGGCGAAATGTGCCGCACTAGAATTAGGCTTTCTTCGCTGAAGGCCTTCTGCGATTTGATAAGCTTTTTCTATCTCATCTTGCTTGGAGTAAAAGTGCATCAGTTCTAAATAATGCTCTTCTACATCGGGAAACTGTTCAATTTCTTTCTTGAGGTAAGCCTCCAAAAGTTCAGGGTCTTTAGCTTCAGAGAAAATCTTATTCCGTAAAGCTTCTCTGTAATCGCTGTAACCTTCTCGCTCATCTATTGCATCAATCGCATTCAAAGCTTTTTCATATTGCTGTGTAAGTCCGTAAAGATTGGCTAAATCTTCATAGTAATTCACACTGTGTTGTGCTAAAGATTCTGCGACCGGAATCGCTTTTTGGTAATCCTGCGTGAGGTAATACACCTCATAGATTTCGCTCAATACATCTTTATCGTTGGGACGTTCCTGGAGTACTTTTTTTAGGCTTGCTTCGGCTTTTCCATATTCTTTTAAAGCTTTATAGTTCTTACCCAACTCAAAATCTACAATGCTTTTTTGCGGAGAGATTTTCTTACACTGCAATAAAGCTGTAATGGCTTTCTCGTGATTCTCTATCCCTTTTTGAGCTAGGGCTTCAAAAAAATACTCCTGAAATTGATCTTCTACATTACCTAAATTATCTTGAACCAGCGTATCTTTTAAGGGTTCGCGAACTTGCGCAAAAGTGCTTTTCGGAATAAAAACAATTCCGAAAAGCATCAATAAACTATAATATGTAAAAAGACCTGCTTTCAAATTTTATTCTAAAACGGAATAATCTCCGATACTTATTTCGGTAAAATTACCATCAAATCTAGCATGATTACCTACCATTGCGTTGTTTAACTTGGCATTCTTAATTTCGCTATGGGTTTGAATCAAACTGTTTTTTATGGTAGAATCACTTACGCTACAATTATCACCAATAGAGACATGGGGTCCTATCGTTGCGTTTTCCAACACTACATTTTCCCCAATATAACAAGGTTCAATGATTTTGGAATTGTTAAGCTGAACCGAGTCTGCCACAAGTTTCTCCTTATCGGAATGAAGGAAGTTAAGCATTCTAGTATTGGTTTCTACGGTTACTTTTTTGTTTCCGCAGTCCATCCATTCGTCTACCGTTCCTGTCTTAAAAACTTTGCCATCGGCCATCATTTTCTTAATCCCATCATTGATTTGATATTCGCCGCCGTGCATGATATTTTCTTCCAAAACTTCCTGCAGCTTACCTTTTAAAACTGAAATATCCTTAAAATAGTATATCCCAATCACAGCTTGGTCACTTACAAAGCTACTTGGCTTCTCTACCAATTCAATAATTTCGTCTTTTTCGTTTAGATTCACCACGCCGTAAGCTTCAGGATTGTCGACTTTTTTAGTCCAGATCACAGCATCTGCAGCTTCATCCAATTTAAAATCGGCTTTGATTAAAGTATCCGCGTAAGCGACCACCGCAGGACCAGAAAGAGATTCTTTAGCGCTCATAATGGCGTGTCCTGTCCCCAAAGGTTGATCCTGTCGGTAAATAGAAGCCTTTGCATTTAAGCCTTTGGCCAATTCTTTTAAACTCTCTTCCACCTCTTTTCCAAAAAAAGCAGGATCACCCAAAATAAAAGCGACCTCCTCTATAGGTTGGTTAAGCACCTTGGCGATATCTTTTACCAAACGATGAACAATAGGTTCGCCCGCCACCGGAATTAAAGGTTTAGGAACGGTTAAAGTATGTGGTCTTAAGCGAGATCCTCTTCCCGCCATGGGTACGATTATTTTCATATCATTGCCCGCAAACGCGAGTATATTTTAATTAAACAGTATATTTTTATTCTTTTTTCTGAAGCAAACTCAAATCAGGTTCAACAAATGTATTGACCTAGAACCGAGTCAAGTTAGGGTTTTGGAATGATAAGATTCCTGCCTGCGCAGGAATTAGACTCCAGTGCTACCAAAACCACCTTCCCCGCGATCGGTTTCTCCTAAGACTTCTACTTTCTCCCATTCGGCTCTTTCGTGCTTGGCAATCACCAATTGTGCAATGCGCTCGCCATCATTAATGGTAAAAGATTCTTTAGAAAGGTTCACTAAAATCACGCCAATTTCTCCGCGATAATCGGCATCTATCGTTCCTGGAGCGTTCAATACGGTAATTCCTTTTTTAGCGGCTAAGCCACTTCTGGGACGTACTTGAGCTTCAAAACCTATGGGTAATTCTATAAATAAGCCTGTTTTAACGATGATGCGATCCAACGGACTTAAGATTACCTGATCTTCAAGATTAGCTCTTAGATCCATTCCAGCCGAAGCTTCGGTTTCGTAATGAGGTAAATCGTGATTGGACTTATTGATGATTTTTATAGTCATAATGAATTAACGTTGTAAAAATTGAGAAAGGTATTTTCTTTCTTTAAAATAGATGATTCCCAAAAATAAGAAAACTAATAAGCTTCCGATGATTAAATTGTTATCAAAAACATAAAATGAACTAAAAGCGAAGCCAATACCCAAGCCCAAGTAGATTCCAATATTTTTTAAATCATAGGGAATGTCATAATGTTTTCTTCCGATAAGGTAAGAAATCACTACCATAACCGTATAAGCAATCAAGGTGGTGTAAGCCGCTCCCATTAATCCAATTACAGGAATTAGCGCATAGTTGAGACCAATGGTCAGCACGGCGCCTAGGATAGAAAAATACATCCCGAAGCGGGTTTTATCAGTCAGTTTATACCAATAGGCCAAATTGAAATAAATACCCAGCATCAAATTGGCAAGAAGTACAATAGGAACAATGTCTATCGCCACCCAATAAGATGGATTTGTTACAATTAATTCTTTAAAGACATGCAGGTAAGCGACAATAAACACCAGCATTAAACTCCCTAAAACCACAAAATATTTCATGATAAGGGCGTAGGTGTTTTTTGCATTTTTCTCTTTGGCATGGTTAAAGAAAAAAGGTTCGGCTCCTAAGCGGAAACCTTGAATAAATATGGTCATAAAGACGGCAATTTTATAACAAGCAGCATAGGCGCCATTAATGTCTTTGCCTAGTAATTGCGGCAACAACCATTTATCGAAATTTTCATTAATCACATAAGCGAGTCCAGCAATCATAATGGGCCACCCGTAATTTAAAAACTGTTTTAAAATGCCCCAGTCAAACACCAATTTGGTTTTGAAGAAATAGGGAGAAAGAAGAAAAAAGGTAAATAGGCTGGCTATTAGATTGGCAATAAAAACATAGGTCACCAAATCATTGCTATAATCTAAGAAACCCAATGAAATATTATATTTGGGAACCATCCACAAAAAGAAATAGTTTAACGCCACATACATCCCTATATTGAGGACTTTAATAATAGAAAATTTGATAGGTCTTCCTGTAGCGCGCAATAAAGCAAAGGGAATCACCACCAAGGTGTCTAAAGCAATCACACTGATAAGCAGGTTAAAATACCGTAGTTTAAGGTTTACATAATGAGCCAACTCTACGTTATAGGTCCAAACCAAGGCGAAAAAGAAAATGGTGGTTAGCGTTAAGCTGATAAATGCAGTTGAAAAGACTTTGTTTTTTTCTTTATGCCGACTAAAAAAACGAAAAAAGGAAGTTTCCATGCCGTAGGTAAGCAACACATTAAAAAACGCGGCGTAAATGTAAAAGGTGGTATTGTCTGAATAACTAGCGTTTGCAAGGGAACCTGTTAGCAAGGGCAGCAGCAAGAAATTCATCAAGCGCGGTAAAACCGTTGCCAATCCGTAGATAAAAGTGTCTTGAAAAAATCGTTTTAAAGTACTCAAATGCGCTTATAAATCAAGAACCTTGGGGCTAGCCCACAAAGTGTGAATGGAAAATATTTTTTAAGACCGAGGCAAGCCTCGGAAATTTAAACCCTCTAGAGGGTTAAGGGAATAAAAGTATTGAATTAATACCAATTCAACAATAAAATGTAGCATTCAAATCGTTTCCTATAGACTTGCTTTTCAATAGAAATGGATAAAAAAGAAAGCCCTGAAAAAATCAGGGCTTTTATAAATTTTATTCTATGCTGCTAAATTTACTAGATGCAAATCCGCATAAAACCTAATGAAAATTAATTGTTCGTTGCTTCGGCTTTGATAAATTTGCTCCTTCCAGTCGCTAATTGTTTGCCGCTTCCGCTTTGATAAATTTGCTTCTTTCAGTCGCTAATTGTTTGCCGCTTCCGCTTTGATAAATTTGCTTCTTTCAGTCGCTAATTGTTTGCCGCTTCCGCTTTGATAAATTTGCTCTTTTCAGTCGCTAATTGTTCGCCGCTTCTGCTTTGATAAATTTGCTCCTTTCAGTCGCTAATTGTTCGCCGCTTCCGCTTTGATAAATTTGCTCTTTTCAGTCGCTAATTGTTCGCCGCTTCTGCTTTGATAAATTTGCTCCTTTCAGTCGCTAATTGTTCGCCGCTTCCGCTCCACCAACAATTTCTAAAATTTCGTTGGTAATAGAAGCTTGACGTGCTTTGTTGTAAGACAGTTTTAAAGAATCTCTTAATTCTGTAGCGTTATCGGTTGCTTTATGCATCGCGGTCATACGCGCTCCGTGCTCTGATGCAAAAGAATCTCTCAAGGCTTTAAACAAGTGCATTTTAAGCGACTTAGGAATAAGCTCATCAATAATTTCTTCCTTATTAGGCTCAAAAACGTAATCTAAAGTCCCCTTTTCTTCTTCTTCGGTTTCCATAGGAACAATCGGTAAAAACTGTTCAGCCATTACAATTTGAGTCGCCGCATTTTTAAAACTGTTGTACACCAAGACTACCTTGTCGTACTTCCCTTCTACAAACTCAGCCATAATATGTTCTGCTATCTCTGCTACAGGCTCATATTCTAAATGGTCGAAAATGTTATTATCGTTTTTATCTACGGTAAAGGTTTTCTTTAAAATATCATCTGCTTTTTTCCCTAGAGTAAACAAATG
Organism: Mesonia profundi; assembly: GCF_031085155.1. GTDB lineage: Bacteria > Bacteroidota > Bacteroidia > Flavobacteriales > Flavobacteriaceae > Mesonia > Mesonia profundi. The sequence goes on along the minus strand of NZ_JAVHUL010000005.1, from coordinate 91,752 downwards.
AATATTTTTATCTGCATATTGTTCCGCAGAAATTCTTTTAACTCCTTTAATAATATTGGTGTTAAAAGCTCCTGCTAAACCTCTGTTAGATGAAATAGGAACAATAAGTACACGTTGCACTTCGCGATCTTCAGCAAACTTGCTATTAGCACCTTCGCTTAAAGTGGCACTTAAGCCTTGTAAAAGCTCGGTAAGTTTATCTGCGTAAGGACGCATTGCTGTAATAGCATCTTGCGCTTTGCTTAACTTCGCAGCAGATACCATTTTCATGGCACTGGTAATCTGCATCGTTGAAGAAACCGAGGTAATCCTACTACGTAATTCTTTTAAATTTGCCATTTATTTCTAGTATTGAGTATTGAGTATTTAGCTATCAAACAAAATACTCAATACTTGTAATTTATATGGTACTTTACTATTCTTTAATTTGAGTTTCCTACTACTCAAACCTCAGTACTCAATACTTTTTATTTTTTATACTTTGCTGAAATTTCTTTAGCTGCATTTCTTAATACATCTAAAGCGTCATCAGTCAGTTTACCCGATTTTAAAGTATCTAAGGTATCTCTATGCTTAGCATCTAAGAAAGCAAGATAATCTGCCTCAAATTCTTTTACTTTATTTACAGGAACATCTCTTAATAAGTTCTTAGAACCTGCATATACAATAGCGATTTGATTCTCTACTGGATAAGGGTCATTTTGAGCTTGCTTTAAGATCTCTACGTTACGCTTTCCTTTTTCAATCGTGCTTAAAGTAGAAGCATCTAAATCTGATCCAAACTTAGCAAAAGCCTCTAATTCTCTATATTGAGCCTGATCTAATTTTAAGGTACCCGATACTTTCTTCATCGATTTAATCTGTGCGTTACCTCCTACACGTGATACCGAAATACCAACGTTAATCGCAGGACGAACTCCAGAGTTAAACAAATCTGAGGTTAAGAAAATCTGACCATCTGTAATCGAAATTACGTTAGTTGGAATATACGCAGAAACGTCACCTGCTTGAGTTTCAATAATAGGTAAAGCCGTTAAGGAACCTCCTCCTTTAACTCTATCTTTTAAAGAATCTGGAAGGTCGTTCATGTCTTTTGCAATAGCATCATTATTGATCACTTTTGCTGAACGCTCTAATAATCTAGAGTGTAAGTAAAATACATCTCCAGGGTATGCTTCACGTCCTGGTGGACGACGTAATAAAAGAGAAATCTCACGGTAAGCTACCGCTTGTTTAGATAAATCATCATAAATGATTAATGCGGGTCTACCGGTATCTCTAAAATATTCTCCAATCGCTGCTCCAGCAAAGGGTGCATATACCTGCATCGTAGCAGGATCTGATGCGTTTGCAGCAACGATGGTGGTATAGGCTAATGCGCCTTTATCTTCTAATGTTTGTGCAATTCCGGCAACGGTAGAAGCTTTTTGTCCAATCGCAACATAAATACAATATACAGGTTCTCCTGCATCGTAAAATTCTTTTTGATTAAGAATCGTATCAATACAAACGGTGGTTTTACCGGTTTGACGGTCACCAATCACCAATTCTCTTTGCCCTCTTCCTACAGGAACAAGCGCATCAATAGATTTGATCCCTGTTTGTAGGGGCTCGGTTACCGGCTCACGATAAATTACACCCGGAGCTTTTCTTTCTAATGGCATTTGAATGGTTTCGCCAGCAATTGGTCCTTTCCCATCAATAGGTTTCCCTAAAGTATCTACGACACGACCTACAATTCCTTCTCCTACATTGATAGAAGCAATTTTTTGAGTTCGTTTTACCGTATCACCTTCACTAATTTCTTGAGAAGGTCCAAGTAATACTACCCCAACATTATCTTCTGCTAGGTTAAGTACCATTCCTTGCAGTCCACTTTCAAACTCTACCAGTTCTCCATATTCTGCATTTTCAAGACCGTATACATTTGCAATACCATCTCCTACGGTTAATACTGTACCTACCTCGTCTAAAGAAGCCTTTGCTTCAAAACCAGATAGTTGTTCTTTTAAAATTGCTGAAACTTCAGCAGGATTTACTTCTGCCATAATTATTTATGATAAATGGGATACTAAAACGTATCGTTTTTATTACTATTTTTTACGCGTATGCTTGATTATTGAACGTCTTTCTTAGGGAGTTTAATTTACCAGATATACTTGCGTCATACTGTAAATCTCCTATACGTAAGATAAAACCTCCTATAATTGAAGCATCTATTTTATTGATTAAAGTAACTTCACTTCCGGTAAGTTCTTTTACCTTCTTTAAAACACTTTGCTCCATTTCTGGAGTTAAAGGTTCTACCGTAGTTACCTTAGCCACTTTAATATTATTGGCCTCATCGTAAAGATAGATAAATCGGTCTACCACAAGAGACAATAAATTAATTCTATTATTTTCTAATAACACCTTAAAAGCATTTGAGCTGACCTCATTCACCTCCTTAAAAATTGCTTTTAGAATGCTTTGCTTTACGGAAGGTTGAACTACCGGGCTTTGCAACACATCTCTAAGCTCTTGGTTTTGCTCTAATGTATTTGCGATGAGACGCATATCATTATTTACTTCAGCAACCACAGATTTTTCATTAGAAAGATCTAAAATTGCTTTTGCGTAACGTTGAGCTGCTCTTGTATTAGCCATCTTTTAACTAATTTGATTAGTTTAACTTTACATCATCTAGCATAGAGGCTACCAATTTCATATGGTCTTCTTTACTAGTTAATTCTTTACTTACTACTTTCTCTGCAATTTCTATGGAAAGCGTAGCTACCTGAGTTTTAATCTCATTCAAAGCTGCTTGTTTTTCCATTTTGATAGCGTCTTGTGCAGCGCTTATCATTTGATTTGCTTTTACTTGTGCATCATCAGAAGCATCAGCAATCATTTTTTCTTTAATTTGACGCGCTTCCTTTATCATCCCATCGCGTTCTTCTCTTGCTTCCTTTAAAAGCTTTTCGTTGTTCGCTTTTAAATTCGTCATTTCAAGACGTGCACTCTCTGCAGATGCTAACGCATCATTGATAGAATCTTCACGCTGTCTTATAGAGTTCAAAATTGGTTTCCAAGCAAATTTTGCCATTAAAAATAACAGCACCAAAAAAACGATGGTCTGCCAGAAAAATAAGCCAATTTCAGGTTTAATTAAATCCATAATTTATTACTATCTAATAGTTAACTCACATCAATTTTTAAGAAAACCCCTTCACAACCAACCGTTGTGAAGGAATTTGTCTTCTAATTCTTAACGTAACACACCTAATAAAGCTGCTACTACACCGAATAATGCCACACCCTCTACAAGTGCCGCTGCAATAATCATTGCCGTTTGGATCTTTCCTGATGCTTCTGGCTGACGAGCGATCGCTTCCATAGCTGACCCCCCAATCTTACCAACACCAATTGCTGCTCCAATAACTGCTAATCCAGCTCCGATAGCTGCCAATCCTACATATAATAATTCCATAGTAAAAAAAATTAAAAAAATTAAAAATTAAAAATTAATGATGTTCATGTTCTTGTACCGCCATTCCAATGAATAGCGCTGATAGCATTGTAAAAATAAAAGCTTGAAGAAACGCTACCAATAACTCCAAAACCATAATAAAGAGCGCGAATGGAACCGAAACTCCGGCCACACCTGCACTTTCTAATATAAATATTAATCCTAATAAACTCAATATAATAATGTGCCCTGCCGTGATGTTCGCAAACAAACGAATCATTAACGCGACTGGCTTAATAATAAGACCTAAAATCTCTACCACCGCCAAAATAGGCTTTACAAAAGTAGGAATTCCCGGCATCCATAAGGTATGCTTCCAGAAATCCGAATTTCCATTAACCAAAATCAATACCAAAGTAAATAATCCTAAAGATACGGTTACCGAAATGTTTCCAGTAACGTTTGCTGCTCCCGGCAATAAACCTAACATATTCGTAATCCAGATAAAAAAGAAAACCGTTAATAAGTAAGGCATAAACTTCCTATACTTCTTCTCTCCAATTTGTGGCTTTGCAATATCGTCTCGTACAAAAAGCACTAAAGTCTCCAAGGCATTATTCATACCTCTTGGAGCGTGTGTATTTTTCTTATGGTGCTTAGCTAAGCTGAAAAAGAAAACCAGCATCACAATTACCGTTAATAACATAGCAGCTACGTTCTTGGTAATTGAAAAGTCGTAAGGTTTTGAAGCATTTAGAGGCTCTTGATCTTCATTAAACTCAATATCTTGAACACCAGCATTTAATTGGTAGATTTTTTCGTGGAAATTAACGAAACTCATGCCGTCTTTTTCTACAATATATTCACCTTCTGTATCGTGGTGAAAATCGCTAGACATAAAAGTCACCAAGCCATTATCTGTATACAAGATAACTGGAAGGGGTAACGTAACAGCGCTTTCTCCACTTCCAAAAAAATGCCAACCGTGAGCATCACCAATGTGGTGCATGATCATATCTGTTGGATTAAATTCTTTCTCCGCTTCAGCGATATCTTTCTTAGCAAATGACAAAAACGGCATCATAGCAAATGCTATTGTCAATGTCACTATCATCTTCAAAGATTGGTGTGCTTTCATAGTACCCGAATTGTGCTCTCTAAATTTTGCTGCAAAGATATACTTTTAATCTTTATCTGAAAGCCTTGCTATAAAAAAAATATGCTTCCTGCGAAGAAGTTCTTATTTTACTGATTTAAAGCTACTTATCTTGCAGTAATCTCACTGCAAAAACCGTCTCAAAAAGTAAGTATAGAAAGTATGGAATAAAAAAAGCGAAAATATCTAAAAGTAAATTGCCTTGGTCTTCTTTAGCCAGGATTACGGGGAGAAGAAAAAGCACAGACAAGAACATTTTAAATAAGCTGAGTCCCATAAAGGCAAAGCCTGTTTTGTCTTTAAAGTTTTTATGTATAAATAACAAGACTGCATAAATTCCAAGGGTTACGGTGAATAAAAATCCGTAAACCATGAAGGTAGAATAGTAAACCTCTTGCTGTAAGAATTCTTCTACCAGAAAATACTGAAGAAAACATAAGACTAAGGAAAAGGAAAGTAAAAATTTTAAGAATTGTAAAAAGGAAAGCTTATTCATTGTCATTATCTAAATCTTTAACCGTTTTATAGACTTGATAGAGCGCTATAAAAACTCCTAGTAAAGAACAGGAAACCGTAAAAGCTGAATACTTGTTTTCAAACTTTGTATCTAACCAAATTCCCAAAAGCACTCCTCCTGTAATTACTACAGCCATTTGAAAAGCGATGCTCGTAAAAACAGCCCATTTACTAAGCGGTTTTCCCTTGTTTTTCTTTGGATCTTTTGTCATCATTTAAGTTTTTAACCGAACTCTTCATCGCACATGTAGCATTAAAATCGGCTCCTGGTTCTATAGATAATTTACCCGTAATGACTTCCCCATCTATTTGAGCGGTAGATTTTAGCAAGAGTGCACTGTTTACTTTTAGTTTACCAGAAAAGCTACCTTCTACATCGGCATTTTCACACTTCATCTCTCCTTTAATAATTCCAGATTTACCTATCACCACCTTTCCTGTAGTGATTAACGTGCCTTCTAAAGTTCCTTCCACCCTAAAGCCTCCTTGAGCTTGTATATCTCCTTTAAAGGTTGTTCCCTGAGAGATTTTATTCTGTTCTTTACTTGGACTAGAAGCTTCTTTTCTCGCTTTTTTGTTTTCTGAAAACATATCTTGAGTTTTTTATTTGGATGCCTGGGAGATGTAGTCGTCTAAGTTTTTATGTACTTGCACTATTTTATAATCTGGTGAAGCAATCCCTATATTTTGATGTTTTATTTTATACTCTTTTTCTTTTAAGAGCTTTTCTCCAAAACCTTCAGCTCCTAATTTACTCTTAAGACCATGAACAATCAATAAGGTTTCATTGGGCGTATAAATATCTATCGAGGTAGACAAATCGGTAAAACCAAATTCTACAATCGCCTTATCAATTTTTTCTTTTAAAGCAAGCACATCCTGCATGGTGGGTTGCTGTGTCTTGTTAAGATTTCTTTTTTCCTTATCGGAAGTGATCTTGCTTGTGTCCACCTGTTTTGCACTTAACTCAAATGGGTAAACCAATTTGTATTCTTTAGCATCTGTAGGAAAAGCAAAATCGGTGTTTTTTAATACCGGTAAGGACGTTTTAACAATCTCTTCGGCTCTTTTTCCTTCTTCGCTCTGCGGATAGTTTAACGCCACATAATTAAGTCCTTTCTTGTATTCTTCAAAGCCGTAATACCTTCCAGAGGCTGTAGCTTTTAGCAATTCAAATTTGGGAACGATATCATTTCCGGTGAAAACCTCTATGTTTTTATTAGACTCATCAATTACCTTCTTATATTCTTGGTTTTCGAACTTTCGGTATACGGTGGCGTACACCGCTTCTGGACTGTTTTGATCATCCAATAAACCTCTTGGATTCTTCAAAATAGTAGCGTAACGTGAATCTGGGTGATTCGTTAATATATTCTGCTTCCAAGCATTCGCCTTGGCGTCATCACCCATGGCTTCATAAATTTTAAATAAATTATATTTAGAAGGCAACACCAAGCGTTCTTCTGGATTGTTTTTTAACAAAGCTTCCAACTTATTGGAGGCTAGTCCGTATTCTTTAAACTTTTCTTTATAAATAATTCCTAATTGATAGTACGCAAAGTTTCTTTCCTTAGCCAAGCTATCAATCACTTTTTCATCTTTGGGGATGTTTTCTAGGTAGGTTTCTGGCTGAAACTGTGGTTCACTTTCAATCGCGGCAAGCATTTCCTCTTCGGGATCAATCTCCTCTTGCTCGCTGGTATTCTTGCCACCCTTCTCATAACGCCAGTTATCGGCTAAAGCGCGATCTCCCCAGGTTCTATTAAATTTTAGTACGCCTTTGGCTACTTGCTTGCTGTCATAAAAGTAAAAATCTCCTTTACTGCTTGCTCCTCCTGCGGTACTTTGTTGCTTTCCAAATAAGTTCCCCGAAGGTTTATTCTTATTCTTCGCAGCTTCTTTAGCTTCAGCAAGGGCTTCTTCTTTTAAGGTATTGGTATATTTCGTAAAGAAAGCTAATCGCTCTGCTTCTGGCATATTCACCAAGTTAAGAATACTGTCATTCTTCACCGCAATATCTTCATAAAGAATTACGTCTTCCAAATTAACACGTTTCTTTTTTATCGCTCTGTATTCTCTCGTATTTTCGCGTAAATTGGCGAGCGTACTATCGTAATACGCGCCTGCTTCCTTATAAAGGGCGTCATCAAAATTGATGTTCCCCAACGTAAGGTAGTTTCTAGATTTTAAATAGGTATCTTGGGTATTCGTGCGTAAAGATTTATTGTAAAAACTTACCGATCCCGGAATAGTGTCGTTATCACGGTAATATTCTGCAATCTGATAGTAGATTTTATCTAAGTAAGGACGATTTTCTCTGTCTTCTTCTAACTCCTGAAGCAATTCCAATAAAGCCAACCGGTCTTGTTCATCGAAGTCGTAATTTCTAGCTTTCTCCATATACGCATTGATCATATAGATGCGAGGAGATTTTCTATTGAGTGCGATTACCTCATCAAAAGCGGCATTAGCGCTGTCTATTTGCTCTAACCTATCGTATAACTGACCTTTAATATAAAGATACCTACCTCTTTTTTCATTAGAAGGTGTCACCCGAATCGCTTCTGCCAAGGGAGCGATGGCACTGTCTTTTTGTTCTAAATTGATATACGCCTGCGCCAAAGTCGCGGAAGCATCGGCTAAATCTTCTTCTTCAAACTCGATATCCTGAGCTAAAAGCGTTTTGATGTTTTTTAGCGCCGTTTCATTATTCCCCATGCGCATATTGGTTTTCTCACGCCAAACTTTGGCAGTCACCAAGCGGTCACTTTCGGGGTAATCGGTAATGATGTAGTTAAAAGCTTCTAAGGCAGGAAAGAAACGTTGATCGTAATACCTGGCTTTTCCTAAAAGCAAGAAAGCTTCATCCATTTGCGGATTGTATTCGGTTCCGCCAATGTTAATGTTGTGTTTTTGTATGGCCTTTGCCGCTTTGTCTTCGGCTTTAGAAAAGCTCTCATTTCTACTGTCGTCCGCCAAGCGAGATTCTTCCACCACTTGCATACGCTCTATAGGGAGAATTTCCCAATAATTATCAATATAGGTCTGCTCTAACTCTTCTTTTCCTTGCTCTAAAGCTAAGTTCCCGTTATAAATAACATTGTAGTAAGCCCCCATCGCATGAAAGTTCCTGTTGAGCCATTTGTTCTTTTTTCTAGAACATGAAACCAAGGAAACCGCTGCTAGCAGTACAATTAAATATCGTGTATAGGTAGGTAAGTAATTACGTTTCATTAAGTTAAAATAGGTGTCATACCAATTAAACATTCTAACGCCGTACAAAATTAGTTTCTTTTTAGCCAATTCTTCTTCATAAAAAAGAACCGTAGCTGTGGCTATGCTTAGTTTTTATTCCTCGACTTTACTAAAAATAAATCAAATTTTTATTACGGCTTTTAAAAATTTAATTGGTATAAAGAATAACTTATTCTTCCCAGTTTTAGTATGAGAAAGCGTAAAAATACATTTCTTTTAAGAAAAACAAGCATGTCCCTCAATAAAAACAAGCCACTCCTCTAGATTTTACGCATTTAAAAATAGTCGTGTCCGACTAAGATATAAGACCTGCCCTTACCGAAGCGTTACGTTTGGGCGGGCGCTGAAAGACATAAGACCTAAGACTTGATTCTTAATAGCATGATGATTAGATTAAATTGATGAAACATACGTATTAATTTATAAATTTCAATGGTCAACTTAATAGCAAGCTGTCACTTAATAGAAAACCTCTAAACGCCTTTTATATTTGAATCAACAGAATTCTTTAATGATTTAAAAAGACTAAGTTCTCGACTACCTGCCTTGCGTTCAGACTCAAACTAAACTGTAAAGGTTGATCTTAAAATTAACCAGCAAAATAGGTTTCTAATTCTTGAAGCGTAGCCTCGCTGGTCATCATATCTCTCACCACTTCCCCTTTGTCTAATAAAACAATGCGTTCACAAACCTCGGTGACATGGATAAGATCGTGACTAGAAACCAAAACGGTGACACCTTTGGTTTCGGCTAGATCTTTAATGATTTGCTTAAGCCTGATTTGTGTGGTGGGATCTAAATTGGCAAAAGGTTCATCTAGAATAATCACTTCGGGATTACCGATAAAAGAACCTACGATTCCGGCTTTTTTCTGGTTTCCTTTAGATAAATCTCTTAAATATTTTTTCTGCTGAAGGATTTCTCCGTGAAAGAAATCTTCAAATCCGCTTAGGAGCTCATCTACATCAGCTTTAGATTGTCCGCGCAAATCTCCAATAAAATAAAAATATTCTTCCGCCGTAAGGTAACCTATGAGAAAACTTTCGTCAATAAAGGAAGAGGTAAAAGGTTTCCAGGCCTCACTCTCACTCACTATGACGTCCTTGTTTTTAATATTTCCGGTGGTAGGCTGAATCAAATCTAACAACAGACTAAAAAACGTGGTTTTTCCGGCTCCGTTGTTTCCTACCAACCCAAAACTTTGTCCTTTGGGAATGTCTAACGAAGGAATATTCAACACTTGGGTGTTGTTATAGGATTTGCTTAAATTTTGTACTTCTATCATAACTATAAAATAAGAGTCTTCATTATTTCTTTTCGTCGAATGCGGCGATGGTTTTGTATTTTCCTTTTTGGTAGACTTTTTCAATCAAATTGAAGAAGAATTTTTTAAACACCAAGCCTAAAATTCCGCTTAAAGCGAGGGTCAAAATACCAGCTTCAAAATTGATGAATTTATAAGGAATATAGAAAATAAGCATAGGTCCCGCCATTTTTGGCAAGGCGATTAACAATTGCGTAGGATTAAAGCCTTGGGTATTGCTAAAGGCTTTGGCTTTTACGTTAAGCTCTACAGGCACCCGATTAAGAACGCCGCCATACAAGGTAATAAATGAATTTAAACCAATATTAAACAAGGCTCCAGCAGCAATCATACTATAAATCTTGTAGCCAAAATACAAATAGGGCGTGCTTAAAATAAACGAAACCACTACAGCAACAACCATAAGGTACCATTTGGACTCCAAATACTTCCGATAAGGAATATTTTGACTCATCAACAATTTATAATATTCGCTATCCCAAGAAGGCACCAATTGTCCAAACGAAAGCAAGAACCCACCGGTTACAAATATAGAGGCAAAAGCTAAAAATGCTGGCATATCTCTATACGTGTCTTGGGTATAAAAAATAAGACCATAAAATAAAAAGAGAAAAGACATCAGCATCACTTGCTTGGGCCTCGCATTACGCATAATGAGTTTAACGTCATTTTTTAAGAAAGGGGCAATGTCTCCAAATCTATTGAGGAAGCCTAAATTGGTAGAACTTACTTCTTGACTTTCTTTACGGATGGCATCGTCTAAATAGAAACTTTCCCGAATAAATTTATAGTTTCTTCGGTACAATAAAATCATTAACAATAAGGGAATACTTACCGCATACCATTTTTGGTAAATCGTATAAAAGAACGTCCCGGCAGACTCAGAAATGGGATAAACTTCAAAATATTCTAGCAAGACTAAGCCCGCTAAAATACTGAGAATTACATAGAAGAACTTGTTGTTTTTATTCAGTAAAAAATTAAGGTAGTTGAGTGAAATGGTAAAAAAGAGCATAGAAAAGAACCAAGAAACCACGTTTAAAGGAGGATAACCCTGCACCAGTAAAACAATACTAAACGGAAGAAAGAAAAACAAGGGTAAAATATTGAAAAAAGACAAGGTGGTTTTTCCCAATAAGTAATGAATGACCGTTTTCCGTTTAATGGGAATAATCATATAGGGTTTAATATTCATTACGGGCAATTGCTGCATAAAAAACCGAAAAGCCAGATCGGCCATAAACCAGAAAATCAAGAAATTGCTTACCACCACCAAAGGATCTTGATTAGGAAACCCATCCTGAATCATAAAGAAAGCCGCAACGCCCAAAACGCCAAAACAGGCTATAAAATAAAGCGCTCCTAAAATTAATAAAATTTTGATGGCCAGTCCCTTTTCAAAATAGGAAGAACGCGAAAACTGTTTCCATTCTAGAGATAAAAAACGTTTAAACATATAGTTTTGTATTATTCATTATCTGAGATTGAAGATACGTTGAACTTCAATCGATTATCATCTCATACTCTTCTAATCCGAATTGTATGAAATGAATGGAGCGATCTTGAAAAATATCATTTTAAAAGAAACATACTCTCTAAATCATTGAAATTAAATCTAGCTTCTAATATCTAAAAGCGGAGCGGTCTAAAATCTTCACACGACTCATTTCTTAATTAGTGTCCTTTTTAAAAAGATTGTTACACCTGTTGCCATTTTAATTCGGGGTAAGCTTCCCGAAGTATTTCGTCTCGCTTCCGCGGAAGCAAAAACAGCGTGATGTGAAAAACTAAACCAAAACCAGTAAGAAGTGCGCCATAAATAATACCTACCCAAAAATTTGACATCAAATGATCTGGTATAAATATAAATACCTGAATGGGGAAACCAATATAAGAGCCTACTTGTCCAGCTTGTAAGATTAAGCTTTCTAATAAATAAGGCTTTCGATTATTATTTTTGAGAATGGCCTTTTCCTTTTTTCGTTTCGAAATAAGTGTTGAGAAAAAAACAACTATTAGCGGCAGTAAAAATGCAGCAAGAATAAAAATGCCATTGGGTATTGTGGTAATCATCGTAAATATGATCATAAAACATGCCGCTGTCATAAAAACTTTAGGCAATTTTAGAAATTCTTTCGCTTCTTTCCACATGAGTTGGTAATACCGTTTTTGCATCGCAATTTGTCTAGCTTCCACCACTTCTAAAAAGCCAAAAACACCAAATTTTTTAAATTCCTCTTGTAAAGCGGTTTCAAAATCTTTTTCGGGGTTTTCCTGCCACTGTTCTTCTATGGCATTGGCGAGGTGATCTACCAATTCTAATTGTACATCGTAATAATCTACAAAATGCTGATTGGTAAATTGAAAAAGCCGTTCTAGTTGTTCTTGACTTGCTTTTTTCATCCTAAACTCGGTTTGGGGTCGATAAGTCCGTTCATCGTTTGCATAAAACGCTCCAATTCTTCGAGTTTAGAAACGCTTTCTGTAGTTCCCTTTTGGGTAAGTTTGTAGTATTTGCGCAAGCGGTTATCCACTTTTTTCATTTCCACTTCTAATAAACCCTCGGCTTCCAATTTGTGCAACGCAGGATATAAAGCACCTTCGGTGATGTTTAATTCTCCTTTGGTCAATTCTTTTACGCGCTGCGTAATTTCGTAACCATACATCTTATCTTCCTTAAAAAGCAATTGTAAAATGATGGTAGAGAGACTGCCTTTATATAATTTTGAATTGGACATATGTTGTTTTAACTAGATTTCAAATATACATAAATTCCTTATGCATAAAAATCTTAGGTATTAATTTTTAAAAAAATCATCGACTAAATGCAAAAAAAAAAAGATTGAGTGCTTTTTCGTAAATTTCTTCTTACCTTTAAGTAAACGACTAAAACCATTTATCAAGAAAAAAATTACTCTCATTCCTTTAATAACTTTTTTATAATGTATTACTACTCCCTTAAACTCCAATTTTTATCACTACTCCTACTAATAATCAGTTCATCTATTTTTGCACAAACCTCGCTTTTAGAAAAAGAGATGGGAAGTTATGCTTCACGTAAAAATTTTACACTTGATCCTAGCGGAAATCTCTATAATTTTGGAGGTGTAACTGCCTCTGAAGCCTCCAATATCAATATATTTCCTAACGCAATACAGCAAAACTATAGTGGAGGAGAAAATGATTGCTATATCGAAAAACGCTCTCCAGAAGGAGAGCTTCTTTGGAACACTTTTATAGGTGGCGAAGGTAGAGAAGGAATAGCCGGCGCCCTAGTAAGGGGGTTTGTTTATGTAGTTGGTAGCACTACCAGCACCTCCAATATCTCTACGTCAGGCGCATTTATGGAAGATTTTTTACCTAACACTAGCGGCGGTAACCCTAGTAATAGGTTCATTATGAAATTAAATGAAAATGGTACGAAAGAATGGGCCACCTATTACCGTACTACGGTTGGAGATGCAACAGAACAAATTGTTAATTATACTACAGACAATCTTGGTAACTTCTATATCGTAGGCTTTACCCAAAGCGACGAAAATGTAGCTACCGTAGGGGCCTTTGATGAAAGTTTAGGACAAGCTTCCCAAAAAGGATTTATCACAAAATTTGATGCTAATGGCAATCGCGTTTGGGGTACCTATTATGGTACATCGGGATCTCAAAATGTGACTGGCTTAGATAATATTGCTATAGACCAAGACGGAAATATTATAGTTGGAGGTAATTATTTAGGAAATATGCCAGAAAATTATTTTACCACCTCAGGCACCTATACAGATGGTCAAAATTTGCCCGCAGATGTATTTTTGGCAAAATTTGATCCTCAAGGAAACAGGCTCTGGGGTCTTATGTACGGTGGTGTTGATTTTGAGCAATCGATAGACGTGGCCGTTGACTCCCAAAATAATTATGTTTGGTTTGGTTCTACCCAAAGCCAAGAAGATATCGCCTCTCAGGGAGCCTACCAGGAAACACTTGGCTCTAGCAATCCTATTAATTCTACCAATGATGCTTTTCTAGCCAAATTCGACGAAGATGGAAATCGAATCTGGTCCACCTACTATGGCGGTCAACTTACTGATTCGTATGGAAATGGTTCGGGAACTCTTATTTCTGGTCTTAATAGAAATGTAATTAACTTTGATGAAGACGACAATATTTATTTTGCCAGCCTTACTAAAAGCACCAATCAAATTGCAACGCCAAATACCTTTCAAGACGAACTTGCTTCTGTAGGAAGTTTTGATAGTTATGTGGCAAAATTTAATCCTGCGGGAGAACGCCTTTGGGGAACGTATTTTGGTGGTTTGGGCGATGATAAAACAAGAGGTTTACTCTATGCAGGCAATGATGAATTTTACCTCTTTGGAGAAACCTGTAGTACCGACGGGATTGCTACCTCAAATGCTTGGTATGATCAAGAGTTGGAAAGTGATGTTTCTGGGTTTATAGTTAAATTTATACCTAATACTTTAGGAATTACAGAAAAGACAAACACAGCTTTTTCTGTCTGGCCCAACCCTACCAATGGGGCATTTACTATTTCTGGGAAAGCCAATCAGCTTTTACAGGTCTCTATATATGACGTACACGGAAGAAAAGTACGCGACATTGCCCATCTTAAAGTCAATAGTCCCGTGGTTCTACAACGTAAACTTTCTACAGGGATTTATTTCTTAAACATTAATGCTAAAGAAGACCAAGCTCAAAACCTGAAATTAATCGTCAATTAAAAGCTTTTTATTATTTCACGCTCTTCCTGTTTTAAAAGCGATATACTTTGTATTTTTGTTGAAAATTTTGAAAAATGAAAAATTTTCATCCGTTAACGGTAAAAGAAATCATCAGGGAAACCCCTAAAGCCATTAGCATTGTATTTGAAATTCCTTCTAATTTAGATGAAGTGTTCCATTTTGATGCTGGTCAATATATTACCATCAAAAAGAAATTTGATGATCACGAAGTAAGACGTTCTTATTCTATCTCTTCTACTCCTGGCAGCAGCGAGTTAAAGGTAAGTGTAAAACAAGTAGAGGGCGGTTTATTCTCCTCCTATGCGAATAACACCTTGAAAGAAGGCGATGTGTTAGATGTTTTTCCGCCAGAGGGAAAGTTTGCCTATCAACCTCCTACCAACGGTAAATCGCATGATTATGCTGCTTTTGCTGCAGGAAGCGGAATAACGCCTATTCTTTCGATCTTAAAAAGTGTTTTAAAGAAGGAAAGTCACAGTCGGTTTGTCTTGATTTACGGAAATAAAACGCCTCAAGAAACCATCTATTTTAAAGAGTTGCTAACGATTCAGCAAGAGTTTCCAGATCGCGTATTTATAGAGTTTGTTTACAGTCAAGCAAAAGATAAAGATTCTTTCTTTGGCAGAATTGAACGCAGCACCGTGAATTTTGTACTTAAAAATAAGTTTAAAGGACATCATTTTGAAGCTTTTTATCTTTGCGGACCAGAACCTATGATCGATTTAGTGTCTGAAGTATTAAAGGAAAACGAGATAGAAAAAGAAAAAATTCACTTTGAATTGTTTACCTCTACCGAAACTGGAAAAGTTGAAGCCAAGCTTGAAGGAAAAACTACGATTACCGTGATGGTAGACGATGAGGAAACGGTTTTTGAAATGGATCAAAAGGACTCCATTCTAGATGCCGTGTTGGATAAAGATTTGGACGCTCCTTATTCTTGCCAAGGCGGAATTTGCAGTAGCTGTATCGCTCGCATCACCGAAGGGAAAGCCGAAATGATGAAAAATCAAATCTTAACCGATGCTGAAATTGCAGAAGGCCTCACCCTTACCTGTCAAGCGCATCCTACCACGTCTACGATTAAGATAGATTATGATGATGTATAATTAGTATTGAGAGATGAGTATTGAGAGGTGAGACGTTAAGAATTGCCTCATTATTATCTCAGACCTGTCATGTTGAACTTGCCCAAAGTGAATTCATTCAGGCGGGCTTGCTTCAGCATCTCATCCATATAGAAAATGATAAAACCTCTCTTTAAAAGAGAGGTTTTTTTGTGCTTAATTGATTTTAAAAGTCTAGTTATATACCTGAATTCAATCTAAGAAAATCGTGTCAGTTCGAGTGAAATTTTGAGAAAATTTTGTATCGAGAACAGCGATTTTCGTTCAAAAACTTGTTCTCGATATAATTTTTCTACGAGAAATCATCCGTCCGTAGCCTTTCGGGCGGGATCGAACTCAGTTTGTAAGCTTCAAACAACAAGCGGTATGCTTATAATAAAAAGTTAAAAACTATTCTTGGGTGATGCGCCAAATTTTAGCAACTACATACAGCACAAAAATTCCGATAAGGATATATAATTTTACTCGCTTATTTTTATCGAGTTCTTTAAAACGGTACAAGCTCACCGAAATATATAAAACACATACGCCTACAATGAGGTACGTAAAAATGGGGGTATTTAAATCCATAAATTAGTAAATTAATTCTTCGTTTTTTAATAATTGAAACAATTCTTCGCTATACATATTCACCTCTTCTTTATTATTGGTGTACACTTTTAAGTCATATTTCATAAAAGGAACACTTTCTACCCAAGGCTCATCCTCTTTAGATAAAGTAGAAGTTTCTATATGTAAACGATTTGCTTTATTCAAGCGCATATTGGTGAGGTACAAAGTATCTTTAGTTCTCTTTCTAGTAAAACTTCCCTCGGTACTTTTAGCATAAGGAATCTCTTGGTATTCTATGGTCAAGTGTTTACTTTCTGCGGTATGCTTTTCTGGAGAAGGGTATTGCAAAGCCATAAAAAGCAACAACATTAATAAGCCATTGTAAAAAGCGTGAAATAACATCGCTTTTATCAACCCGAAGTTAATGGTGATCCACAATAAAATAAGTCCCATTCCAAACTGAGCCAGAATAGCTACCACCCCAAGCGAAGTGATAAAATCTTGGGCGGTATAATGAATCCCCGCAAACAACACTGCATTCATCACCAATAAGAGGTTAATGCGTTTTTTACCACTCCGGTCATTTAAGTAAACACTAAGAATGTAGAGCAAGAGCAACGCCAGACTAAAGTAACTAAACGACAAGCCTATAAAGATCAGCAACACAATAAAAGAAGTGATTCTTAACCAGCGTTGGGGAGTAAAAAAACCTCGAAAAGCAACTTCCTCAAAAAGCGGAGCGACAATCACTCCCAAAATCACAAACAAGCCAAAAGACAAGTTTTCCCCCAACATATCTCTAGAAATAGGCGGATAGTCAATTCCCAATGCTGCAAATACCATTTGCAATAAAATAAGCAAAGCAAAACTGGCAATACCCAGCTTTAGCAACCAGTTTTTTAAGGTTTTTTTAAACATTTACAGGTAGGATTTTGCTTTCTCTATAATTTCCCTTGGCGGAATTGATTTCATCACATCTTCATAGCCGCTTACTTCTTTGTTGCCATAGATAGAGGTTGGTAAAAACGGATATTGCGTTAAATCTGGAAGTATTTGTTGTGCTGGAGTCTGCTGAAAAGGGGCAAATCCTGCATACGGATGCGTATTTCCCCAAATGCTAATCACAGGCACTTGATACATTGCAGCCATATGTCCGTTGCCGCTATCCATCGAAATCATCAGGTCTAAATTGGCGATGATATGCAACTCTTCCGCGAAAGCGAAAATTCCCACTAGACTGCTCACGTTTTCATATTTTTCGGCTAGAGGTTCTAGCAACTGTCGTTCTTGATTTCCGCCACCAAATAAAAAGATATGCAGGTTGTTTTCTTCGTTTAAAGCGACAATCACTTCTTCCATTAAGTCTAGCGGATACATTTTGGTTTCATGCGCCGCAAACGGAGCGATACCTATCCACTTCTTAACATTCTGACCTATATACTCCTGAAACTGCTTAGGCAATTGTGGTTTTTCAAAACTGATTTCTTGATCTAAATCTATAGGAAAACCTAATTGCTCAAAAACGGCAGCATAACGTTGCTGCGTGGTTTTTAAAGGGGTGATTGTTTTGGGTGCTAATTGGGTAAGTGCTTTTTTTTCTGCTCTGCCTTTATCTATCGACGCCGATTTAATTCCGTAAAGGAAAAAGAAAAAACGCAGCATTTTAGAGCGCAACACATCATGCACATCAGCTACCGCATCTACATCTAAGGCTTTGATCTCTTTGGCCAGGCTCCATAAACCCATGATGCCTTTATGCTCGGTTTTCACCTCAGCGACCAACACATTTACCTGGGGTAAATCCTGAAAAAGCTTTCCAAAGAAAGGCTTGGTCACGACAGTTACTTTTAGGTCTGGATATTGCTGAAGCAGTCTGCGCAATACCGGCACCAACATTGCCACATCGCCCAAGGCAGAAAGTCTAATGATGGCGATGTGTTGAGTACTATTTTTCACCTAATGTGAATTATTTTTGACCTCTTAAAACGGGGTTTAATTCGTCGTCATTGTACATTTTCATCTGCTTGTACACCTTCATGTATTTATCTCCGTTTTCAATATCTTGTAGCAATTGATCGATGGCAGTCGATAAATCTACACGCTGCTCTAACAACACGTCTAACTTTGCTTTACACGCCATTTGATGTTTTTGAGAAGCATCCTCGCGTGTTGCTTCTTCATTCATATGGTATATTTTAAGCGCCAAAATAGACAAACGGTCTACACCCCAAGCCGGACTTTCGGTATTGATCGTTGCGTCTGCTTTTGGAGTAGCCTCTTTGTATTTTTCTAAGAAATAAGAATCGATATACTCCACCATATCGGTACGATCTTGGTTGGAAGCATCAATTTTACGCTTTAATTTTAAAGCCGAAACAGGATCAATTTCTGGATCGCGAATAATGTCTTCGTAATGCCATTGCACGGTATCTATCCAAGATTTACGGTAAAGCAAATGCGCTAATAAATCTTCATTTTCTCCATACGGATTGCTAAATTCTTGATCTACCGTATTGATGACGTGGTATTTTTCTATTACTTCTTCAAATATTTTATTCGCTTTGTCTGAAAACATAGTGTTTAGTTTTAGGACCTCTAAAAAGGTTATTTCTTTGTGATTTTTCAAAAGTAAGGATATTATCTCAAATAGTAGATAAAACGAGTGATTTACGGTTTTGAGAATAAAGTGGAAATTGAAGATTTGGAAAACGTATAAATAGCTCTACTTCTTCAGAATATGCAAGTATTCTTGCGTAGCGCTAGCTTTATGGTTTCTGCTTTCGGTTTTATCGGCTTTAAAACGCTGATAGTCTTTTACTTCCAGGCTATAGTTTCCGTATTTTTGCATAATCGTTTTAATGAGCTCTGGCGGCATGAGACCTTCGTTATTGTAGCTTAAAAAAATAGTGGAAAATTGCGCCGATTTAATCAATTCTTCAAACTGCTGCGCTACTTCTCCTTTTCTACAATACGCCGATTTATAATAATCTCGCAAACCCGTTTTTCCTCTGGGCA
This sequence comes from Mesonia profundi, assembly GCF_031085155.1. Taxonomy (GTDB): domain Bacteria; phylum Bacteroidota; class Bacteroidia; order Flavobacteriales; family Flavobacteriaceae; genus Mesonia; species Mesonia profundi. The sequence continues at coordinate 72,605 of NZ_JAVHUL010000005.1, read as the reverse complement.
CAAAGCGGTCATATTTTGCAATCGTCGTTAGCAAGTGATAATTAGCGCCATATTGTCTAGCATTGTAAGGCGGATCTAGGTATAAAATATCTCCGCTAATCTCTTTCACCAACGCATTTCCGTCTTTTTGAAACACCTCGTGTGAAGAAGCCGTAAGATCAAATTCTGCCCCAAGGATTTTTATGGGTTTTGCCGCCGATTTCTTTATCTTTTTTAAATATGCCCCGTAAACCGATGCTGTATTTGCCACCTTATCGGCACTTTCTAACAAAGAAGCCAGCAAGAAATAATACATAGGAGGATCTATTTCTCCTTCAGTTTTCCAGACTTCTATTTGTTGTCTTACCGCATCAATTTTTTGAGCATTGTGTTGGGAAAAAAACAAACGATGGGCGGTTCCGTTTTCGCCGTATTCCTGTGCGATAAAGCCTTCTTTAGGAGCTAGATTTTCTAATTTTTCTATGTAATCACGCTTCCGCGGAAGTGATACGTGGTTCCCTATATAATTTTGCAACAATATGTAGCTATAGAATTCTACATCATTCGCAATGACTTGCTTTACGAGTGGCTTAAAAGTTCTTCCTACTCTTCCCGTTCCTGCAAATAAATCGCAAAAAACAGCATCTTTTAAAGGAGTAGAAACCTGCTGTGATACCACGTCCAAAATCCAAGCGGAAAGTTTATTTTTAGAACCGATGTAATTCATTGTACTGCCCAAATAATATCGGATAAAGCCGATTTTTCATTCCAATTTAATGGCGTTAATAGAGAAGCCTCAAAGGTACTTACATATTTTTGAATGATGCTTTGCAACCAAGTGATTTCTGCTTTCAGTTTCCAATGCTCGCCATCTTGTGCATAAACCACCAAAAACAATCGGTTTTCGAGGTGTTTTCGCTGCTGCTGACTTTGGTTTTTATACAACCAATTCAGTAATTCTTCTTTGTGGTTTTGAGCATAATAAAGCGTCTGCTTAAATCCCTTAGGAAAAACAGAAGTTTTGTGGTCAAAATCAATTCCGCTAAGGTTAAAATCCACCAATCTATCTTTGGGATTTAGGGCAGGAACTACGCCTTCAATTTGAGTGAAAATTTTCTCTACCGCCATAGCGCTCCAGAAATTATACCAGCGGTTGGCGGCATATTGAAACAGCTCTTTTTTATCTAAATCATAAGCTTCAATTGTAGCTTTCATCACTTCGACTACCGGTTCCCAATGCGGTGTTTTATATATAAAATTGGTATAGTCATCCCAAATATTATTTTGTTTTCTTCCCCATTCATATGGATAAGCATGTCGCTTCTTCAATTCTTGCTCTATGTCGAAAAGAGAAAGATCTACCATAACATAAAAGGAATTATAAGCACGGCTAGAATCAAGATGGCCAAAGCAATTTCTTTAATGAGTTTTAAGCCTTTTTCTTCCAAAAAAATGACTCCCATCATACTAATTCCTAACATAGGAAAAAGTAGTTCGGCTCCGGTTTTTTGCGGAGCCAAAACCACTATGAGTAAGCCAATGATAAAAAACAGAAGAATTAGAAACAACATGGCTTTTCTTTTTCTAATCGTATTTTGCATCTCTTTTAGAAAGAAAAAGAGACTTATTAGCGTAAATAAAGTGATTATAATTAAAGGAATAAGCACGTAAGCTTCCTGATAGATTGCAATATTAAGATCAGGAATCACCAAAAATTGGCTTAACGGAAAAGTTATATCGAGTACCAAAAGATAGCCTGCGGTCACCAAAAGATACGTGCAAATAAGAGCTACAAAAGGAATAAGAAAATTTTTAAAATCTTGGGTGGCGTAATAGAAAATACTAACAAAAGGAAGGATTAGAAAAAACAAGCTTAACGGATAGAATAAACTCGCAACGGCAATCCACATAGAGGCGTCAAATATTTTCTTTTTAATCTCTAAGCCAGATTTTAAGCTAATTATTTTTCGCAATGCCAATAACACAAAAAATGCAGAAACAAGAATTTCACTGGCTTTTAAAACGGGCAATAAGAGCATGGTTAAAAGACCGAAGAGTAAAATTGCAAAGCTATTCTTTTTGCTGATTCCGTTACGTTTAACGATAAAATTTAAGATAAACATCAACAGAAGATAGATGATTAAATAGCCTGTTTTTTCTGCGATAAGTGGCCATGAAAAAGCTTCATCCAACCTAAAAAAATTGGCTGAAATAAAGTAAATCGTCATGAAAACACCTACAATTAAAAAATTGATAGGTTTAGATTTCTTAAAAAAGCTTGCTAACATAGAGTAATTTCTTACTTTTGTAGAAACTTATAACAAAGTTCCCAACGATGAAAGATTTTTTTGAACTTATTGCATCTCTTTTTGAAGATGTCTTGTTTGTACCCTTTGACGCTATTCGTGAATTAGAGTTATCTAGCTGGTTTGCCGCTAACGGCTTAAACTTTATTTTTATACTTATTGGAGCAGTAGCTTTTGTTTACTGGATGCTTCAACTGAAAAAATTTAATGATAACAACGAAGAGGACCGTTCTGTAAAAGCACATGTGTTTTTAGGAAAAAACGCTAAGTACTAGCTTATACCAAGGTAAACAGATAATGTCGCAATTAAATCGTCTCTTTTATTCTTAATACGACATTACATATTTAACTTAATATTAGGTCTTTTCCTAAATCTTTTCTATAATACATCTTATCAAAATGTAGCTTTTCTACGTTTTGATAAGATTTTTTTAGCGCTTCTTGGTAATCTTTTCCAAATGAAGTCACCGCCATTACCCGACCTCCATTCGTTACTACCTTTCCGTTTTCTTCTTTCGTTCCTGCATGAAAAACGATAGCGTCTTCTATATTTTCCAATCCTGTAATTTCTTTTCCTTTTTCATAAGCTTCTGGATAACCTCCCGAAACACACATGACCGTAGTCGCAGCTCTTTCATCTATCTCTAAACTCGCTGATGCCAATTCTTGTTGCCCTACTTTTTGTAATAATTCTACCAAATCTGTTTTTACTCGGGGTAAAACCACTTCGGTTTCTGGATCGCCCATTCGCACATTGTATTCTATCACGTAAGGATCATCTCCTACCTTAATTAAGCCTATAAAAATAAAGCCTTTGTAATCTATCTCTTCTTTTAGAAGTCCGTTTACCGTTGGTTTAACAATGCGTTCTTCAATTTTTCGCATCAATGCTTCATCGGCAAAAGGTACAGGAGAAATCGCTCCCATTCCGCCCGTGTTTAAACCGGTATCTCCTTCGCCAATGCGTTTGTAGTCTTTTGCAGTAGGTAAAATTTTATAGTCTTTCCCGTCGGTTAAGACAAAAACACTCAGTTCTATTCCGTCTAAAAATTCTTCAATCACGACCGTATGACTCGCATTTCCAAATTTTCCGCTTAGCATTTGTTCCAATTCCGCTTTAGCTTCGTCTAACTCCTCCAAGATCAAAACTCCTTTTCCTCCAGCCAAACCATCGGCTTTAAGTACGTAAGGTGCTTTTAAAGTTTCTAGAAATTTCTTTCCTGCTGCTAAACTTTCTTTGGTGAAACTCTCGTAAGCTGCGGTAGGAACGTTGTGCATCGCCATAAATTCTTTGGCTCTTTCTTTGCTTCCTTCTAGTAAAGCGCCGCGTTTAGACGGACCTATTAACATCACGTCTTTTAAGGCTTCATCTTCCGTAAAGAAATCATAAATTCCGTTCACCAAAGGATCTTCTGGTCCTACCACCACCATCTGAATCTCTTTTTCTATGACCGTCGCTTTTATCGCTTCAAAATCGTTCACATTTAGAGCAATATTAGTGGCTATTTTTGCGGTTCCAGCATTTCCTGGAGCTACGTATAACTGACTGCAATGCGTGCTTTTAGTCATTTGGTAGGCAAAAGTATGTTCTCTCCCGCCAGAACCTAGAATAAGAATGTTCATTGTATATGGTTTTGTTTGTGACTTCAAAAATAATTGTTTGCAAATTGACGCCCTAATGTTTTGTTGAAAAATAGACTTTATATTCTGGAATATAAAATGAGAGTTTTGTTCCCTGTGGATTCTCTTATCTTTAGCAGAACTTATTTTGGAAATTTTAAAATGGCAAGCCAAAAATCACATAAACTCTCAGCAATTAGAATTATACCTCAAAATTAGCCATTGGATTTGAAAACATATTTTTTCAAGTTCAAGGGAAAAAACGCAGTCATAGCCTTAGCTATGCCGAGCCTGCCTGTCCACCCGGATGATACGTTCGGACGGGCCGGCATAGGCAGGTATTTTTTGCGCAAATTGGCAAGATATGTTCAACTATATAGCTCATTTTGAGATAAAATTGGTAAAACTTAATAAGCTTTGTCATCTCCTTTTATCGCGTCGTAAACGGTTTGGAAAACAATCTTTAAGTCTAATAGCAAAGACCAGTTTTCTAAGTAGAAAATATCATATCGCACGCGGTTAATGATATCTGCTTCGGTTTCTACTTCTCCGCGAAAACCACTAGTTTGCGCAAGTCCCGTAATTCCTGGTTTTATAAAGTGCCTTACCATAAATTTATCGATTCGTTCGGCATACATATGTGTGTGACTTACCATATGGGGTCTTGGCCCTACCACAGACATGTCTCCTAAAAGCACATTGTAAAACTGTGGCATTTCGTCTATACTGGTTTTTCTAATGAATTTCCCCACTCTAGTAATTCGCTTATCTCCTCTTTTTACCTGGTGTAAATCTGCTTGAGGATTTTCTCGCATAGAGCGGAATTTATAACAATAGAATTCTTTATAATCCAATCCGTTTCTTTTTTGCCTGAAAAAAATAGGCCCCTTTGATTCCATTCGGATAAAGATGGCTAAAATGGGAGTAAGCCAAGAAAGTATGCATACAATCACCAAAATAGACATTATAATATCAAATGCTCTTTTAATAAACTTGTTTAACGAATCGTCAATAGGAATATTCCGTAAAGAAAGAATAGGAAGGTATCCATAATACTCCATTTTTAATTGGCGGGTATAAATGTCTTTATTATCTGGAAGAAACTTGAGCGGTCTTAAATTATTGTCGGCAAACTCAATCACCTGATTGAGTTGCTCATTATTCAATTCGGCTACCGAACAATAAATCTCGTTGATTTCATTATCCAAAATCCAATCAAACACTTCTTCTAGATCAAAATCTTCCGATGAAAAATCGACTAGTCTTTTGTACTGGTATCCATACTCTGTATTAGATTTAAAGAAATCTCTTAAGGTTCTAGTACGCTGATTATCTCCTAAAATTATGGTCGTTCTATAGTTCCCTCCTAAATATTTACGGTAACGTTTCAGTAAATAAAAAATGAAGAGCTTGATGATTAAAATGCTAGCAAACACTTTTCCTACGTAAAAGAAAATCTCTTTTCTAGGCCGACTTAATTCTCCGAAAAACCCAAAGAATGAAAAAATAAACAATCCAAAAATAACGGCTTGTAAAAAGTTAAGAGAGATAATCTTAGTCACTTTTGTAAAGCGGTAAACTTCATAAAAGTCGGTTTTAATAGACATCACCAACCAGCCTATGGTAACAAAAATGGTGAAATTAAAATAGTCTGCAAGTGGTAACTTGAATTGCAAGGCAAATAGTAAAATCACTGCGATATCTATAAGATAAACCAGTGGACGTAAATAAGCAGAATATCTCCCTTGCTTAATCTGCATACTATTTTCTTATGTGTTTACTAAAATCCTTATGCGCCTTTTTAGTGAGCTCTTTTGGCGATAGACTTTTAAAATAGTTATAGGTAATTTTCATCCCTTCCTGCCTGTTTACCAGAGGCTCCCAACCTAAAACTTCTTTAGCTCGAGAAATATCGGGCTGGCGTTGCATAGGATCATCTTTGGGTAAATCTTGATAAATCACTTTTTGACTGGTACCCGTTAATTTTATAATCTCTTCGGCAAAATCTTTGATGGTAATTTCGTAAGGGTTGCCTATATTCACTGGTTCTACATAATCACTAAGCAATAATTTGTAAATTCCTTCTATTTGATCGCTTACAAAACAAAATGAACGGGTTTGTGAACCATCACCAAATATAGTTAAGTCTTCCCCGCGCAACGCCTGACCTATAAACGCTGGTATCACCCTCCCGTCATTAAGTCGCATTCTTGGACCATACGTATTAAATATTCTTACGATACGGGTTTCCAAACCGTGAAAGCGGTGATACGCCATCGTTATGGATTCCTGAAAACGCTTGGCTTCATCATAAACCCCACGCGGACCAATGGTATTTACATTGCCGTAATACTCTTCGGTTTGCGGATGAACCAAAGGATCTCCATACACTTCGGAAGTACTGGCAATTAGTATTCTAGCATTTTTTTCTTTAGCCAAGCCGAGTAAATTATGCGTTCCCAAGCTTCCTACTTTTAGCGTCTGAATAGGGATTTTAAGGTAATCTATGGGACTGGCGGGACTCGCAAAATGAAGAATGTAATCTAAATCTCCAGCTACGTGTACAAACTTAGTCACATCGTGGTGATAGAATTCAAATTGTTCTAACTGAAAAAGATGCTCTATATTTTTTAAATCTCCTGTAATCAAGTTATCCATCGCCAAAACATGGTAGTCTTCGGCAATAAATTTATCGCAAAGATGAGATCCTAAAAATCCGGCAGCTCCCGTAATTAAAACTCTTTTTCTATTCATTTTATCTTCAGCTAAAGCATTATAAATTTTTATTACTACTTCCTATTTTGTAGCATACAAAGCCTATTTCTTCCAACGGTGGAATATCTAAAATTCCTCTTCCATCAAATAGAAAGGCTGGTTTTTGCATCTGATCGTATATTTTTTGCCAATCATAAGTTTTAAACTCATCCCATTCGGTTAAAATGGCAATGGCGTGAGCATCTTTACAAGCTTCATAAGGATCTTGGTTCACTAGGAGTCCGTTACGGGTTTCTTCAGCAGAACGCGTATTCAGGTAATCTAAATCGGTATACATTTGTTCGGCATTTACCTTAGGATCGTACACCGAAATTTGTGATTGTTCGCTCAGTAATTCATCGGCGACATAAATAGCGGCAGACTCTCGAGTATCATTGGTATCTTTTTTGAATGCCCACCCCAAGAAAGCAATCTTTTTACCCGAAACCGTATTAAACAAGGTACTAATAATGTTATGAGCAAAGCGTCTTTTTTGATGATCATTCATAATAATCACTTGCTCCCAATAATCGGCTACCTCTTCTAAACCGTATGTTTTAGCAATGTAAACCAAGTTTAAAATATCTTTTTGAAAGCATGAACCTCCAAAACCAACGGAAGCTTTTAAAAATTTGGATCCAATACGTGAATCCATTCCAATAGCTTTGGCCACTTCATTCACATCTGCTTCTGTTTTCTCACAAAGTTCAGACAAAGAATTGATTGAGGAAACACGTTGAGCTAAAAAAGCATTTGCCGTAAGTTTAGAAAGTTCTGAAGACCATACATTGGTGGTTAAAATACGTTGTTTGGGCACCCAGTCGGCATAGATATTTACCAAAGCCGCTATGGCTTCTTTTCCTTCTGAAGTAGTGTTATCTCCTCCAATCAACACTCGATCTGGGTTTAATAAATCGGTTACTGCGGTCCCTTCTGCTAAAAATTCTGGATTAGATAAAATTTGGAATTTCACCTTGTTGTCATTACTTGTATTGTCTAAAATACTTTTAATAGCTGAAGCTGTTCTTACTGGAAGTGTTGATTTTTCGACCACAATTTTATCGGTGGTCGCTACACGTGCAATTTGACGCGCACAAAGTTCTATATATTTTAAATCTGCGGCCATGCCTTTGCCTTTCCCGTAGGTTTTGGTAGGCGTATTCACCGAGATAAAAATCATATCAGCTTCATCTATGGCTTGGTCTACTTGCGTAGAAAAAAATAAATTTCTGCCTCTAGCTTCTTCCACCACTTTGTCTAAGCCGGGTTCATACACCGGAAGTTTAGACAAGTCTTTATTGTTCCAGGCATTTATCCTATGCTCATTAATATCTACTACGGTGACTTTAACTTGAGGACATTTTTGTGCAATCACAGCCATAGTTGGACCTCCAACATAGCCTGCGCCTATGCAACAAATATTTTTGATTTTCATGATCTTACTTGTCTTTAGAATGAAATCTCTCTTTAAATACCAAATATAGAAACTTTGAGTTTCCTACGAGGTACCTTTTCCACATGCGTTTGGGTTCTTGCAAAAATCGGTAAAACCATTCCAGTCCGCTTTTTTGCATCCAAAGCGGAGCTCTTTTCGTCTTTCCTGAAATTACGTCAAAACTACCTCCCACCCCCATAATAAAGGGAATTGAACTTAGTGCTTCTCGATGCTTGTGCAAAAATATCTCTTTTTTTGGAGAGCTCATGGCTACAAACAACATATCTGCTTTAGAGTGAACGATGTGATCTACGATTTGTTTTTCTTCGGAAGTAGAAAAATATCCATTTCTAAATCCTGCTATAATTTTGGAATCGCATTGTTTTTCAAATTTCGTTACGACAGCTTCTACTACCTCCTGTTTAGCTCCCAATAAGTAAATACTAAACTGTTTTTGATGAGCAAGTTCTACTAAGTTAACAAATAAATCTATTCCGGCAACGCGTTCTTTTAAGGGCTTTTTTAAAAGCTTAGAAGCCCAAATCACCGCTTGGCCGTCGGCGTTAATCAAATCAGCTTCATTTACGCTCTTGCGCAAGACCTCATCGGTTTGCATGGCGACAATCTTACCGGCATTTACTACGGTATGATGTATAGGTTTATGGTACACAATACTTTCCTCGATTTGCTGCAAGGTTTCTTGCATGCTGAGGTTATCTACAAACGTATTAAGCAGATGTATGCGTGGCATGGACATAAATTTAAAGCGGTAAAAGTACTGTTTTATCCTTTTTTAAATGATTTAGACTGGTTTTAATTTTTGATTACTTCGTATAGTGTGAGAAGTGAGCTCACGTTCTTTTATTACTAATTTTAAAAGTATTAAATAGATGGGAACCGAGGCATTATAAAAAAAATTTCCTGTTATAAGTGGTACCGTTAAAAGCACCACATAGAAAGCGATTTCTCGAGCCTTTAGGCTGAAATTGAAGTAGTTTTTAAAAAATAGATAGAGGTAGAGTAGCATCCCAAAGGCTCCGAAGTACAAAAATAAATCGATTAACTCTAGCTGCGGTCTAGCTAAAGGCTGTGATAAACCTCCTATAAAATAATGAAGAGTTCTCCAGTTTTCCTGAATATAAGGTAGCGTATCTTTCATTAAAAGCTCATTCCGGTAAGATAAAACCGCACTTAGCCAACCATCTTCTTGAATGATACCCGTAAACAATTCCGAAGAGAATAAAAGAAACATACTGGCAATCCCCAAGAAAATAACACCAAGGGTTAGAGACCATTTTATTTTTTTAGGCACTTGAAGACTAAGCAAAGCCACGAGACTAAATAACAATATTCCTAAATAAATAGATTTGGTTCCCGTACAAAGTGCGGCGATTAGTGTAAGCCAAAACAAAACCCTTTTAAAATAAGTTTTAGGAAAGCGTATTAAAAAATAAAGAAAAGCCACTAAATAAAAATAAGTGCTATTTGATGATACCATAAGCAGGCCATTATATCCCCATCGGCCGCCTAAATAAGCCTTGAAAAGTGATAGATTGAAAATGACCGCTAAAAGAATAACTAGGTTATTAACCCATAAAAAGAGTTCCCAGAATTTAAATATAGGATTAAGGTTCCTTAGATTTAATTGTTGAAAATCAGCAAAGAACATGATCATTATCAAAAAGAAAAAATACCGACTAAATCCAATCACAGAAGAGAATACGAACGCATCTGGCAAAAAAAACTGTCCTAAGACAAAGCATGCAATAAGTAGGACTGGCAGAAGGAGCTTACGCGGATTTTTAATAAGAAATATTCCTAACATAAGGCCCAAAGCGAGTAATTTTACCGCTTTTTGAACGATAAAATCACCATTTACATAAAAATAGTAGATTTTATTGAAGGCTTCTACTGAAATAAAAATCAGTAGAAAATAAAAAAACAAGCTAGCTTTAGAAAGCTTAAGAAGTCGTTTCATCGGCTAGATCTTTACTTTCTTTTGCTAAAAATTCGGCATAGAAAAGGGTTCCGAATAGCGCGACAAAATTAATTCCCATATTACGATCTAGGACATTCTCTACCATAAGAGACCAAAATAAAATGGTTAAAAAGCTTAAAAATAATAAGTTCTGGTACCTAAAAGCAGTAATCGCGTTTCTAAAGAAATAAACGAGCATAAGTAGCGATCCCACGACACCAAAACGGAGCCAAAATCCCAAGAATTGATTGTGAGCATTGTACTCATTCTCTACAGAGCTTTTCATATCACGCCGCTGGTATTCTTCTAATAGCACTTCATTTTCTGTTCCTCCACCATAGCCCAAAATGGGCTTTTCTTTAATGAGATCTACGGCCACTTGCCAACGAGACCAACGTGAGTCTACTCTCATACTTTGGTTGGTATTATAAGTGCCCACATTTTCTTGCAACTCCCATAAGGTACCGTTAACCGTTTTTTGATACAAATAGGTCTTTTGCAGCGTGCTAAAACCCAAAACACCTAGGACCAAAACGCCAGTAAGCAACACGGCAAAAGTTTTAAAGGAAAGGTTATGAATAAGATATAATAAAACGAGCAATACCAAAACTCCATAAATAATTCTAGAGGCTAGAAAAACAATGCTTAAACTAAAAATAATAAAAGCAAATACTTTTAAAATCTTAGGCAGTTTTATTGGGGTGAAAAATAAAATACTTAATGCCAAAGCAAAATACATGCCCATATAAATGGGGTGCATACCACTTAGGGGTTCTAAGAAATTAAAACTGGTAAACGTATGATTAAGGAGCCAATGCGGCGGATAGGATGTTTGGCTAAAATTATAGAAATTGACAACTAACAAGATTAATCCGCTTAAAAAAGATCCTGCTAAAAGACCGTAAGACGCATATTTTCTAAAGGTCCCCGCCTCAATGTCTTTACGGAAAAGAAATAGTGGCGTTAAGCCTAAAAATACATATTTGCTTAATTCATGAAAAGCATCTGCTTTTAAGGGGGAATACATCCATCCCCAAAGCAAAGGTAAAAAGAAGACCATGGGAGAAAATAAAAGAAAGAAACCTAGTTTGCCGTTCTTTCTAAATCCGTTTAAGCCAAAAGACAAGAGCGTGGTTACTACCAAACCGATAAGACCTATATTACTTAATGATGTTTTTAAAGGTAAAAAGAAGGTCGCGATAAGGATACAAACCATCGTTAAGCCTTTTAATATGTTGAATTTATTTTGAATCATTACTGATTATTCTTCTAAAGAAACGTAAAAATAAGCTAATTTTTCACCAATATCATTTAAGGCTTCTTGATTATAGTGTACCACATCTTTTAGCCAGTGCCGTTCTATAAATAACTCGGTTTCATCGTAGCCTATATGCACATTCTCCATTTCTGCAGCTACTTCTCTTTGAGCTTCTCTTACCGCTTTATATCCTTGATCCTTTATAGAATCTCCTTGAAATCTACCGGTTTCTATAATTATAAATGGAACTTCTCCTAAATGACTAAGGTACTTTTCCACTAATTGAATTAGAGCATTTTTATAGTCTTGTTTTTCAATAATTTGATTTGCAATTGCCTGACCCTCATTCTCTCCTTGGCTCCAAAAGATTGCATCTATCGATGCTTTTGGAATTTCTCCCTGTAAAAAACAAGCTTGCATCATTTTAATTTTGGTTAAGCTATTTTGAAATAAACTTCCTGACGAGCTCCAATTGCCCCAGTTTTCTATTTCGGCTTCTTTTGTTAAAGATGCCCCCCCTTTTGCCGCTTGAACCACTATAACCTTATTCTTTGTAAGCTTATTATATTCATAACCTAATGCTGCTAAAAAACTACCCGTTTGTGCTTGTTGGAATCCTAGATGATTTTGTCCTATGGGATCATTTAATAATTGAATAACATCATACTGTGAATTATATTCTACTACTTCTATATTTTCTTGCTTTATAGATTTTTCTCTATCTCCAACCCCCATCGCATTACTTTGTCCCGCAACAAGAAATACCTTTTGGTCTTCTTGTATTACAGTATCCTCAGTATTCTTATGGCAAGAAGACAATAGCACTATTAACAGACATCCTAAATACTTTATGTGTCTATTCATAATTTACTTTCTTATAAAAGTTATTTTACTTCAAAAAATAGCATAAAAGTTAAAGCCATTTTAGGAAGTCAACTCCTTTCTTACTAAGTTCTATTTTTAATAAATTTTGCAGGTACACCTCCTACAATCGTAAAAGCAGCCACATCTTTATTAACAATAGCTCCGGCTGCAACAATGGCTCCTTCTCCAACTGTTACTCCAGGTAAAACCACCACATTACGTCCCAACCAAGCTCCTTTTTTGATTATTGGTGGATTGGGTTTGGTATCTCCTTGATTTACGATACTTATATCTATACGGTCATGAGTATGCGAAGTGCTAAGAATGGCTACATGCGGCGCAATAAGCACTTCATCCTCTATTATTGCTTGTTGTATAAAAACGTTTTCGTTAATTCTGCAATTATATCCTATTTTAGTTCCCTTAGCATTAGACAGATACACCTTAGGTTCTAACTTGCTTTGTTTATCATAGGGCATGATTTTTAAAACTTTAGAAACGTAACCTACTCTAATGGTATTAGAGAAACCCAGCAACCTAGAATGTGGTAGGTGCTGAATAAAAGCATAATACAAGAAAAGCTTTAACTTGTGGAACATAGGGTTTTAAAATTAGCGTACAAATTGGATGCCACTTGCTGAGCTTCATAAGGTTTGGCTGTTGCAAAAGCTTTATGTTGAATGATTTCTTTACTTTCTTTAGGTAAAGCTAAGTATTTTTTAATTTGTTGCACGGCTTCGGGAACAGAATTAAATAAAAATCCGTTTTCTCCTGACTCGACATAACCCGTAGGGCCTCCTATATTTCTGGCAAAAACTACATTTTGACAAGCCATAGCCTCTATCCCAACCAAGCCTAAACTTTCGGGTAATTGTGTGGGAAAAATAAATAATTCTGAACTTTGATAAATTTCGGCTAATTGCTCTTTAGATTGAAAACCACGGTAATCTATAAGGTGATTGTAAGAGTGATTCTTTATAGCTTCTAGAAAAGATTCTTTTTCGGCTCCGTCACCAGCGATAGTAGCGTGGATTTTGGTTCCGTTAGTATTTAATTCCGAAAAAATAGACAAGAAATCACGCCAGCCTTTTCCCTTGTCAATTCTAGACACAAAAGAAATGCTTAAGCTTTTTCTTTTGCTAAGCTCTGGATAAAAAATAGTGGTATCAATTCCTCCGGAAGGGTATACATAAAAAGGAATATTTATATCGGGATAGCGTTCTTGCACAATCGCCTTAAAATACTGGGAAGGGACGACTACCTCTGCAGCTTTTTTTAGCATTTTCGCTTGGTATTTATCTATCCAAGAGTTTTGTTTTACCGCACTAATATCAGAACCGTGTAAATTGATGACGATGGGTTTCTTTTGAAAAAGATTGTACCAGCTTATTAAAGGCAGATTATGCGTAAGAAAATGGATATAAACCAACTCATGCTCACGATGAAAAACACTAAAAACAGCTTTTAAATAATACGTCGTATACGTAAGTAATTTTTGAAAAGAAGAAGATCGTTTTCCTTTAATGACTATCTTCTGCGTGAATTCTGCTCCATTCTCCTCCAAAGCCAAGACGGTTTTTTTTACAAAGATTCCAAAAAGAAGGTCTTTTTGGGAAGGATACATATTGGAGAGCAGTTTAATTTTCATACACAACAAATATAATTATTGATTTAACAAACCTAATACTTAGGTAGAATATTATCTTTGTCTATCACTAAAATTTAATGAAAAATTTAATTTATAAGCTTCCCCTAGATAAAAGTATAATTTATCTAATGTTATTTCTTTTACCAATAGATATGGTGAATGGTTTTTTATTAACCAATAACATCATTTTACCTATCAGCATAAGTCAAGCTTTTAAAATGCTTATTGTCCTACTCATTTTTCTAAATCTAGCACAATATCCTAAACAATTTTTTCTATCCATTTTTATCATTTTAGTCTTGATGGTTCCCTCATTTTTTCAATTATTTAAAAATTTGGATTTTTCCTTATTGATGAATGACTTGATTAAAATCACAAAATATGTTATTCCTATTTTTGCATTTTTATTTTTTCGTAATTACTTGAAAAAAGACACTTCAAAATTAGTTTTTAAATTAGTAAATTTCTCCTATTTTATATTAGTTATCAATATTTTACTAAAACATTTAGGAGTAGGTTATCCTATGTATAACTTTGGTGATATTGGGAGTAAAGGCTTTTTCTATGCAGGAAATGAAGTCTCCGCCTTACTATTAATTTTAAGCAGCATTGTTTCTTTTAATCTTTGGAAACGCAATAAGTTTTTTTACGTTTTAATGGCTTTATTTAATATAGTAGTTGCTTTAAGTATAGCTTCTAAAACAAGTGTATTTGGTGTTATATTAATTCACATTTTAATTCCTATAAAGAGACCTACTATTAGGAAGATTAATTTAAAAATCTTTGCTAATGTATTCTTGGTGACCTTAATTCTTCTTCCTGCTATTGTCTATTATGGTTGGTCTTATGTAAAAGCATCAAGCATTTATAATAGGCTTTACTACTTCTATGATAAATTTGATTTTCTAACCTTTATTCTCTCTAACAGAAATGTTTTTTTAAAAGATTCTCTCCAGGTATACTTACAAGAGTATAATTTTTTAGAAAAAATAATTGGTGTAGGTCAAACTAGTTATGAACAAATGAATCACCTTAAATTAGTTGAAATAGATGTTGTGGATATCTTCTTTGCCTATGCTTTTATAGGATTATTTCTTTTTATATTCGCTCTGTTATTTGTAGGAGTACAAGCTGTTATTTTCTCTAAAAATATAGAAAAATATCTCTATGCTAATTTCGTTTTGATGATGCTTCTTATTCTTTTTGTTATTTCATCTACGGCGGGACATGTTTTTAGTTCTGGTATGGCAGGAATTTATATAGGACTTATATTCAGCTTGTTTTACATTTCAAAAGCTAGTTGTAAAAATGAAGTTTTATCGCAAGAATTACAGTAATCACAGCAAATTTATTTCGATATTCAAAAATATCATCTTGATAAATCTTAATAAGATCTTTTTGAAGTTCCTGATCTTCGATGAGTTCTATATTTTCTTTAAACACCACATCAAATTTCTCTAAAATAGTTGGATTTTCTTGAAACCAATTAGAAATAGGATTCATACTATCGTACTTTAATCCAAAGTATTTTTTTCCTCCGTTAACATATTTCTTAATTAATCTGCCATAATTAATATTAAAACTTGAATTAGGCTTTAAACCTATCTTTTCCCATTTATAAACTAGAACCTCGGGATGCTTTTTTTGAAGCCATTCAAAATAAATACGTTGGTTCAATTTAAAAGTATTAGGAACGGTTAGCATATAACTTAAAAGATCTTTTTGATAAAAGGGAGAGCTTAAATCTATGAAATTATTAAAAACACGGTCTCCCATTAGGGTTCCATTTACTTGACGTTGCTCATAAGCAAAAAGTTCATAATCTGTATGCTGGTAGGTATTGGTAAGGTCTTCAAGAAAGTTCATTTTATCTAATAGTTCTGACTGCTTAACAAATCCCGTTAAACCTATTTTATCTCTATTTTTTTTAAAATTAAAATCAGGTTTTAGGAACGAACCCGAAACAGTATCTCCTAATTGACCAGAATGAATCATGCCATAATCCTGGCAGTTAATACGAGACATAACGTTGTAAATAATTGCATTCGCGGTAAAATGGGTTAATCCATCGGTGGCTTTTACATAGTTTTCTAATATGTTTTCAGTTAAAAAATCTCCTTTATGAAGATTGTACTGTAAATGAGAGTTAAAATTTTCTTTAGCAATTTTATTCGCGATTTTCACATCACTAGATTCTGGGTTGCCATAGGTGTAAGCATCTATCTTATTAAAACCCATTTTTTTAGCAATAAGTGTATTGACACGAGAATCCATCCCCCCACTGATTAAACCAAGATGTCTTTCGTAATTATTATCCTCATCTTTTTGCCACTCTTCACGAATAGAGTTGATCATAAATCCATCTAAAGTTTCAATAACGTCCTCTAAAGATTGAGAAGTTTCTTTTTTTGAAAATTTATAATAATGCTCTGTTTTCATTGAATTGTTTGAACTATCAAAATTTAACACTGAGCCATATCTTAACTTTTTTATCTCTTTTACTATGGTGAAATCATTGAACATTTGTCCGTAAAGTGCTAAGGAGTAAATCCCATCAAAATCATAACTTATAGATATCCCATGGTCTCGTAACAACTTAGATAATACGTGCATTTCAGAAGAGAAAGCAAAGCCTAAATCTTTATCATAAAAATAAAAAACACTCTTTGTAGACAAGTGATCATTAAATATAAACAATTTCTCCTCTTTCTTTGAGAAAATAAAACCAGAGAAAGTACCTTTTAGAGATTTGATAAAATCACTACCTTTTTCTATATAAGCTTCTATAAATTTTTCAGGCGTAGTAATCTTGGAGTAATTGATTCCCTCAAAACAAATCACATATTCCTCATTTTGGTATAAGAAACGATCATCGTTAAACTTATCTAATACAGATCTTCCAAAACAAAAATTCTTGACAGTAATCTCTTCGCGAATAGTTGTTTCGAACGTACTATTATAAAAATTCTTGTATAAGTCTTTTTGCTGATTGTTTTTTAGTAAAACGCCGTAAATCCCTGCCATCTATATTATTTTTATAAATAAGTTCTTATATTTTCTTTACGCTTTAAATAAATCGTTCCTGTAATATTCCATACTGATAAACTTATCGCGGTGGCCACCGCTGCTCCTATAATTCCGTAGATAGGAATCAATAAAAAGTTTAAAGTTAAATTGATACATAAGGAAATGATAGCAATATATTGATACTGTTTTTGTTTCCCAATCATTTGCATAATAATTCCTACAGACCCCACAGCACTATTGATTAAGTGAATACTGCAAAGAATAATCAAAGCTAAACTTCCAACTTTAAATTCATCCCCAAAAATTCCTAAAAACCACTGATTAAAGATAATCAAAGTCGCTACAATTAAGGTGGTTATACCAAAATTAAGACGGGTAGAGAACTTAACGAGCTTCAAAAACTGTTCATTTTTGCGTTCTTCATAAAGCTTGGCGATTTTAGGGGCTAAACTGGAATTAATCGCTTCTATAGAAAAAGTAGCTACCAACGCTAGCTTTAAGGCAACGTTATAAATTCCAATACTTTCATCGGTTTCATAAATCCCTAAAATAAAAGTGTCCATCCACCCTAAAAACACCATAATAGTAGAAGAAAGCATCATGGGAAAAGAGTCTTTAATAAAGCTCCAAGAATTTGTAGAAGATCTCAAAGAAATTCTTCTAAAATTTTTAATGACTATTCCTAATGCCATTAAACTAAGCAAGCAAATTCCATAAAAGTGACCCACAATAACATTAAGAGGGTCTAAGGTGAACAATCCTAAAATCAAAACTAATAAGAGAGCAAATAAAAATCTCCCAGTATTATTAAAAAAAGCAAACCAATTATTAAGTCCTTTAGCTCTTAATGCCCCAGCACAAAGCATGGTAACTACCCAACCGGGGATGGCAAGAACTCCCCAAAAATAATAAGGACTTAATTGAGGCTTTCTAAACAAATCTATAATGATAAAATCCTCTATTAAAAATAGAATAGCAACCAACAATAAACTTACTAAGAAAGATTTTAGGAGAACCCGGTAAAAAAGTCCTGGTTCTTGCTCCCACTTTCCTTTACGAGCATAAAATTTAATCAAATTCACATCAATTCCTAATCTGCCAATGATACTAGCAAACATAAAAATCGAAAAACTTAATGTAACTAGACCATTTAAATCAGGTCCGTAGTTATTAGTGATGTAAAGCGTAAAAAGATATCCTGCTAAAATACCAATTCCTCTAAACCCCATAAAGAAAACACCTTTCTTGATAATTTCTTTTTGGTCTTGGTCTGATTTTTTTAAAAGTTTTGAAATTTTATCTCTCAAAATACGTCTTGCTTAATGAGTTCTTTAAGCGACAAATGTAATTAAAAACTAAAGAGAAGCTTCTTAATTAAAGTCAATAAAAAAGCTCCTTAAACAAGGAGCTTCTGTATCATCAGTGAAAATTATTTTATTTTACCGCTCCACTTTAAAATAAGGATTCAGTAAATTTTCTTTATTGTAACGTAAGGGTAAATCGTCTTCCATATTTATCACCTCAACATCTAAGCCTCTTAATACCGCGTGGGCTGCTGCAGTATCCCATTCCATCGTAGGCGCAAAGCGAGGGTAAATATCGGCATCGCTATCGGCAATGAGCATAAATTTTAGGGAACTTCCCATAGAAACGGTTTCTGCTTCTTTAAACTGGGCTATGTATTCTTTTGTTTCCTCGTTAAGGTGTGACCTGGAAGCTACAATACGCGTAGGTCCTTTATCATGCTTAATTAACTTTACCTCTACTTGCGGATCCATGTTTTCAGACTTAAAAGCACCTATACCTTCTCCGCCATAATAAAGCTGATCTAAAACTGGCGCATATACTACGCCTAAAATGGGTTTTTGCTTATAAATTAATGCAATGTTCACCGTAAACTCTCCGTTCTTCTTAATAAACTCTTTGGTGCCGTCAAGCGGATCTACCATCCAGAAATATTCCCAACCCTTTCGCTCTTCATAAGGAATTTTTGCTCCTTCTTCAGAAAGTATCGGCAAGCCGGTTTCTTTTAATTTTTCAACAATCGTTTGATGCGCCCACTGGTCTGCTTTCGTCAACGGACTCTCGTCCATTTTTTCCTCCACTCCAAAATCTTCAGAATTATAAACTTCTAAAATTTTAATTCCAGCATCTCGAGCCGCATCAATAATAAGGGGTACAAATTGTTTGATTTCCATAATGCTATACTTCTTTTTCGGCTGTAACCGTGTTATTTAATTTTATACTGTTTTCTTTCATTTTATTTTGAAAGAAAATTTTCTTGATAAAGCTTGCCCAAACTTTCTTCCCAGTCTAAAATAGAGAAATTAAAAGTACTCATTATTTTCTCTTTATTTAAGCAACTGTTGTTGGGTCGCTTCGCTTTCGTTTTATACGCGTTTGATGCGGTTAAACTCACTTCTTTGTAAGGCTGCAGGTCTATAATCGCTTTTGCAAAATCATACCAAGTAGCTTTTCCTTGATTGCTAAAATGATACACCCCATACGCATCTTTGTCTTTATTAATAATATGAAGAATCGCCGTCGCCAAATCATTAGCATTGGTTGGATTCCCTTGCTGTTGGGTAGTAATTTGTAAGCTTGCGCCTTCTGCTGCTTTTTTTAAAATCGTTTTTAAAAAATTATGCCCAAGTGAAGAATACAACCAAGAGGTTCTTAAAATATAATGTTCTTTTAAAATTTGTTGAAGGTATTGTTCTCCTTTTAACTTGGAGGCCCCGTAAACATTAATGGGATTGACTTGGTCTTCTTCGGTATACGGACTTTCCTTTTCCCCATCAAACACATAATCGGTTGAAATATGAATAAGTTTTGTTTCATATTCTTTACAGGCTTCTGCTAGATATTTAACCGCTTCAGCATTGATTAAAAATGCGTTTTCGGAATCTGATTCTGCTTGTTCTACATTGGTGTAGGCCGCCGCATTGATACAATAATCGAAGGTATTTTGAGAAAATATAGTTTCTATCGCTTCCGCGGAAGCGATATTCAACTCTTTAGAGTTTTTAAACGTAAACGTAAATTGAGGATAGTTCTTGGCCATAACCTGCAAACACTGCCCTAATTGTCCCGATGCACCTGTTACAAGAATTTTCATGACCTAAATTTTTCTAAGCTAGGAAGTTCTTGGTCTTTCTCTGATAAGATTAACTCTTCTTTAGGAAGCATCCAATCAATATTTAAGCTTGGATCGTTATAAATTACTCCTGCTTCTGAAGCTTTATGATAGTAGTTATCGCATTTATAGGCAAAAATTGCATTATTGGATAGCGTGATAAAGCCGTGACCAAATCCTTTAGGAATCAAGAGTTGGTGATTGTTTTCATCATTTAAAATCGTAGCGTAAGTTTTCCCAAAAGTGGGAGATTTTTTCCTAAGATCTACCGCTACATCCAACACTTCTCCTTGTACCACTCTTACCAATTTGGTTTGAGCGTGGGCTCCTGTTTGCAAATGTATTCCACGTAAAGCGCCACGTTGAGAAATGGACTGATTATCTTGTATAAACTCTAGATGTAAACCCGTTTCTTTTTGAAAGACTTGATGGTTGTAACTTTCAAAAAAGCTTCCTCTTTCGTCTTTAAAAACACGAGGTTTTATAAGTAAACATCCTTCTAATGGTGTTTTTTCTACCGTCATTTATTGCAAATTTTTGCTGTAACCACTTTTGGCAAGCGATTCTAATAATTTTTGATATTGTTCTTTAGAGATATTGCCCATACGATAAGCTGCTTCTTCTATAGCTCCCACTTTTAAACCTTGTCGTTCTTCTATGGCTTCTACAAAATTAGAGGCTTGCATGAGCGATTTAAAAGTACCTGTATCTAGCCAAGCGGTTCCTTTATCTAAAATCCCTACTTGCAACTTTCCTTTGTTAAGGTAAGCATTGTTCACATCGGTGATTTCTAATTCTCCGCGATGACTAGGTTGTATATTCTTAGCAATTTCTATGACCTCATTGTCATAAAAATAAATTCCGGGAACGGCATATTTAGATTTGGGATTTTCGGGTTTCTCTTCTATAGAAATCGCTTTTCCCTCTTCATTAAATTCTACAACTCCGTATCGTTCTGGATCGTGAACGTGATAAGCGTAAACCACACCTCCCTCTGGATCATTATTTTCTTGCAGTAATTTCTCCAAGCCCGATCCATAGAAAATATTGTCTCCCAAAATAAGAGCGACCTTATCATTTCCTATAAACTCTTCGCCAATAATAAAGGCTTCAGCAAGACCCTTAGGTTTTTCTTGTACTTTATACTCAAATCGACACCCTAATCGCGTCCCGTCTCCTAAAAGCTTCTCAAAAAGCGGCAGGTCTTGAGGCGTACTAATGATTAATATCTCTTTTATTCCTGCCAACATTAAGGTAGATAAGGGATAATAAATCATGGGTTTATCGTACACCGGAAGCAATTGTTTGCTTACCGCTAAGGTAAGTGGGTGTAATCTTGTTCCTGAACCTCCTGCTAATATAATTCCTTTCATTGGGTGTATTTATTTAAATACCATCGAATGGTTTTTTCAATCCCAGATTCAAAATTCTCTTTGGCCTCCCAACCTAACTCATCTTCAATTTTGGAAGCGTCGATGGCGTATCTAAAATCATGACCTGGTCTATCTTTTACGAACTTAATAAGACTTTTATAGGATTCTTTATTTTCTCGCGGATGAATCTTATCTAAGATTTCACAAATGCTTTGCGCGATGTATAAATTTTGACGTTCGTTCTTCCCGCCAATATTGTAGGTTTCTCCTAATTTTCCTTCTGCTAAGGCCAGTTGAATACCTTTGCAGTGATCCAATACAAACAACCAATCTCTAATGTTGGTTCCTTTGCCATAAATGGGAATAGATTCTTCTTGAATCGCTTTACGGATAATCGTAGGAATCAATTTTTCGTCATGCTGATGCGGACCGTAGTTATTAGAACAATTCGTCGTCACTACGGGCATCCCGTAGGTATGAAAATAACTTCTCACCAACATATCTGAAGCTGCTTTTGAAGCACTATATGGACTGTTGGGCGCATACGGAGTCTCTTCGGTAAATAAACCGGTTTCTCCCAAGGTTCCATAAACCTCATCGGTAGAAACGTGAAGAAATCGTGCGTTAGAAAACTCCTCCTTTACCTGAAAAGGTTCATGCATCCATAATTTATAAGCGGTTTGTAGCAAGTTGAAGCTACCATTAACGTTGGTTTCTATAAATACCGATGGATTAGCGATGGAGTTATCAACGTGAGACTCGGCTGCAAAATGCACTATTTCATCAAATTGGTGACTTTTAAAAAGCTCTTGTACCAACTGAAGGTCACAGATATCTCCTTCTACAAATTGGTAGTTGGGATGCTGAGGGTTTTCAATATTAGCCAAATCTCCCGCATAAGTGAGTTTATCTAAATTAACCACTTTCACCTCTTCTGCTACCTCTAACAGATAATTGATGTAGTTAGAACCTATAAATCCTGCTCCGCCTGTGACTAAAATTGTTTTCATAACTTATTTCTTTACTGCTCTTGCCTTTCTTAATACAATAATTAAAAAATAGATCATAAAAAAGCAAACTAGAAGTAAAATGGGAGCTACTAACATTTTATTTTTCTGTAAAAAAGAATTCTTATCTACAGGCTTAGAGCTTCCTAAATCAATTACCTTTAAAAATTCTTCGTTTTGTATTTTCTCAGAAATAAGATCACGAGTTTCTTTTTGTAATTCAGAACGTTGAGAGATGAGTCCGTCAAAATCAAAATTGGCTCCGTTAACAATCACTCCTGCCCCTGCATTAGACTCATTCTTTTGAGCATAATTAGCAATAAGTTTATCTAAAGAAGCAATAAATTTCTTATTGTCAATCACTTGTTGCTCCAAATAAACTGATTTCTCTGCATATACTTTTGCAAAATAAGCGTTGTCTCTTAATTTTTTAAGTACTTTTTGGAATAGCTCCTCTCCATCTTGCTCTGAAGGATATTTAAATTGGATGCGATGAACACTTACTTTGTTTTGGATCAATTCGGTTTTAGCCTTTTCATCCAGCAAATTGGTTTCATCCAAATACTGTAAAAAAGACTTTTCTTCATAATCTAACAATTGAGTAATGTAAACGGGATTTACCTCTAAAGAAAGCGAAGAAATAGCTTCGGTTCCTAAATCGTTTTGCCATGATTTGTTTTCAGTAGTTAAGGCGAAATTAACCTCCTCCATCTTTTTATATAAATAAGCAGAGCCCTCATCATTGGCAGCCACTAAGGCTTCTACTTGATAATAAGTTTTGGTATTTTGATTCCAAAAATAGCCGATAATAAGCCCGACAATAATTATTGAAATTAAAAGGATGCTGTTTCTAAGAAGGAAATTAATTAGTCTAAGAAATGAATTCCCAATGGAAATAAACCCATCTTTTATCATCCTAAAAAGGTCAAAAAGACCAATTTCTTCGTTGTTGGTTGAATCGCTCATTATGATTTAAAAATTTGTTCTAGTATTTTTTCTGTAATTAAATAAGTAGGCTTCACTCCAGAGGTTCCTAAACCACCAGAAGCTAATGTACTTCCTGTTTCTAGAGGATTATCACTCGCATAATAAGCATAACTTACTTTTACATCGGATTGAATATTACCGCGTAATTTTGCCGCCGCCTGAATCGCTTTTTGGTAATGTGCTCCCTCCATCTCCAGTCCAATCACATTCCACGTAGATTCATGAAAGAACTTTAAAATGTCTTTATTTTGTAAGGAGGTTCCTAAAACGGTAATCATCGCACCGCCAAATACTTGTATTCCTTTTCCTTCTAGTTCTTCTTTCTTTAGCTCGTTGGTAAAAGGGTAATTGTCTGCCGTTCCCTCAAATACGTGCGCATCAGGAATCATAATATCCCCTTTTCCTCCTTCCAAGATTCCAGCTTTTCCCATAATAGAAATAGAATCTACGTTAAGATGAAAATCTTGATCATCAATCGTATAAGGTTTTAGCAGTTCATCCATGGTTTCATAAGCCTGCTCTCCAAAAGCATAATCCATCACAATAATCACCGGCGCATCTTCCCCTTCAGCTTTAAAACGTTCTTCGTGATGTTCAAGCTTTTGAGTATCAAAAATTTGAACATCTATATTGGTTCCACTACAATCTTCTAAAAAAGTCATCCCTTTCTCTAAAGCCACTTTCATCACTTTTGTTCGCAATTGTCCACTTGCAGGATTACTTAAAGCTTCATAAATCTCTTGCGTAGGTTTTTTCTTCAACTCCGTTTTTAATGCTAAAGGCGCATAAAGGGTATTCATCACACTGTGCATATTGGCACTAATGATATGAATTTTTCTATTCAACAGGCCTTTTTCAACAAGCGTTTTCTTAATATGATCTGCCCAAATTTCCCCATGAATGTGATGTCCTAAACGTTCTCTCAACACCGGACTAAAGGTAACAATCCGCTTATTATTATAAACGACCTCATCGATGGCTAATTTTCCTAAATGATAAATGATATGTAAAAATCGTTCTTCATTTTTAGGCTGACTAAATAACGGATGAATCATTCTCACCTCGTTAAAGGTTCTTCCCAAAATATTAGCCGTATGCGTTAAAGCCACTTCCCGCTCTGCTTCAGTAAGACTTTCTTGCAATACCGCTTTTTCCAGTTTTTTCCAATCTCTGGTCACATTTCCTTCTTCATCAATCACTACGCGGCGCATAATTTTATGTGATTCAATAAACATAAAAGTAAGGTGCGTAAGAATATCATAAATCTCAGATCTTCCTCTGGTAATCTCAATGTTCATTTGTTCGTCATCAATACGGTAGCAATTTCTTCTTCGCTTAGGCGGAACAATGGGTTGAAAATGAGAATTTGCATAGCCCTCATCACTGGTTAAATTAATGAATCTACATTCCTCAATTCCTATAGGCAAACGATCTATGACATATAATAAACCATTCAGTTCTAATTTATCTTCCCCTACAGATCCGTAAATCTCTGGTCTTAAGGTAAGCAACGCTTCTCTTAAAGTTTCTCCCGAAACTCCCATAGGTTTGTAAAAACCACGGTTAAATAAGTGGCGCATCGTAATGTATAAACGCTCGATAGCATTAGAGCTTTCTTGCGCTCTATTTCTTCCTTGTGTCTTAAATGTATTCATGCGTTTTTTATATTTTATAATTGCTGATGCAAAGCGTCGGCAATTTTTCTATCATTAGATAATCTTGGGATTTTATTTTGACCGCCTAGCTTTCCTATGGATTTCATATAGGCTTTAAATCCGTTTTTCTTTACGGAAGTGATTACCAGTGGTTTTAAAATTTTTCCCGATATTAAATCTAGGTAATAACTATTCTGTTCTTGTAAGTATCCATCTAAACTTAAGGCAAATATATCTAAATTTTTAGGTTCTTCTTCAAACTCTATCAACCATTCGTGATAGGCTAAGCCTTTCGGCGGATTTATTTGAGGAGCGACTGTAAATTCATTGATTTTTACCCCGTGTTCTTGCACCGCTTTTTTCATGGCATATTCTACCTCTTTTGCAATCACATGTTCTCCAAACGCAGAGGTATAATGCTTTATTCTTCCCGAAACAATTACCCGATAAGGTTTCACCGAAGTAAACATCACCGTATCTCCTAGATTATATCCCCAAAGACCCGCATTGGTAGAAATGATCATGACATAGTTAACGTCTTTTTCTACTTCTCCAATACTTAAACGCTTCGGGTTTTCTTCAAAAAACTCATCTGATTTGATGAATTCATAAAAAATTCCGGCGTCCAGCCTCAACAACATTCCAGGTTCCCCTTGTTGATCTTGGTAAGCAAAAAAGCCTTCCGAAGCAGGGAATAACTCTATGCTATCTACTTTTCTTCCAATAAGGGAATCGAATTTAGCGCGATAAGGTTCAAAATTAACGCCTCCATAAATCAGCAAATCAAATTCTGGAAAGAGTTCGCCTACATTTTTTCCTGTCTTTTCTTGCAGTCGCTCAAAATACATGAGTAACCACGAAGGAATTCCACTAAAAACGCTCATTTTTTCAGGGAGTGTCTCTTCTACAATCACATCTACTTTGGTTTCCCAGTCTTCTATGCAATTGGTTTCCCAGCTAGGTAATCTATTTTTTTGTAGGTAAGCGGGTACATAATGGGCCACAATCCCCGAAAGTCGACCTAATTTAATACCGTTTTTTTCTTGCATCTCTGGACTTCCTTGTAGAAAAATCATCTTCCCAGATACAAAACCTGCTTTCCCCGTTTCTGCAATGTAATTAAGAATGGCATTTCTAGCTCCAGAAACATGCGTAGGCATAGATTCTTTGGTTAACGGAATATACTTTGCACCGCTAGTCGTCCCTGAAGTTTTAGCAAAATAAAGAGGTTTTCCAGGCCAAAGCACATTCTCTTCTCCCCCAACCACTTTATTTACATAAGGTTTTAAAGCTTCATAATCTCGTACGGGAACTTCTCGCACAAAATCTTGGTAGCTCTTAATTTTATCAAAATGATGATCCTTACCAAAATCGGTTGTTTTGGCAGTGGCAATCAATTGTTCAAAGACCTTTTGCTGGGTTTCTATAGGCTTATTTGCCCACTTATTAATTTGGGATTTAACGACTTTAGCAAAAATTTTAGCTCCAAAGGTTTTTAATGACATACGCGTTTATTCAAACTCTAAAAAATCGGTTGGGTTAAGGGGATAACCATCACTCCACAATTCAAAATGTAAGTGAGGTCCCGTAGAAAAGCCTCCAGTAGATCCAGACATAGCGACTACTTCTCCCGCTTTCACCAATTCCCCTTGTTCTTTGGTTAAGGAAGAATTGTGTTTATAGACAGAAATCAATCCATAACTATGTTCTATAATCATAACATAGCCGGTATCTGCCGTCCATTCCGCAAAAATAACTGTGCCATCCGCAGTAGATTTAACAGGAGAATTTTCTTTGGCAATAATATCGACAGCATAATGCTTTTCTTGGGCATTGTAACCTTCAGAAATTTGTCCGCGTAAAGGCGTAAAAAGTTTTACATCTGTTTTTGCTACCGCTTTATCAAGTACATTGTATTTATCTTCTTGCTCTACTTCTTTTCTTAAAATAGAATCGGTAAACGAAGGTTGAAAGTTAACAGAATCAGAAGTTACCGAAATAGAAGTTTCTAAACCGTCTTCTTTAAAATCTAACGGACTCACCTCTCCACTCAGGACTCGTTTGATGGAGGTAAAATACTGATTTTGCTTATGGATTACTTGCTGCAAAGAATCTGTTTTATAAACTAACTGTGTAGCCGTATGTTTAAGTTTTTGCGAAGAATACCCCGGAATATACTCCCGTAAAGGGGTAAAAGCAATAATGAATGTGGTAAGTACAATTAAAACAATAGCAGAAATCCCTACCGTCACAAAAACATTAAGTCGGGTTAACCTATACGAAAAGCGTTCTTCAAAGGTATCTTCATTAAGCAGCACCAAACGGTACTTATGCAGTAATTTCTTTGCAAACTTTCTTTTGTTCTTTTGTTTTTTGCCCATATTCTTTAATTCGATACAAATATAAGATAATATATTGTGCGTATTTATCTTCTTGTTAACGCAAGGTTTAATTATTAATTACTAAATTTGTTTAGTTTAAAATCAGAAATTATGTTATTAAATATATTTTTAGGATTAGTAGGGCCTTGGCAGATTGTTGTTGTTG
The DNA here is from genome assembly GCF_031085155.1 of Mesonia profundi. Classification (GTDB taxonomy): domain Bacteria; phylum Bacteroidota; class Bacteroidia; order Flavobacteriales; family Flavobacteriaceae; genus Mesonia; species Mesonia profundi. Next base: position 45,031 of record NZ_JAVHUL010000005.1, on the reverse strand, counting down.
TAGTTCTAATTCTTTTATTGTTTGGAGGAAAGAAGATTCCAGAATTAATGAGAGGCCTTGGTAGCGGTATCAAAGAATTTAAAGATGCTTCTAAAGAAGAAGAGGAAGATGGTGTGAAATCAGAGACCAATAAACACGTAGAAGATAAAAAATAACTCTATTCTTAGAGTCAAATAAAAAGGCAGGATTTATTTAAATCCTGCCTTTTTATTTTTTGTATTCTGAAAATTCTATTTGATTTTAGCCGACTTTAAAATCGCTTCCAATTCAAAAATATTATCACGCTTGGTAGAAGATGGCCTAAAAACAAAGCCTTCTAAGATCACATAACGCTTATTCTTCTCGTCTCTTACCGCATAATTAATAAAGGGTCCTGCCATAAATGCATTCTTCACCTCCCAGGTTCCTCTAGTTTCGTAGGCAAATTTGCCATCAATATTAGATTCGAATAAGTAAGGGGCATAAGCTTCTTCGGTAATAAGGAAAGAACCTTCTGTAGGGCCTGGCACACGAGCTTCTCCAATAGAATCTCTCATTTTAATAATATTGCCTACCACATTGGTATCTCTATCAATCACCTGAAAAGGAACTTCATACACCAAAATCTCCATACTTCCGTTAGGTATGTCTTTTCGTATCCAAAAGAAATCTTTATCGGTTTTAGCGTAACGGTAAGCGGTAGGAAACTTTAAACTTACGCCTAAATTCTTCGCTAAAAGTTCGTCCTTCTTTAAAGACTTAGAAATTCTTCGCTGTTGCTCTTTAATTTCGGTGTCTTTATAAGATGTTATGATCTCATTATTATGAGCATTCAACGTCTCAATAATGGCTGTTTTTGAGGGGCCCGAAACAAATATACCGGTCTGAGGCTTTGCAAAAGTATCGGTGATCACTTCAAAGCTTGGAGAAGATGATTTTCCTATTTTTAAGAAAGTCCTGTTGTTTTGTACAAAACCAGAAAATGCCTTAGGCGGAATTTGATTCATGTCAAACAACGGCTCTTGCTGTGGTAAACCATCTACAGGAGAAGCCAAATTCTTTCGTAAAACCTCTCCAACTTCTCCTTTCCATAAATCGTTATCGATGATGATAGAAAGGTTATTTAACCTTCCACTAGAGTCGCTTAAATTATTCTTTTTATTGGATTGATCGTCGCAAGAGGTAACTAAAATTCCGATAAGGAAAAGGTAAAAAATATTTTTCATCGTGGTTATAGATTGATGTGTATTTATCCGTTAGAAACTTTTAGCTTCATTCCCGGCTTTAATCTACTACCACTAATACCATTCCATTTTTGAATATTTTTTACACTAACTCCCGAAAATTTTTGAGAAATGCTCCATAAAGAATCTCCTTGCTTTACCGTATAGGTTTTCATAGAAGATGATTTCCCTTTACTAGAATTACTTACATTTGCCGTAGCTACTGGTTTTCTTGGATAAATAGTTAATCGCTGTCCTATTTTTAATCGGTTACTACGCAATCCATTCCAGCGTTTAAGACTGCTAATTCCAACCCCATATTTTGTGGCAATTTTTCCTAAATAATCTCCACTTCTTACCTTATAACGTATCTTATCATCGGCATTAACGTAAGTAGGCAAGCCTTTTTCTTCTTTCTCATTTGCGATTTGTTCGTCTACAAAATTGTAAATAAGATTTTCATTAGATACAAATACGCCTGCCTCCCTTAGCGGAAGTCTTATGTAGTACTCTTCATCCTCTTGGTAAGGAATAATATCAATCTTATAACTAGGGTTTAAAAAGCTCAACAACTCTTTGTCTACGCCGGTAACCGTAGCAATTTGATCGAATTTAATAAGCTTCTTTACTTTAATCGTATCGGTTTCAAAATAAGTAATCTCTGGGCGGTAAGGTTTAAACCCATGTTCTTCGGCATATTCAAACAAATACATCGTAGCAATAAAAGCAGGAACATAACCTGCAGTTTCTCTAGGTAGGTAATTTCTCAATTCCCAATAATTGGTATTTCCACCGCTTCTACGAATGGCTTTGGCAACATTTCCAGGGCCCGAATTATAAGAAGCCAATGCTAAATCCCAATCTCCAAAAGTTTTATATAGGTTAGAAAGGTATTTACAAGCCGCCTCGGTAGCTAACACAGGATCCATACGCTCGTCTACATAACTACTCACATCTAACCCGTGCATTTTCCCAGTTGCAAACATAAATTGCCATAGACCTGTCGCTCCAACCCTAGATTTTGCTCTAGGATTTAAAGCCGATTCTACAATTGCCAAATATTTCATTTCTAATGGAATGTCGTATTGGTCTAACTTCTCCTCGAACAGAGGAAAGTAATACTGACTTAAGGAAAGCAAGCGTTCTACCGACTCTTTTCTTCTTTTAATGTAATAGTTAATCACACTCTCTAAAGACGGATTGTATTCTACGTTAAAAGGTGTTTTCGCATTAATTCTAGCTAGTCTTGCCTTCAAGGTATCCGTAGAAACTACTTTATAATTTACAGAATCTAAGTCTGCCGCTACCATGACCGATTCGTTCATGGTTTCATAAAGATCTGAATTGAGAAGTTCTACTTTCCATAAGGAATCTACTTCTCTAGCGGGTTGGTAATCTCCCAAAAAAACCTTGATAGAATCTTTTTGAATACTAGGCATGTTTTGAACCGAAGAAAAACCAGGAACCGATCTCTTAACCAATTGCTTCAAGCTGTCTTCTACATCCGCCTGTTTGTTAAGGTTGGAATCTTTTGTTTCTGATTCAGGATTTTCCTGAGCAAACCCTACAAAAGAGGTAAGTAAAAATGCAACTGCCAATACCTTATTCATGCTTGTAATTTTCTATAGTTTCAACAAAAATTGTTCCTTATACCAATTTGACTACGTAATGTCGTATTCAATTTGGTATTATTCTTTTTTGATGGCTTCAATCCCTGGTAAAGATTTTCCTTCTAGCATTTCTAACATCGCGCCACCTCCTGTAGAGACGTAACTTACTTTATCTTCAAAACCAAATTGTTTCACTGCTGCAACGCTATCGCCTCCGCCTACTAACGAAAAAGCACCCGCTTTTGTTGCTTTAGCAATCGCATTTCCTAAAGCGATGGTTCCTTTAGCAAAATTAGGCATTTCAAAGACTCCTAAAGGTCCGTTCCACAATATAATTTTAGATTTTGCAATCACTTCAGCAAAAATTTCATTGGTTTCCTCGCCAACATCTAATCCCATCCATCCATCAGAAATTTTGTCTATTTTTGCTGTTTTTATTGCAGCATCATTAGAAAATGCATCGGCTACAATCGCATCTACTGGTAAGTGAACCTTTACATTTTTAGCCTTGGCTTGCTTTAAGATATCTAAAGCCAATTCTAATTTATCATCTTCTACTAAGGAGTTTCCCACATTTCCGCCTTGAGCTTTAATAAAGGTAAACGTCATCCCGCCGCCAATAATTAAATGATCTATTTTGTCTAAAATATTTTCGATCACCGTAATTTTAGAAGACACTTTTGCACCACCTAAAATTGCCGTAACTGGTTTTTCGTTAGAATTAAACACCTTATTGATACTTTCTATTTCTTTGGCGAGTAAAAATCCGAAGCATTTATCTTCAAAATACTTTGCAACTACAGTAGTAGAAGCATGCGCTCTATGTGCTGTACCAAAAGCATCGTTTACATAAATATCTCCATGTTGAGATAACGCTTCGGCGAAAGCCTCATCTCCTTTCTTCTCTTCTTCATGAAACCTAAGGTTTTCTAGCATAAGAATTTCTCCGTTGCTAAGATTTTTAGACGCCTCCAAGGCTTTATCTCCTATGCAATCCTCAGTAAATTTTACTTGAACGCCAATAACCTCAGACACTTTATTTACAATATGCTTTAAAGAATACTTGTCTTCTTTTCCAGAAGGTCTTCCCAAATGCGACATTAGAACCACGCTCCCGCCATCTTCTAAAATCTTAGTAATGGTCTTTTTAGCCGATTGAATTCTGGTTGCATCGGTCACCTCAAAATCATCGTTTAAAGGAACATTAAAATCTACGCGAACAAGGGCTTGTTTATCTTTAAAATTAAAGTCGTTAAGTGTTTTCATGAAAAGTTTTTTTCAAAGTTAAATATTTATAACATTTGGAGGTAGCAAGTCCGAAAATAAATTAATTTTTGGTTAATTTCGCTCTTCTATGTTATTTTCAGAAATTTTAGGATTAGACTACATTAAAAAGCATCTTACCACTAGCGTAGATCGCGGAAGAATACCTCACGCCCAGCTTTTTGTAGGAAAGACCGGAAGCGGCACCTTGCCTATGGCGATTGCTTATGCGCAATATGTATTGTGCTCTAAGAATGAACGCAAAGAAGCTTGTCATACCGCTTTTAAAAAACTTGCACATCCCGATTTACATTTCACTTATCCGGTGGCAAATAATGATAGGGTAAAGAAAAACGCTACTGCGGAAGATTTTACAGGAGAATGGAGAGAATTTGTCTTGGCTTCTCCTTACGGAAGTGTTTTTGACTGGTATCAAAAATTGGGAATTGAAAATAAACAAGGAAACATAAGTGTAAAAGACGCCCAAAATGTGTTGAAAACACTGAGTTTAAAATCTTACGAAGGTGGTTATAAAGTGATGATCATTTGGGAAGCCGACAAACTTAACATTCCTGCCTCCAACAAGCTTTTAAAACTCATTGAAGAGCCGCCAGAGAAAACCATCTTCATTTTAATTACCGAAAATGAAGAAAAAATTCTACAAACCATACGTTCGCGTTGTCAAGCTTTGCATTTTCCGCCTCTAGGAGGAGAAGTAATTGCTAAAGCTTTAGAAGAAAATGGAATTGCTCCTGCAGAAGCGTTAAAAATCGCACATAAGTCTGAAGGAAGCTATACACAAGCTTTGCGCATGATAGAGCAACACGAAAGTGAGGATATCTTCGAAACTTGGTTCATCACTTGGGTAAGGTCTGCTTTTAAAGCCAAAGGAAATAAAGCTGCGATTAAAGACATCTTGCAGTGGAGCGAAGATATTGCTGCCACTGGAAGAGAGACTCAAAAAAGGTTTTTATATTACTGCCTAGACTTTTTTAGGCAGGCGATGCTGTACAATTACAACAGTCAATCTTTGGTTTACTTAGAACCCGAAACTCCGGGATTTGAACTCAGAAAATTTGCGCCTTTTGTGCACGGCACCAATATTATACAGATTACCGAAGAGATAGAGAAAGCGATTTATCATATTGAACGCAATGTAAATTCTAAAATAACTTTGGCTGATTTGTCTATTAAACTCACCCGATTACTTCATCTTAAAGAGTAAAATTTTTTGAGATACTCAATTCATGAATGTCATGAACTAGAAACAGATCTCAATTTCGTGAAACATCATAAAAAAAGCCCGCTATTTAGCGAGCTTTTTGTCTGTCTCATTATAAATGGTCAATTATTTAACCGATTCATTTAAAGCTTTTAAAACTTCTTCGGTAATGTCTTTTCCTTCTTTAGCAAACATAATGTTAGCCGACTCGTTAGATCCAAAAATATAGGTATATCCATTTTTCTCCCCGTAATCTGCCACAAAATCTTTTACATTGGTAATTAAAGAATCGATGACCACATCGCTTTCTTCTCTTAATTGGTTGCTTTGCATTTGTTGCTGACGCTGTAATTGTTGTTGCTTTTGCATCAACATAGATTCTTTCTCTTGCTTTTCAGCTGCAGACATAGAAGTAGATTGCTCTTGGTAAGCTTGTACTTCTTTTTGAAACTGCATCGCAACGGAATCTAATTCTTTTTTAAGCTTATCAGATTTTTTGGTGAACCTTGCTTCCGTAGATTTCATTTCTTTAAAATCTTGAATCAATTTGGTGTTATTTACGTAAGCCGTTTTTTCTTGGTTACAAGATGATAATACTACAGCTCCGAAAACGAAAAGGATGATTTTCTTCATGTTCATTCTATTAAAATTTTTCGCTAAAGTAATAAGTATTCTATAAAAATCAGACGAAAAATGAAGTATCTTTAAAAACTATATGTATTTTAAAATCAATAAATAATACTTATTAAAAACTAAAGCATTGTAAGTACTTTAAGCTGTTTTTTAAAAAAATTGCTTGTAGAAGTATCCTAAAGCTTAAAACGCGTTGGAAATGGCTTTATTTTAGTTTTTTGAAGCAATAAATGAGCGAAGAGTGATTTTTAGTGGATTTTGCCTTTAGATTACTTTTTAATCCTACACTAAAAGCTTTGAGCGGATGGCTGGCATTATTTTTATACTTTTCGGATAGCAAACTTACATAAAAAGAATCGAAGTTTAAAGGTTCTACCTGTTTCAACTCCATCTCATGTTCTTTAAAAATTCTAGTAATTCCCTTTTTAGAAAAATGCCATAAATGTCGGGGCACATCATAAGCTGCCCAATACTCTTTATAATGTTGCGCATCGTAGCTTTCAAAATTAGGAACTGCAATTACTAAAACTCCGTCTGGCTGAAGCAAGCTTCTTAAGTGTTGAATCTGTTCTTCTAAGTTTGGCACATGTTCTAAAACATGCCATAAAGTAATCACATCAAATTGTTGATTCTTGACTGCATCTAAATTTTCAAATAAATCAATTCCTTTAGCTTTTGCTAATTTTCTAGCCTTTTCATTAGGTTCTACTCCACTTACCTTCCAATCCTTTTGCGAGGTAAAATGTAAGAAATCTCCGGTTCCTGCTCCTACGTCTAAAAGTGTTTTTTCTTCAGTAGAAAAAGAATTGATAAGTTGAAGCTTTTTGGAGAGCATTCTTCTTTTAACCCATTGATAAGCTTTATCAACTAAAGTTTTGGAAGCATCGGTATGGGAAATGTAATCTTCACTTTCGTAATAATTAGGTAAATCTTCTAATGAAGGCTGCGGACTTGTAATTAGAATATCCTGATGTTCGTTCCAGATCAATTCAAAATTTTCTCCAGAAACGCTATGATCTTTACAAGTAAGAAAAATATGGTCAGTAGTATTCATTAACGATTTAATTGTTTTCTAAGTTGATGCAGTTTTTGTAGAATAGCATCCTTTCGCATCGATTTTTCTGCTAAAATATCTTGCCCATCTTCACCCATAATTTGAATGTAAACATACTCCACTTTATTATTTTTTCTATCTTGTTCTTCTCTTCTATCTTTATAGGGTTTATCTCTATCTTTTTCTTGTTGAGTCTTTTTAGATTCTTGAGCAGAATCTATAACATCAAAAATACTTAAGCTTTTATCATAGTCCTGATCAAAGTGACTAAAAACTTTAAATTTTTCAGAGCCAAAAAGAGAAGTTGTCTCAAGTTCGTAAATAGAAAAGTGATCTTCAACATCAAAGAAACGTTGATACATATTTTCAAAATGCCTCATTCCATTTCCTGAATATTGAATCACATAAGAGGTTAAGTCAACTTGATTAATTTTTTTAGTAGATAATTTATAGTTCTCAATACGTTCAGCTTTATGTATAGATATACAGCTACTCAATATTAAAAAACCGCTAATTATTATTAAAAACTTTTTCATAAAACCTAATGTTCCACGTGGAACATGTTTCATTATCTACCCAAATATACCAATAATACTGAAATATCTGCCGGACTCACCCCGCTTACTCTTGAAGCTTGAGAAACGCTTGTGGGCTGAATTTTATTCAACTTCTCACGCGCTTCTAAAGACATCGACTGTATAGGTGAATAATCAAAATTAGCGGGAATTTTTAAATTCTCCAATCGATGGAGTTTATCAGCGTTGTTCTTTTCCTTATTAATATAACCCGAATATTTCACTTGAATTTCGGCTTGCTCTAACACTTCTTGATCTAGTTGATGTTCTTGAACATAGTTCTCCACCGACTCAAATTTTCTTACATCGTCCATAGAAATATTAGGCCGTGCAAAAAGCTTAAACATTTTTCCGCTCTGTTTTACGGGAGCAGAATTATTACTTTCCAACACCGGATTCGCTTCTTCTGGCGTCACACTGGTTTTCTTAAAGAAGTCAACAAATCCCAAAGAAGCTTCTTTCTTCTCCTCCATTCGTTTTAATCGTTTCTCCCCGGCTAATCCAATTTGATAAGACTTTTCCGTTAAACGGAAATCGGCATTATCCTGCCTCAACAGCGTACGATATTCTGCACGCGAAGTAAACATACGATAAGGCTCTTCTGTACCCTTGGTGATTAAATCGTCAATAAGAACACCTATATACGCCTCATCGCGCTTTAAGGTAAAAGCTTCCCGTTCTTGTACTTTTAAAGCAGCATTAATCCCAGCCATTAAACCCTGAGAAGCGGCTTCTTCATAACCTGTAGTTCCATTAATTTGACCTGCAAAATAAAGTCCGTTAACCAACTTGGTTTCTAAAGTATGTCTTAATTGTGTAGGTGGAAAATAATCGTATTCTATCGCATATCCCGGTCTAAAAAATTTGACCTTTTCAAATCCTTCTACAGATTTTAATGCGTTGTATTGTACATCTTCTGGTAAGCTAGTAGAGAAACCATTTACATAATACTCTACCGTATTCCAACCTTCAGGTTCTACAAAGAGTTGGTGACGGTCTTTATCGGCGAAGCGATTAATTTTATCTTCTATACTTGGGCAATACCTAGGTCCTACACTTTCAATTCTTCCATTAAACATGGGAGAGCGATCAAAACCTTCGCGCAAAACATCGTGCACCAATGTAGAAGTATACGTCATATGGCAAGAGCGTTGTTTCTCTAAGGGCTTGGTAATATCCAAATAAGAAAACTTAGCAGGAATGGCATCTCCAGGTTGTTCAATCATTTTAGAGAAATCTAAAGAACGACCATCCACTCTTGGGGGTGTTCCTGTTTTCATTCTTCCAGATTCAAAACCCATTTCAATCAAGTCGGCGGTAATTCCTGTGGCCGCTCTTTCTCCTGCTCTACCTCCACCAAAGTTTTTATCTCCAATATGTATAAGACCGTTTAGGAAAGTTCCATTGGTAAGAATAACCGATTTAGATTTAATTTCAATTCCCAAAGAAGTTTTCACTCCTTTGATTTCATCCCCCTCTATAATTAATCCCGAAACCATCTCTTGATAAAAATCTAGGTTCGGAGTTTTCTCTAGCATCAATCGCCAATCTTCAGCAAAACGCATCCGGTCACTTTGCACTCGCGGACTCCACATGGCAGGCCCTTTACTTTTATTCAACATCTTAAACTGAATGGCACTCGTATCGCTTACAATTCCGCTATAACCTCCCAAGGCATCAATCTCTCGCACAATCTGTCCTTTTGCAATTCCGCCCATAGCGGGATTACAAGACATTTGAGCTATATTTTGGAGACTCATGGTAATTAATAAAGTCTTACTTCCCATATTTGCAGCAGCAGCAGCAGCCTCGCTTCCCGCGTGGCCTCCTCCTACAACAATCACATCATATTCTTCTAAAAACATAGGTGTTTTTTTCTATTGTTCCACGTGGAACATTTTCATTTTTTCATTTTCCTTTTCCCTCATAGTCTCTTCTTCTTCTGGGGTTTTATCATTAAAACCACATAGATGGAGAATCCCATGACTCATCACTCGTCGAAGCTCATCTTCAAAACTTACATGAAAGTCCTTCGCATTCTCGGTAAGTCGCTCTGTAGAAATATAAATATCACTATTAATTTGTTTCCCCATATTGTAGTTAAACGTAATGATATCGGTAAGCGTATCGTGATCTAAATAGTCTTTATTAAGTTTTAATAAATAGTCATCATCACAAAATATATAACTGATTTCCCCTTCTGAAAATCCTTCAGATGTTATGATAGTAGAAACCCACTTTTCATAATGCATTTCTTCTGATAAAATAAACTCATTTTCACTAAAAAACTGTATCATTCTTTCTCGGTAAAGTATTCTTTTACAATCTCTTGATAATTTTTTTGCAAAGGTAAGGCTTGTCTATTTAATATTTCGGTCGTATTAAAATAATCTTTAGCCTTTGTTTTAAGTGAACTAGCTTCATTCGTAAAGTCTTTATCGTTGGTTTCTGAAGTTCTTTTTTGTTCTTCTCCTTGTTGTAGCATCGCATTCTCCATCTCTAATAACCGATGTTCTATTTGCTTCATTTTGGTGCCCGTATTTTTAGTTATCCCCTTGGTGAGTAACTCATCCTCAATATGCTCCATAGCGCGCGATAAACGTTTAGCTTCTGGACCCAAATTTTGTTGTTTAATCATATCATTTAACTGCATACGCAGAGATTGTTGTTCCTTAAATATCTCAAACAATTCTTTACTCATTTTTTCAGATTCTCCGTTTCCTCCACGTTCTCCGTTTTCTCCTTGACTTCCCGGTTTACCTTCCCCGGGTTGCTGTCCGTTTTCCCCTTGGTTTCCATCTTTTCCTTCGCCAGGCTTTTGTCCGCCTTCTCCTTGTTCGCCTCCTTCGCCTGCTCCGGGTTTCTTTCCGTTTGGAAATTGACCTTGTTTTCCTTCTCCAGGTTTCTTTCCTTTTTCACCAGCTTCCTCGCCAAGTTCTCCCTGTTTCTTAATGATGTCCTTTAGTTGAAAACCGGCACCTTGTCCTTCGCCTTCTTTTCCTTTTCCAGAAGAGCCTTCCCCTTCGCCCTGAGCATTCATTTGCATTTGCATTTGCTCCAAGCTTTCATTCAACATATTCGCCAAATCATTGGCGCCTTTAAAAACGTATTGCTGACTTGCAACTCCCCTAGGAATTTGATTATCTGCAAATCGCTCTAAGGCTTTATCTATATTGAAATTAATATCGGTAATTACCGAAGTAATATTTTCTGAAATCATAGGATTTCTAGAGGCTAAACCAAACAAACTATCATCCACATGCTTAAAGTTTTCTTTTAAGGTTTGTTGTTGCTTTAAGTTCCGTACGTAACGCGGACTGTTATCATTCAACTTTTCAAACTGAAGCATCAGATCTTCCTGTTCAAAAGAAAAACTCATCAGGTTTTCTAGGATTTGACGCAGCATTTCGGCATCTTCTTCCAATTGTTCTTGTCCGCCTTGAGCCATCGCCGATTTCATCTTCTGAGACATTTGTTTCATCTTTTCAGCAGCAGATTGTTGCTTTTTCTGAGCCGATTTTTTGGAAGGAGCACTTTCTTTTCCCTCTTCTTCCTCACTCTTCTCTAGATTTTCTTTCGCATCATCTTGATCTTCCTTTACCGCATCTTCTTGGCTTTCTTCCCTAGGAATATCCATAGGACTTTTAAGCTTTTCATTCTCTTTTTCAAGTTCATCCATTTGCTTCTGAATGTCTTCAAAATCTTTATTCAATTCCTCCTGAGCTTCCGAAGTGTTTTCTTTTTCTTCCAAGCCTAATTTCTCTTGCTCTTTCGCGAGTTCTTGCAAATCCGAAGCTATTTTTTCTGCTTTTTGCTCTACATAATACCTTTTGGTAAGCTCTAATAATTGTTCTAAAGATTTTTGTTGCGTCGTATTGCGTTTAGACAACTCTTCCATTTTCTTATGCAAATCTTCCTTATTTAACTTCTCTTGATATTTTTCTAATTCTTCCAAGAGTTTGTTGTCTTTTTCCATCTCCTTCTGACTCTTTTCTAAGCGTTTTTCCAATTCCTTTTTTAAAGGATCATTGGTTTTCAAATCTTCCAAGTTTTGCTTCATCTTCTCGGTATAAGACTTCATCAATTCATCTTGTTGACGCTGACGTTCCGTAAAGTTTTTTAGCTTTTCCTTATCTTGATAATTGAGCTGCTTTTTCTCTCGTTGTGACTGGTCAAGTTCTTTTAACTGCTTATTACGTGATTTCATTTCTTGCAGGGATTCGCTCATTCCTTGCATCGCATTCTCTTGGTTCTCTAAATTTCTTTCTTTTTCTTCTTTATTAGTAAGTAATTGGTAACCAAATACTTTACTCTTTTTAGATTTATAGTGGTGCACCGCATCATTATCAGTTACAATAAAGTAAAACTCGTAAGGAACTCCTTTTTCTAAGTCTAACTCATTCGGAAATTGATAAAAGAATTCTGCGTAATCTTTTCCGTTAAACGGAAGTTTTTTTGTCTTCAAATTTTTACGATCCCGAACAGGATAATACACAATTTGGAGGTTGGTAATCGCGTGATCATCGGTGATTACTCCTTTAAAATAATGAATAGCCGCCTGTGCAGAATCTTCCTTTTTCTCCACCTGAATGCTGGGAAATTGATCCTTAATTACCTTTAGAGAATAGTAAAGCTTCTCGTAATCTTTTAAGGAAGCGTTGGAACTCACCACCGCATAATCTGAAGAATGATAGATGCTTTTCTCCAATACAAATTTATGGTTTTGCTTTTTAAAAGCATATAAACTATCCAAGCCATCTAGCCTAACCTCATCGGTAGCATTCGTCGTAAGTTGCCATTTCACTTTGGTTCCTTCGGGGATGGTCGCGTTTCCGGTTCCTTCCATCACTTCATCGGGTTGGTTGATGTACGCAGGGTAATCTAGGTGCATTTTAAAATCGACCAGCGTTGGCACTTGCGTCACTTCAATTTGATAAGATTTAGAAGTAACCTCGTTAGAACTCAAGTAAAAATTCGTGTTGTTTTTAATCCGTGTAAACGTGTATTCAAAAACTCCGGGTGCCACTTGTTTTAAAATATAATCTTTTTCTTGAATATGTATTTTTGCCGTTTCCGGAATTACTTTTCCTTGCGTGGTAATTTTAAGGCTGACTTGTTCATTTTCTTTCACCTGAAGTTTGCTTTCATCCAACTGAAAAGCAAAAGGCGCGGGTGGTTCATACTCGCGTTCGTAATTCACTACGCGAGCATAACTATCAGAAAATAACTGCTCGTTCCCAGAAATATAAATCGCTAAAAAAATAGCCAGCGGAATAATCGCATACTTAAGATAACCTACATTGCTTTTAAAATTAATGGCGGTAGTAAAAGGTACCGGTTGCAATTCTTTAGATTTCTGCTCGATACTCGCCAGCAAAAGATCTGAATCTTGCAAATGCTTCTCCTTTTGTAACTGGAGCACATTTAAAAGTTTATCATCTACCTGCGGGAAGTGCTTCCCTATCATTTGCGAGGCTTCTTCATGACTTATTCCGCGAGAAAGCTTGAACAATTTGCTTATAGGAATCAGGATAAATTTAATAAATAAGGCCACCTCTACTCCAATAAACAACCAAAAAAGAATACTTCGGCCTAAAGAACTAAGCCATAGAAAATATTCTAAAAAGACGGTCATTAAAAAGTAAATCAAGCCGATAGCAAAAAATAAAATGACGCCCTTTAAAAGTTCATTGATGTAAAACTTTCTAATAAAACCTTCTAATTTTTGTTGAATATGTTGGTAGTTGTTCATAAAAATTGACTCCTTCGTCTATAACCCTTAAAAGTACATAATTTACTTTAGCTACAATGTTAAAATGAAGAAGCTCATCGCTTGAGTGCTATTTAAGGAGATAAGCTGTCAAAAAAACATAAAAACAATCCATACAAGCCTTAGACGATTCGTTTACTTCTAAAGAACATAGTATATTTGCCAAAAAAATAATCATGGCACAAAAAGTAAGAGTACGATTTGCTCCAAGTCCCACAGGGCCTTTACATATTGGTGGTGTAAGAACTGCACTTTTTAACTATCTATTTGCAAAAAAACACGGCGGAGATTTTATCTTACGTATAGAAGACACCGACCAGACGCGTTATGTAGAAGGAGCCGAAGATTATGTAAAAGAAGCCCTTGCTTGGTGTAACATTCCTTATGATGAAGGACCTGGGAAAGAAAAAGACTGCGGGCCCTATAGACAAAGTGAACGTAAAGAGCTTTATAAAAACTATGCGCAAGAGCTTATTGATAGCGGAAATGCATATTATGCTTTTGACGCTGCAGAGGAGTTAAATGCCCATAGAAAAGAACACGAATCTCAAGGAAAGACCTTTATCTATAACTGGCATAATCGCTTAAAATTAACCAATTCGCTTTCGCTTAGCGCGGAAGAAGTGCAACAAAAATTGGATGCTGGAGAAGCTTACGTCGTGAGGTTTAAATCTCCTTCTTCTGAAATTTTGCATATGACTGATCAAATTAGAGGCGGTATTCAAATAGATACGAGTGTATTGGATGATAAAGTGCTTTTTAAAAGCGACGGGATGCCAACGTATCACTTAGCCAATATTGTTGATGACCACTTGATGAAAATAAGCCATGTGATTCGTGGGGAAGAATGGTTACCCTCTATGCCTTTACACGTTTTACTATACAAGGCTTTTGGTTGGGAAGCTCCTAAGTTTGCTCATTTACCGCTTATTTTAAAACCTACGGGAAAAGGAAAACTAAGCAAGCGTGATGGAGACAAATTAGGTTTCCCCGTATTTCCTTTACAGTGGAAAGACCCAAAAACGGGAGATCTAGCTTCTGGATACCGTGAAGATGGATATTTGCCTGAAACAGTAATTAATATGCTTGCCTTTTTAGGTTGGAATGCTGGAGAAGGCTCAGAAAAAGAAATGTATTCTTTAGATGAATTAATAGAAGCTTTTAGTTTGGAGCACGTTTCTAAATCGGGTTCTAAATTTGATCCAGAAAAGACAAAATGGTTTCAGCATCAATATTTACAGTTAGAAAATAATTCCGCCTTAGCTAAAAAATATAGTAAAATCCTAAAGGAAAAAGGCCTTACTCCCTCGCAAGAAGAAGTGATAGAAGTGGTGGCGACCATTAAAGAAAGAGCTACGTTTGTGAGTGATTTTTGGGAGCTAAGCAGTTTCTATTTTGAAGCTCCTACAGAGTTTGACGCCAAAGCTTACAAAAAAGCATGGAAAGAAGACACTTCTGCGATTATGAGACAGGTGATTCACCAATTAGAGTCGATGTCTAATTTCTCTCAAGAACATGTTCAACACGAACTTAAATCTTGGATTACTTCTCAAGAAATAGGTTTTGGAAAAGTGATGCAACCTTTAAGACTATCTTTGGTAGGTGCGATGAAAGGACCAGATCTATTTCATATCCTTTCTTTTATAGGAAAAGAAGAAAGCATCAACAGAATTGAATTTGCCATCGCGCAAGCATAAAATTTTCACATACAATATTCCTTTCATCTCTCGAGTTCTCGTTAAAACGTCTCGTTATGAAAGGAATATTTTTTTGCATTCTAGTCTTTGTTTCTCTTTCCTGCTTTTCACAATCTGAAACTAAAGCGCAGCAATTAGCTACCGCCGCTATAACACTTACAGCGCAACAAGTGACCTACGATCCTAGTTACTTTTCTATGGATTATCCCAACGGTGATGTCCCTGCCAATAAAGGAGTTTGCACCGATGTTGTGATACGAGCCTACCGAGATTTAGAAGTTGATTTGCAGGAGTTGGTGCATCAAGATATGAAAGCGCATTTTGACAAATATCCAAATCTATGGGGACTAAAATCCACCGATACCAATATAGACCACAGAAGAGTGCCTAATTTAATGGTATTTCTTAAAAGAAAAGGAACAGAGAAACCCATCAGTGATCATCCAAAAGATTATCTCCCTGGTGATATTGTCTGCTGGAGTTTGGGAGGCGGAAAGACCCATATTGGGGTGGTTAGTGATGAAAAAACCACAGACTTAAAGAGGTATAAAATTGTGCATAATATTGGGGCTGGACAGGTTTTGGAAGATGTTTTGTTCGATTATAAAATTATAGGACATTATGTGTACTAAGCTTAAGCTATGTAGGGTTTTCAAAACCTTCAGAAGTATAGTTTAGACTAAGGGGTGGTTTTGCATTAGGATTAAAAGGAAAAAGCATTTAAAAAAGTAGTTTATAAAGGGGTAGTTAAAAAATTAACAATTATCTTTAGAGGATAATTCATTTTAATTTAAAATTATTTATGGGACCATTTTTATTGGGTTTTGTCATTTTCTTTGGCTTAATCATCATTGTTACAGGGATATTTACGGTAAAGCAACAAACTGCTGCCGTGGTAGAACGCTTCGGGAAATTCTTAAGCATTAGGCATTCGGGTTTACAATTTAAAATTCCGATTTTTGATAAAATCGCGGGAAGAGTCAACTTAAAAATTCAGCAATTAGATGTGATTGTAGAAACGAAAACAAAAGATGACGTATTTGTTCATTTAAAGATTTCGGTACAATTTCAAGTGATTAAGGATAAAGTATATGACGCGTTTTATAAGCTAGAAAATCCTCAAAATCAGATTACATCCTATGTATTTGATGTAGTGCGCGCAGAAGTGCCTAAAATGAAGTTAGACGACGTTTTTGAACGTAAAGACGACATTGCTATCGCAGTAAAAGAAGAATTAAACGATGCGATGAGTGATTATGGGTATGATATTATTAAAACCTTGGTGACCGATATTGATCCCGATGTGAAAGTAAAAGAAGCCATGAACCGCATTAATGCTTCTGAAAGAGAAAAAGTAGCTGCAGAATATGAAGCAGAAGCTGACCGAATTAAAATTGTCGCTAAAGCTAGAGCTGAAGCGGAAAGCAAGCGTTTACAAGGACAAGGTATTGCAGATCAACGTAGAGAGATTGCACGTGGTTTAGAAGAATCTGTAGATGTATTAAACAATGTAGGCATCAATTCGCAAGAAGCTTCGGCTTTGATTGTCGTGACTCAACATTACGATACGTTACAATCTATTGGTAGCGAAACCGATACCAACTTGATTTTACTTCCAAACTCTCCGCAGGCAGGCAGTGAAATGCTTAATAATATGATTGCTTCTTTTTCTGCTTCCAATCAAATTGGAGAGAAAATGAAAGAACGAAATAGAGCGAAAGGAATTGTGAATAAGAAAGATAAAAATTATAAGAAACCTCCGCAAGAAGATCAAGACAATTTAGAATATTAAATCAAAAAAAAATCCTGAGCTACAAACTCAGGATTTTTTTATCTTTTCAATACATTGGGTTTACTAGAACCCAAAATTTTACTTACTGCTTTTAATACAAATGCTTTCTTAGCAATAGAACTTGCAATCCCACTAATGATAGAAATAGGAGAAAAATCTTCCTTAATTTCCTCTACATTAATCTTCATCTTCTGTTTATTAATCTGCATTTGAAGTTTTAAAATCTTCAAATCGTGATCTACTTCCTCATAAGAATTGTAAATTTTCATATTCTAGTTGTTATAAAGTTCTTCTTCTAATGATTCATCCTCATCTCCACTATCATTAAAAGCTGATTTAGACATTTTCTTTAGGAGCAACTTACTAAAAAATGCTTTTCCAAAAATGAGCACTAATAAAAATAATAGAAAATAAACACCACCTACAATGAAGAAACCGTAACTCAAACTTCCTAAACTTTTTCCTATTAAGATAGAGAAGCCGACAGAAATAAATGCTAAAAATAATAGAAAAATACTCCCTACGACTAAAAACCTAGCAACAGCAGCCGATGTTTTGGTTGCTTTCTTGAAAACATCTAACTTATAATATTCAAGCGTACTCTCAATATACGCTTGAGCATTACTATTAAGTTCATCAATGTGGTTAGTAAGGTTGTTTATTGACATAAATTTATTTAGCTAATTGCATTTTTGGCTTTATTTTTTAACTCATCTACTTTGCTTTCCGCATGAAATTTAGCATTCTTTGCTCTTAACTCTTCTAATTTTCCTTCCATTGCAGACAAAATATCATCAGCTTTATAGCTTGCAGAAGATAAAGTCTCATCTAATTTAGATTCAAAATTATGTTTTGCATTTTTAGCCGATTCACTTAAGTGCTTGCTCGTTTCACTCACCTGCTTATCTAATCTGTTCTTTGCTTTCTTAGCTTCTTTACTAAGCTTCTTTCTAGTATCTTCTCCTTTTTCTGGAGCGTATAAAAGTCCAACTCCTGCTCCAATTGCTGCACCTGTAATTAAGGCTAAAAGCGTATTTCCTGTATTTGCCATTTCTATTGTTATAATTGGTTAATATTAGTATTTTATCAAATATAGATAACTAAAACAGCAATAGCTGTTAATAACCGGTTAATATAAAAGATTAGTATGCTAAAATATTCTTAATTAGATTTTTTTACCCAAGAATCACGTAAGCTTACGGTTCTATTAAAGACAGGCTTTTCTAAACTGGTAGATTGATCTGCACAAAAATAACCGATACGTTGAAATTGAAAATGCTCTAATTCTTTCGCATTTTTTAAGCTAGGCTCTACATAACCTACAATGGTTTGTAACGAATCTGGATTTACAAAATCTATAAATTTTTTGTCTTTATCAGCATCTGGTGATTCTACCGTAAATAAACGGTCGTATAAGCGAACTTCTGCTTTTACGGCATGCGGAATAGAAACCCAATGCAAGGTCCCTTTTACTTTACGTTGAGATTCTTCGGTACCACTACCACTTTTACTTTTAGGATCGTAAGTACAATGTACTTCTACGATGTTTCCATCGTCATCTTTTACTACCGATTCTCCTTTAATGATATACGCATTTTTTAAACGTACTTCCTTCCCAAGTGTTAACCTGAAAAATTTACGGTTAGCTTCTTCTTTAAAATCGGCTTGCTCTATATAAATTTCTTTAGAAAATGGAACCTCTCTGCTTCCAGCGGTTTCATCTTCTGGATTGTTTTCGGCTTCCAACCATTCTTCAGCTCCTTCTTCATAATTGGTGATTACCACTTTTAAAGGATCCAAAACGGCCATCACTCGGCTAGCTGTTTTATTTAAATCTTCACGTGCACAAAACTCTAAGTGCGACATATCAATGACGTTTTCACGTTTTCCTACGCCAATGGTTTCTGCGAATTTTTTAATGGAATTTGCTGTGTACCCTCTTCGGCGTAAGCCAGAAATAGTAGGCATTCTTGGATCATCCCAAGATTCTACCACCTTTTTTTCTACCAACTGAGCCAATTTGCGTTTACTCACAATGGTATGACTTAAATTACGACGCGCAAACTCACGTTGCTTAGGCTGAAGTTGTTTTGGCTGATTTACTTTTTCTAAAAACCAATTGTATAATTCTCTATGCGGTAAAAATTCTAAGGTACAAAAAGAGTGAGAAACGCTTTCTATAAAATCACTTTCTCCGTGTGCCCAATCGTACATCGGGTAAATTTTCCAATCGTTATTCGTTCTATGGTGCGCTTTATGCAAGGTTCTATACATCACAGGATCTCTCATCAACATATTGCTAGAAGCCATATCAATTTTAGCCCTCAACACATGCGCTCCTTCTGCCGTTTCCCCATTTTTCATGGCTTCAAAAAGACTTAAATTTTCTTCTACAGAACGATCTCTATACGGACTCGCACTTCCCGGCTGCGTTGGAGTTCCTTTTTGTTGGGCTATTTGTTCTGAAGCCTGACTATCTACATACGCATCTCCATTCTTAATCATGGCTACCGCCCAATCGTAAAGCTGCTGAAAATAATCTGAAGCATAGCATTCTTTCTCCCATTTAAAACCAAGCCATTCCACATCGCGTTTAATCGCATCTACAAATTCTTGCTCTTCTTTGATGGGATTTGTATCATCAAAACGTAAATTTACAGGAGCATTATAGCGCAATCCCAAACCAAAATTTAGATTGATGGAGGACGCATGTCCTATATGCAAATACCCGTTAGGCTCTGGAGGGAAACGAAATTTAAGTTCCTCTCTTTCATACCCATTTTGAAGATCTTCTTCAATAATTTGCTCTATAAAATTCAGTGGTTTTCTTTCTTCTGTCATAACTAATATTCAATATGCGCAAAGTTATTTAAAAATTCGCTCTTTTAAGACTTTATAGTTTAAATATGAATTGTAATTTTAGTAAAATAAAAGTTTATGGATGATGTTTTTCAAATTATTCTTTACTCGGGAATCTCTGGAATTACGGTTTTCCTTGGCGGAATACTAGCCAAACTATATCTAGCTAAATTCCAACACTATACTTATAAAGTAGAATTCAACCACTTTATTACCGCTTTTGGTGGCGGAATCATTGTTTCTGCCTTAGCTTTAGTCTTAGTTCCTAAAGGTATGGAGGAACTTTCAGTAATTCCTACAGCGGTTATATTTTTACTTGGTTCGACTACTTTTTTAATTTTAGACCGATATTTAGCTCAAAAAGGCGGAAAAATGAGTCAGTTGTTAGCCATGTTAATGGATTTTGTTCCTGAAGCTATTGCCTTAGGAGCCATTTTTGCCACCGATACCCAAACCGGAACGCTCTTGGCTATTTTTATAGGGATGCAGAATTTACCGGAAGCCTTTAATTCTTATCAAGACCTCACCGAAAGTGGTTTTAAAAGTCAAAAGGCCTTAGTGGTTCTCTTTCTCTTGAGTTTTTCTGGTATTGTGGGCGCCCTTATTGGCTATCTCTTTTTACAAGATCAACCCGAAATCACTTCTGGACTTATGCTCTTTGCCAGCGGCGGAATTCTTTATCTTATCTTTGAAGATATTGCACCTTCGGCTAAATTGGATAAAAAATGGTTGCCTGCTTTTGGCGCCAATATTGGCTTTTTGGTAGGAATTATAGGGGAAAAACTAATAGGTGGTTAAAAATAATTATCTTTGATTTATTGATACTTAAAAATAAAATGGGAAAAATAACACTACATAACATTCGCGTATTTACCAACCATGGTTGTTTGGAAGAAGAAGGAAAAATTGGGAGTGAATACAGCGTTAACCTAACGGTAAAAGCGAATTTAAGTCCTTCGGCAGAAAGTGATGAGCTCAAAGATACCGTAGATTACGTGCACCTTAACAAAGTGGTTAAAGAGGAAATGGCCAAACGTTCAAAACTTTTAGAACACGTGGCCGAACGTATCTTAACGCGTATTTTAAGTGAAGATGATATAGTAACTTTTGCCGAAGTGGAAGTATCCAAAATTAATCCGCCTTTAGGAGGCGACGTAGAAAAAGTTACAATTATATTATCTAAAGAAAGATAAGTTGTTTCTTTTTCATAAAAATTAGTACATTTGCAGTCCTTATTAAAATAAGGTGTCGTGGCCGAGTGGCTAGGCAGTGGTCTGCAACACCATCTACAGCGGTTCGAATCCGCTCGACACCTCCAAAAAAACCCTCGAAATCTCGAGGGTTTTTTGCTTTTTAGCTCTCGTTGTGTTTTTATTTGGATTTCTCTGGCATAATATTTTCCATTTGATGTTCCAGTTGTTCTAATTCTGAAGGAAACAATCCCCTACTGATTAAGATGGCTCCAAATACAATAATGAGAATACTTATAGCTTTTTTAAAGAGATAAATTCGTTTGGGTGTGAGTTTATGGTTGAGCTTTTTAGCCAATAGAATCTTTAAAAGATCTATGACAAAGTAAGTAAGCAATACGGTACTAAAGAAAACCAAAAGTCGGTCTGGATCCATTTTTAACTGCGGCCCAAATACAATGATGAGTCCTAACCAAAATCCCAAGACTCCTATATTCACAAAATTGAGTAAAAAACCTTTTACCATAAGGCCCAGTACATCACTTTTTTTAAGTTTTCTAACTTCAACCCCTTCGGTTTTTGGAAGCGCTTTTTTCTCTTTTACATAGGTAATCGTACCATAGGTCGCTAAGATTGCTCCTCCAAAAATGAATAAAGCAGGATCATCTTTGATACTGGTTAATAATTTATTGGTACTAAAATAAGCAATAGAAAGAAAAACAATATCGGCTATAATCACCCCAAGATCAAAACATAGAGCTGCTCTAAAGCCTTTGATAGCAGCAGTTTCTAGTAATACAAAAAATACAGGACCTAAAAGAAATGCTAAAAAAATCCCTAAAGGAATGGCTGCAAATATATCTTGAAGCATAAGTGGTTTATTCTAAATACAAAGATAGCGATTAGAAATGATTAAGAGCGTTTCTTAATCTTTCCTCCTAAACTGGTTTTTTTATCCAACTTTTTAGGATCTCCATAAACCGCTATCATTCCTCCAGCAGTTACTTTGGCTTTACAATAATCGGTGACAAAAATCTCTGCGTATCCACCAGCTTTCAGATTCGCATCGGTATTTTTGGAATGCATTTCTTTTGCTTCGTAACGTCCACCAGTTCTAATTTCTACCAATTGATCCTCTGTAGAACCTTTAGTCTCTATTTCGCCACCGGTAACCGCCTTAATCTCTAATTCTTTAAGTTGGGCAACCGCATATATTCTACCGCCTTCTTGGGCTCTTAAAACAAGTTTATCGCCTTTAAATTCTTTCAACTCAGCGAAAGAACCTTCATTTACATCTACGGTATGAATGTTTTTGTAATACACTTTTACCTGGGTGTCATTCTCACTCCAAATGTTGCTTAAAGAAAGTTTTATGTGCAACACATCTCCTTTTACTTCGGCGGTAATTTCATCTTTATCAAAACCGCTAGCAATGATCTTATTCTCTGAAGAGGGAATTAAAATGGCTTCGATTTTATCAAAAATCTTGATTTCTTGAAAATCTTTATCAATAAGAATTTCTTCTTGTGCTTTTACGCTGAACGCGGAAATAGCTACAACTACTAATACTATTATTTTTTTCATAATTTTATTTTTTTTGCGTTAGGGATGACAACGGCAACCTTTTTTTGTATTTCGAAAAAGCAGTCTGGTATAAAATGAATAAAACCCGTTATACAACAAGTTCTATTCTATAGATTCCTCACAAAAAAAGTTACAGTGTACAGCCCGCAGCTTTGGTAAAAGCTGAACGCCCAAATGATACGAATTATAATCCTACTGCTCTACTTCTTGTTTACTCCCCACTAAGTTAAAGTCTAATTGTCGCTTCACCAAATCTGCATTTTTTACCGTTACATACACTTCGTCTCCCAATTGGTAAATTTTGCCTGTTTTACGGCCTTCAATGGCATAATTTTCTTTATCAAAATCAAAATGGTCTTCTTTAATATCTCTTAGCTTTACCATTCCTTCGCACTTATTTTGTTCAATTTCTATATAGATTCCCCATTCGGTAACTCCAGAAATTACGCCCAAAAATTGTTCGTTTTCATGGTCTTGCATAAATTTAACCTGCATGTATTTAATGGAATCGCGCTCGGCACTCACCGAAAAGTTTTCCATATCGCTACAATGTGCAGATTTTTCTTCATATTCTTCTTGGCTAGCAGAAGGTTTTTCGTCTAAATAACGTTGCAATAAACGATGCACCATCACATCTGGATAACGTCGTATAGGCGAGGTAAAATGCGAATAATAGTCGAATGCTAACCCGTAATGTCCAATATTTTTTGTGCTGTAATAGGCTTTACTCATGGTACGAATGGTAAGCGTATCTACCAAATTCTGCTCTTTTTTACCTTGTACATTTTCTAACAAACCGTTTAAGGAAGTAGAAATAGATTTTTTATCTTTTAGGTTGAGCGTATGACCAAATTTACCGACTAGCTTTTCTAAAGCTGCCAATTTATCGTCATTGGGTTCATCGTGACAACGGTATACAAAAGTCTTCTTAGGCGTTTGTTTTCCTATAAATTCTGATACTTTTCTATTGGCCAACAACATAAACTCTTCAATAAGCTTATTGGCTTCTTTTGCCGTTTTAAAGTAAACGCCAATAGGATCGTTATTTTCATCTAAATTGAACTTCACCTCTACCTTATCAAAAGAAATAGCTCCGCTTTTCATACGTTCTCTACGCATAACTTTGGCGAGTTCTTCTAAAGTAACTACCGCCTTTACAATCTCTGGCGTGGTAGAATACTTTTTGTCTTGAATAGATATATCTGCCGGAATATCTCCCGAATTATTTTCTATAATAAACTGTGCTTCTTCGTACGCAAAACGCGCATCGCTATAGGTAACGGTTCTTCCAAACCATTGATCTACCACTTTCGCTTTCTTATCAATTTCAAACACCGCAGAAAACGTATATTTCTCTTCATTGGGTCTCAAAGAACACGCATTATTAGACAAAACCTCTGGTAACATAGGCACTACGCGGTCTACCAAATAAATGGAAGTGGCGCGCTCGTAAGCTTCGTCATCCAGAATACTGCCAGGTTGCACGTAATGTGAAACATCTGCAATGTGAATTCCTACTTCATAATTCCCATTTTCTAAAATTTTAAAACTTAACGCGTCATCAAAATCTTTAGCATCTTTGGGATCTATCGTAAAGGTTAAGGTATCGCGCATATCGCGACGCTTCTTAATTTCCTTTTCTTGAATGGAAGTATCTATTTTATTGGCAAAGTCTTCTACTTCTTTAGGAAACTCTCTCGGGAGTCCGTTTTCAGCTAAAATAGATTGCATTTCGGTTTCATGCGCTCCAGCTTCACCCAGGACTTCTATAATTTTACCAATGGGAGAATCTGCTTTTTCTGGCCAATCTTTTAATTCGGCCAAGACAACCATGCCATCTTTAATATCGCCAATTTCTTCTTTGGGAATAAAAATATCAGTATACATTTTTGGACTTTGTATTTGTACAAAACCAAAATTTTCATGCACTTGCAATTTCCCTACGAATTGGATTTTGCTACGCTTGATAATTTCTACCACCTCTCCCTCGTTCTTTCCATTTCTTCGTCTTTTATAAACGTATATCTTAACGAAGTCACCATCTAAGGCCTTATTTAAACTTTTTTGTGGGATATATACATCCTCTTCCAGGTCTTCTACAATCACATAACCATCTTTTCTAGTGGTCATATCGAGTTTACCTTCAAAATAATCGGTGCTTCCGTTAATTTGAAATTTACCTCTCTCGGCTTCAATAATTTGCTTTTTTCCTGCTAATTCTGATAAAGCTTTTATAATCTGATTTCTACTATTAGCGTCATCTACTTCTAGTTTGGCCGCTATTTGCTTATAATTAAAATTTTGAGAACTGTTTTTTCTCAGTATGCTAAGTATACTATTAGAAAGGTTTTTTATTTTATTTCCTCCTTTTTTCTTTTTTCTCTTTGTCATTTATTGTTTTTATCTGGTCTAAAATTACAGTTATTAATTGAAATGAAGTAAATATCTGTTTAATGTTTTGTTAAGAATGCGTAAAGAAGCAAGTCTATTTTGAAATTATTTTACAATTATTTAAACCTTTTATGTTAAAATAAACTTAAAATTATATTATCTTTGTTAGTGAACCCCATTCGCTAAGTCAGTAGCATTTTCATTATGTATAATTCTAAAAAATTACTCGTGTTTTTTGTTATTATTTTTGTGGTAGGTTTTATATGTGTTGCTTTTTATGTAAACACTGCTTTTAATGCCTCAGCTAAAGAAAGTAATACGACGCAAACTAGTCTTCATTATCACTAAGACCTTTAGTAGCTCTTATTGTAAATCTGCCATTAGATCTCTATTCTTATATCAGACTTTTTTTGTTTAAAAATAAGATTTTATTGTTTGTATCTCCTTTTTTTAAAAAAATTCTACGGAATTATTTCTAACTCCTATTTATCTTTAAATACCAATTTAGTAAAGGCTTTACAACGGTCTATCTGAGTTGATCTTATTTTAAACCGCAACTATTTATTGGTTAGTTAGGATTAAGTCTTGCTTGTTGTTTTCAAAACATATTTCAATATCATTAGTGTCCGATTAAAACATTACAGAATTCTGTTGATTCAAATATAAAAGGCGTTTAGAGGTTTTTTATGAAATAACAGCTTGCTATTAAGTTTAGTATTGAAATTTAAAAATTAATACGAATGCTTAATCATTAAATCTAATTATCGGGCTAATAAGAATCAAGTCTTATATCTTAGTCGGACACGACTATATTAATATCTCTATCTTCTTTTTTTTAGATTCCATTTTAATACTTTTTCTCATTTCTTCACAGATGTTATGAACATTATATATAATCATCTTTTTTCTTTTATAAATTTAAAAAAATAAATGATGTATATGATTGCGTGTTTATAGCGGTAGAAAAATACTCTTATAAATTTGCATTTGTATCTTTTGAAAACTACTTAACACAAATGTGAAGGAATTGTTAATACTAACTCCTTGAATTCTCTATTTTTACGTTTAATTATTAACAATGGTGAATAGAGAAGTGAATAGTATTTAGTTCATTCTATTTACACATTTTCCATGTTGATAAGTGTGACTTGAATGCTCATAAGTTTTTTTAAAATAATAACAACTTTCATAGGATTATTCAACATCTCCTCGCCTTGGAAATAAATAATGGAAAAGCAAATTTTACTTGTAAAAAGTAACCGCCACTTATCCACAATTCATGGTTAATAGTAAAGAGCTCATCTTTAGTTTTTTAAGAAATTGAATTAACATCGCAAAATATCGACTCATTTTAAGCTTTCTCTTACCTTTGTAAATCTAATAAAACCTAAGCTCATGACAATTTCTATAGGCAACGACCACGCAGGAACAGATTATAAAAATGAAATCATTTCTTTTTTAGAAAAAAACAAGATCAACGTTATTAATCATGGAACCAATACCAATGATAGTGTAGATTATCCAGATTTTGTACATCCTGTGGCAAAAGATGTGGAAGAAGCAAAAGTGGAATTCGGAATCATTATCTGCGGAAGCGGTAACGGAGCTTCTATGACGGCTAATAAACATCAAAATGTAAGATGCGCCCTGTGTTGGACCAATGAAATTACTAAATTAGCACGTGCACATAATGATGCTAATATATTGAGTATTCCGGCAAGATTCACTTCGATGCCCCAAGCTATAGATATGGTAAAATCATTTATAGCAACGCCATTTGAAGGAGGAAGACATCAAAAAAGAGTAGAAAAAATCGCTTGTAAATAACTATTTTGAGTTCGAATAACCATTCACATTCCCATTCCCACGCGCCCATAAAGGGGAAAAACCTCATGATATCCATTGTTTTGAATATCATCATTACGGTGGCTCAAGTGGTAGGCGGGCTCATAAGTGGAAGTTTATCTTTACTTTCTGACGCGCTGCATAATTTTAGTGATGTACTTTCTTTAATCATTAGTTACATCGCCAATAAGTTATCGGCCAGAGAAGCTTCGGTAAGTAAGACTTTTGGTTATAAAAGAGCCGAAATTATCGCTGCTTTTATTAACGCTTCCTCGTTAATGGTGATCGCTATTATATTGATTAAAGAAGCGGTAGAACGCTATTTTAATCCGCAAAGTATAGATTCTACCATGGTCATCTGGTTGGCAATTTTGGCAATAGCTGGGAATGGATTTAGTGTTTTACTGATGAAAGCCGATAGTAAAACCAATATGAACATGCGTTCGGCGTACCTTCATTTAGTTACCGATATGTTAGCTTCTGTAGCGGTTTTAATAGGAGGTTTGTTGATGAAATATTACCAGCTTTTTTGGATAGACAGCGTGTTAACTGCTGGGATTGCCATTTATTTAATTGTGGTAGGTTATGATCTTTTAAAGTCTTCTTTTAATGTATTGATGTTATTTACTCCTAGTGATATTGTCATTAAAGATATTGTAGAAGCGGTTTGCGAAATTGAAGAAATTAAAAATATACACCACATCCACATTTGGCAACTCAATGAAAAAGAAGTGCATTTAGAAGCCCATGTAGAATTTCATAAAAATATTTCCATATCAGAATTTGATTCGATACTTACCAAAATAGAAAAGGTGGCCAATGATGAATTTAATATCAACCACATTAATATTCAACCCGAATTCAATAAAGAAGATCCTAAAGATATTATTGTTCAAGATTAAAAAATGAAAAACCCACAACTAGAGATCCAAGTAAAGTATTTTAAAGATTTAAGTCTAGAAGAACTTTATGCCCTACTTCAATTGCGAAGTGAAGTTTTTGTGGTAGAACAAGATTGTGCCTACCAAGATGTAGATACTAAAGATGTACAGGCTTTACATATTTTAGGATTTCACGAAGAGCAACTGGTAGCTTATGCGCGTTGTTTTGCACCGCATATCTATTTTGAAGAAGCGGCGATTGGCCGAGTAGTAGTAGAAAAATCACATCGAAAATTTGGGTGGGGACACGAGATTTTAAAAGCTTCCATTCAAGCGATTAAAGACGAATACCAAACCAAAAAAATAAAGCTTTCTGCACAGCAATACCTTACCAAATTTTACGAATCTCATCAGTTTAATCAACTGGGAGAAGGATATTTAGAAGATGGGATTCCGCATATTGCCATGCTCAAAAACGATTAGTAAAAACTTAGTAACCAAACTCTTGTGAGAAAAGCTTTTTATGAATAGTTTTGCAAATTCTTATGCAAAAAAAGTCGTATACATATCAATTTAAACTTACGCCGCCATAGCAACGGCTTTTTACTTATATTCTTTCCTGTTTCTAGGAAATCTCTATTTAATTTTCTATCAAAAATTTATTCCGTTTAACGGAAATTCAACCTATAGCTCATGAAAAAAGTTTTTAACCTTTTCGATTTTAAACAAAAAGTAGATTACAAAATCGAAATTTTAGCTGGTCTTACCGTCGCTATGACGATGATTCCTGAATCGCTTTCATTTGCTATTCTTGCTGGTTTTCCTCCTTTGGTGGGATTATATGCCGCTTTTATTATGGGATTGATTACCGCTATTTTTGGTGGTAGACCAGGAATGGTTTCTGGAGGTGCCGGTGCCACTGTAGTCGTGTTAATCGCGTTGATGAATTCTCACGGGTTAGATTATGTGTTTGCTGCTGTAGCGATGGCCGGGATCATTCAAATTATAGTAGGTCTTTTTAAATTGGGAAAATTTATTAGATTAGTGCCACAACCGGTTATGTTTGGTTTTGTAAATGGTTTAGCGGTCATCATTTTTATGTCGCAGATGGAACAGTTTAAAACCGTTTTTAACGGCGAAGTAGCATGGTTAACGGGCACTCCGCTTTTAATTATGGGCGCTTTAGTGGCTTTAACCATTGCAATTATTGTGATCTTACCTAAGTTCACCAAAGCTATTCCTGCTTCTTTAGTTGCTATTTTGGTGGTCTTTGGAATTGTTTTAGTTTTTAATATTGATACCAAACAAGTGGTAGATATTGCTTCCGTTAGCGGAAGTTTACCTCCGTTTCATATTCCTAATGTTCCGTTTACCTTAGAAACTTTACAAATTATTCTTCCTTATGGTTTAATTATGGCCGCGGTAGGTCTTACTGAAGGTTTACTTACCCTTAATCTGGTAGATGAAATTACAGGAACTAAAGGAAATAGCAATAAAGAATGTTTAGCGCAAGGAACGGCAAATATTGCCAATGGTTTCTTCTTTGGAATGGGAGGTTGTCCTATGATTGCTCAAACCTTAGTTAATTTATCATCAGGTTCTAGAGCTAGATTGTCTGGAATCATCGCCGCATTAACCATCCTAACGATTATCTTAGTGGGTGCTCCCGTTATCGAATTACTTCCTATGGCAGCACTCGTAGGCGTGATGATTATGGTGGCTATCGGTACCTTTGAGTGGGCGAGTTTTAAAGCTTTTACCAAAATGCCTAAACACGATATTTTTGTGATGCTTGTGGTTACTTTGGTCACTGTTTTTCTACATAATTTGGCACTTGCCGTATTGATAGGAGTAATTATTTCTGCCTTGGTATTTGCTTGGGAAAGTGCGAAACGCATTAGAGCGAGAAAAAGAATTGATGAAGACGGTGTAAAACATTATGAATTATACGGTCCTCTTTTCTTTGGTTCTACCACCGCTTTTATAGATAAATTTGATGTGGAAACTGATCCTGAGGAAATCGTCATCGATTTTGCCGATAGTAAAATCACCGATATGAGCGCCATCGATGCGGTTAACAAAATCACCGATCGTTACTTAAAACAAGGTAAAAAAGTACATTTAAAGCATTTAAGTGCCGATTGTAGAAGACTTTTGCATAATGCGGAAAAGATTATAGATGTCAACATTATTGAGGATCCTAGCTATAAAGTAATGGGGAAATAAATTGCTTTTTTAGCTGAATAAGTTCTAAAAAGACGGAAGCTTTTTCTGAAATAAATAGATAATCAAACTACATCTCGGGCTCTTGTCTCGAGGCTTTTTACTTAAGCCAACGCTTACCAAATTTGATTAATTGATCTTGATTGACTCCGCGGAAGAAACCAAACATGATGATGCCGTAAATAAACTGCGTTTTAAAATTCCCGTTGGTATCATAAGTTCTGGTACTTACCAAAACGTCTTTTGGAATGACGTGGTAATCTGTTTTTTGACTGGCTCTTTTTATAAAATCATATTCCTCCATCAACTTAAGGGATTCATCATAGCCTTTTAATTCTTGAAAGAAACTTTTCGTAATCCATAGGGTTTGTCCGCCTCCTCTAAACATCATGCCTTTATACCTAGAAAAATAACTATTGATCCTTAGAAACCAATTTTTGGTATCAAATAGGGATCTAAAACAGCCAAAAGGAATGTTTTCTTCTAAATGAGCTTCGATGTCTTTATAAAAGCTCGCAGGCGGAATGCTATCGGCGTGTACAAAATAAAGAACGTCTCCTATTGCCGCTTTTGTACCAGCATTCATTTGTTTAGCTCTGCTTTTGGGAGCATCAATTACTTTTACGCCTAGATTTTCTGCTATTTTTTTAGAGTCATCGGTGCTTCCTCCATCCACCAAAATCACTTCTTTTGCTGGACTTTCTACCAATAAAGGCAAAAGCTTTTTTAAGTGGAATTCTTCATTCACCACCGGAATAATAATACTAAGATTCATACTATAAGTTGAGAAAAGTGATTAGTCGTTTATCTATAATTATCCAAATCCAACTCCCAGTTATAATCTAAGAACTCTACCTTAGGATCTTCGTTAGACGGAATTAATTTATAGTTCTTAAGGATTTCTATAACGCCTTCTTTTCCGCCAAAATCGGCTCTAAACCAACTCATCAAAGCAGGAACATACACCTCCTCTTCCTCTTTTTTATAGTCTACTTCCTTTTTTAAATATTTTTTAGCCGAAGCCTCCAATTGCTGGTCTAAACCTTCAACGGTATAATAAGTAACAGGCGGACAGCTTTTGGCTCCGCAATTCAAGGCGAAATGAATTCTCCAATCGATTTCCTCTACCCTAAAATCTTTTTCAAAACCTGAAGCAAAAGGATTTTTGGCGTATCCCAGAGAAACTTTGATTCTAGAATTTCGTAATAAACCATGCTCTAACACATCTAAACTCGTCTCTTCCCCTACAATCACAAAGTGATTGTCTTTAAAAAACGCAGACCTATCTTGATATAAATCTGGATTATTTTTTAGGAGATACTGCACATACGTATTGTACACATTAAGCCAAAAGGCTTTTTTTTGCGTATCGGTTTGCAAGTTTTTTTTAAGAATTTCAGGGGAAAGCTCTGCCAATTGTTTCGCATATTTTTCGGCGTTCTGTTCTTCTTTCACCGCATCATAAAAATGCTTAGAAATTTTAAAAGGATCTACTTGCTGTTGCGCTAAAGTTAGCGCTGCGGTTTCTTTTTTACACGTTCCGCAAGCCACTAAAAACATGGAGAAAAACAAAGCGATAAGGGTGCAAATAGTTTTTGAAGTATTGAATTTGAGTTCCATAAAAAAGATTTTATACCAATTTATATGCGACATTATCTGTTTAATTTGGTATTGCATATAATTCTGTCCGGTAAAACATGCTATATACTTACGAAAAAGCTTGAAAACAAGTTTTCTTTAAGTGGAAAATCTTGGTTTACCACCAAACCACAAAAAAGCGTTCAAAACTGCTATCGGCTTTCTTACGCCAAATAAAAGCGGCTTTTTGATGCTTAAAAAGATACTTAATTTCTTGGAGAATGTTTTTATAGCTTTTCCATTCTTCCTGATGTTTGGGATCTACCGGCCAATCTTTTTTTTGCGGAGAAAAATAGTCATCGGTTCCAAACTCCTCTTTTGTAAACTCATGTAAATGCATCCAATAGCCAACAATCGCTTTGGGATTAATGAGTTCATAGCTTGTTTTTCCAGACGTTTTAGGGACAAATAAATTCGCTTTAAAACATATTTTTTGTTGAAGCTTTCGCGGATTAATTTGCTGCTGAGCTAAAATTTCCTCACTTTCTTGACGGAATAATAAGGACAACTGATGCGTTTTTAACCGATTTATTTTTCGTAGAAAACTATCTTTTCGATTGGGCCCAATCCAACATTTTAATTCCTCTTCTTTGGAAACCGAAGGATTAAATAAGTAAAATTTATACACCAATTCTATATGAAGAGAAGTGCGTTCTTCTAAGTCTTCCACAAAAAAATCAAATTCACCTAAGGTTTTCTTCTCATAAATCACCTGAAGGTTTTGAGCTATCATTTCATAGCGAGAACTCTGTTTGATGGCAAAATCAAAAAAGCGTTCGGCGCGTTTTCCCAAGACTAAACTTGGCAGAATTTCTTCCGTAAAGAGAACGTTGGGATTTTCAGGCAATTCAAAAACACGCAACTCAAACCTATTCTCTTCAGATAAAAAGATAGATGCTGTGTCTAGAAAACCTTGATATGCGAGCGCGTTTTTAATTTTTATTGATTATTAGTGTCTGGTTAAAACTTTAAAGATGACAAGCTTCTTAGTGATAAAAATTAATCTAACTTCTATTATCTAAAAGCGCCAGCCCAAAGGAATTCATTCTGGCGGGCCAACCAAAAAGGTACGGGCAGGCAGCGGTCTATCATCTTAGTCGGATACGACTACTTATTAATTTAAAATGTTGCGATAAGCAGCAGCATCGTTCAAGATTTCTTTTGCTTTTTTAATTTCTGGACTATGACTTAAATAATAGGTGTATAAACCTTCTTCGTAGTGGTAACGTTTAATGATCTCATCGCTTAACAAACGTTCAATCTCGTGCTTCTTAGCGTCGATTTGCTGTTGTTTTGCCGCTTCAATCTCTTGGAGCATTTTTTGTTGAGTTTTAGCAATCGCTTCTTGATAGCCTTCTTTTTTAGAAGTCAGCATGAGCTCTTTCAATTGCTTTTCAGTGTCGGTTTCATAGCTGAAATCTGCTTTTTGTAGAAACTTTTTAAACTCCCCAAAATCCTTATCCGTGAAAACGAAGTTATCTAATTTAATTTCGGGATGCGCATAATAGTATTGGGTGGCATAATTAAAAATAATCTGTTCTTTCAGTAAAGCGTTGGTCACCGCACTATATTCCGAGGTTTCTAACTTTATATCGGGTAAAATTCCGCCGCCATCATAGACTTTTCTCCCATTGCGCGTGCTAAATTCGTTATAGTCTTCTACCTTGGTTTTGGTGGCTTTCCCGTCTTGATCACGGTTCCAATAATCCAAGGCTTGGATACAACGGCCGCTTGGCGTATAATACCTAGAAATGGTAATCTTTAATTGGGTGCCATAAGAAAGTTGCTTGGGACGTTGCACCAATCCTTTTCCAAAACTTCTGGCGCCAATCACCACAGCCCGATCTAAATCTTGCAAGCTTCCCGAAACAATCTCGCTGGCAGAAGCACTTTTCCCATTGATCAATACTGCCAAAGGAATTTCGGTATCCATCGGGTCTTTTTGGGTTTTATAAACTTGGTTGTATTTTTCTATGGTCGATTTGGTGGTGGTGATAACTTCTCCTTTCGGAACAAAAATATTAGTCACATTTACGGCTTCCGTCAACAATCCACCAGGATTCCCACGAAGGTCCAAAATAATTTTTTCGGCGCCTTGTTCTTTTAAATTTTTAAGTGCGGTGGCTACTTCCGCGGAAGCTTTACGATTAAATTTGGATAAGACAATGTAGCCAATCTTATCTGAAGTAAGTTCATAAAAAGGAACCGCTTTAATCTCTACTGCTTCTCTAGTGAGCGTAGTTTGCTCTGTTTTCCCTTGACGGATGTATTTAAGGTTCACTTTGCTATTGGGAGCTCCTTTTAGCAATTCTCCCGCATCTTCATCAAAATCTTTAAGCAGTACATCGCCAATTTGAATGATCTCGTCTCCGGGCTTTAAACCCGCTTTATCTGCTGGATAACCTTGGTAGATTTCCATGAGCTTAATTTTGTGCTCTTGGGTAAATACATTGGCGCCAATGCCTGTATACTGACCAAAATTCTGAATTTTTGCTTGCTCTACTTCCTGCTGATTCCAGTAATTGGTGTAAGGATCCAAATCGGCTAACATAGCAGTGATCGCGGTATCCATCAACTCTGCCGGATTGGTTTCATCTACATAATTCATGTTCAATTCCTTAAACAAGGTCGTGAAGATTTCTATTTGCTTGGCAATCTCAAAAAAATCTGATTTATAACTAGCGCTCGCCGTGGTGATTAATATCCCTATGGCAAGAAGGGGAACGAGAATGCGTTTTTTCATAAGGCGTCGGCTTTCAATTCTGTCTC
Organism: Mesonia profundi; assembly: GCF_031085155.1. Classification (GTDB taxonomy): domain Bacteria; phylum Bacteroidota; class Bacteroidia; order Flavobacteriales; family Flavobacteriaceae; genus Mesonia; species Mesonia profundi. The sequence continues at coordinate 10,833 of NZ_JAVHUL010000005.1, read as the reverse complement.
TATAAATTTATGGATTAATTTTTTCATAGCGACTTCTATCTCGTTATAATCCAATTCTTTTCGTCCGGTATAGATAAACATCATACTGTATTTTTTAGTATGTGCAGGGAATGTATTCTTTTGTTTGCGGTAGTTTTCGCGCAACAAACGCTTGATTCGGTTGCGGGTTACTGCCAGTTTAAAATTTCTTTTGGGAACAGAAACGCCTACTTTATGATGGTGTTCTTCTCCACGAATAGGATGATACATAAGCTTCAGTGGAAAACTTTTTACAGATCTTCCTTCTTCAAAAAGCTGCCCAATATGGATCTTGCTTTTTAGTTTTTCTTCTTTAGGGTATCCTTGTTTCATTCCGTAAAGATAGGGATTGTATAAAAACAAAAAAGCCGTCTCAAAACTAAATTTGAAACGGCTTTTTAAAAAATGATACTCTTTAAGGCTTAGTTTTCAAAAACGTTATTTTCTCTTTTAGCGTCTGCCATCATTTGAGAAGGATCTATTTCAATCTTCTTAATCGTAGACTTAGCTCCGTCAATCATTAAATCGTACGTAGGAATTGCCCAAGCCCAATCTTTCTGAATGTTTTGAGCTCCGGGTTTATTAAAATACATCATTCTTAACGGAATGTAATATTCTTTGGTGCTTCCATCGGTATACGTAACACTTACGTCTAAAGGCATTGGCATTAGTCCTATTCTCTCTAAAACTACCTTTGTTTTACCAGCATCTTCGGTTACGTCTTTAATTCCGTAATCTATAGTATTGGTGGTTTGGGTCCAATCGGTTAAATACCAATCTAATTGCGCTCCACTTACTTTCTCTGCAACGCGCTTAAAGTCGTTTGGTGTGGGGTGCTTATACTTCCAATCGTTAAAATAGGTATGTAAAGTTGTAGCTAAGTTTTCTTCGCCAATGATATATCCTAATTGAGATAAAAATATAGCTCCCTTAGAATAAGCCGTCAACCCATAAGCCTGATTAAGATGGTAACGATCTGCGTGGGTACTTTGTGGCTGTTCTGAACCAGAATTGGCTAAGTAAGTATATCCACGGTAAGCGCCACTTAAGGGATTTTCTTTTCCTTCTGAAAGCACTTCATTTTCGGCTAAGGTAGAAATGTAGGTGGTGAATCCTTCATCCATCCACTCGTGTTTAGATTCATTGGTCGCTAGCACACCCTGAAACCATGCGTGAGCCATTTCGTGAGCCGTTACTCCAACCAAACTCCCAAACTTACGATTACCAGTAATTAAGGTAGACATCGCATATTCCATACCACCGTCTCCTCCTTGGATTACGGAATATTGATCGTAAGGATAGGGCCCAATATGTTCATTAAAGAACATTAATAAATCTTCGGTTTTAGACTGAAGGTTTTTCCAGTTCTCGGTAAAATTATTTTCTTCTTCGTACGAGGGATTGTCTTTATATAAAAAGTGCAATACCGTTCCATCTTTGGCTACACGCTTATCGTGAACAAATTCTGGATCTGCTCCCCAAGTAAAATCATGCACTTGTGGTGCCACAAAATGCCACGTGAGTTTTTTACCTCTACGTTTTACGTTGGTTCCTTCTTTTTCGTATCCGTAACCAATTTCTTGCGGGTTTTGTAAGTAACCTGTTCCGCCAAGGATATAATCCTTATCGATGCTAATTTTTACGTCAAAATCTCCCCAAACCCCGTGAAATTCTCTTCCAATATAAGGATCTGCGTGCCAGCCTTCAAAATCATATTCGGCTAATTTTGGGTACCATTGCGACATGGATAAAGCCACATCTTCTTCACTATTTCTTCCCGAACGACGTACTTGCACTGGTACTTGCCCGTTAAACTTCATCTTAAATGTAGTTTTTTTACCAGGTAAAAGAGGTTTTGCTAAACGTACTTGCAATACGGTACCTACTACTTTGTAGTCTAACTTTTTATTGTCTTGTTTTAGTTGATCTATTTTCAAAAATCCAATTTCCTTATCAGAAAGCTTACTAATGCGGTCGCCTACTCTATCATCTGGATCCTGAATAGTTCTAGACCGTACATCCATTTCGCTTCCGGGTTGAAAGGCATTAAAAAATAAGTGATAAAACACTTGGTTAATGGTGTCTGGCGAGTTGTTGGTATACGTCAACTCTTGAGTTCCCGTATACGTGTATTCTTTTACATTTACATCTACCTCCATTTTATAATCAACATGCTGCTGCCAATACGAAGTACTATTTTGTGCAAAACCTGTCATTACCGAACAGATAATAAGTCCGACCAAAAGGCATTGAGATTTCATATTTATCATAAGTTATAAGTTTTTTTAAAAAAAAGGTGTTCTAATTCCGTAAAGTTAGCATTTACTGAAAACTATAAAGAATAGAACACCTTTTAAGTGAATGATTACGTGTTTTTATTTAGACATTTTATCGGCTAAAATTAACGCATTGTATAGGTTAACCATTTTTCCTGAAACTGAAAGTTCATTAAAAGGTCTTACATCTTTAGCATCTCCTCCTACAATAACATCTGCTTTAGAAGGTAAACCGCTTTGCATGATCACATTTTTAACTTGTGCTGCCGTTAATTTTGGATAGTAAGATCTAATTAAAGCTGCAACTCCTGCCACAGCTGGAGAAGCCATAGAAGTACCTTGTAAAAACTCATACTCGTTTAATGGAGTGGTTGACCAGATTTTTGTACCTGGAGCAAATACATCTACATTGGTTTGACCGTAGTTAGAGAAACTCGCAACCACTTTAGAACCGTATTCATAGTTGGAAGCCCCAACCGTTAAGAAGTTATCGGCATATTCCATCACATTTTCAGGATCCTGATCATTTGGGTAAATACGGCTAGTATCCATATCTAAAGCATCGTTTCCTGCTGCATTTACAATAAGCACGTCATGATCTGCTGCATATTTTATGGCATCTACAACCCATTCTGGATTCTGAGAGAAGTATTTTCCAAAACTGGTGTTTAATACTTTTGCCCCATTATCTACGGCATAACGTATCGCTAAAGCAATATCTTTGTCATACTCATCACCATCTGGAACTGCTCTCACGGCCATAATTTGTACATTTTTGGCAACTCCGTCAATTCCAATTCCGTTATTTCTTTCGGCAGCGATGATTCCAGCAACGTGCGTACCGTGTTTAGCATCTTCTTTTTTAGGATCTGGACCAGAAACATTTCCGTTTCCATAGTCAGTATCTGTAATGTCATAAGGATCGTCTCCAACGATATCACGACCGTTAAGATCTAAATTGTAATGCGTATCTAAGCCTCCAGAGAAATAGTCTATTCCTCCTTTCAATTGTTTTTTAGCATCATCAAGGTTACCAATATTTGCCATAATATTACTTAAAAAGCCTTTTGCTTCTTTAAGTTCTTGGGTATCGGCATCCATAGAAGCAAGGTCTTCTTTAGAAAAATCTTCTTTTCCTAGTTTATTGCTTACGGTTTCTTCAGAAGTCTCTAAAGTTTGAAGCAACTGCTTGTAGTAATTGCTGTTTTGGGTAGTTTCATTAAACTTTTTCTCAAACTCTTGCTGAGCTTTTTGGTACATGGCGTACTCTTCTTTGTTTTCAGCACTTACTTCAGCGGGAGTTTTTCCTTCATATTTAGGTTGTAGTCTTTTTACAATACGTACAAATTCTAAATTTTCCGCGACAGCGTCCCCTAAGAAATTCCATCCATGAACATCATCTACATACCCGTTTTTATCGTCATCAATTCCGTTCTCCGGAATTTCTTTTTCGTTGGTCCAAAGCACATTTTTTAAATCTTCATGCTCAATATCTACTCCGCTATCAATCACGCCTACAATAACCGTTTCTCCTTCATAATCTTTAAGGATTTCATCGTACGCTTTTTGAACGCTCATTCCAGGAATGGTATCGGTTACCAAATCGGCTCCTCCCCATCCTTTCATTTGGGTATCTGTTAGGCTAGAAGTTTTAAGCGGTTGTTGATCTATATTATCTATAGGTGTAGAAGTGATTACCGGACCGGTAGTACCACAACTAGCAGCAATCATAGCTACTGTTGCCGCAGCAAAAGTTGATTTTAAAAATGATCTTCTCATGAATATAATTTATGAATTAAATAGTTGATTAAAAGTATAGGTTTGATCGTGTCTTACTCCTTTTTCGGTATTCTTAAGCGTGATGATCTCATGATGCGCATCGTGCTCCAAAAATAAGTAAAATCCTTCATCGGCGGCTTTTTCTAGAAATGCTTTTTTCTCGTTGAGGGTTAATAAAGGTCTGGTATCGTATCCCATCACATAAGGTAAAGGCACATGACCCGCGGTTGGCAACAAATCTGCCATAAAAACAAGGGTTTTTCCTTGATATTGAATATGGGGAATCATTTGCTTATCGGTGTGGCCATCTACAAAAAGCGCTCCAAAGCCTAGATCTTCATAAAAATGAGATCCTTTATCGCGATCTAAGAAATGAAGTTGTCCACTTTCTTCCATAGGAAGCAGATTTTCTTTCAGAAAAGAAGCCTTTTCTCTAGCGTTTGGGTTTGTGGCCCAGTCCCAATGTTCTTTATTGGTCCAAAATTTAGCTCTTTTAAAAGCAGGCTCAAAGCCCGTTCTATCTTTGTTCCACTGTATGCTTCCGCCGCAGTGATCAAAATGAAGGTGGGTTAAGAAGACATCGGTAATATCATCGCGGTGAAATCCTTTTTCTTGTAGAGATTTATCTAACGAATGATCTCCCCAGCGGTGATAGTGCTTAAAAAATTTTTCATCTTGTTTATCTCCAAGTCCGTTATCAATAAGAATGAGTTGATCGCCATCTTCAATAAGGAGACAGCGAGCAGCAATATCAATCATATTGTTGGCATCTGCAGGATTGGTTCTTGTCCATAAAGTTTTAGGGACAACACCAAACATAGCCCCGCCGTCTAATTTAAAATTTCCGGCTTCAATAGGATGTAGTGTCATAAAAAAGTTTGGTTTATATGCTATGTGCCGCAAAATAACAAAAACAGGGCTTTAATCTTGATTTTGGCAATGTATTTAACATTCCTTTTGGCAATAAAATAAATACATTAAAAATAAAAAAGTTATTTTCGTTGATTCAATACGATTATTTTTAATCCATAATTGCATATGCTAGAACTTGCCGGAATCGTCATCTTAGGAATATTAGCTCAATGGAGCGCTTGGAAATTTAAAATTCCTGCTATTTTACCTTTAATACTTATAGGCTTGGCTGTTGGCCCTATTGCAACACTCTTTACTGCTGATGGAGCAAAACTTATAGAACCTATATGGAATGGAGAATCGGGTCTTTTTCCTGGAGAAAGCTTATTTTACTTTGTTTCACTCGCAGTTAGTATTATTCTTTTTGAAGGAGGGTTAACTTTAAGAAAGGGAGAGATCCTTAATGTAGGGCCCGTTATTGTAAAATTAATTACCGTAGCTGTTGTTATTACTTTTATTGGAGCAGGAGTCGCCTCTCACTTTATTTTTGATCTTTCATGGCAAATCTCTTTCCTGTTTGCTGCTTTGGTTATTGTTACTGGACCAACCGTAATTACACCCATCTTAAGGAATATTCCGCTAAAGAGAGACGTGTCCGCTATTCTAAAATGGGAAGGGATTTTAATTGACCCTATAGGCGCTTTGGTTGCTGTATTGGTGTTTGAATTTATAAGTGCGGGAGAAGGAAAAGAATTTACGCAAACCGCATTAATTGAGTTTGGAAAAATTGTGCTTTTCGGATTTACTTTCGGATTTACGTTTGCTCATGCGCTAGCATTTTCTATCAAGAAAAACATAATTCCGCATTATTTACTCAATGTCTTTACGTTGGCAACGGTTCTAGGAGTTTTTGTTTTATCTGACATTTTTGCTCACGAAAGTGGTTTATTGGCCGTTGTGGTGATGGGAATGGTTTTAGGGAACACCAATTTACCCAACATCAAAGAATTACTATATTTTAAAGAATCTCTTAGTGTTCTTTTGGTATCGATTCTTTTTATTTTATTGGCGGCTAATATTAATATAGAAGATTTATTATTGGTGTATAACTGGAACGCGCTAATACTGTTTGCAGTAGTTGCATTTGTCATAAGACCAATCGGGGTATTTTTGAGCAGTATCAATTCTTCTTTAAAACTAAACGAGAAAATTTTTATTAGTTGGGTAGGTCCACGCGGAATCGTGGCGGCGGGAATTTCTTCATTATTCGGACTGAAATTAGTAAGTCAGGGCGTGGTTGGAGCAGAGTATATTACGCCATTAGTTTTTATGATTGTATTGGGAACCGTTTTATTAAACGCCACAACAGATCGCCTGTTGGCTAAACTTTTAGGTGTTTTACTTAAAGACTCTGAAGGAATCTTAATTATTGGAGCTTCTTCAATTTCAAGATTAATTGGCGCTTATTTAAAGAAGAACAACCGTCACGTGGTATTGGTAGATAATAATAGGACCAATGTTCAAAAAGCGAAAGCACTAGGGATTGAAGCTATTGAAGGAAGTGTTTTCTCTGATGATTTAAGCAATAATATAGAATTGAATGATGTGGGTTACCTGATGGCGATGACCGGAAACACCGAGATTAATAAAACAGCCATTAAACGATTCCAAAAACATTTTGGTGAAAACGGATCGTTTAGAGTGGTTTCTGCCGATGAAATGGGAGATCCAGAAAGTAATCCTAATGAAGCTTTATTCTCCCATACAGACGATTACATTAGACTATCAGAGGTGGCAAGAAAATTTCCCGAAATAAAAGAAATAGAACTCAATTCAAAAGAACATTATGAGGGGCTTATTGAAATTTCAAAAACAGATCATGAGGTAATTCCTCTTTTTGTGAAAAACAAAGAAGGAGATCTAAGTATAATTTCTACCAATAGTGAGGAAGTAGAAATTGAAGAAGGCTTCCAGTTGGTATATCTAGGAAAAACTTTTGAAGTTCAAAATCATACTAAGAAAACGAATTTAGAAGAAACGGTTTCTAAGGAATAATATAGATTGTAAATTCATATAATTTTAACGAATTATTAATAAAAAGCTAGTAATTTTTTTAAAAAAGATTTAATTCTGCTATCTTGCTAAGTAAACTAACTAAAAAATAAAAAAATTATGAAAAAAATAATTTTTATGGCTTTAGCCACAGGTTTATTTGCATTTACTTCTTGCTCAAGTGACGATGACGGAGAAGAGGTAGGAGAACCATCTGCTTCAGCTTGTCAAACTTGTACACTTACAGCGGAAGACGGGGAAACTAGTGCTATTGAATATTGTGATAATGGTGATGGTACTGTAACCGCTACGGTTGTTGGAACCGGATCGGAAACTACCATCCCTTTAGATGGAACTTCATTTAGTGTTTTTATAAGTACCATGGAACAAATAACTAGCTCTAATTGTCAATAAAAATGCAATACAGCTTAGATTTTACAAAAAAACCCTCTGAAAATTTTCAGAGGGTTTTTTATAGCTAGTCGTTAAGCTTTAATACCGCCATAAAGGCTTCTTGAGGTATTTCTACATTCCCCACTTGGCGCATACGCTTTTTACCTTTCTTTTGTTTCTCTAAGAGCTTTCGCTTACGAGAAATATCACCCCCATAACATTTGGCGGTGACATCTTTACGTAAGGCTTTTACGGTTTCACGCGCGATAATTTTGGCTCCAATGGCCGCTTGAATAGGAATATCAAACTGCTGTCGCGGAATTAGTTCTTTTAACTTTTCACACATCCTCTTCCCAATATCATAGGCATTGTCTACGTGTAATAAAGCAGAAAGCGCATCTACATTACTGGCATTAAGGAGTACATCTACTTTTACTAATTTAGATTGTCTTAATCCAATAGGTGTATAATCAAACGAAGCGTATCCTTTAGAAACCGTTTTTAAACGGTCATAGAAATCGAATACAATTTCTGCTAAAGGCATATCAAAATTAAGCTCCACTCGCTCTGTAGTTAAGTAAGTTTGGGCGGTAATTTCTCCTCTTTTTTCTATACATAAAGACATCACGGGACCTACAAAGTCGGCTTTGGTGATAATCGTTGCTTTAATAAAAGGTTCCTCTACACGGTCTAGTTTAGAAGGTTCTGGTAAATCTGATGGGTTGTTAACTAACACCACCTCATTAGGATTTTTATGAGTAAACGCGTGGTAAGATACGTTGGGAACCGTGGTGATCACCGTCATATCAAATTCGCGCTCTAATCTTTCTTGAATAATTTCTAAGTGAAGCATTCCTAAGAAACCACATCGAAATCCAAATCCAAGTGCTGCTGAACTTTCTGGGGCAAATACTAAGGAAGCATCATTTAATTGCAGTTTCTCCATAGAAGAACGCAATTCTTCATAATCTTCGGTATCTACAGGATAAATTCCGGCAAAAACCATAGGTTTTACATCCTCAAAACCAGGAATAGCTTCCGTGGTTGGGTTTTTAGCATCGGTAATGGTATCTCCTACTTTTACGTCGCGGGCATCTTTAATTCCCGTAATTAAATAACCTACATCACCGGTTTTTATTTCTTTTTGTGGAAATTGTTTTAAGCGTAAAGTTCCTACTTCATCGGCATAATAATCATTTCCCGTAGCGACAAACTTAATGTGCTGTCCTTTTTTTATGCTGCCGTTAATGACTCTAAAGTATGTCTCAACACCACGAAACGGATTGTAAACCGAATCAAATATCAAGGCTCTCAAGGGAGCGTCTACTTTTCCGCTAGGAGCAGGAACACGATCAATGATGGCGGTTAAGATCTCTTCAATTCCAAGTCCTGTTTTGGCACTTGCCGGAATGATTTCCGAGGCATCGCAACCCAAAAGATCTACAATATCATCGGTTACTTCTTCAGGATTGGCACTAGGTAAATCTACCTTATTAAGTACTGGAATAATTTCTAAATCGTTTTCTAGCGCCAAGTAAAGGTTAGAAATGGTTTGGGCTTGTATACTTTGTGCAGCATCCACGACCAATAAAGCACCCTCACAGGCAGCGATAGAACGAGAAACCTCGTAAGAAAAATCTACGTGTCCCGGCGTATCGATGAGGTTAAGGATATACTCTTCGCCTTTATGCATGTAATTCATTTGGATCGCGTGACTCTTAATGGTGATTCCACGCTCCCGTTCTAGGTCCATACTGTCTAATAATTGTTCTTGCTTTTCACGATCGGTAACCGAGCCTGTAAAATCTAACAATCTATCTGCTAACGTACTCTTACCGTGATCAATATGGGCTATTATACAAAAGTTTCTTATATGCTTCATAACATTATCTTAAGTCTTACCGGCTCTTTTCAAAATTTATTGAGTCGAATTACAGTAAGATATTTGTGCAAATATAGTTTTTTGAATTACAATATAAGAAGCTAAGATTATAATAGATAGGTATTTTGTAGAAGCAGATTATTGCTTTCTTCTAAAAAGAAAAGAGATATCTTTTTTCCTTTCGTTTCTTTTGCACTTTGTGGGAGTAATAAAGCTTTTCTTAAAGAGCTTGTCGAAGTAGAAAAATTTGGTCAACGATTAAATCTTATTCTATGGTTTTAACGGGGAAGAAGTCTTTATAAAAGAAAGAGAGCAGATTTTTTTGTTATGACTTATTCTATAGATATTTATGGAAGGATTAACTTAGCCAATAGGACTCTTTTTAATAACTTAGTGGCACAATGAAAAAACCCTTAGGAATAAAATTGATTAGAAAAGGCTTTTTAAAAACTCTATTATTTGTTTTTTTGGGATGTCTTAGTTGGGATTTGAATGCACAAACTTCTTTTAAAATAACTTACGGAATTTCTGAAATAAAATTACGTCGCCCTATAGATAGCTTAAATGAAAGATCTAAACATTTTACTAAAAAGATTATTGACCGTTCAAAAGATGTAAATTTTACACTTTTTAGCAATAAAGAAAATTCGCATTTTGAAGAGGAAGAAACCTTAAGCATAGAAAGTGATTCACGAATGGAATCGCTTTACTACAAAGCGGTGAAACTATTTGCTAACTTTAATGAGGAGGTTTACGCCAATCATAAAGACAAAAAAATCACTTTTATTAAAAACTTGGTAAGTGAAGATTTTACGGTAAAAAGAGGCTGCTATAATTTTAATTGGGTTATAAAAGAAGATCAAAAAAAGATTTTGGGTTTTACTGCCAGAAAAGCAATGGGCAGCTACTATTATCCAGTAACTAATGAAAACTTAGAGGTAGAAGCGTGGTTTATTCCGGCCATTGCGTTACAATCTGGTCCAGATATTTTTATGGGCTTGCCGGGTTTAATAGCAGAGGTAAATTTAAAAGGAGCTGTAGTGACGGCTAAAAATATAGAACAATGCGACGATTTAGAAATAGAAAAAATAGAGGGCTCTAAAGCAATGACCCAAGAAGAATACGAAGACTTGATTTCCAGACTGACTCAAAAATTTATTGGGGATTAGAGTTTTAGATTTATGCTAACTTTTACAGTACAAATAAACCGATTAAACCACATTGAAAACTGTTAAAATTTGATTTTTTTCTTGCAAAAGCGTTTTTTTCTTTCATTTTTACAACATTGAGCTCCATGCACAACCAGAATTAATCTATAAAAAGAAAAATTGCGCTAATGAAGCTATAGGTGTTTATGACCACATATATTCACTTACCTATGATTCTCAATTGGCTTATTCAGCTGCAGATACGGCATATGATGATTGTATCTCGGCAGGTGGCTCTCCTGGAGTTTTAATCGACTAGAAAAAAAAAACATAGTTTATAATTTAATATAAGAAATACCCGTTGTGCATTTTAAATAATACTGATTTTTATGTTATTGATGTTTCTATTAAATATAAATCTATTGATATATTG
>NZ_JAVHUL010000049.1 GCF_031085155.1 Mesonia profundi | reverse complement strand
GTGGACCTAAACGTTTTCCGCTTTTTATCATCTTTTAAATGTTTTATAAAACGGTCAACCTATATCAGGGAGTGACAAAATAAATGAAAAGTGAAAAACTAAAAATTAAAAGTGAAAAGTGAGTTTTTTGAGGTGGTGAGTGGTGAGTGGTGAGTGGTGAGTGATGAGTGATTAAAATAATAAATTTGAAATGGAAAATTTGAAATTTGAAGTACTCAGGCTAACTGATACCTATTAAATAATGAAGAGCGGGCAGGGAAGAATCTCATGTTAGAAAATAGATACTAGAATATAGATCTTAGAATATAGACAAAAAACTAGATCTTATAAATAATGGAGAGAAGGCATTACTCATCACTAACTACTCATAACGATAAACTAAAGACTAATCACTAAAAAATAAAAAGATTCCTCAGTCGTTCCCCCGAATTGAATTCATTCAGGCGGGCCTCCATCGGGATGAAAATTCAGAATACAAAAACTGTCATCCTGTACCTGCCCGTACCATTCAGGCGGGTTTAGTTCAGGACCTCTTGCTAGAAGTTAGATTCTAGAAAATAGATACTAGAATATAGACAAAAACTAGACCTTATAAATAATGGAAAGAAGGCATTACTCATTACTAACTACTCATTACTATAGACTAAAAGCTATTTAGACGACTTATTTGCTAACTGTCCGCAAGCGGCGTCAATATCTTTTCCTCTAGATCTTCTTACCGTAACGGTGATTCCGTTTTTCTCTAAAGCGTTTTTGTATTGATCGGTAATCTTACTCTCGGCTTGTTGAAAAATGCCATCATCTATAGGATTGTACTCAATAATATTTACCTTACAAGGAATGGCTTTACAAAAATCTACCAAAGCATCAATATCCATTTGCTGATCATTAATGTCTTTCCAAATCAGGTATTCGTAGGTTACTTTCCTCCCAGTTTTCTCATACCAGTAAATTAAAGAGTCTTTTAAATCGCTTAAAGAAAACTTAGCATTAAAAGGCATTATTTGCGTACGCACTTCATCTATGGCAGAATGCAGCGAAACCGCAAGATGAAATTTCACCTCATCATCTGCTAACTTTTTGATCATTTTAGGAACGCCAGAGGTAGAAACCGTAATTCGTTTAGGAGACATGCCCAAACCTTCTGGAGAAGTTATCTTTTCTATGGATGCCAATACATTTTTATAATTCATCAAAGGCTCTCCCATTCCCATATACACAATATTGGAAAGCGGCATATTATTATAAATTCTACTCTCCTTATCTATCGCCACCACTTGATCATAAATCTCATCGGGATTAAGATTACGCATACGTTTAAGCTTAGCGGTAGCGCAAAACTTACAGTCTAAGCTACAGCCTACTTGAGAAGATACACAAGCCGTAGTTCTAGAAAATGTAGGAATCAACACCGACTCTACCGTAAAGCCATCGTGTAATTTTACGGCATTTTTAATGGTTCCGTCACTACTGCGCTGCATTTCATCTACTTCAATATGATTGATGACAAAATGCTGAGAAAGCATTTCTCGCGTTTCTTTAGAAAGATTAGTCATATCATCAAAATGATGAGCTCCCTTACTCCACAGCCATTCATAGACTTGAGTTCCTCTAAAAGATTGATCTCCTATAGAAACAAAAAAATCTCTTAATTGCTCTTTTGTTAACGCGCGTATGTCTCTTTTTTTCTCTTTCACGTGGCAAAGATACTTGTTTTCTACGAGATGGCATTAGGGATTGCAGCGGCATCCTTTTTTATATTATACTGAACTTGTCTTTCTTGAGTCATGCTGAGCTTGTCGAAGTATGACTCAAAGAGAACTAGATCATCATATGAGTATAGCGCAAGACAAACCACTAACCCGAAAGAAAATGCACAAAAAAAAGCCACACTAATTAAAGTGCAGCTTTTCTATTCTTATAAAAAATGTTTTATATAATTAGCATGGCATCCCCATAACTGTAAAATTTATATTTTTCTTTGATCGCTTCTTCATAAGCACGCTCCATTAAATCGTGACCTGCAAAGGCAGAAACCATCATTAACAAGGTAGATTTTGGCGTATGGAAGTTGGTAATCATACAATTGGCGATACTAAAGTCATACGGAGGGAAGATAAACTTGTTGGTCCATCCTCTATACTCATTTAAGGTTCCCATAGAAGAAACTGGAGTTTCTATAGCTCGCATAACTGTAGTTCCTACAGCACAAATTCTTCTCTTTTCGCTAATAGCTTTATTAATCGTAGTCACCGCAGGCGTTTCAATCTCTGCTTCTTCACTGTCCATTTTATGCTTAGAAAGATCTTCTACCTCTACTGGATTAAAAGTTCCTAATCCTACGTGCAAAGTAACTTCTGCAAAGTTTACTCCTTTAATTTCTAAACGTTTTAATAAGTGCTTAGAAAAATGAAGTCCCGCTGTTGGCGCCGCAACTGCTCCTTCCGTTTTTGCATAAATAGTTTGGTAACGGTCTGCATCTTCTGGCTCTACCGCTCGTTTAATATATTTAGGAAGTGGTGTCTCTCCTAATTCTCCCAATTTTTTTCTAAACTCCTCGTAAGAACCGTCATATAAAAAACGAAGCGTTCTTCCTCTAGAAGTGGTATTATCAATCACTTCGGCAACTAGACTTTCGTCTTCTCCAAAGTACAATTTATTACCTATTCTTATTTTTCGAGCAGGATCTACCAACACATCCCAAAGGCGTGTTTCTGGGTTGAGTTCTCTCAATAAGAAAACTTCGATTCTCGCTCCTGTTTTTTCTTTATTTCCAAAAAGTCTTGCTGGGAATACTTTTGTGTTATTCAACACCATCACATCTTCTGGCTCAAAATATTCGATAAGATCCTTGAACATTTTATGCTCAATGGTATTTTCTTTTCTGTTTACTACCATCAAACGAGCTTCGTCGCGATGCTCTGATGGATATTCAGCTAAAAGTTGATCTGGCAGTTCAAAACTGAACTGTGAAAGTTTCATTCCCATACTTTATTTTTTAGAATCGCAAATATACAACCTCAAGATAGGCCTTGTCAAGTAAATAGGTCTTTATTTTTAGAATATTGTGCTTTCGCCTTATATGATCGTACTAAGACGGACTTTATACTCCCCAGAAATACGCTTTACCTTATTTTTAAAAGGTTTCACACAGATGTTTTTTTCGCTTTACGGATTTGTTACCGAGATAATTTGAAGCTTTTTTAAACATTCCCAAAAATTGGGAAAAGACTTGCTCACCACTTCGGCGTCTTCAATAATGATTGGCGCTTTTAAAGCTAAGGGAGCAAATGCCATTGCCATACGATGATCCTGATAGGTGCTAATTCTCACCCCTTCTCGAATAGTAGTACTGGCTTCTAAACTCAAACTATCCTGAGTTACCCTTACTGCGGCTCCTAACTTCTGAAGCTCTTTTTGCAAAGCCAGAAGTCGATCGGTTTCTTTTATTTTTAAAGTGTGTAAGCCGCGAAGCTTACATGCGATTCCCAGTCCGAAACACGTCACCGCAATGGTTTGAGCCAAATCTGGAGTCGCATTTAAATCGAGTTCTAGAGAAGATAAATCTTGATTGTTTTTTGATAATACTACGAAATTCTCTTTAAAACAAGTTTCTACGCCCAATTGCTGATAGATTTCTACCAAAGCCGCATCTCCTTGTAAACTTTTTTCATGGTAAACTGTAAGTTCTACTTCCGCGGAAGCAGATAAAGCCACCAAACTATAAAAGTAAGAAGCCGAACTCCAATCAGATTCTACAGCGATTGTTTTCGGCTGTATTTTGGATGGAAAAATGTGAATGCTTTGGTCTTTAAACTCTGTTTTAACGCCTACTTTTTCTAACAACTGAAGTGTCATTTGAAGGTAAGGCGCCGAAGTTGTTTTTCCTTCTAAATGAATTTTAAGTCCGTTAACCAAACTACTTCCCAGCAACATCAAAGCAGAAATATACTGACTACTAATGTCTGCTAAAATTTTCACTTCGTTTCTATCAATTTTTCTGCCTTTAATTTTTAATGGAGGAAAACCTTCTTTTTCTAAGTATTCAATATTGGCTCCCAAGGTTTTTAAGGCTTCCACCAGAGGATGAATAGGCCTTTCTTTCATTCGATTACTGCCGGTTAAAATCACTTCTCTCCCAGGCTGACCAGCGAAATAGGCAGTTAAAAACCTCATGGCTGTTCCGGCATGATGAATGTCTATGATTTTTTCTTGAGACTGCAATGCCTTTTGAAGCACAAGTGTATCATCGCTATTCGATAGATTTTCAATTTTAATTCCGTTTTCAAGAGCCTGTGAAATCAACAATCGGTTAGATTCACTTTTAGAACCGCCAATGCTTAACTTAGCTTTTAGGTGTTGGGAGTCGGCGCGCAGTAAGAGATCCATGGTTAAGCGTTTCTTTTCTCCTCTTCCTTCAGTTTACTTTTAAACTTAAAATAAGTCATAATAAAGCCATATAAAAAACCTCCTATGACATTGGCTAAAATAAACCGAAGAAGGTAAGGTGGTTTCAGATTCCCTTCTACAAAAGCACTCGTATCAAAACCATAAGAAAAACCTAGGTTGATGATGTTGTAAATGATAATAAATAGGATACCTAACATGCCGACAGATTTCCAAAAAGTAGGCATTTTCATAATTTTTTTTAAACTCATCTTATTGTAATTTTTTATTTTGGTGATGACGATCGTGATCACGCTTTGTTTTTATATCTAATTTCTTGTCGAATGCTGCTTGTAGGTCGATTCCGGTTTGGTTTGCCAAACATAAAACAACAAAGACAACATCGGCTAATTCTTCGCCTAGATCTTTTTCTTTATCGCTTTCCTTTTCGCTTTGTTCTCCGTAGCGTCTAGCGATAATTCTAGCCACTTCCCCTACCTCTTCGGTAAGTTGTGCCATATTGGTAAGTTCGTTAAAGTAACGTACACCGTGCTCTTGTATCCAGGCATCTACCGCTTTCTGTGCATCTTGAATGTTCATGAGATTATGTTTTTATTAGAACTATTTGTTCTTGCTGCTTTGTTGTCATTTGTTTGTAAAACTCTCTTAAAAAATCATATTGATCTACTTCAATTTCACTTTCCTGCATCTTAAAATTAATATTGAGCCTTAGGTATTGTCCAGAACCTGATAATGCATACTCATACTCCCCAGTGCTTCCAGCAAATTCTAAGCGAATAGGTTCTGGCATACTTTCTACTTTGTATCCTTCTGGTATTTTAATATTCACTATAAGCTGATTATTAAACGGATAAATAAAATCTACGGGGTAATTTCTTTTTTCAGACTTAAATGGATTTTTCTTAGAGCTCAAAAACAATAACGGATTTAAGAAAATTTTATTTCCTACCGCATCAAAGCTATTTTCCATTGTAAATGTGTAGCTCTCTGAAAGTTCTTCATCAGATTCTAAGTTTTCAATTTTAAAGTCTTCTATGAGCATATTTCTTTGTTCAGACTCTTTTTCTTGAATGTATTTTTCTTGAGAAATCTTAGAATATTTTTTCCTTAACAAATAGGCGTAATGATTATCTAAAATTTCTTTTACTTTTCCTTTTGCTTTTCCACTTTCATCTAACTCTACGTTTATAAATTTCATTTTGTTGGTCATGGGAGGTTGTTGGATATTGATTAACCCCCACTTCTCATTGTCGTTATCCATAAAAACCCCGTTCCAATTGTACGCTCTAATAGGCATCACATTGGGCTGGCTAAACTTATCTGTTGCGTCCAAAACATAACCTGTATCATTTACCCAAACATGAGTAACTACATAATTTAATCTATCTACGGTAGGGTAAAAAGGCTTTAGGCTTCCTCTCGTACTTAAAATGATAGGGTTAGCTTCTAAGCCGGCGTAACGAAGCATGCTTGTTAAAGTAAGATTGATATCTGCTACATTCCCTTCTTTTTCAGAAAGAGCATCTTTTATACCTTTGTCAAAATACTTACTGGTGTAATGATTCCATGCCATATTCTCCTTGACAAATTTAAAAATCATTTTCATTCGTTGTAATGAGTCTGTTGTGGCAGATTTTATGACATCTATATCGTCCTTAAAATATTTTACCTTATTAATTCCCCATTTGTAGTCATCTGAAAAAGCAACTGTGGCCGCGACATCATTCCATGACTTTGCATATCGTTTTTTACTTCCATTTTTATATTTAATAGATACTAATTCAAACAAAACCCCTGCCTTGTAATTATTAATATTGTCAACATATTCCTCCTTCTTTAGAGGAGGAATACTCTCTGCCGAATAGTGATACACATCCACTTTTCCTTTAATCCTATGATCTCTTTCTTTTTTGTGTTTATAATTAGGAACAATACTTCCTTTTGGGATTTGATTAAATTCAAAATACGATGGGGTTCTAATCTCTGTACTAACACTTTGTGCAGGAATATCAAATTGAAATTTAAATTCATCCATGTCCCAAAATAGAGGGGATTCCACTTTGTAAGAAATCTCTATAATGCTCCCCTTATTAATTTGTGGCTGTGTAAACACCACCTCATCATAGTATTTATTTTTATTAGACTCAAAAATTTGACTTTTTTCTAATTCTGCTTTAACTATCTTATCTCCTACAAGGTTATAAGTGACTCCTTTTATGTTGTTAACTCTCTCCTTTAACCCACCTTTATTATAAAGTTTAATTTTTGTGGTAGCATAATTTAAATCCTCGGCATTAGTATTATAGAATTTCACTTTTTTATAAACTTTTGTCACTAAATTGGTGGAATGAGTCCATACATCAAAGTAAACAAATTTATGAAATTCTAATATTTCTACTCCTGCAGTCGAGTCTATAGTGCTTTCTGTTTTTTCCAGATCATTCTTGGTTATTTCAGTAAATTTAAATTTTTGCGCATGAATAAATGATGTACTTAAAACAAATATTAAAATAAAAATGGATAAGGTTAGCTTAGGTAATGACATCTGATAAGTTATGATTTTATAATGGATATTTTAGAGTTTTCTGCTTCAGCTATATTTTTTCTAAACTCTCTATATTCTAGATAGTTATCTTTTGAATAAAGTCCTTCTTTAATTAATATATTTCGGTGAAATATAACGAAATCTTTATCACTTGTGATCTCTAAATGATAAGTTCCAAAGGGAGATTTAAAATTTTTATCTTCAGAAAATGCTTCAATCGTATACCCAGTAGGAATCTTAACCTTTACCGTATCAATTAATGCATAACCTCTTAGAATTTGAAAGGGATTCTCTCTTTGCCTTACTCTTGGAGGCACATAAGAATCTCTGATATTAACATTAGGAGAAAAAATAATCCTTTTCCCTAACTTCTTTCCGAATTTATTTCCTTTCAGCTTTACTTCTTCATAAAGAAAAAGAGAGTCTTTATGGTTGGTCACTTTATGACTTACCACCTCATAATCAGAAAACAAATTCCATCGTTGCTTATCTTTCTTTTCCAGTTCATAAGCAGGCATAAATGCGTAGGCTAATCTTTTTCCGAAGTGAACTCCTTTCGATATTATTTCATTGCTTAAACTAAAAGAATTATCTTCATTTAAGTTAACGGTCGATGTAGATTGCGTTAAATTATCTTCGTTCAAATAACTCTTTGTCCTTTTTAATTCCCCTCCATTTGGAGTCATCACCAAAACCTTACGATCATCTGTAAAACTGCCTAAAAATCCAAAAGGAGAAGTGTTACTCGTACAATCTACCCAATAATCCTTTTCATCAATAGGGATGTTTAAGATGACATGATCTCCTTGATTAATGGAACTAAAGTCGTCTTCGAAATCTACTTTATACCTTCCAGATTCTACGTGAGAATAATAAGAAGGTATTCCCACCGCATCTAACAAAGCTTTGGTATAATTAGTGAGTCCTTTGCAATCTCCATACTTCATTCGGTCTACTTCTGCAGCATCAATAGGCTGTATCCCTCCAATTCCCACTTGCACACTTATGTACCTAGTATTATCTTGAACATACTCATAAACTAGTTTTGCCTTTTCTACGGGACTTTCTACAGCTTCTGTAATTGATTTGATCTCATTTATGGTGGCCGACTTTAAATTATTTTTCCCCGATAGGATTTTATCATGCATCCAAGCCCCTAATTCATCCCAATTTTTTGCTTTGCCTTCATAATCATACCATTTAAACTCTTGAGGAGCTAGCAAAACAACAGGACTTATATTAGTTATAGAAGGAGACATCACTTCACGCTTTATAGGCTCTAAATCTTTGACCGTAAACAATACTCCATCTGGATATTGCTTAAACTTTACCGCACTGTCTACATCATTCTTAATTTTATAATTTACTGGATTTTCACCTTCCGGATATCCTACATAAAGCTCTGCATAGTTCACCCTCGTATTGTAGCTTTTCATAAAAGTAAAACGCGGCAGGAAAGCGGTATTACTATTTTCTGTTTGGTAAGAAAAATCTATCGTGTAAGGATATGTGTTCGAAGAATAATTTAAATACTTCACCCTACTATCTGAATATAACGTACCTCCGCTTACGGCAGACACATCATTAAAATCTCTTTTTTTAACTTTTTTAATAAGCTCACCCTTTGCATCATAGATCAAAGCTTCTATATTCTTTATTTTAATGTGCTTATTATAATGAACATAGGTATTGACAGCATCTTCTCCTTTAGGATCTAATACTTTGACAACAAGGCGATAGTCTGTTGTTATTTCACTTTTATCAAATTGAATACTTAGAGATTCCTTATCTACAATAGCATTTAACTGAGAATTATTTTCTTCATGAGTCTCTATAGACTGATCTTGTGAAAAAGATACATAAAGATTTAAAAAAAATACAATTGTAAAAGTAAAAAACCGCATAGGCTAAAAGCTTGAAAGCGAATATAAAAATTATTCTTTAATTTTTGAATCTATACTAATCGTTACAGGACCATCATTGACGAGTTGCACTTGCATATCTGCTCCAAACTCTCCCGTTTTTATAGACTTTCCTAACTGAATTTCCATTTCCTTTATAAAATCTTCATACAACGGAATGGCTACCTCTGGTTTAGCTGCTTTGATAAAACTAGGTCGGTTTCCTTTTTTCACACTTGCATGCAAAGTAAACTGACTTACCACTAATGCTTCTCCGTCTACATCCTTTAGAGAAAGATTCATGGCTTTATTTCCATCGTAAAAAATCCTCATATTGCTAATTTTTCTACAAAGCCAAGAAATGTCTTCTTGGGCATCTCCCTCTTCAACCCCTAATAGAATCAATAAACCCTGCTTGATTTCACTCACGCTCACCCCATCTATTTCTACCGAAGCTTTACTTACTCGTTGTAGGATTGCTCTCATTTTTTAGGATATATATCGGTTCTATAATGCTCATCTTCACCTTCTAAAATTTGAAGATAAGATTTATAGCGAGACCAAGAAACATCTCCTTCATCTAGGGCATCCTTAATGGCGCATTTAGGCTCTTCTTTATGCATGCAGTTATGAAATTTACAAAACTGCTTTAAAGCGAAGAACTCTGGAAAGTAGTCTCCCAATTCATTTTTTTCTATTTCTACCACCCCAAAACCTTTAATGCCAGGCGTATCTATAATTTTAGCTCCCATAGTTAAATCAAACATTTCGGCAAAGGTGGTGGTATGCTGTCCTTGCATATGCTGACTTGAAATTTGAGAGGTTTTTAAATCTAAGGAAGGTTCAATTTTATTAATGAGTGTAGATTTCCCTACACCACTATGTCCCGAAAATAAACAGGTTTTCTCAAACATCATTTCTTTTAGCTGATCAATATTTTTTCCCGTCTTCGCAGAAATTCCCAAGCATGTATAGCCTATCTCGCGATACATAGCAGCAAGGTAGCGTATCTCATCTTTTTCCTCTTCTGTATAAGAATCAATTTTATTAAAAAGCAACACGGCTTTAATGCGGTAGGCTTCCGCAGTTACTAAAAACCGATCGATAAAAGTGGTGAAGGTGGGGGGATTATTTAAAGTTACAATCAAAAAGGCAACATCTATATTGGCTGCAATAATATGCGTTTGCTTAGATAAGTTAACCGATTTACGAATGATGTAATTTTCACGCTCTTCAATCTCTTTGATGACCCCCGTCACCTCATCGGCTTTCTCATCGATATCAAAATGGACGACATCTCCCACCGATACAGGATTGGTGCTTTTAATTCCTTGAAGACGGAATTTCCCCTTGATCCTACAATTGTAAGCTTTGCCTTCTTCGGTCTTAACTAAGTACCAACTTCCAGTCGATTTGTATACGGTTCCTTTCATTTTACAAAAATGAAACTAACTTCTTATATAACATAAAATATTTGATAAAATCTTAAGTTTTATAGGTTTTCTAGCGATTTAACACCTTTTGTTGTCTTGCTATAGATTCTTGGTGAATCGCTTTATAAATCTGCATGATAAACTCTTCCTCAAAGCCGTTTTCACTTCCTATTTTAATCATTCTGCGCAAGACTTCCTGCCAGCGTTCTGGTTGTAAAATAGCCACATTATGTTCTTTTTTCACTTTTCCAATAGCATCAGCTACCTGCATTCTCTCTCCTAACACATCCACCAGCTGCTCATCCATTTTATCAATTTTAGTTCTCAGTTTCTTTAACTGATAATTAAAATCTTCATTAGAAGAAACTCTTTTTCTCACCTTTAAATCCTGCGTTAACTCTTCCAAGGTTTTTGGCGTAATCTGCTGCTTGGCATCGCTCCATGCTTTATCTGGATCGTAATGGGTTTCCACCATAATTCCGTCATAATTCAAGTCTAAGGCCGTTTGACACAATTCAAAAATTAAATCTCTTTTCCCCGCAATATGCGAAGGATCTAAAATTAAAGGCAAATCAGGGAATTCATTTTGCAAATCTATGGGAATTTGCCACTCCGGAATATTTCTATAAACCGATTTATTATACGTCGAGAAACCTCTATGAATCACGCCTAAATTCTCTATGCCTTGTTTGTAAAATCGCTCTACTGCGCCTAACCATAACGCCAAATCTGGATTGACAGGATTTTTAATTAGCACCGTTTTCGAAGTTCCCTTTAAAGCTTCGGCAATTTCCTGAATCATAAACGGTGAAACTGTAGTTCTCGCACCAATCCATAAAATATCTACATCGTGTTTTAAGGCTAAATCCACATGAATAGGGTTGGCGACTTCGGTTGTGGTCATTAAACCCGTTTCCTCTTTCGCCTTTTGTAACCACTTTAAGCCCAATGCGCCAACCCCTTCAAAATTTCCGGGACGCGTTCTTGGCTTCCAGATTCCTGCGCGCAATACGCTCGTGTCTGTGTCCTTCAATTGATGCGCAATTTTGAGCACTTGGTCTTCGGTTTCTGCGCTGCAAGGGCCTGCAATAACTAAGGGATGGTTTAAATTAAATCGGTTTAACCATCCTCTAAGTTTAGGTGAGTTTTCCATGTTTTTTTATTTCGCTTTCGCTGAATTTGATCCGTAAAGCTTCAGCAATTATTTTTTTTAACAAAGATACGTTAGTTTTTGAAAAATTTTAAATGAGGCACGTTATTCTGCTCCTTTATCGTTCTTATACCAATTTAAATAGGTAATAACTTATTCAGAAATTGAATTATTTTATGCTTAATCGAAATTAAAAATGAGTAGCATAGCCTTTGTTACGCTAATGATTTTTAGTAAAAAGTAAGCATAAAAAGAAAGGATTTAATTGAGACATTATCTGTTTAACTTGGTATTATAAGCCTATTTTAATTATTTTTGAAACAAAACTAAGGTTATGGGGATTGAAGTTCAAGAAATTTCGAAAGTTTATGACGGCCAAGAAGCTTTAAAAAAGGTTTCTTTTCATATTGGCAACGGAGAGATTGTTGGCTTTTTAGGACCCAACGGCGCGGGAAAATCTACCCTGATGAAAATCTTAACTGGCTACATTACCGCTTCCCAAGGCAGTGCAAAAATTGAAGGCCTCGATGTGGTAGATCATAAAATTGATATTCAGAAAAAAGTAGGTTACCTGCCAGAACACAATCCGCTTTACCTAGAAATGTTTGTTCGGGAATACCTTAATTTTAGCGCTAAAATTCATCGCACTCCAAAAGAGGAGATCGAAAAAGTGATTAAAATCACAGGCCTTACGCCAGAAGTCAATAAAAAAATAGGCTCTTTATCTAAAGGATATCGCCAACGTGTAGGCTTGGCAAATGCTCTGCTTCACAATCCAGAAGTACTTATTTTAGATGAACCTACCACTGGTTTAGATCCCAATCAGCTAATAGAGATAAGAGAACTGATTAAAAGCATAGGAAAAGAAAAAACGATTTTTCTCTCTACGCATATTATGCAAGAAGTTGAAGCCATTTGCGACCGAGTAATTATTATTAAGAAAGGTGAAATTGTAGCCGATAAAAAATTAAAAGACTTAAAGAATTCCAACGAACAGATTATTGAAGTTGAATTCAATGACCGCATTGATGAGGCTGCATTTAAAAACATCTCTTCTCTAGAGAAAATCGTTCCAAAAGCCGATTTCACCTATTGGTTATATTTCCAAACCGAAGAAGATATGCGTCCCGTAATTTTCGATTTCGCGCAAGCAAACGGCTTAAAAATCTTACAACTTCACCAAAAACACTCCAACTTAGAAGATCTTTTTATTCAGCTTACCGCCGATTAAAGCTAACTCTGTTTATTTTCTGTTAAAACCTCCAAGCTCTAAATTGTTTTATCTAAATTTGCTTTGAAATTCAGGGAAAATTTGACTGATTGCAACCCTTCAAAATGCTAAAGCAGTGCAAACTCCTTTAGATTGCCAATCTTCAAGCCATTCTCTACTTAAAATATATAAAACCATGGCGTATTTATTTACTTCAGAAAGTGTCTCTGAAGGACATCCAGATAAAATAGCAGACCAAATTAGCGACACCTTATTAGATAACTTTTTAGCTTTTGATGAAGATTCAAAAGTAGCTTGTGAAACTTTAGTGACGACAGGACAAGTAGTATTGGCGGGAGAAGTTCGCTCCAATACGTATATAGACGTTCAAGACATTGCAAGAAATGTAATTAACGACATAGGCTACACCAAAGGGGTTTACAAATTTAGTGGCGATTCTTGTGGTGTCATTTCATTAATCCACGAGCAATCCCAAGACATTAATCAAGGGGTTGATCGCGAGAATAAAAAAGAACAAGGCGCTGGTGACCAAGGAATGATGTTTGGTTATGCCACCACCGAAACCGATAATTATATGCCATTGGCTCTAGACATTTCTCACAAAATGTTGATCGAATTGGCCAAAATACGTCGCGAAAATAAAGACATTACGTATTTACGTCCCGATGCGAAAAGCCAGGTGACGATAGAATATAGCGATGATAACATTCCGCAAAACATTAAAGCGATTGTACTTTCTACGCAACATGACGATTTTGATGCCGATGATGATAAGATGCTCAGCAAAATCAAAAAAGACATCTTAGATATTTTAATGCCGCGAGTAATTTCTCAGTTTCCAGGGAAAGTTCAAAAATTATTTAACGAGGATATTACCTACCACATCAACCCTACAGGAAAATTTGTGATTGGAGGTCCTCACGGAGATGCCGGACTCACTGGAAGAAAAATTATTGTCGATACCTACGGCGGAAAAGGAGCTCACGGAGGAGGCGCTTTTTCAGGAAAAGATCCTAGTAAAGTAGACCGTTCTGCCGCTTATGCGTCAAGACATATCGCTAAAAATTTAGTCGCCGCAGGAGTCGCCAATGAAGTCTTGGTACAGGTTTCTTATGCCATTGGAGTAGCAGAACCTACTTCCATTTCAGTAGACACCTACAACTCTTCCAACGTTGATTTATCCAACGGAGAGATTGCTAAAAAAGTGTCTCAAATTTTTGACATGCGTCCCGCAGCCATTGAGAAACGTTTAAAACTAAGAAACCCGATTTATCGTGAAACAGCCGCTTATGGTCATATGGGAAGAGAACCTCAAACGATAACCAAAATTTTCGAAAGTCCTTACTCTGGAAAAGTAAAGAAAGAAGTAGAATTATTTACTTGGGAAAAGCTAGATTATGTAGATCAAATCAAAGAAGCTTTCAACATCAACTAAAGCACTGATAATCATTATTTAA
Organism: Mesonia profundi; assembly: GCF_031085155.1. Classification (GTDB taxonomy): domain Bacteria; phylum Bacteroidota; class Bacteroidia; order Flavobacteriales; family Flavobacteriaceae; genus Mesonia; species Mesonia profundi. The sequence continues at coordinate 3,212 of NZ_JAVHUL010000049.1, read as the reverse complement.
AAGAGGTTTTTTCTGTACGAAAAAACCTCTTTTATTTTTCATCAAATTAGTTTCAGAATCTTAAAATTTTATGTTGATTTGCATTTTTTAAAATCAACATCCTATGTCCGATTTATTAGGCTTTGCATTACTTGCTTTTACCTCGTTTTTTACGCTGATCAATCCTATTGGAACCATGCCCATTTTTATGACCATGACTGCCGATTTGGATACGTCGCATCGTAATTATACGGCAAGAAAAGCTTCTATCGCCGCATTTATTACCATCATTGCATTTGCCTTTTCAGGACAGGTACTCTTCAAATTTTTTGGCATATCCGTCAACAGTTTTCGGGTTGTGGGAGGAGTAATCTTCTTCTTGATGGGAATGGACATGCTTCAAGCGCGTTTATCTAGCATTAAAGTAAGAGGAAAAGGAAAAGCCGAGAAAAAAGAAATTGTAGACGACATTTCCATTACGCCTTTAGCTATTCCTATGATTTCTGGACCAGGAGCCATCACCAACGCTATTGTAATGATGGAGGACGCCGATACCATTCAGCATAAGTTGATATTGATTAGCTCCATTTTTGGGGTTTTACTTTTGACCTACCTTATTCTATTAAGCTCTGGAAAAATCCTTAAACTATTAGGCGCCACAGGAAGAAATGTATTGATGCGTCTTATGGGACTTATCGTGATGGTTATCGCCGTAGAATTTTTCTTTAGCGGAATGAAGCCCATCATCGTAGATATTCTAAAAGCCGCACAATAGAAGAAACTTGGTATTTTTACTCGCTACTGTTTACTGACTAGTCACAATTAAGTCTTGTTTCTTGGTTCTAAAAGCGCCCGACCGGAACGGGCGATAGCGGCCCGCCCGAACGTATCGTTTCAGTACGGACAGGTCTTGGTTCTTTTGCATATAAAAACTACTTCTTTTTATACAGCTTTAACTGAATACGCTTCCGCGGAAGATCTACCTCCAAGACTTCTACGATAATCTGTTCGTGAAGATGAACGTGTTTGTTCACATCACTTACAAACTCATCGGCGAGATTGGAGACATGAATAAGTCCGCTTTCTTTGATGCCTACATCTACAAAACAACCAAAATTGGTGATGTTATTCACAATCCCAGGAAGCAATTGCCCCGCATGTAAATCATCTATGGTCTTAATATTCTGATTAAACGTAAAGACTTTCGCTGTTTCGCGAATGTCCAAACCTGGTTTTTCCAATTCAGACAAAATATCTTTTAAAGTAGGTAAGCCTACGTCTTCATTGGTGTATTTTTCTAAAACGATTTGACCCAAAACCGCTTTGTTACCTACCAAATCTTCCAACGTTTTACCTTGATCTTTGGCCATTTGCTCTACCAAAGCATAACGCTCAGGATGTACCGCCGAATCATCCAAAGGATGCTTCCCATTTTTTATCCGAAGAAAACCCGCGCTTTGTACAAAGGCTTTTTCACCCAATCGAGGTACTTTTTTCAGTTCACTTCGCTTTTTAAAAGCGCCGTGCTCTGCTCGGTAAGCCATCACATTTTCAGCGAGTTTTTCTCCAATTCCCGAAACATAACTCAGCAAGGATTTACTCGCCGTGTTTAAATTTACACCTACCGCATTCACACCACTTTCTACCACCACATCTAAAGATTGTTTCAGTTTAAACTGATCTACATCGTGTTGATATTGTCCCACCCCGATTGATTTTGGGTCTATTTTCACCAATTCGGCTAGCGGATCTTGCAATCGTCGTCCAATAGAAATAGAACCTCTTACCGTAGCATCGTAATTGGGAAACTCTTCCCTAGCGATTTTGGAAGCCGAATAAATAGAAGCGCCCGCCTCACTCACCACAAACACCTGAAGTTCATTTTTAAAATGAATTCGTTTAATGAGCTGCTCCGTTTCTCGAGATGCCGTTCCATTTCCTATAGCGATGGCTTCGATTTTATAGGCTTCGGCCAGTGTACTTATCTTTTTTATCGCCCCTTTCGCATCATTTTTTGGCGGATGCGGATAAATGGTTTCGTTATGTTTTAAAGTTCCATATTCATCTAGACAAACGATTTTACAACCCGTTCTAAAGCCCGGATCTATCGCCAACACCCGTTTTTCTCCCAAGGGAGAACCCAATAACAGCTGTTTTAGATTTTTGGCAAAAACATCTATGGCCGCTTCATCGGCTTTAGCTTTAGCGTGTTGTAAAGCTTCATTAGACAAGGAAGGTAAAATCAATCGTTTGTAGGCGTCCTTTATGGCAATACTTAGTTGCGCAGCGGTATCTCCGGAAGATTTCAAGAGACGATCTTCCATCTTTTGAAGCGTTCGTTCTTGATCTATTTCTACTTTCACCCGAATAAAACCCTCACTTTCGGCACGCTGAATAGCCAAAAATCGGTGGGAAGGCATTCGAGTTAAATTCTCTTCCCAGTCAAAATAATCTTTATACTTCTGTGCTTTCTCCTCTTCCTTTTTACTTTTTATCACTTTGGTCGCCAAAGTTCCAGAACGTGCAATTTGCTGCCTGATATAATTTCTTATATCACTGCGTTCAGAAATCCATTCGGCTAAAATATGTCGAGCTCCCTCCAAGGCTTCTTCTGCGGTAGTAATTTCTTTAGAGACATACTTGGCAGCCATACGCTCTATTCCCGAGCTTTTTTGAGCCATAATAAGTTTTGCCAAAGGCTCCAATCCGTTTTGGCGTGCCGTTTCGGCTTTGGTTTTTCGCTTCTTTTTAAAAGGCAAATACAAATCCTCTAAATGAGTCAGATCTGTAGTGGCCTCAATCTTTTTTCGCAGCTCATCGGTTAACTCTCCTTGCTCTTCAATCGTTTTTAGGATACTTCCTTTTCGTTTCTCTAAAGCTTCAAAAAGCGACTTGTATTTGACAATGTCACCTATTTGAACCTCATCAAGATTGCCTGTGCGTTCTTTACGGTACCGCGCGATAAACGGAACGGTGGCATCTTCCTCTAAAAGTTGAACGGTATTGACAACCGACTTCTCTGGCAAACCGGTATTGGATTTTATAAAAGCTATTTTCTGCATTCCGCTAAGATAAAAATTATTGGAGATTGGAGAATGAAGATTGGAGATTGTTGATTTTTGATTTTTGATTGTTGGACTTTTGGACTTTTGGACTTTTTGGAGTGTCTACCTTTGATGTGACGATTTTTTAGAGTCCATAAATATTTATAGATTTAAATTATGGCAAAAAAA
>NZ_JAVHUL010000048.1 GCF_031085155.1 Mesonia profundi | reverse complement strand
ATGTTTTTTTGCCATAATTTAAATCTATAAATATTTATGGACTCTAAAAAATCGTCACATCAAAGGTAGACACTCCATAAGCTATTTAGAAAGGGGAAAAACTAACCAACCAAAACTAACATTTATCTTCTGCGGGTAGCAGAAGTATCTCTGGTATTACTAGATGTACGTGTTTTATTCGCGTTTGGTTTTGTTCTACTGCTGTTATTTCGAGTAGAAACTCTTTGTTTTTGTGCAGGTTGAGCCTGGTTTGAACGCACTTGCTTTTTATTTCTTGTTGAAACGCTCTGCTTCTGTGGAGTCGGAGTTTTTATTGAACCTGCTTTTTCATTGCTTCTTCTCGTAGAAACCGATTTTCTCTTTGAAGAAGTCGTACCGCTATTGATCCTTCTTTCGCTATTGCGAATTACTTCTCTGTTTCCGTTACGCGTGTTCGCAGAACTTCTACGGGTATTATTTTGAGTAGATCTTCTAGTGTTTCGTGCGTTAGAGTTTCTAACGTTAGAAGCTTCATTAGCATTTCTTCTGGTGTTGTTACTTGCTAGACTTCTTCTAGTCGTACTAGTTTCACCTCTTCTATAATTCGTCACTCTTTGATTTGGTCTGTAAAAATCTCTTTGAGTACGAGGACTATAATGATTTCTATAGTAATCATAAGTTACTCTATGCGGATGGTAATAAGCTCTGTAAGGTCTTGTATAAACGATACCATGACTTGCTAACGGTCTTGTATAATACCTGTGCCAAGGTCTATGTACATAACCTCTATTATAAGAGTTGATGTATCCTCTAAAGTGAGAGAAATGACCATAACCATCGTAATACACGTTTAATCCACCTACATTTACGAGTCTTCCAGCGTTATTATAATTAACCCTAATGTTTCCGGCTTGTATGATTCGTCCATAATAATCATAATAGATAGGAACATTTTCTATTTGCACAATAGCTCCATAATCATCATATTGTACATAAGGATCATAATTGTAACCGCTATTAAAGCTAATGTTTACATTAGAATTTTGAATATTGACATTCGTGGTTGCTGGCTGATAATAAAAATCGAATTGTCCATCTGGATATATGGCAAATTCTATATTGTTTTCAGTAAAAATAATAGATTTACCATAATCATAATGTCTAGAGGTGTCGGCTCTATTTTCTTTTGCGAAAGCACTTGTTGCAATACATAGCAACAGCACTAGGTTGATAAACTTTTTCATGAGTATGGATTTTAATAGTTATTCTGTATGGTAAAAAACAATTAATGTGCCAAAGTGTTTATTACCTATTAATCAGTGAGTTGCAGAAATAAAAAAGGGCTCTTTAAAAAAGAACCCTTTAAACTAACTAACCAAAATTATGCTATTATGAAATACATAATCACTTAAATATGAGCAATAATTGTACCATTATAGCTTTTCTGAAAGATAAGGAGCCGTAAAGGATTTTTTGCTTTTTGCCACTTCTTCAGGAGTACCTTTTGCGATTAAATGTCCGCCTTTTATTCCTCCTTCTAAACCGAGATCAATGATGTAATCGGCACATTTTACCAAGTCCATATTATGTTCAATCACCACGACTGAATGTCCTTTTTCTATTAAGGCTTGAAAAGATTGAAGCAATTTTTTAATATCGTGAAAATGAAGCCCCGTAGTAGGTTCATCAAAAATAAATAAAGCCTTATCTTTAGTCGTAGCTTTTCCTAAAAAAGAAGCTAATTTAATACGTTGTGCTTCTCCTCCAGAAAGGGTAGAGGAGCTTTGTCCCAATGTAACATATCCCAAGCCAACATCTTGTAAAGACTGTAATTTTTTCACAATCTTAGCCTGATTTTCTTGGTTAAAGAAAGCAATAGCATCATCAATAGTCATGGTCAATACATCATCAATATTTTTCCCTTCAAACTTTACCTCTAAAACTTCTTTCTTAAAACGTTTCCCGTTACAAGTTTCACAAATTAAATGCACATCGGCCATAAACTGCATTTCTATGGTCACTTCGCCCTCTCCTTTACAGGTTTCACAACGTCCCCCATCTACATTAAAACTGAAGTGTTTCGTTTTAAAATTTCTAACTTGTGCTAATTTTTGTGAAGCAAAAAGCGACCGAATTACATCGTAAGCTTTAATGTAAGTCACAGGATTGGAGCGAGAAGACCTCCCAATAGGGTTTTGATCTACAAACTCTATGTGTTTTACATTTTCATACTTTCCTTTAATGGTCGTCATTTCTCCCACTTTGGCTCCGTAACCACCGGTTTCTTTCAAGATAGAAGGATAAAGTAATTTTCTTACCAAGGTGCTTTTTCCACTTCCTGAAACTCCCGTTACTGCTGTAAATACCCCTAAAGGAAACCTGACATCTATATTTTTTAAATTGTTTTCCCTAGCACCAATGATGTCTATATAATATTTATAACCTCTACGCTTTCGCGGAATTTCAATTTTATATTCTCCATTTAAGTATTTGGCAGTAAGCGAATCTGCTTTTAGAATTTCTTCATAATTTCCAACCGCTACTACTTCTCCGCCAAAAGTACCGGCTTCAGGACCAATATCTATAATTTCATCGGCGGCTTTCATCATATCTTCATCGTGTTCTACCACAATCACCGTATTCCCTAAATCTCTCAAATCTTTTAACACCTGAATCAGTTTCTCTGTATCTTTGGGATGAAGGCCAATGGAAGGTTCATCTAAAATGTACATAGAACCCACCAAACTAGAACCTAAAGAAGTGGCCAAATTGATTCGCTGGGATTCTCCGCCAGAAAGACTGTTGGACTTTCTATTTAGCGTTAAGTAATCTAAGCCAACGTTAGATAAAAACTCCAACCGACTGTTGATCTCTTTCAGAAGTCTTTTTGCGATGGCTTGATCTTGAGCATCTAATTTTAAGGTATTAAAGAAGTCTTTAAGATCTTGTAAAGGCATTTCTACCAAGGCTGTGATGGGACGATCATCAATTTTTACGTATTCTGCTTCTTTACGCAAACGTTTTCCTTTACAAACGGAGCACTTTGTTTTTCCGCGGTAACGCGAAAGCATTACTCTATTCTGAATTTTATAAGCTTTGGCTTCCATTTTATCGAAGAAAGCAGTTAAGCCTTTAAAATAAGAGTTTCCGTCCCATAAAAGTTGTTTTTGATCTTCCGTTAACTCAAAATAAGGTTTGTGAATAGGAAAATCAAATTTATGGGAGTTGTTCACCAGTTGATCTCGGTGAGAACTCATGCTTTCTCCACGCCAAGGAAAAATAGCGTTTTCATAAACAGAAAGGGAGGTATTGGGGAAGATCAAATCTTCATCGAGGCCCACTACATCTCCGTAACCTTCACATTTCGGACAAGAACCGTAAGGGTTATTAAAACTAAACAAGTGCACATTTGGCTCTAAGAATTTTATTCCGTCAAGCTCAAATTTATTACTGAATTGTTGTGTTTTCTCCTGCGTTAAATTCTCTACAAAAAGCTCTCCTTTTCCTTCATAAAATGCGGTCTGGATGGCATCCGCTAGACGGTTAAAAAAGTCTTCATCGTCTTTAATTACAATACGATCTACCACTAAAAAGGCTTCTCCTTTAATATCTTTTGGCGCTTCCTCTATACGTAAAACTTGATCCTTCCATTTAATTCGGCTAAAGCCTTGTTGTTGTAATACGTTCAGCTTCTCTAATAAATCTCTTCCTTTTTCGATATGAATAGGAGCGAGGAGGAGCAATTTTTCTTTTACAGCCAAAGATTTGAAATACGCAACCACATCGGTTACCGTATCTTTCTTTACTTGTTTTCCCGAAACGGGAGAAAATGTTTTTCCTATTCTGGCGTATAATAGTTTGAGGTAGTCATAAACTTCTGTAGAAGTCCCTACGGTAGAACGTGGATTGGTGGAATTTACTTTTTGCTCTATCGCAATTGCAGGAGCAATTCCTTTTATATAATCTACTTTAGGCTTGTCTAGCCTTCCTAAAAACTGCCTCGCATACGAAGAAAGACTTTCCACATACCGCCGTTGTCCTTCCGCGTAAAGCGTATCAAAAGCTAAACTTGATTTCCCCGAACCCGACAAACCGGTAATTACCACCAGTTTATTGCGAGGAATCACCACATCTATATTTTTTAGATTGTGGAGTTTGGCTCCTTTTATAATTATATTTTCTTTTGGATTTATTTTTGAAAGATCTCTTATCATCACTGTTTATAAAGCTATCCAGCAAAGGTAATTAATAAACAGACGGTATAAAAGGATTGATTTAGCAGAAAAAACGTTAAAATAATTAACTTTTGTGTGATTGTCTCAATTATATTTATATATTTACCTCGAACAAAAAGAATATTTCTGCCTATTGCATAGAGTTACTTAAAAAAAACCCAAATTTTTAATTTAAACATACCGAGAACTTTTCTTGTATGTTTACCTAAGTAACTTGTATGAAAAAAATCAAAACATCTACAGACGCATATCTTGTTAGTTGCTATATGAAAGGTGACGAATTAGCTTTATCTAAATTAGTTAATCGCCATCAGCAACGTTTATATAATTTTATTTACTCTAAAGTATTTGATCGTGATGTCACTGAAGATATCTTTCAGGACACCTTTATAAAGGTGATTAGAACCTTGAAACGAGGAAAATATAATGAAGAGGGTAAGTTTTTACCTTGGGTGATGAGAATTGCTCACAACCTTGTAATTGATTACTTTAGAAAAAATAACCGCATGCCTAAATTTGACTGCAGCGGTGATTTTGATATTTTCGATGTTTTAAAAGATGATGGTTTAGATGCGGAACGTTTGATGGTGAAAAATCAAATAGAGAATGATGTGAAAAATCTAATCGAGGAACTTCCAGAGGATCAAAAAGAAGTGTTGGTCATGCGTATATATAAAGACATGAGCTTTAAGGAAATTGCCGCGCGAACCGATGTAAGTATCAATACCGCGCTGGGAAGAATGAGGTATGCATTAATCAACTTAAGAAAGGTGATAGAAAAGCACAATATTGTTTTAACCAATTAATACAATAAGTCCATTTTTTTTTCGTTATTTTAAAAGACTAACGAAAAAAACCATAAATGGCTAAACTTTACTTACATAAACCTTCTAAAGAAGAAAAATTGGGAAACCTACAACCTCGCAAAGAAACCATCGCTTTTTTGCTAAATTACTCTAAGGCTTTAAGTGTTATAGATTATAAAAATATGAAGTTTGAAGCACTTCTTAACTAAACTTTAAAGAACCCGTTGTTAGCTACCGGGTTCTTTTTTTTGTTTTAGCATAATTTTCTAACACACTTTTTCTACCAATAGTCTTAGTGATCACATCTTTCTCTAAATTCCAGCCTCTTGCCGGAGAATACTCCCTTCCATACCAAATGATTTGCAGGTGCAACTCATTCCATATATTTCTAGGGAACAATCTTTTGGCATCCTTTTCTGTTTGTTTTACATTCTTTCCATTGGTTAGATTCCAACGGTACATCAATCTATGAATATGAGTATCTACAGGAAAAGCAGGTATTCCAAAAGCTTGAGATACTACCACACTTGCCGTTTTATGACCTACAGCAGGAAAGGTTTCTAATATTTCGATATCCTCGGGAACGATGCCGTGATGATCTTCAATTAGCATCTTAGATAGGCCATATATTCCTTTAGCTTTCATAGGTGATAAACCTACAGGCCTGATGATTTCTCTTATTTCCTCTACCGACATCTTAACCATTTCATAAGGATTGTCTGCTCTCGCGAAAAGAATAGGGGTAATCTGATTTACTTTTTTATCGGTGCATTGTGCAGAAAGTAAAACGGCAATTAATAAGGTATAGGGATCTTGATGATCTAAAGGAACGGGAATTGTAGGATAGAGTTCCTTTAACGTATTTATAACGAAACTTACTTTTTCTTGCTTGTTCATTTTATGTATTTTTAAACAAAAATAACAATTATGACCACATTACAAGAAGGAGATCAGGCTCCAAATTTTTCAGCAAAAGATCAAGACGGAAATACGCACCAACTTAGCGACTATAAAGGAAAGAAACTAGTGGTTTTTTTCTATCCTAAAGCAAGTACTCCTGGTTGTACCACCGAAGCATGTAACCTACGTGATAATTGGGAGACGTTTCGAAAAAAAGGTTATGATATTTTGGGGGTAAGTGCAGATACTCCTAAAAGACAGCAAAATTTTAAAAATAAACACGAACTACCTTATCCTTTGTTAGCCGATGAAGAAAAGGAAGTCATTAAAGCTTTTGGGGTTTGGGGACCTAAAAAGTTTATGGGGAAAGAATATGAAGGCATTCACCGAACCACTTTTGTGATTGATGAAAACGGAAAAATAGAAACTGTCATTTCTAAAGTAAAAACTAAAGCGCACGCAGAGCAAATTCTATAGTTATTCGCTATAAAATTTAAAGCTTTCTTCGATTAAATCATTAGAGACTTGGCAGTCTATGATAGGTTCTCCTATTGCTGATAAAAGAACAAAATTGATATTGCCATGACTGTTCTTTTTATCGTATTTCATGAGCTCTATGATAGGAGCCAGGTCTTTTTTATGAAACTCTACTTTTGCAAAGGTTTTTAAAATTGTTTCTTTTATTTCTTTAGTTTGCGAATCTCCCAAGCCTTTAAGTTGGTTAGAAAGGTACGCGGCGAGAATCACTCCTACAGCAACGGCTTCTCCGTGTAATAGCGATTTTTCTTTGTGTTCTAAAAAATAGCTTTCTATGGCATGGCCTAGCGTATGACCAAAGTTTAAGGTTTTTCTAATTCCATCTTCATTAAGATCTTGGGTAACAATAGTGTTTTTAATTAGAATGGATTCATAAATTAAAGCGTCCAAGTCTTCTAACGTTAGCTGAGATAAATCACTCATTTTTTTCCAATAATTAAGATCATAAATAAGCCCGTGTTTAAGCATTTCTGCCAATCCGCTTCTCATTTCACTAGCACTTAAGGTATTTAGGAATCTGGTATCTATAAGAACCATTTCGGGATTGCTAATCACTCCAATCTGATTCTTCAACTTTCCTAGATCTACTCCAGTTTTTCCGCCAACGGCAGCATCTACCATTCCTAATAAGCTAGTTGGGATATTAATGTAAGCAATTCCTCTTTTAAAGGTAGAAGCAACAAATCCGCCAAGATCTGTAACCACGCCACCGCCTAAATTAATACATAAGGACTTCCTATCGGCATCCAATTCTGATAGAGTTTCCCATATTCCGTTACATGTATTTATATTTTTCTCTTTTTCTCCAGAATCAATTTCAATAATTTCTATACTAATATCTGTGGCTAACAACTGTAAAAAATGGGGTAAACAAAGCTCTTTGGTATTTGAATCTACTAGAATAAAAACCTTAGAAGGTTGGGATTCTTTGAGATAGGTGTTTAAAGATTGGTATGCCATTTCTCCAAAGTGTATGCAATTGTTAATAGAAACTATAGATTTCATTAAAGTTGATGTTAAATGAGTGCCGAAATTAAATAGAAAAAAGAAAATAGTGTTACTTCGCGGCTTATATTTACAAAAAAATAAGCGTTGATGGTTACTAAGATTTTTAATAATACAAAGAGAGCTTTTGCTTTAAAAAATGATAGTGAGTTAAAAAAATCTTTATACATTTTTAGTATGATGAATAAAGGTTTTTTAGTGGCTATTGGGACGAGACTTACTAATCTTGCTCTAAAACTGCATTTGCCTGTAGAAGGTATTATCAAGAAAACTATTTTTAAAATGTTTTGTGGAGGAACTTCTAAAGAAGACTGCTTGCCCATCATTAAAGAAATGCATGAAATGAACGTGCATAGTGTATTGGATTTTTCTTCGGAAGGAAAAGAGGAGGAAGAACAATTTGATAAAGCCTTAGAGACAAAATCTGGTCTTGTAGAGTTTGCAAATAAGCAAGAAGCAATTCCGTTCACGGTATTTAAACCTACAGGAATAGGAAGCTTCGCTATTTGGGAAAAAGTGTCTATTAAAAAAGAGCTTAATAAAGAGGAACAAAAAGAATGGAATAGAGTAGTGGCTCGTGTAGATGAAATTTGCCAATTGGCACATCAATTGGATATGAGAATTTTGGCCGATGCCGAAGAATCTTGGATGCAAACCGCGGCAGACGATTTATTGGAAGAAATGATGTCTAAGTACAATCAAGAAAAAGTAATTGTGTATAACACTTTACAATGCTACCGTTGGGACAGGCTTCAATATGCAAAAGACCTGCATAAGCGTGCTAAAAATAATGGTTTTAAAGTGGGAATTAAGATTGTGCGTGGTGCCTATATGGAAAAGGAAAATGCGAGAGCAGAAAAAATGGGGTATCCAACTCCTATTTGCGAAGATAAAGAAGCGACCGATGTTAACTTTAATACGGTAATTTACTATGCGTTACAAAATTTGGAAGATATTTCACTCTATATTGGAACGCATAATGAGGTAAGTACCTATTTAACCATGCAGTTAATGGAAGAAAAAGACATACCTAAAGATGATGAAAGAATATGGTTTAGTCAGCTTTTTGGAATGAGTGATCATATTTCCTTTAATTTAGGCCTTAACGGATATAATGCAGCAAAATTGGTTCCTTTTGGTCCTATTAGAGATGTAATACCTTATTTAATTAGAAGAGCACAAGAAAACTCTTCAGTTAAAGGACAAACTGGTAGAGAATATGCTTTATTGTTAGAGGAAAAACAACGTAGAGAAGGACAGTTTACCAAGACTATGGCTTAAAGTTTTACAGCTTTTTTAACGAAATTAAATCTGCCTTAGCGGGCAGATTTTTTATTTTTAATATAAAATTATATTATCCATGAAGGAAAAGTTACTAGTTCTCAGAAAAACATACCAAAACTGGATGAATAATGAGCCTTTTCAGCACAGTGCTGTAGTGGCATATTATACGCTTTTTTCTTTACCTTCACTATTATTAATCATTACTTGGATTGCGGGTTATTTTTTTAAACGTTCTAATGTGGAACAAAAATTAATTGCTCAAATAAGCGATATTACGGGGCCTGAAACTGCGGATTCTATCCAATCTATGATAGGGAGCGCTGTGATTGAGGAAGGAAATTTTATGACTTTAATCATTAGTATAGGAGTTTTAGTATTTGGTGCTACAGGAGCATTTTTTCAGCTTAAAAAAGCAATGAATAATATTTGGAGTGTTCGCCCTAAAAATGACAATATAAAAGGTATCATTTTAGATAGGATAATTTCTCTAGGAATGATCTTTGTTATTGGCTTTCTGATGTTAATTTCATTAGTTGTCTCTACATTAATTTCCTATTTAAGCGATTACATCAGCGTTTATGCGCCCAAAATTACCTCTTATGGGGTAGGAGTACTTAATTTTATATTGAGCTATATATTTATAGGATTTTTATTTGCTAGTATAATTAGATTATTACCCGATATAAAAATTAAATGGAAAACTACTTTCATTGGGGCTTCTTTAACCACACTTTTGTTTTTAATTGGTAAGTATTTATTAGGATTTTATTTTAGTGAAAGTGATCCTGCCTCGGCTTATGGTGGAGCCTCATCTGTCGTTTTAATTTTATTATGGGTTTATTATTCTTGTCTTATTTTGTTTTTTGGAGCAGAATTTACCGTACAATATGCCTTGTATAAGAATGAAGATATTGTACCTAGTAATCTAGCAGAACCTGCCTATTATCAGGAGCTAGAAGAATTAGAAGAAAAGCGTCGAGAAATTGAACGTAATAAAAAAGACTTAGATAAACTTTCAGAACCTAGAGATTAATTTATCGTTATGATTTTTTAACGGATTGTGCATTAAAGTTTAAGCTTACTTTAGGAAAAAATAAGCATATTCTTTTTAACTTAGTATAAAATAAAACACGAATTTAAAAAAGAATATTATGAAAAAGAAAGTAGCTATTTTAGCCACCAATGGATTTGAAGAAAGTGAATTAAATTCTCCTTTAGAAGCATTAAAGAATGAAGGTTTTGATGTAGATATAGTAAGTTTAAAAAGCGGAAGTATAAAAAGTTGGACAGATGGCGATTGGGGAAAAGATTTTAAGGTAGATAAAACCTTAAGTGAAGTTTCTTCTAAAAATTACAATGCTTTGGTATTGCCAGGCGGAGTGATTAATCCAGATAAATTAAGAATTGACGAAGATGCAATAACATTTATACAAGACTTCTTTAAAGAAGGTAAACCAGTTGCAGCTATATGCCACGGTGGTTGGCCACTTATTAACGCAGAAGTAGTTAAAGGCAGAACGATGACTTCTTTCAAATCTATTAGGAAAGATTTAGAAAATGCGGGAGCCAATTGGGTAGATAAAGAAGTAGTTGTAGATCAAGCTTTGGTAACGAGTAGAAATCCTGGCGATTTAAAAGCTTTTAATGCTAAAGTGATTGAAGAAATTCACGAAGGAAAACACGAACTACAACACGCGTAAAATGTAGAAATAGTTTAGATGTTTTCATCTATACAGAGAAGGTTTGAGTTAATTGTCAGACCTTTTTTTGATTTAATTAGTAAATTTATTTATTCTCGAATCTCTTTTTTAGATTAAAGGTGATTTTTGTCATTAAATATTCTTTTATGAGTTCAATCATAAAATTATGACTTAATAAAAAATACTTTTGTTGCTGATTCTTTATAGACAAAATGAATCGAGCAAATGCTCTATTTTAAACTAAAAACGTTTAATGTCGTTATTTATGAAAAACAGTAAAATCTATTTTCTTTCCACAGTATTGTTATTGCTTTCATTTGTTGGAAACGCTCAAAACAGTCAAATGACTAAGGATTGGGAAACTAGTCCTGGAATTATTGGTACCGTTGTACTTGTAATTATCGTGTTATTTGTCGCAGTAGTCATTTTTTTAGCCAAACTAAATGCTTATCTCGATAGGTTAAAGCAAAAGAAGCTAAATCAAGATCGAATGGCTTTTAGTGATGAGTTAGTTTCTTTAGATAATGATGAAATTGATAGTATTCTTGAAAACCGAAAGAAAGCTTTAAACTATAAGCTGAAGGGCGATGAGTTAGGAAGCTTAAATAAAGCGGTAGATAAAAAAGGATTGGTGAAACGCGTTAGGAAAGATCCTAACAATTCATTTTTTGACGAAAAAAAGAAAACACCTCTTAGTATAGAAACTCCAAAAGAGTTAAAACAAATCGTTACCTATTATTTGGCAGCCGCTACTTTTTGGCTGGTATTTGGAACTTTAGTAGGAGAGTACCTCGGACTTAAATTTATTTGGCCAGAGTTAGATAAAATTTCTTTCTTATCTTTTGGTAGACTTAGACCAGTACATACCAATACGGTTTTCTGGGGCTGGGCTTCATTAGCCATGATTGGATTAGGCTATTTTGTAATCGCCAGAACTTCCAACACCAAAATTTATAGTTATGCCAAGGCAAAAATCGCCTGGATATTGATTAACGCAACCGTATTGTTAGGGAACATAGCGCTAATGTCTGGTATCAATAATGGCGGGGGAGAATATAGAGAATATATTTGGCCTATTATGCTTTTATTCGCTATAGGTTTAATTCTTACATTATATAATTTTTATAAAACGGTAGCCACTCGAAAGATAAAAGAAATTTATATTTCCAACTGGTTTATTCTTGCGGCTTTAGTTTGGACGATCGTGCTTTCGGTGATTGGTTATTTGCCCTTTTATCAAAATGGAATGGGAGAAACCGTTATTCAAGGATATTATATGCACCAAGGCGTAGGGATGTGGTTTATGACCTTTACGCTCGGATTGGTTTATTACTACCTTCCGGCTACCTTAAATAAGCCTATTTATTCTTATTCATTAGGTGTATTAGCCTTCTGGACACAGATGTTGTTTTATACAATGATTGGAACGCACCACTTTGTTTTTAGTCCGTTACCTTGGTGGCTACAAACTGTGGCTATTGTTTTTAGTGCTGGGATGTTTATTCCAGTAATTGCAGGATCTACTAACTTCTTAATGACCATGCGTGGTGCTTGGAATCACATTTCAAAAAGTTATGTGCTACCTTTCTTTCTAGTAGGAGTTATCTTCTACTTTGTAGGATCTAGTCAAGGAAGTTTTCAAGCTTTCCGATTTACCAATTTCGTTTGGCACTTTACAGATTTTAACGTAGCACACTCTCATATGACGATGTACGGGATTATTTGTTTTTTATTATGGGGTTGTATTTATACGATTGTTCCGAAACTAAATGGAAAGGAGCCTTCCCAATTATTGGTTGGAGGTCATTTTTGGCTAGCTTTTATAGGTCTTTTTGCCTATATGATTTCATTGATGTATGGAGGTACTTTAAGGGGTTTAAGCTGGATGGAAGGTAATCCATTTATGGAATCGGTTACGTTGATGCAGCCTTATTGGGTATGGCGTGCTGTAGGTGGAACCTTAATGTTTATTTCGCATTTAGTTTTTGCTTATAACTTCTATTATATGGTTAAAAAAGAACCAGAGAAGTCTACCAAAAGAAATGGAGGAACAGAAATAATTAAAGGAGAATCGGTAACCGTTTAAAAAATAGATATGTTAGATTTTAATACAAATCATAAAGCTTTACTACTTACCGCTTTTGGCGTGTTTGCAGTGCTTAGTATAGGAGTTGCGATTATACCTGCTTTTCAATTAGATAGCTACCAACCGCTTCCTGATCAACCTGAATTAACAGATACAGAGTTTGAAGGCTTGCACGTTTTTATAGGCGAAGGCTGTGTAGCCTGTCATACGCAACAGGTAAGAAATATTGAAATGGATGCCATGTGGGGAGATCGTCCTTCTATTCCTGAAGATTATGTGTACAGTAAAAAACGATTAGATATTTGGCGTCAATCTGCTTCTTTATTAGGAAGTGAGCGTACAGGACCCGATTTAACCAATGTTGGGGTAAGACAACCCGGTGCGGCTTGGCAATTACTCCACTTATACAATCCAAGAGCAGTTTCTGAAGAATCTATTATGCCTAGTTTTCCTTGGTTATTTGAAGAAGTAGATAGTACCAGTGTAAGAGAAGATGATGTGGTGGTTGCAGTACCTAGTCAGTTTCTAGACAATCCTAGTAAGAAAATAGTTGCGAGTGAAGAAGCTATGCAGCTTGTGGCGTACCTTCAGTCGTTAAAACAACCTAAAATGCCAGAGAATTCTGAACCAGAATTTATTCCTTTCTCTAAAATAAAAGAAGCTGCTGGAGGTGGTTCTGCTTCAGCTTCAAAAGGCTTAGATGGGGAGAAATTATTTATGAATAAATGTTCTGCTTGTCATCAAGCTAACGGAAAAGGTGTTCCGGGAGCATTTCCGCCTTTAGCGGGAAGCGAAACCGTAAATAATGAAGATCCAGAAAAAATGATTAGAATTATTTTGGAAGGTTATAATGAAATGGAAGGTTATGGTCCTATGCAAGCTTTTGCAGACCAATTAACAGATGCTGAAGTCGCTGCCATTATGAATTACGAAAGAAACAGCTGGGGTAATGAAGCGCCAGAAGTAAAAGAAGAAGACGTTAAAAAAGTTAGGGATTCTAAATTATAGAACGAAATAAATAAGTTTATGAAACAGAAGCATTTTTTAGTACTACTTATCTTATTATTTACTACTCCTACGTGGGCGCAATGGTATTGTGAACCTACAGCGGCAACAAATGGAGATCCTCTTGAGTCTAATGCCGTAGTGGATGCAGTAATTATTTGGGTAGCCGTTGCTATTGTCATATTCACCTTATTTTTAAGTATCAAATTTTTAGTAAAACCTGAAGAAAAGAACCCTAACCACATTAAAAATATTACCAAAGATGAAGGACTCTCATAACATAGAAGACAATCGGATTATTAAGGTATTCCTAGATGAAGAGGTACAGCCTTTTGCTGAATTTGCTCCGCCTGTAAAGTTTGTTTTGGACACTACAAAAATTCCTGATGGCAAACACCAACTTAAGATTGTAGCTAAATCATCTAATCAGGTAGAAGGAGTTAAACTTATTCCATTTGAAGTTAAAAATGGCCCCGAAATTTCTGTGATTGGATTGAAAGAAAACGAGGTGATTGATACCCAAACTTCCATCATCATTAATGCCTATGGAAGTGAAACTAACGATAAGTTTATTATTAGAGGCTCAGAGAATCCTAAAGCCATTCCGTCTTGGATTTGGGCTTTATTGATTGTGGTGTTTGCTTTTGGATTATTCTACTTTATAATGTACTGGAAGCAAGATTTATATGAGTCTTTCTTTTAACTAAAAAGAATCATTTTTTTTTACGAAATAAGTCTGTAATTAAATAAATTTTAGCTAATTTTAAATCATTCTAAATAAGCTAATTCATTTATAAAACAGACAACGTATGAAAACTGCATCATTAACATCCAACCTAGAGTATAACGAGAGTCGTCCTAATATTAAGGTTTTATTGGATACGGAACATGGGAAAGAAATAAGGATCGTCTTTAAGAAAGGACAGATTATGAAGGAGCACAAAACTCCTTTTCCTATTGTAGTAGAAATCTTTGAAGGAAGAATAGACTTTGGAGTTTGTGGAGAAAATCATATTCTAAATAAAGGAGAATTGATTGCTTTGGAAGGAAGTGTTCCCCACGATTTAACAGCGCAAGAAGATAGTATTGTTCGGCTGAGTTTAAACAAACAGGATACGGCTAAACGCGTGGAAGATGTAGCCAAAAAGTCCTGATGAAAAACAAGACGATAGATACCGAGCAGGGGCATTGGATTTTAGCCAAAATGGGCAAAAAAGTATTACGTCCAGGTGGAAAAGAACTCAGTTTAAAGCTTATCGATGCTTTACATATTAGTAAGGGTGACGATATCGTAGAGTTTGCACCAGGAATTGGATACACAGCAAATTTTTTGCTTAAGAAAAATCCTAAAACTTACACAGGGATTGAATTAAATGAGGAAGCCGCACGTGATTTAACGAAGAAAATTGGTGGCACAAATCATAAAATAATCAATACCAACGCAGCTCATACCGGTTTAAAAGAAGCCCATGCGAATAAGCTAATTGGAGAAGCCATGCTTACTATGCAGGCTGATCATCGAAAATCTGAAATTATTGCAGAAGCTTATCGGATTCTAAAAAAAGGAGGACTTTACGGAATTCACGAATTGGGATTGACTCCCAATGATATTTCTGATAAAACCAAAGCTAGTATTCAACGAAAATTAGCACAAAGCATTCGTGTTAATGCCAGACCTCTAACGCAACAAGAGTGGTGTGAACTTTTAAAGAAAGAAGGTTTTAAAATAAAAGAAGTTTTTGAATCGCCTATGCATCTTTTAAACCCTAGCAGAGTTATCAAAGACGAAGGTTTCTTTAGAACTTTAAAAATAGGTTTTAATGTGTTAACGCATCCCAAAGAACGAGCTCGCATCATGAAAATGAGAAAGGTATTTAAAAAGTATGAGTCGCAAATGACTGCTTTTGGTATTATCGCCGAAAAATAATTTAAATAGAAAACCAATATCCTCGAGGCTTTTCCTTGAGGTATGAATCTTAAAAATAATTAAAATTTCGAGGTAATCTTGGTCGGATGATACGGGTAGAACTCGATAAAATAACCCCCTCCATGAGGGAAAAACAAATACTTATGAAACGTACAGCAAAAGCCGTTTGGAGCGGTTCTATAAAAGAAGGAGAAGGAAAAATCTCTACACAGAGTAAAGCTTTAAACGAGGCTGCTTATTGTTTTGCCTCTCGTTTTGAGAACGACAATAATACGAACCCAGATGAATTGCTGGCAGCTTCTCACGCGGGATGTTTTGCTATGGCCTTGAGTTTAATTTTAGGGAAAGAAGGTTTTACACCAGATTCTCTAGAAGTATCGGCTACGGTAACTATGAATGCTGAAGCATTAGAACTTACAGAGTCTCATTTAAAGCTTAAAGCAAAAATACCAAACATAGACAAATACAAGTTTATGGAATGTGCCAATGCTGCAAAAGACAACTGTCCAGTAAGCAAAGCATTATCTTTAAACATTAGCCTAGAGGCAGAACTAGCGTAAACTAGAGATTCAAATCACTATGTTTCACTAAAACGATGCTCTTTGTCTCTCTTTGGCAAGGAGCATTGTAATTTTAGCCTAAATCCATTAAAATCATTTTGAAAATGTCTACTTCTAAACATAAAACCATTTACACCATTGGACACTCCACACATTCGTTAGAAGAATTTCTAGCGATGTTAACCTCGGTTGGAGTAGAAGTGGTAGCAGATGTAAGAAGCATGCCTGGATCAAGAAAATTCCCACAGTTTAATCAAGATGCTTTAGCAGATTCTTTACGGAAGCACAACATTGACTATCAATATTTTGAGGATTTAGGGGGGAGAAGAAAAACAAGCCCCGATTCTAAAAACAAGGTTTGGCGCAATGAATCTTTTAGAGGTTACGCCGATTATATGGAAACGGATAGCTTTAAAGAAGGACTAAAAAAGCTAGAGGAAGTGGCCAATACCAAAAAAGTAGCTATCATGTGTGCTGAAGCGGTTTGGTGGCGTTGTCATCGCTCTATGATTTCCGATATTTTAAAAGCAGAATCCTGGGAGGTTCTACATATTATGGGAGAGAATAAAACGACAGAACATCCCTATACGCAACCAGCAAAAGTGACAAAAGGTAAACTTACTTACGAAGAAGATTAATTTAAAGTAAAAATTATTTATGAATATTCAAGATAAAATAGCAATTGTAACTGGTGCTAGTAGCGGTTTAGGAAGAGCATTTTCAACATCATTGGTAGAAAAAGGAGCTTTGGTTTACGGTCTTGCCAGAACAGAAAAAGCCTTACAAGAATTAAAACAAGAATTAGGGGAAAATTTTATTCCAGTGGTGTTGGATATTTCGGAAGAAAAAAAGGTAGAAGAATGGGTGAGTGATACTTTTTCTAAGAAAAATATTCCGCAGGTATTAGTTAATAATGCAGGCTTAGGTTCCTTTAATAAAATCGAAGAGACTTCTTGTAACGAATGGTCTGGAATGATTAACGCTAACTTAAACGGAATGTTTCTTATCACCACGAATATCGTTAAGCTTATGAAAACCACTTCAGAAGTAAAGCATATTGTAAATATAGGATCTGTTTTAGGGAAAGTAGGCCGACCAGAGAGCGCGGCTTATTGTACTACAAAATTTGGAGTACAAGGATTTAGCGCTGCCTTGCTAAAAGAATTGCGTGTAGATCATATTAAAGTTACGTGTTTGAATCCGGGTTCTATTGCCACTGATTTCTTTAAAACTTCTGGAATTGAATCGCATCAACATATGCTTCAACCTAAAGATTTAGCCGATACCTTAATACATATTCTAGAAACTCCAGACAATATGCTTATAGACGAAATTACGGTGCGTCCTTTAAATCCTAAGAAACCAGATTAAGAGTATTTATAAGAACTTAAAAACTAGAAAAAATGGATTTCATTGATCATTTATTAGATTACTTTAAAAAGCCAAGAGAGGAAACGAAAAACACTTCTCCAGAAGGCACTTGTCCTGTTTGTTGGGGGCATCAAGAGTATGATTCGAAAATACGTACAGTATTAAAAGACAAGCAAATAGATGTAAATAATCATAGCGATAGCTATATGAAAGTTCAAAAATTTGTGGTTAAATACATTGACGGCATAAGACTTAAAAAAGGATACGTAGAAGCTTGTCCTAAATGTGGAAGCAAAGAAGAGAACTTAGAAAAGAAATAATTACGCGTTGCTCTAAATAAAAAAGAAGAAAATGTAGACTTCCCCTTTTTAGGACAGTGCTAAATTAGAAAATATTATTCATTTAGACGTTGATTTTGGTTCAAATG
>NZ_JAVHUL010000047.1 GCF_031085155.1 Mesonia profundi | reverse complement strand
ATGGAACTAAAATTAAAAGGATTTTTTAACAAAGCGGCCTAATAAAATTAGTCACAAAATTACTAGGAAGTCCATTATGCTTTTGGGAAGGGGTTTAAACCAAATTAACCATGTAATGTCGTATTTAAACTCGTTCATTTTCCTCCCGAAGCTTCGGGACTATTTCCCCCGACCGTTCCGGTCGGACGGGTTGCTCATAATTACCATAGCTATGGCTATGCAAACCAATCGAAGCGTCATAGAACGAAAAAGCAACTTCGTTCTCTATAAGACATTACAAAATTAAATTGGTTTTATCTATCTAAAAGCTTTTTAATAAGCTGATTGATATCCGTAGAAAATTTAAAATAATAAGTTCCGGCAAGGTAAATTAATCCGAGTATCGAAGACCTTAATAAGATATCAATCAAGGGGTTAGTCTTGAAGGGAATCAAATAAAATACTGCGCCCAATACAGCAACAAAGCCTAAGACTTTAAACGTACCCAGAGTCATGGGTTGCATCTTAAACTTCCAATACACAATTCCCAGTTTAATCGTATTATACAACGCGAAAGCTATAAATGTAGCCACAGCCGCGCCGTAAATTCCGTAAAGTGGAATTAGTAATATGTTGAGTAAAATGGCTAAAATCACGATGATAATGCCCGAGAATAATACCATTTGGTAATAATCTGAATTAAATAAAATGCTGTTGCTATTCCCCAGTAGGTTGTCGTAAAGTTTATTTAGCGACAACAATATAATAATCGAAAATTCTATTTGATATTCCGCAGGGATTAGAGCGTATAAGTCCTGCACATTGGTCACAATCAATAAAAATATAAGTCCGCTAACCACCAATAAGTTAATGGAGCTTTTCTGATATAAACCCTTTAATTTATCAAATTCCTTATGGTTAAGGTATTGCGCTGTGATAGGTAACGTAATTTGATGCATCGCCCTAGAAGGAACGGCAATCACCGAGGCTATATACACCGCTATTCCGTAAACGGAAACCTTTTCTATGGGTAAATAGTGCTCTATCATCACCTTATCTAAATCTAGTAAAGCGGTAGCAATAGAACCTGCAATAAGAATTAAAAACGAATACTTAAAAACTTGAATTTTATTTTGAGGAAGCTGAAATCTGATTTTAGGAGGCAACAACCAAAACGCATAAAGTTTAATAATAAGTGTTCTTACCACATAAACGCCAGTTAGCAAGTAGATAAACAAGCTTACATCAATAATATTATAGTAAAATAAGATTAAAAAGATAGTCACACACAAGCGATGAAAAACCTCTTTCATAAAATTTCCAAAAACACTTTTTAGCTTTAGCTTACTCCAGGCAAAGAAAACTTCAAAATAGGCGACAGCGATAGCTATAATGAGAATAAGCCACACATAAGGCCTCACCAGAGTATTGGAATCAAAATAATTTAAAATTTGTTGCTGAAAGATATAGCTAATGATCCCTATCACCACTCCCACTCCCAGCGGAAGCAGAATTGCTAACGTAAGCAGCGCGTTTTTATCTTCCTCGCTTTTATAGGAAGTGTAAAATTTAATGATGGTATTGTGAACTCCAAATCCCATAATAGGCCAAACCAGCGTACTTGCCGAAAGCAAATAGGTGATTAATCCATAATATTTAGGTTCAAAAAAATGCGGATATAAAATAAGAACATTAATAGCGCCAATCGCAAAACCGATGTAGGTCACCACCATGTTTTTAAAAGATTGATCTAAAATGATACCCATATTATGAACCCTTATGAAGAACAGAAGCCAATTGTGAAGTCAATTCCTTACGGTGATATGCAGCAATGGAGGCCTTTTTTACTTCTAGTTGATGGGACAAATATCGATTAAAGTAGTTGAGAATCCTTTCTTTTAAGCCTTCATAATCTTCGTGTAGCAAAAAAGGATCTCTTTGAGTCTTTTTTAAAACCGCTCCTACATCCCAATTTTCTGGACCAATCGCTAAAATAGGTCGGTTGCTTTTTAGGTACTCAAAAAGCTTTCCTGGGATAATCCCCTGTGTTATTTCGCTGTCAATTTCAATAAGAAGTAACACTTGAGATGATTTTTGATAATCATTTATCAGCGAATATTTTACATATCCCAAATAAGTGTAATTATCTACTAAGTCATAAGCCTTTAAATCTTCCAATACCTCCTCACTCACTTTCCCTATAAGCTGTAGCTGAAATGCTTTTTTAAAGTCGGTATGTTCCATACAGAGATCACTCAACACCTTCCATAAAACTTCTGGATTTCTTTTAGAAAGCAAGGAACCAATATGCGAAATAGTAAATTTTTTATCCAACTGAACGTTTTCAGATTCTACTTCTCCGTCAAAACCATTGGTAATGGTGATTACAGGCCGATTTGTTTTAGCCGAAAACTCCTTTTGAGTCGTAAAACTAGTAACGATTACGGTATCGGCTTCTTGCAAAACCTGCTTTTCTAGAGCGAGATGCTTCGCTTTATTTTTCTGCGTAAGCTTTAATTCTTGATGATAACCAATCGTTGTCCAAGGATCTCTAAAATCTGCAATCCAACGAACGCCTAGGGCTTGTTTTAACTGCAAACCTATAAGATGTAAACTATGTGGTGGACCTGTGGTAATCACGGTTTCAATAGCTTCTTTTATAATAAAATCTTTTAAAAATTTAACCGATGGTTTTACCCAAAACTTTCGAGCATCGGGAATAAAGAAGTTTCCCCTTATAAACAACATTGCTTTTTCTAAGGAAGACTGTTTCTTCTCTTTTTGAATAATTCCAGAGCTAATCGTTTCGGTTTTCGCTTTAGAGAAAAGTTTTGCCGCCGCATAAGGCTCAAAAATAGGCTGTTTTATGACTTGTATTGATGGAGGGATTTCATCTAACAAAGACTCATCAAGCAGAGGATAATTAGGATTTTGCGGTGCGTAAACAATAGGCTCTATCCCAAACTCTGGCAAGTACTTTACAAATTTTAACCAACGCTGAACGCCAGGACCACCTGCTGGAGGCCAATAATAAAGAACGATAAGTACTTTTTTAGGCATCTAGCTTGTTTTTTTCTTACGGGTATAAAATACACCCGCTAAAATAAGAAGTAGAAAAACAATGCCACTCGCCAGGGTAATCATACTTCCTTGCTGCACCACTTCTGGTTGAAATTTAAACACCAATTCGTGATTTCCTTTGGGCAACATCGCCGCTCGCAAGACATAATCTGCCCTAAAATGTTCAATTTTTTCACCATCTACATAGGCATGCCAGCCGTGGGGATAATAAACTTCTGAAAATACTGCGAGTCGATCTTCCGATAAGCTATAGTCATAAACCAACTCGTTAGGCTGATAGCTTTTCAGTTGAATGGTATCTGTAGCATCATTTTCAAAACGCTTCCGCGGAAGCATAGCCGCAAACTCCTTCTCTACCACCGCTTGTTGCTTGGTTTGAAGAGAATCTAAGGCTAAAATGGCTTCATTGGCATCGTTAACAACGCTTACTTGATCTACGAACCAAGCATTTCCGTTCGCTTCGGGATTCATTTGGGACATAATTTTTCCTTGATTGGAAATAATCATGTATTTCATATTCAACATATCCAAGACTTCTTGATTTCCGGTAGCGATATGAAAATCAAATAAATCTTGAATTCTTGCTGGTTTGGCGGCGTGGTAACCTCCAATCGAGTTATGAAAATAAGATGCTCGAGCCGAGTTAAACGGACTTCCAGAAACATCTAACACGCGATAATGACCTTTATCTTGTAAGATTTCAGCATCGGCAGAATTTTGCTGAAAAGGTTGCTCCATCGTTACTTTAGACACAAAATCTTCATTGTTAACGTAGCGTTTATCCACGGCAACTAAGTCAACTACGATTAAGATTCCGAGGCCAGCAATGGCTAAATTCTTAGAGGCTTTCTCTTTAACGAAGGCCCAAATAATTCCGGCGCAAGCCAAAACAAAAAACAAAGAACGCAAGGTATCTTCCGTAAAGATAGCTTTACGATCTTCGCGTAAGCTTCGTACAAAATCGGGTCCTACTTGCTCAATTAATCCGCGATCTCCATTACCGGTAAAATCAAAGAACATCGACTTTAAAAGCAAGAACACCAAGGCTAGACCTCCTGCAACGATGGTACTGCTTTTAAGCGCTTTTAGGATTTCCTCTTTGGTATAATTTTTCTGAAAAACCTGCGCCAGAGCATATATTCCTAAGATAGGCACACATAATTCAATAAGAACCTGAATGGAAGAAACCGCTCTAAATTTGTTATAAAGCGGTACATAATTGATAAAAAACTTGGTGACAAAAGCAAAGTTATCTCCCCAAGATAAAATCAAGGCTAAGATAGAACCGCCTACAATCCACCATTTAAGTCTTCCACGAATTAAGAATAAAGCAAAAACGAAAAGAAAAATAAGACTTGCGCCAATATAGGCTGGGGCGCCAATATAGGTTTGATCTCCCCAATAGGTGGGAGAATGTTCGATAAAATCTTTGGCTTGCTGCGGACTTGCGCCTACTTTTAGCAAAGCTTGATAAGAAGCAGAATCTTCGTCCAACTTCTCTGAACTTGAGCCTCCCATAAACCTAGGGATAAACAAGTTAAAGCTTTCGGCTATTCCATAGCTGTATTCAGTGATGTAATCGTATTCTAAACCTGCTTTTTGAGTTTTTTCAGTTCCATCTGAGTTAATCGTAAGTCCTTTGTTACCGCGCGTACTAAACTCGCCATATTCTTGCGTCGCCATTAAGCTAGTCGCATTTACGCCAACGGCAATAACTACGCCAACAACCATAAAAACTAATGCTTTAAAGAACTGCGGAAGTTGTTCTTTTTTATAAAAATCAATAAGATACGCTAAACCTAAAACCAGCACTAAAAGCAGTAAGTAATAGGTCATTTGAGGGTGATTGGCATTAATTTCTAAAGCCATAGCAATGGTAAACAAAAGCGAACCTTTAAAATAATTTCCCCTAAAGCTATAAATGATTCCCGCCAACACCATAGGCATATAGGCAATCGCATGGGCTTTGGCATTGTGGCCAACCCCCAAAATAATAATTAAATAGGTACTAAAGCCAAAAGCCAACGCTCCTAAGAAGGCAATTTTGTAGTCTACTTTTAACTCTAAAAAGAGAATGTAGATCCCAATAAAATAAAGAAATAAATAATCTGCCGGTCTGGGGAGAAACCGAATGCTTCGATCGATTTCTTTGACAAAATTATAAGGATAATTAGCGCCCAATTGGTACGTAGGCATTCCACCAAAAGCAGAATTGGTCCAGTAAGGCTCTTGTTTCTCGCTTTCACGGAAGTCATTTTGCTCCTTGGCCATTCCTATATACTGAGCAATATCACTTTGATAGATTACCTTTCCTTGTAAAACCGGACTAAAATAAGCCAGCGCAACGATGATAAAAGCAAAAACAATAATAAGGTGCGGAAGCAGTTTTTTATAATTGAAATTCATTCAGAAGAAATTTAAAAAGTAGAAGTGTGAAAATTAGTCAATTTCTTCGTATTCGATATATTCTCCCACGGGTTTCTTATTTTTTCTTGAAGTTTTAGGAGTATGCTTGATTTCGGGTTCTTTTTTGTTGGGCTGGTTAGGCGGACGAAAACCTTGCTGAAAACTTTGTCCTACCTTCTCTCCCATTTTTTTCATGATGTATTTTAAAATCATAGGTTTAAAAAGCTTAAACAAAAATTTTATACCAAAGTAAACCAGAACAATAATAAGTACAGTTTTGACCAGTCCAGTGAAAGAAGCTAAATACATAAAATCTAATTTTCTACAAAATTATTAATTGTCTCGCTTAAAAACATCTTTTAAATGATAAAAAATAGCAAAAATCTATATATTTGGATGAAATTATACCCCTATGCATAGATTTTTTATTGCCTCGCTATTTTCTCTGACTTGTTTTTACGCACAAGCTCAATATACAGAAACCATTAACTCCAACCGTCCCGGTGGTTCCCAAGGTGCATTTGCCGTTGGAAACCAAGTCTTACAATTAGAAACAGGTCCCCAATTTGGAAATAATACACACGACTTATTGGGTACTGATACAGATCTTTTGGGCTTAGACTACGAGCTAAGGTTTGGTTTCTTTATGGAACAATTGGAGTTCAACTTAAAAGGAACCTTTTTAAGTACTACGCAACATATAGATGTAGGCGGAGTAGAACAAGAGTATAAATACAGCAATTTTCAAAGCAATACGCTTGGTTTAAAATACTTAATTTATGATCCTTACAAAAAAAGAAGTCTAGAGAAACCTAGCATTTATAGCTGGAAAGCTAACAATACGTTTACTTTTAAGTGGAGAGATTTAATTCCTGCCGTATCGGTTTACGCGGGAGCAAATATCCTATTTGGAGATAATCCTTACCTCGCTCCTAACGAGTCAAATATAAGTCCGCAGGCGGCATTAATCACTCAAAACAACTGGGGACACTTTGTATTTGTGATGAATTTTATTGCTGATAAAGTGACGAGCGAAGATCCTACCTACTCAGGGATTTTTACGATGACACATTCCATAAACGGAAGAGTCTCTGTTTTTGGAGAGTACCAAGCCATAAAAAGTGACCTTTATGCCGACGATATTGCACGTGCTGGAGGAGCTTATCTGATCACCAAAGATTTACAAGTAGATGTTTCTGGTTTGTTGAATTTTAAAAACACACCTTCTAGATGGCAAGTAGCATTGGGAGTTTCTTACCGATTGGATATGCACGCCGAGGATGAAATTATTATGTCTACCGATAAAACAAAAGACAAGAAAGAGAAGAAAAAGAAAAAAGATGAAAAAGAAAACAGCGAATTGGTTAATCCCGATGGCACTATGAATGAGTAGTATTCGGATTTATTTTAGACACATTAGCTAAGAAACCGAGCTCAATTTAATGTTGAATTTAAACTTTTTTAAGCTTGAACCTCTTAATTAAAATCTTAATCATTCCATTTATCTTCGGAGGAGTTTACCTCTGGAATCGGTTTATTATTAAAAATGTGATTAAAGGTTTAATCGGCTTTCATAAAAAATACAATGTCCAAAATTTACATAGACAACCCGTTAAGTTTGTCGTTGAACACGAACAAGAAATTTACAAATTTGCTTCAGGTTTTTATTGGTTAGGCGCTGTAATCATTTCCATGAGCTTATTTGTAGTTGATTAACAAACCGTTTAGAGGTAGATCAAAACTTAAACTTTTTAGTTTTATGAAACCTAATTGTTAATTGATTATTAAAGAATCATCGATTCTCAAAGCAATCCGCTTATGCTTTCGTACTTTTTATATCTTTGAGAAATTAAGAACATTGCGGCAAGCCTTTCTTGAAAAAATTCAGGAGCGCCTACCCCGTAACCTTTAGACGAGTTAAACCCTCTGGAGAAATTAAAATTAGTCAACCTAAATATACTATGAAAAAAATAATTCTATCTGCACTTGTTTGCGGACTTTCGTTTACCGCTTGTAAGAATCAAACTGATCAAAAAGATATCGAAGATAAACAAACTACGCCTGCAAAAGAGGTTCAAGTAGATAACAACACCCAATTAGAGAGGGACACTCCTACTCCAGATCATCTCTACAAAAGTGACAAGGGAGAAATCTTAGAGGTTCACTTTTTAAAAGAAGACAAGAAGGATATTCTTAAAATTAAAAGAGATGGACATCCTGAAATAGTTTTAAAGAAAACCTTGAAGGAAGCCAACGGAGTAATTTATGAGAATAAAAACTACAGCTGGAAGCAACAGAAAGATTATATCATTTTTTCTGACGGAAAGGAAAGCGTGAACTTGACGCTTATTAGTCCGCTTGAATATGAATTCACTAATGGGGATGTAGACATGACTGTCATTTACTTTAGTAAGGAAGACAAAAGATTTGTAAGTCTTAAAAAAGAGAAGCAATCTAAGATTACTTTAAAGCAAACCACTTCTTGGGCCAAAGGTGCCGAATACGGAAAAGGAGACGTAAAATGGCGCTCTCAAGGAGACACTGGGATTTTAACCGAAAATGGAGAAAAGACCACCTTTAAACAGAAAAACTAATTAAAATTTTTGAAAAGTCTATCTATAAAATAGTTAGATAAATATCTTTTATAGAGAAAACTCATTAGCCTCTGCTCTATTTTTAAGTAAATAGAAGTCGAGGCTATTTTTTTTGATCTAGTTAATTGTCAAGACAACGCAACTTATTGAAAAAAGAAGTATCTATTCAATAAATAGGAGAGATGAAAAATAACATTTTATGGATTAGCATTTTAGTATTCAGTCTCGTTTCTTGTAATGACGATACTGATGATACTTGTACAGATGCGATTATTGAAACTACCGGCCTTGAAACCGAATATGGGTGTACGAACACCAAATATCAAATGGACATCTTTCTTAATAATGATTATGTGGTGATCAAAAATCAGGAGACATTTGATGAGATGATTTCAGGAAGTTGCCTACCTAGCATTGATTTTTCTCTCTATGATTTAGTTGTGGGTGAAAAAGGACTTACTACCGGAAACACTTCTATTAACAATAAATTGATGAAAAATTGTGAAACGGGGAATGAGAACCTAAAAGTAACTTTTAATCAAAATATGACCGCAGAAGCTCCAAACTTAACCTACCATGCATTGATTCCTAAACTCAATACAGACCAAGTCTTAGCGGTTGAGATTATAGTTAATTAGATGGGTTTTCTTAGAACCATAAGTTTTATTCTTGCTTCCCCCTTTAACATTCGCTCTATTCAAATAATGGTTCTGATGTCATGTCAAATCCGTCTTTAGCGAAAAAAGTCGCGAGATAGCAAAAACTAATTTTAGGAATTAAAGCAGATCTACAAATTTATTCCTAACTTTTATCCTTCTAAAAACAAACCAGATGCAGAGTATCATAAGAATGATGACGAACATTTGTTCGGACAACCTTCAAAAGAGTAAAGAGTTCTACACCCGTTTATTTGATCTTAACGTAGATTTTGATAGTGAATGGTATGTGCACCTGTCTTCCCAAGACAGCAAATTTGAATTGGGAATCATAGATAGGTCTCATGATGTCGTCCCTAAGGAGTTTCAGCAGCATCCGCAGGGATTTTATATCACGTTTGTCGTTGATAATGTAGATCATCTCTTTACCAGCATTAAAGAAAATGAAATTGAGGTAATTAGTGAACCCAAAAATACTTCCTACGGTCAAAGAAGATGTTTATTAAAAGATCCTGACGGGACTTTAATAGATATTTCTTCTCCTATAGAAGGTTTTAAAATCTAAAAAATTCTAGGTTTTAGGTATTAATTTAATAGACATACTATAGCCAAACCTTGAGAAAACGCAATTCCATAAAAAATGAAGTCTATGCATGACGAGTTAATTGAACAAAAAAGTTGGTGGAAGAAAAACTGGAAATGGTTTTTACCCGTCAGTATGCTTATTTTAATCGTTACCGCGGTTCTCTTTTCTTCAGGAATAGGTGGAATCACGAATAATTATGCCCAAGCTTATTCTGATGAAGATCTTTATCAAGACGCACTAGAACAAGTAAAATCCAATTCTAAAGCAATAGAAGTTCTGGGTGAGATTCAGCCCATCGATAAACTAGCGATACTAGAAGGAGAAGTCGAATACTCTAATCAAAATCAAAGCGTCAGTTCTTCTATCCGAATTGTGGGTAGCAAAGCGAGAGGAAGAATAGACATTTTAGCCAACCGAGTTCAAGGGAAATGGAACTACGAAAAAATTAAGCTTAGAATTAAAAGTCCTCCCCAAAAAAAGCAAAGCATCAATATCATTCCTGCAGAATAAATTAAGTTGTTCACTTTTAAAATCTTGTTTTTTGTAAATCCGCTTTCATTCCCATAGGTAGCTTTTGTCACCTTGAGTGCAGTCGAAAGATTAAACAAAAGCGTCTCGACTCCGCTCGACGTGACATCCTTTATGAAAGCTTAAGTCCTTCCGAAACATTCATCACCGCTACCTTCGTTTTTATAGGTCAAGTAATCTTCAGTAAACTATGGCTGACTTATTTTCAATTCGGACCTCTAGAATGGATCTGGAGATGCTTTACCTACAAAGAATTAATTCCTATTAGAAAGAAAAGTTTTTAATCGAATTAAAATCAACTATGGAAGTTGACAGCTTATTGAACATTTGATTGCTTTTAATACATTTACTTTTAGTATATTTATTAAATAGCTGTTATCCCTTCATTATAAGCTCATAAATTTTTTCTAGATAAGCTGTTTAAAACATAAAAAAAAGACCATCTCCAAGCTAAATGGAAGATGGTCTTTTTGTTTCTATGGCGTAGAGAATGTAGCTGATGTTATTTCAACTTTAAAATTAAGTGCCCTATTTACATTAATGAACTAATTCTCCCGCATTTTCTATTTCAAAAGTTATAGTTTGCAATACTTGGTTATTCTTTTCTAGCTCAGATAAAACATTAGAATTCCCCAAGCTGTAGCTTGAAAATAAATCTTTATAATAATTTATCCCCTCCCCTAGATTTTTCGCAAAAAGAGATAAATACTTTTTTTGTTTTGCGTCTATAGAACCCTCTGCTTCGGCTAATTTATCATTTAAATAATCTAAATAAATCGTCAGCTCTTTTACAAATAAATTGGGGCGATCTGTTCTCACATTCACTTTGGATTCCCCATAAATATGGGAGGTGATTTCTTTTAATCCCATAATTGCCGAAAAGTAGGCTAAATTAGGTCCGGGGCAAATAGAAACTCCTTCTCCTTCGGTTTTGGTGTCCAAATTATACTTCAATAAAGCTGATGTTCCCAAACCAACGCATGTACAGGATTTTTCTACAATTTTATCATACTGTTTTTGATAAGCCTCTTCCCCAAGTTCTGATTTTTCCAATTCCTTGATTTTTAAATTCTGATATTGGCGTGAAGCGGTACAAATCGCTTTCTCAGTAAACTCCTTATTTAAGGCTACAAACTTTTTGGGACAAGAACTTCCAGGTCTATTCTTAGCGATTAAAGCTCTTTTTTCTTGATCTTTGGTATTGCTCTTTATGCTGTGAAAGGGAACACCTAAAGGGGAAATATTACTTAAGTACATATCTTCCTCTTTGGCTTTCACCAATTTTTCTAAGGTTCCCTTATCTACTGTCGTAGCTTCTGGCACCAGTAAGAAAGGCGTTCCCCAACCAATTGCATCCATTTGATAATGTTCTAATAAGAACTGATGTTCTTCTGCCGTTCCTACGCCGCCTTGAGCGCTAAATTTAATAGGCAAGGCTGTTTCTGGGGAAAACCGACTTTTATTCGACAGTGCTTTTTTATAAATTTCGTAAGTCTCACTGATAAGATTTTCGCGCTGATCTCTAAATTGAGACAAAATAGGTCCTAACAAATAACCGTCGGTAGCAAAAGCATGGCCTCCACAATTAAGACCCGATTCGATTCTATATTCTGAAACCCATAATCCTTTTTTGGCTAAAAATTTACCTTGAATCAATGCTGATCTATAGTCACTTACTTTTAGGACTATTTTCTTTTTTAGAGTTCCATTTTCATCGGGATAAAAGTCTTCAAATTCTTCTAAGTAACTATAAAGTCTAGGATTCATTCCTGCGGAAAAGATAACAGACGATGACAAATCACTATCAGCAAAGCCTTTTAGTGCGGCATGTGCATCGTTGTATATGGAAGGTAATTTCTCTTTTTTATGATAATTTTCTTTATCAACTTTAGTCATGATGTTCACATCAATACTTCCTCGCTTTAAATTTTCTTCCAAGAAAGCTTCCAGTTTTTTGGGACTAGTCGATTTTGATACCAATTGATTGAATTTCTCCTTTAGAATAGACTCTTCTGGCAACAGATCTATATACTGCTTTAGATTCTCGCTAATCCCCTTGCTTAAGTTTTTAAGCTCTTTAAATTTTCTTTCGGAAAGCGTATTGATTAGATTTAAATAGGAGGTAATCCTGTGACTTCTAAAGTCTTTTCGCTCTTCTGTAATTTCCTCATAAGGCTGCTCTGTTTTATGACAGTACATTTTTCTGAGTTTCTCTAATAGAATATCATCTACTAAAGAAATAACCGAGTCTAGACCAAGATGGGCAACTTTTAAGGGAGTATCGACCGTAAAGCCAATTCCCATAACAGGAATATGAAAGGAATGAAGGTTTTTTTGTGATGTATACATATATGGATATTACTTTTATAATAAATTTCTTAATCTGAAAATCAGTATAAAAATGAGGTAATATCGAATCCTGAAATATGATAATCATCATCTTTTAGTATTTTTTATTTGATATGTGACAGGAAATCAAAATGTTGATTGCTTTTTATAACCTCAGAAAATTAGAAATAAAAGAAGAACTGAGACAAGTGTGTACATTCAAGTACCCCGAAATATAGGGATCTATCGAGAATAATAATTTTCCTCATAAAAAAGTCTTTCTCGATATGGTCTCTGTAATTGCTAACTAACTATTTTCTTAGTGATTAAGGCAATTTAACTCTTTTTACACACCCCCTGCCGCTCTTTTTAGAGGGAAAGACTAAGAAGAGATATGTCTATTTAATGGTTTATTAATTGATATAATCGTTCCCAGTAACTATTAATTATAGGTGACCCCCATGAAATGAACCTTTATCTAATTCCGCGAAAGCGTAAAAAATTGTATAAAAAAAGACCATCTCCAACTTAAGTTGAACATGGTCTTTCATATTTAAATTATAAAATGGGCTTTACTCTCCCATAGAAGCTGCTACTGCGGCAGACATTCTTTTATAAGTTCCGTTTTCTAATCGCTCTCTAATGGCTCCAAAAGCATCAAGCGTTTCCTCTACATCTTTTAAGGTGTGAGAAGCCGTAGGAATTAGTCTTAACAAAATAAGACCTTTAGGAATCACCGGATACACTACAATTGAACAGAAAACACCGTGGTTTTCTCTTAAATCTTTTACCAAGGCCATTGCTTCGGGAATACTTCCTTTTAAATACACCGGAGTAACGCAACTTTGCGTAGTCCCAATATCAAAACCTCTGTCTTTAAGACCATTTTGTAATGCATTCACATTCACCCAAAGCTTTTCTTTTAACTCGGGCATAGTTCTTAACATATCCAAACGTTTTAAAGCGCCTTCTACCAATTGCATTTGCAACGACTTGGCGAACATTTGAGATCTTAAATTATATTTTAAGTAATCGATTACTTCTTGATCTGCTGCGATAAAAGCGCCTGTACTGGCCATAGATTTCGCAAAGGTGGCAAAATATACATCGATATCATCTTGCACGCCTTGCTCTTCTCCTGCTCCTGCCCCTGTCTTACCTAAGGTACCAAACCCGTGAGCATCATCTACAAACAGTCTAAAATTGTATTTCTTTTTAAGCGCTACAATTTCTTTTAGTCTTCCTTGCTCTCCACGCATTCCAAAAACACCTTCAGAAATTAAAAGAATCCCGCCTCCCGTTTGTTCGGCAATCTTCTCGGCTCTCTTTAAGTTCTTTTCGATGCTTTCTACGTCGTTATGCTTATAGGTAAACCTTTTTCCCATATGCAGTCTTACGCCGTCAATAATACACGCGTGTGCATCTACATCATAAACAATCACATCATTTTTACCTACCAAAGCGTCTATGGTGGAAACCATTCCTTGGTAACCAAAGTTTAATAGATAAGCGGCTTCTTTATCCACAAATTCTGCCAATTCATTTTCCAGCTGCTCGTGTAAATGCGTGTGACCACTCATCATACGTGCTCCCATAGGGTAAGCCGAACCATATTTTGCTCCAGCTTCTGCATCTACTTTACGAACTTCGAGATGATTGGCAAGACCTAAATAGTCATTCACACTCCAAGTAATCACTTCTTTTCCTTGAAACTTCATTCGGTTACTTATTTCTCCTTCTAACTTTGGAAAAACAAAATATCCTTCTGCTTGGTCTGCCCATTTCCCTAATGGACCTTTGTCTTTATATATCTTATTGAATAAATCTTTCATAAAAAATTGTTTAATACAACCTAGAAGACAAAAATAATGAATAAAATGCTATGTTTTAGGCAAGTCACATTATTTCAATTCACTAAGTTATAAACAAAACAAAAGCATCCTTTTAGGGATGCTTTTGTTTTGTATAGTTCGTATGCTATTTAATAAATTCTATTTTTTCTGCATCAACGTTGTTTTCACTATCAGAAAAACCTTGATCCCGCATCCACTGGTCATTATAAATTTTACTCATATAACGAGAACCGTGATCTGGGAAAATAATAACGACTCTAGCGTCTTTATTAAATTCTCCTTCTTCGGCTAATTGTTTTACCCCTTGAAAAGCGGCGCCACTGGTGTAACCAACAAACATACCTTCGGTCTTTGCAATAGATCTTGCAGTATGAGCACTCTCTTCATCAGATACTTTAATAAAGCGGTCGATCACATCAAAATCTGTTGCGGTAGGAATTAAATTCTTTCCTAAACCTTCAATACGGTAAGGATAAATTTCATCTTCATCAAACTCTCTAGTTTCGTGGTATTTCTTTAAAACAGATCCGTAGGCATCTATTCCTATCACTTTAATGTTTGGATTCTGCTCTTTCAAGAAACGCGCTGTTCCAGAAATAGTTCCTCCTGTTCCGCTACAAGCGATAAGGTGTGTAATTTTACCTTCCGTTTGTTTCCAAATCTCTGGCCCTGTAGTTTTATAATGAGCATCTATATTTAGCTCATTAAAATATTGATTGATATAAACCGAACCTTTTACTTCTTGGTGGAGTCGCTTAGCTACTTGATAGTATGAGCGAGGATCGTCTGCCGAAACGTTTGCCGGACAAACATATACCTTTGCTCCCATCGTTTTAAGCATGTCTATCTTATCTAAAGAAGACTTGCTACTCACCGCTAAAATGCAATCGTAACCCTTAATCACCGAAACCATAGCAATACTAAAACCCGTATTCCCAGACGTAGTTTCTATAATGGTATCCCCTGGTTTTAAAATTCCTTTTCTCTCTGCTTCTTCAATAATATATAACGCAATCCTATCTTTGGTAGAGTGTCCTGGATTAAAAGCTTCTACTTTTGCGAAGAATTCTCCGTCGATATCTTGAGTTATACGGTCTAATTTAACTAGAGGGGTGTCTCCTATTAATCCTAAGACGTTATTATAAACCTGTAAGTCTTCTTTCATATAATGAAGTTCATATTAAAAAATGCGCTATTTACTTTTAACAAATAAACAAAACACTGCAAATTTACATTAATTTTTTTAATTATGAATTTTTCCTTCCAAGTCTAATAGAAAAGTATAGTCTTCTGCGACTTCTTTTAGAGCATCAAAACGCCCTGAAGCTCCGCCATGACCCGCATCCATGTTGGTGTGGAATAATAAAATATTTTTATCTGTTTTTAACGCTCTTAACTTGGCTGTCCACTTGGCAGGCTCCCAATATTGAACTTGCGAATCATGAAAACCAGTAGTGATTAGAATATTTGGATACTCTTGGGCTTTTACATTGTCATAAGGAGAATAGGATTTCATATAATCGTAATATTCCTTGTCATTAGGATTCCCCCACTCATCATATTCTCCTGTAGTTAAAGGAATGCTATCATCTAACATGGTAGAAATCACATCTACAAAAGGAACTGCAGCGATAACTCCGTTGTATAACTGCGGCGCTTCATTGAGCACCACACCCATCAATAATCCTCCAGCAGAACCTCCCATCGCATACATATGCTGCGGAGAAGTCCATTTTTGATCGATTAAATATTGGGAACACGCGATAAAATCTGTAAAGGTGTTTTTCTTCTGAAGCATTTTTCCTTGCTCATACCAGTTTCGTCCTAGGTATTCCCCTCCCCTAATGTGTGCAATTGCAAACACAAATCCTCTATTAAGCAAGCTTAATCTGGTGGTAGAAAACGAAGGATCTACGGTATGTCCATAGCTTCCGTAAGCGTATTGTAAAACCGGATTAGTCCCGTCTCGCTGAATTCCTTTTTTATAAACCAACGAAATAGGAATTTGTGTTCCGTCTTTTGCTGTGGCCCAAATACGTTCTGAAATATAATTTTCTTTACGGAAAGTTTTATCCAATACACTCTGCTCCTTCATTACGACACTCTCCTTCGTTTTCATATTAAAATCTATGATGGAAGTAGGCGTCGTTAACGAGTTATAGCCATATCTTAAAGTGAGCGTATCAAAATCTGGATTAGCGCCTGTCGCGGTCGTATAGGTTTCATTATCAAAAGGAATGTAATAATCGTCGGTTTTATCCCAACGCATCACCCGAATATGATTTAAACCATTGGAGCGTTCGCTCACCACTAAATACTCTTTAAAAATATCTATATCTTCCAATAAAACTTCTTCCCGATGTGCCAAAACTTCTGTCCAGTTCTCCTTTCCTAAAGCATCTATTGGCGTTTTCATCAATTTAAAATTGGTGGCATCATCCTTATTAGTCAAAATATAAAAGTGATCCTCAAAGTGGGAGATACTAAATTCTAATCCGCGGCAGCGCTCTTGAAACATGCGAAATTCTCCGCGAGGTTCATTGGCATCTAAAATCCTATATTCATCGCTCAGCGTGCTGCTAGAGCCTATAATTACATATTTATCTGACTTTGTTTTGTACACATATGCATTAAAGGTATCGTCTTCTTCTTGATACACCAAAAGATCATCCTTGGGATCTTTGCCTAAAACATGTTGAAAAATTTGATTAGAACGTAAGGTCTTCTCGTCTTTTCTCGTGTAAAAAAGCGTTTGGTTATCATTGGCCCAAGTAGAACTTCCGGTAGTGGTTTCAATCTTTAGCGGTAAAACCTCACCTGTTTCCAAATTTTTAATCTGAATGGTATAATTTCTCCGGCTCACATTATCGACACCAAAAGCTGCTAATTTATTATCTGGACTTATATTTACACCAGAAAGTTTAAAGTAACTATGTCCTTTCGCCATTTCATTCACGTTAAATAAAATTTCTTCGGGAGCTTCTAAACTTTCTTTCTTACGCGCATAAATAGGATAATCTTTTCCTTTTTCAAAACGCGCATAATACCAATATCCGTTGTGTTTATAAGGGACAGACTCATCATCTTCCTTAATCCTACTCTTCATCTCTTCAAACAAGTCTTTTTGAAACTCTTGGGTGTGAGCCGTGATTTGCGCGTTGTATTCATTTTCATCTTCCAAAAATTTAACTACTTCTGGATCTTCCCTGTCATTCATCCAAAAGTAATCGTCTATTCTTGTTTCCTCATGTACATGAAGTTCTTTGGCTATTTTTTTCGCTTGTGGCGGAAGTATTTCGGTTTTCAACATTTTATTCTTCTTTTTTAACGAGTGCAAAGATAAAGCTTAGTTGATAAGGAAAAACGGATAGAGATTTTAATTTCTAATTAGTCGTGTCTGAGTAAGATATAAGACCTGCCCGTATCGAAAGGATACGTTCGGGCGGGCCGCTTCGCTGTTAGAATCAAGAACCAAGACTTACTTATAACTTGACAAGACTTCATTGTAATTAATTGATAAGGAGTAGTTTTTTTTTGGAAACAATCATTGGTTAAACAACGAATGGATGCATCCAATAAAAATCTATTGCGTTAACAAAAATGTTTTGGTGTTGTTAAAATTTTAACGTTAAAAGTGTATGTTTGTGTTGATGTAACGAGTTGGAACAATTTGAAAAAAAATCTCGAACAAATTAATGACCAGTCTTTAAATCGACTGATTGAGTTTTTAAATTCGGGATTTGAAATACTAATGGAATCGGATTTGGTTGCCCTTCTATTCCATTGTTATTTGCTTACCGAAAAGGAATTGCTAAATAAAATTCATATTGAAACTCGGATTTTAAATATTGAGCGGAAACGAATTGATTTTGCGATTGGAAAAGTAACAAACGAAAATAAAAGACCATCTATCAAACCAGAGTTAGTAATTGAATGTAAAATATTTTCAAACGGATTTACAAATAGTCAATTACTAAAGCGGTTTAAATATTTGAAAGAAGACATAGAGAAAGTTGGGCTTTGGACTTCCTAGTAATTTTGTGACTAATTTTATTAGGCCGCTTTGTTAAAAAATCCTTTTAATTTTAGTTCCAT
>NZ_JAVHUL010000046.1:8457-18912 GCF_031085155.1 Mesonia profundi | reverse complement strand
AATGGAACTAAAATTAAAAGGATTTTTTAACAAAGCGGCCTAATAAAATTAGTCACAAAATTACTAGGAAGTCCATTACTTTAGCTTCTAATTCAATGATTCTCTGTTCTGGTGTCTTTGCCATAGTGGTAACGGATAGGTTTTCCCAATCAAATGTACCATATTTTCTTAACCATTGCGTTATTGTAGATCTAGCTTGAATACCATATTTAAGATGAGCATCTAATCTATTGAGTCGTCCAGATTCAATATCTTCAACCAATTGAAGTTTAAAAGAAAGCGAATAATCTTTTTGGGTTTTCTTCTGGTACCCACTCTTTTCTGATGTTTTCATATACACCCGGTTTTTGTGTATCGCTATTTTAGGACGGGACAACTGAGAATAAGTAAAAAGCGAGAGTCAAAACTCTCGCTTTTTTTAGTTAAAAATTCCCTATTTTAGCTCGCTTAAAGCGAAATAATGACCCATTACATATTCACTAAACTATTAGGTTGGAAGCTGGAAGGCGCATTTGATCCGGCAATAAAGAAATCGGTGATTATTGTCGTTCCACATACCAGCTGGCATGATTTTTATCTTGGAGTATTAATTAGAAGTATTATAAAAATCCCTATTGATTTTATAGGAAAAAAAGAATTATTCCGTTGGCCTTTTGGTGCCTATTTTAGATGGATGGGAGGTACACCAATTGATAGAAGCGAAGGTCAGAATAAAGTGGAAGCCATTGCTCAAATTTTTGCAGAAAAAGAGGAATTTCGATTATCCTTAGCACCAGAAGGAACCCGAAAAAAAGTATTGAACTGGAAAACAGGATTTTATTACATCGCTCTAGCCGCAGAAGTTCCTATTATTCCGGTTAGTTTTGACTATGAAAGGAAAGTCGTTAAAATAGGACAAGCCTTCTACCCTACTGGGGATTATGAAAAAGACAGCAGACTTTTACAACTTTTTTTTAAAGGCGTAAAAGGAAAAGCAGACCTTTAATTTTCCCAAAAAGCATCGGTATACTCATCTGGTGTAGAAATTTGAAGATGTATTTCATCTATCTTTTCCATTTCACTAATAGTCGCCGCTTCTTGTATTTTATTAAACAAAGTCCGCTCTTCAAACCTAATATGATCTTTTAGTTTTTCTTCTAGAATGCTCAGGGACTTCGAAGGTTCTTTAGTGTCTTCAAAAAGCGCTTTAATTTCTTGATGTTCCTGTAAAGCTCTTTCTATTAGAGGATTTTCAGGTCCTAAAACTGGAAAGACGAATTCTTCTTCCAGTCTAAAATGAGGTTGAATTTCTTTCTCAAAAAACCAATCTGCATAAGCTTTCATTCTACTTATAGAAATTTCTTTAGCAAAACCTTTTCTTATTTTCCAAGAAAATAAAAGTCCAAAATGGTGCTGTCTGCTTAAAGGTTGTAGCGCTTCGTGACGTTTTATGGGTTTTGGTTTTTCCATGGAGTTGTAGAGTTTATAGGTTTTAGGAGTTTAATTCTCATAAAAAACTAAGATAGCCATTATTCATGATTCAAAAAAAGAAGTGGTTCTTCTTCTATGCTAGAAATCGAGATTGACTTATTTAAAGAACATGCATAAAAATAGTCGCTACTTCCAATTTACTTTTTAGAGGTCAGTAGTTAGTTGCATAGATTACTGTTTAAGTATAAGCTATATGTCTGGTTGAGCGCAGTCGAAACCTACTTTTAATGTCCGAAAAGTTCTCGACTCCCCGCCAGAATGAAATCTTTCGGGCTGGCGCTCGAACTGACAATTGAATGTATTGTAAATATATTAAAATCAATACGTTAAATTACAGTAAAAGTAGGTATTTAACTACTAAACTCTATTTACTTTTTCTGTTTCATTTTTTCCACTAATTCTTTTAACTTCGCTTTTCTAGCTTCCTTTTCTTCACGGGCTTTATTCTTCTTACGATTCATAAGCTTAGTATGTTTCGCTTTATTCTTGGTGTTTTTTTCAGATCCAGATTTAGCCATCGAATGTAAATTAATATTTTAGTTTAATTTCCTTACAAATAAAAAGAAATAATAAAATAAACTTAGGATTTTAAGCAACTATTTATGAATATTTACATCTATAAGTTAATATGAATTAATCCATATTCAAGATTTAAAATATAATGAAAAAAATTCTACTCCTTAGTTTTGCGTTACTTTCTATGCAACAAATAATAGCCCAAGAAGATACTTTAGTCAATTCTTATAAAAAAGAACGAAGTCAAATTAAACGGTGTGATGCTCTTAATTGGCGCTTTTGAAGTTGCCTATGAACGAAGTTTAAATAACGACTCATCAGCTGGAATATCTGTTTTTATTCCTTTTGACAGAGAGGTTTTTAATGATGAATTAAACTTTTACGTTTCTCCTTATTATCGAGTTTATTTTAGTAAAAAATATGCCGCAGGCTTTTTTGTAGAAGGTTTTGGGATGTTTTCTTCTATGAAGATTGAAGAATATTACTATGCCCCCAATGGTGCCTTTTCATCTTATAGTGAAGAAAACTATTCAGATTTTGCTCTCGGTCTTGGGGTTGGCGGTAAATGGGTAACCAAAAGAGGAATTGTTTTTGAACTCGTAGGCGGTGTAGGAAGAAATCTTTTCAATACCGATGCCACCGACATTTCTATAGTAGGTAAGTTTGGTTTTAACTTGGGATATCGGTTTTAAAAAGCATTTTCTTATTTAATTCAATTCATTTTAGATTTGGATATTTACTTTGTAAATTGAACCTTCTATA
This sequence comes from Mesonia profundi, assembly GCF_031085155.1. Classification (GTDB taxonomy): domain Bacteria; phylum Bacteroidota; class Bacteroidia; order Flavobacteriales; family Flavobacteriaceae; genus Mesonia; species Mesonia profundi. The sequence goes on along the minus strand of NZ_JAVHUL010000046.1, from coordinate 16,164 downwards.
ATTTCTTTTATTTCATGAGAATTTTACACACTGCCGACTGGCATATTGGCAAGCGCCTGCACAAACATTATTTATATCAGGATTTTGATTTATTTATCGGTTGGCTTTGTGACCTCGTTCATCAAGAACAAATCGATGCGATCTTGGTTTCTGGAGATGTGTTTGATCTTGCTAACCCTTCCGCGGAAGCGAGAAAACAATACTTTCAGGCTTTAATCGCTTTAAAAAATTTAGACTGTCACTTGGTGATTACTGGCGGAAACCACGATTCTCCCAGTATGCTCGATGCCCCAAAAGATTTATTACTTGCGTTAGAAATGAATGTGATTGGCGGTTTGCCCGAAATGATACAAGATTGTATTATTCCTTTGCCCAACAAAGAAAATTCCGAAATCATCATCGCCGCTCTCCCCTATTTGCGAGATTCTGATGTGCGTTTGGCGAGCGAAGGCAACACTTACGAAGACCGATTGGCGGCAATAAGAAAAGGAATTCAAGCTAAATTTGATGAAGCCGCAGCTTATTGTGAACAAACTTACCCTCATATTCCAGCAATAGCGATGGGGCATTTATATGCTGCCGGCGTGAGTACATCAGAGAGTGAACGCGATATCCAAATTGGAAATCAAGCTGCCTTTAAAGCCGAGCAATTCAACACCTATTTTTCGTACATCGCGTTAGGACATATCCATCAGCCGCAACGGGTGAATGCACAAGTTCCCACATTTTACAGCGGTTCTCCCCTTATGCTTTCTTTTAGCGAACGCCAAGATGAAAAACGAGTGCTTCTCATCGATACCCAAAACGGATTTGAACCTGAAAGCATAGCAATTCCTCCATTTAGAAAACTTTTAAAAATTAGTGGAAGCTTAGAAGAACTTCAGCAGAAATTAGAAGTCCTTCAACATGAAGGTCAGTTAGACTCTTTAATTGAAGTAGAAATGAAGGAAGAGCAATACAGCACTCAAAAACTAGCACAATTAGATGAGTTGGTGAGCAACTTTAGCAAGGATCACCTAGAGATTATCAAATACCGTACGCAGTTTAAAGAGCAACAACAGCAAAGTAGCGCTGTGTTTGGCGCGCAGCAAAACTTGGAAGATCTAAAACCCAAAGAGGTCTTTGAGTCGTTATTAGAAAACGAAGCTTTTCTACCCGAAGAGCGCCAAGAACTCCTCCACACTTTTGATGAATTAAAAGAAATGCTAACCACCTCCGATTAAGCTTTGCTTCCCTATGAAAATTTTAAAACTTCAGTTTAAAAATATCAATTCTTTAAAAGGAGAACACGAGGTAGATTTTACCAAAGCTCCTTTTGTACAGAACAATTTATTTGCGATCACAGGACCTACAGGAAGCGGTAAAACCACGCTTTTGGATGTGATTTCTTTAGCACTTTTTAATCAAGTGCCGCGATTGGGAAGAATGAGCAATACCGAAGTAGTAAAAAAGGGAGCCATTCTTACCCGTAATCAGAGTGAAGCTTACGCGCAGGTGACCTATTCTTGCGCTCAGGGAAAGTTTTGTTCGCGTTGGGAAATTTCTACCGCCAGGACGGGAAATTTACGAGATTATCAAATGTTTCTATCTGATCTAGTCACAAATAGCTCTTTAGATTTAAAAAAGCTTGATGTTCCCACAAAAAATGAAGAACTCATCGGACTCAATTACGAGCAGTTTATCAAATCTGTTGTCTTGGCGCAGGGTGATTTTGCCAAGTTTTTGCAAGTAAAAAAAGATGAACGCGGCGAATTATTAGAAAAAATCACGGGCACTGGCATCTACCGTGAATTGGGGAAACTGGCGTATTTCACCTATAAGGAAATGGAAAAAGGGATCCACGAGCAAAAGATGAAAATCAATACCATCGAAGAGCAACTAATTCCTGAAAAGGAATATACCGAAAAATCCAGTCAGGCGAAAAATCAAAAAACGAATCAAGAGCAGTTACAAAAAAAGATAGCTTTGCTCCAACTTCAAATAAAAGACAAAAACGATTTAACGAAGCTTCTTGATGCCCAACAAGGATTGCTTCAACAGCAAGAAAAAAATAAGACGCAATGGCAAGACTTCGAAAAAGAGAAGGGTCTAGCTTTAAAAAAGCATCAAGATTTGCAAGGCTTTACGGAAGAAATTCATCAATGGAAAAATGATACGAAACAGCTGAATGATTTTCAGAAGAAAAAAGAGGCATACCAAAAAAGCTTACAAGAACTCAAAACCAAAATTCAAGAAAATAAGAACCGGTTTTTAAGGATCTTTGGTTTAGAAATTACAGATACCAATTTTCAAGAACGCCTAAATAATTACAAGCAAAAGCTACGCGCTTTATATGAAAAAAGAGGCTCAATCTTAAGTGAATACAAAGGATTGGGGAAGAATATAGGTTTGGAATTAAAAGAATTTCAAATAGAGCTGAATATCCAGAATCCCCAAGAAACGCTCCAGCAGGTTGAAAGGTTTATTCAGCAAAATAAAGAGGAGTCAGAAAGTCTTAAAACTCGTTATTCTTTTACGGATAGCACTTCGGTTGAATTGGAGCAGGAAAAAATTCAGCTTCAGCTAAAGCAAATCAGAACTGCAGAAAGATCTTCCTTAGAAATTGAAGAAATAAAGAAAGAGGTTGCTAAATTGACGAAAGAATTAACCGCCAATAAAGCTGACATTACCGATTTCCCTGTCCAAATAGAAGGTTTAGGGCAACAAGAAAAGTTATTATCAGCACAATTGGAGGCCAAGGAAAATGCCAAAAAAGTAGTTGATTTACAGAAAAAATTAGAAGATTACCGCAAAGATTTACAACCCGAAACTCCTTGTCCGCTTTGTGGTAGCGAAGAGCATCCTTATGCCACTCACCTACCCCAAACCGAGAATGATTTGGAATTAGGCATCAAAAAATTACGCAGTGATGTAAAAGAATGTCAGCAGCAGCTTACTAAAATAAAAACGCAACTCGAGGAGACTACCAAGAAGAACAAGCAGTTAGAAGAATCGATTTTAAGCTGGCAAGAGCAATTCAAAACGAAGAAAGAAAGCTATCAGAACGCATTTAGAGCGCATTTAAAACAATGGAAAGAACGCTCTTTTTCCGATTTGGAAGAAGAACTGAATGCGAAGTATAAAGCCTTACAAGAATTCGGGAAGTTGCAACAACACGAGCTGCAGCTAGAGAAAAACCGAAAAGCACTGCATGAGTTAGCAGACTTATTAGCTCAAGGAACTGAAGTAAAAGAGGCCATTAGGGAGCATTACCAAGGAGTGGATTTTGAAACGGAAATTAGTGATTTGGAGCAAGGGTATTTACGAACGCAACAAAATATAAGTTTGCTGAAAAAAAATAAGGCAGAAAATGAGAATGCCTTAAATCAACTGGACGGGCAGCATCAACATCGCTCTACCAATTTGTTAAACAATTTAACTCAACTGAAGTATTCCAGCATTTTTGAAGCCACAAAAAACCTGTTGCCACATCCGTTAGTGAATCAGTATCAAGAAGAAAAACAGCAACTTAAAAACTTAGAAATCAGTTTACAAACTCGATTAAAAGAGTCGAAGAAGCAAGAGGAGTCTTTGAACGAAAAAGTAGTTCAGCAAGCTTTATCCGAATTGGAAACTTCCTTAGAAACGCAACAAGTACAACTGCAAAAACTAGAAGAAGAACTCAGTGAGCTGCAACGTATCCTTAAAAACCAAGAGGAGTATCATATTACGATTAAGAAACTAAAAGAAAAAATAAGTGAGCAATTAAAAGTGAATAAGCGTTGGGAGATTTTAAACCAATTAATAGGCGATGCGAAAGGAAAGAAATTTAACGACTATGCGCAAGATTTAACCTTATCCCAATTGCTGATCCTAGCCAACAAGCGTTTAGTGCTACTCACCGACCGGTATAAAATGGACAAACCGCTAACCGATGAAGATGATAGTTTGGTGGCCATCGATGAACATATGGGCGGACAGCGAAGATCGGTGAAAACTTTATCTGGCGGAGAGACTTTTTTGCTGAGTTTAGCCTTGGCTTTAGCGCTATCTGATTTTGCTTCACGCAATGTAGAAATCAACAGTCTTTTTATAGACGAAGGTTTTGGTACCCTAGATCCTGAAACATTAGATCAGACTTTAGACACCTTGGAAGTTCTACAAGCCAAATCTTCAAAGATGATTGGTGTAATTAGTCACGTTGCGAGTCTAAAAGAACGCATCGCGACTCAAATTCAACTGAGTCAGAATGGGCAGGGATATAGTAGTTTGAAGGTGGTTTAGAATAGATTCTAGAAAATAGACGCTAGAATCTAGACTTAAATTTCAAATTCTCACATCAACACATTTTATAATCATCACATTTTCAAATTAGCAAATCACCACATTAGCGTATAGGGAAATCAAAATATGTATTTCGGAAAGGTTCGTTGTATAACGTATAATGCCACCATTCTTTGGGGTAAGCGATAAAGCCAAATTTTCGCATGCCTTGTTTTAACAACAAACGATTTTGCTTTTGTGCTTCGGTAATTTTTTGAGTATTGTGGTGAGAAATTGTTCCAAAGAAATCATACGGACTTCCCATATCCAGTTCTGCCCCTGTTTTTAAATCGATTAGAGTGAGGTCTAGTGTGCTCCCGCGCGAATGCCCAGATTGAGTAGAAATATAACCTAGTTTAAATAAATCCTTTTTCTGAAGTTTGGGATAAAATTCTTTTTTCATTAAGGTATCACTTGGATCCCGCGCCCAAGTTCTAAAATGATTTACCGCTGTTTGGGGTCTATAGGCGTCAAAAAACTTAAAGATATAGCCTTTCTTCAAGAAATACTGATAAGCTTTTTTTAGCTGAATTAAAGCCGGTTTGCTTAAGATGCCTTGAGGTGTTTCATAGCCATTTACTGGTTTTCCCGTGAAATTATGACTTCCCGCATAACGTATTTCTAAGACTAACAGCGGTAAAGAATCTGAAATATAACCGAAATCTTGCGGAATCCCATCAGTTTGAGCCATCGCTCCAAATCCGAGTAAAATTCCGCACAAGAATCCGATTAACTTTTTCATCTTATTTGTTCTCCTCTGTAGGAACTGGAAATCCACGATCGCGCATCAACGCATCAATATTGGCTTCTCTTCCTCTAAACTGCTGATAAGCTTCGGCAGGATCTACCGCATTTCTTGGTGCAAAAAGGTATTTCACCAACTTATCTGCCAATTCCTTATCGTAAAAACCGCCTGGTGCTTCCGCGAAAGCTTCCGCAGCATCTGCCGTAAGTACATCGGCCCATAAATAACCGTAATAACCGGCGGAATAACCTTCCCCTGCAAAAATATGTCCGAAATGTGGGGTACGGTGACGCATCACAATTTGCTCAGGTAATCCTAAACTTTCCAAAGTTTTCTTCTCAAATTCGGCTACATCAATATTTTCAGGATCGCTCGTATGCAATTTCATATCCATTAAAGCCGAAGCTAAAAACTCGGTAGTTCCAAAACCTTGATTAAAAGTCGCTGCTTTTTTAATTTTATTTACCAATTGCTGCGGAATCACCTCATCGGTTTTATAATGACGTAAAAACTGATTGATCACTTTATCTGTAGACAACCAACGCTCCAATAATTGCGACTGGAACTCAGTATAATCTCTTACTCCGCCATTTAATGTAGGATAATCTACCCGCGCAGAAAGAAAATGTAAGGCGTGTCCAAATTCGTGGAAAAAGGTTTCGGCATCATCCCAAGAAACCAATACTGGTTCCCCCGGAGCTGGTTTGATAAAATTGGAATTATTAGAAGCTAAAACCGGCTTATTCCCTCCAAGTTTAGTTTTGCTGCGGTAAGTCGTTGCCCAAGCTCCGCTTCGCTTTCCTTGTCTAGCATACGGATCTAAATACCACAAACCAACCATCTCTCCTGTTTGCTTTTGTGTCACTTCATAGACTTCTACATCTTGATGAAATACGGGAACACTTCCGTCGGTGATTTTAGAAAAATTATAATTAAACAACTCTCCTGCTGTGAAAAACAAAGCTTGTTTTAAATTGTCTAAAACCAAATATTCTTTGATTTCTTCACTGTCTAAATCGTATTTCTCTTTGCGTACTTTCTCGGCATAATAGCGGTAATCCCAAGGCTTAATACTTAGGTTGTCACCATTTCTATCGGCTACTTGTTGCATGTCAGCCACTTCCTCTTTGGCTCTTGCGACTGCGGCTGGCCAAACGGCTTCCATTAAATTCATCGGATTTTCTGGAGTCTTAGCCATTCGATCTTGTAAACGCCAAGACGCATAATTATCGAAACCTAACAGTCCTACGCGCTCATCGCGAAGTTTCAAAATTTTAGCAATCAGGTCTTTATTATCGTATTCATCATCGTTATCACCACGCGAATAGTAATTGTTCCATACTTTTTCTCGCAATTCCCGGTCGGTTGAATAGGTTAAAAAAGGATCCATCGAAGAACGCGTGTTCGTAATGGCATATTTTCCCTTTTCTCCGCGTTCCTCGGCTGCTGTAGCAGAAGCTTTACTAAACGATTCGGGTAAACCGCCCAATTGATTTTTGTTTAAATACACCACATAATTCTCCTCATCGGCGAGTACGTTGTTGGAAAAGTTGGTGTAGAGGTTGGAAAGTTCTTTTTCAATCTCGGCGTAGCGCGCTTTGTCTTCTTGAGACAGGTTGGCGCCATTCATCGTAAATCGCTCATAAATCAATTCGAGGGTACGCTGCTTTTGATCACTTAACGTCTCCTTTTGTGATTGATCGTAAACGCTTTTGATGCGCTGAAAGAGTTTCTCATTCTGTAAAATTTTAGACTGATACTCGGCTATCTTTGGAGCCAATTCTTTTTGAACAGCTCTAAATTCTTCTGAAGACTTATTGCTACTGTAAATTCCGTAGTAAGTAAAAGCGCGATCCAACGGCTTTCCAGCTTCTTCCATTGCTACAATGGTATTTTCAAAATTAGGTTCCGCTTCTTGTTTGCTGATGTCATCCAATTCTGCTAAATGTTTTTCCATTCCTTGAAGAATAGCGGGCTTTATTTTCCCCACTTCCATTTGATCAAAGGCGGGAACTCCTTCATAAGGTCCGTCCCATTTTTCTAACATTTGCGGCATATTTTGAGATTCTTGTGTGTTGGCGGTTTTTTTTTCGGGTTGATTTTGGCAGGCACTAAAAAGAATAAGAGCTGCTATTCCGAGGCTTCTTTTGGTTGTGTTCATAGTGTTTTTTACTGGCTTAAAGGTAAGGATTTTAAAGTGATAAGTGAAAAACTAAAAGTGAAAAGTGAGTATCAAATAGAGCATAGAAAATAGATGCTAGAGTCTAGACTTTTATTTGTTTATTGACAATCACGAAGAAAAGTAGTTTGAGCGGAATTATAGCGACCATGAGAAGTGAAAAGTTGGGAATAAAGGAATATTCAATACTCAATAAAGAATCATGAAGTACTTATAGCTTCGATACACCCCGAAGTTTCTGGGCTATCGAAAATCACTCAGCCGTCGTGAATCATTTTCAAATTGGCACATTGAAACATTTTCAAATTGGCACATTTTCAAATTAACACATCTTGAAATTGTCATATTTCCTACATGTGGCTTCGATACAATTTTCTTTGGAAAATCACTCAGCCGCCGTGAATCATTTTCAAATTGGCACATTTTCAAATTAACACATCTTGAAATTGTCATATTTCCTACATGTGGCTTCGATACAATT
>NZ_JAVHUL010000046.1:0-8357 GCF_031085155.1 Mesonia profundi | reverse complement strand
TTCTTTGGAAAATCACTCAGCCGCCGTGAATCATTTTCAAATTGGCACATTTTCAAATTACCGCATTTCCAAATTAACACATCAGCAAATCATCACATCAAAACATCATTTACTTTTTGGACAAGCGATAGCAGCGGCATCCCCCGACTTTTTTGAGGGGATATAGCGGATAGCGCGGTGGCTGCTTTTTTGCAGCCATGGCCCCTAATCATTGCACAAAAAAAATCCCGTCATACTCGAGGAGCAGGCGGGATTTTAAATCTATTTCTAATCTTATTTAGCGATGTTTACCGCTCTAGTTTCTCTAATTACCGTCACTTTCACCTGCCCTGGATAGGTCATATCGGTTTGGATTTTTTGAGAAATTTCAAAAGATAAGTTGGATGCTTTATCATCGTTTACGCGTTCACTTTCTACAATCACACGTAATTCTCTACCGGCTTGGATGGCATAGGCCTTTTTTACACCGTTAAAGCCAAATGCAATTTCCTCTAAGTCTTTTAAACGCTGAATATAAGAGTCTAATACTTGACGTCTTGCTCCTGGTCTGGCTCCGCTTATCGCATCACAAACCTGAACGATTGGTGATAACAAGGAGGTCATTTCTACTTCGTCGTGGTGAGCTCCAATGGCATTACAAACTTCTGGTTTTTCTCCATATTTCTCTGCCCATTGCATTCCTAAAATCGCGTGAGGTACTTCGGTTTCTGAGTCTGGTACTTTTCCAATATCGTGCAATAATCCTGCACGCTTAGCCAACTTCGCATTTAAGCCTAATTCTGCCGCCATAACGCCACATAATTTCGCTACTTCTCTCGAGTGTTGTAATAAATTCTGACCATAAGAAGAACGGTATTTCATACGCCCTACCATCTTAATCAATTCTGGACTTAACCCGTGAATTCCTAAATCGACTACGGTACGTTTCCCTATATCTATAATTTCTTCATCAATCATCTTACGGGTTTTCTTCACCACTTCCTCAATACGAGCTGGGTGAATACGTCCGTCGGTAACCAACTTGTGTAAAGAAAGTCTTGCGATCTCTCTACGTACAGAATCAAAACAAGAAAGGATAATCGCTTCTGGGGTATCGTCTACAATGATTTCTACGCCTGTTGCGGCTTCAATGGCTCTAATGTTACGTCCTTCTCGCCCAATAATTCTACCTTTTACATCATCACTCTCTAGATTGAATACCGAAACGCAGTTTTCTACGGCTTCCTCGGTTCCAATACGTTGAATGGTATTGATGATAATTTTCTTAGCTTCCTGCTGCGCCGTCATTTTAGCTTCTTCAATGGTATCTTGAATAAGTGCCATCGCATCTGTCTTAGCCGATTCCTTTAAGGTCTCAACCAATTGTGCCTTCGCCTCTTCAGCACTCACGCCGCTAATTACCTCCAATTGCTTTACAGCACTTTGGTGTACTTTGTCTATTTCCTCTTGCTTTTTCACAAGATATTCGTTTCTAAAGTCGTAATCTTTAACCTTATCCTCTATGTCTTTGTTAAGTTTCTTATTTTTAGAAAGCTCAGATGAAACTTGAGACTCTTTATCTCGAGTTCTCTTTTCGGCATCTGCTAGTTTTTTATCTCTAGATAAGATTACCTTTTCATGCTCTGACTTTAGCTCGATAAACTTTTCTTTTGCTTGTAGAATTTTATCTTTTTTCTTGCTTTCGCCTTCCGCTTTCGCCTCTTTAATAATCGATGCAGCATCTTTTTTTGCTTCTGCAACGATAGAGTTTGCGCTTTTACTTTGCAGTGATTTTACGATAAAGTAGGCGATAATTGCTCCTACGATGATCCCTATGACTGCTCCTATAACTATTTGTATATCCATAAATTTATATATAAAAAAAGCCTGTATTAGCATAGATTTTGTATAAACTCCTTTAAACAAGTATAGGGCTAACAAGCTGATCAAGGATCCGTTCTAAGACGGCTTGCTTTTACAACTTAGACTCACCCTTTTTAAAAGAATAAGTGTTGAGTTTATCAAATATAAATAACTAATACAGGCAGTAAACCTTTGTTTTTTAATTAAAAGAACGTTTCTTATTATGTTAAATGATCATCCAAAACAGCAACTAAGTCGCTTAATTTTCGTCTTGCATCAATCACTTCTTTATCATTATTAATAGAGTGCTGCTCGGTTTTTGATGCAAACTGCAAGGCACACATGGCCAATACATCTTGCTTATCCCTCACCGCATAACTCTGCTCATATTGCTTAATCACTTCTTCTATTTTTTTTGCAGCCTTACGCAAGCCTTCTTCTTGGCTTGGCGCAATAGTTAAGGGATACACCCTGTCTGCTATAGAGAGTTTTATTTTTAATTTGTCATTACTCATCCAAATTTATTCTGAGAGTTGAACAATACATTGATCTATCTCTCGTATTAAGCTATTTATTTTGAGTTTTGTTTCTCTTTTATATTCGTTACTGCCTAAGATTGCGTTGGCAGACTTAAGGGTTTGATTTTCTTGCGAAAATGACTCTAATTGATTTTGAAGATGTGCTTCTCTACTTTTATTTTCTTGTATGATTTCTTCTAATTCCTTATTTTTTTTCCTTAAAAGTTCATGTTTATGTAGTAGCTTGCTAATCTTATTTTCAAGTGAATCAACTATTTCAATCAAATTACTCATCTGCTATTCACGTAATACTTATCCCTACAAAGTTAACATACCTTTACCAAAATGACAACCATTTTCTTTATCTATTTTAAAAGTTTGTTTTACTTGGCTGGATTTCATCAATCTATTTTATTTTTATAATATTTACGCTATCTTTAAAGTTAGTATACTTCTAATCCCTTTTTATGAGAGTTACTTTTTTACTATTGTTGTCGCTATGGCTCATTTTTCCGCTTCAAGCGCAACAAGATTTACCCCAAGATTATTTCGCTAGTCCGTTAGAAATCCCCTTGATTCTTTCGGGTACTTTTGCCGAGTTAAGGTCCAATCATTTTCATAGTGGTTTAGATATTAAAACGCATCAAAAGACAGGTCTTAACGTTCACGCTTCCGCGGAAGGCTATATAAGTAGAATTAAAATTTCCCGTTTTGGCTACGGAAAAGCGCTTTACATACAACATCCCAATGGCTACACGACCGTTTATGCACATTTAAAAAAGTTCTCTCCCACGATTCAAGCCTATATAAAAAAAGTACAATATGCTAAGGAAGATTATGAAGTAGAAGTCTTCCCTAAAGCCAACGAGCTTGCGGTACAACAAAATGAATTGATTGCCTTTAGCGGAAATAGTGGCGGCAGTGGCGGTCCGCATTTGCATTTTGAAATTCGGGATGCTTCAGCAAGACCTATGAATGCTTTAAATTTTGGATTTGATATTCAGGATAGCTCCCCTCCTCTTATTCAGGGTGTTTTTGTATATCCGCAAGGAGAAAATTCGCACGTGAATAGCAATAACAACAGACAAAAATTAAGAGTGATTCCACAAGGAGATGGAACCTATGTGACCGAAGATTTTAATGCCTATGGTACTATTGGCTTTGGCGTTTCTACGGTCGACCGATTAGACTTTGCTCCTAACAAAAATGGCGTTTATCAAATAAAAACTTCCGTTAACGGAAATGAACTCATGCAAGTCGATTTTAAAAAATTCTCTTTTTCAGAAAGCAGATACATCAATCGGTTTATAGATTACGCTTATTATAAAAATAAAAGAAAACGGGTGCAAAAACTCTTTCAAGAAGAAAATAATCCGTTAAGTATTATAACCACCTACGGTGAAAAAGGTTTGGTACATGTAAAAGACAGTTTAGATTATAATTATGTGATCAAAGTAAGAGACTTTAAAGGAAATACAAGCACCATTAAAATTCCTATTACCAGTAAAGAAGTAGCCTTAGATGGAATTCTTCCGAAGAAAATTGACACTACCGCTTATTACGCGAAAGCAAGTCAGGCAGTCGCTTTTGATGAAGATGGTTTCGACATTTACATTCCCAAAAACGCCTTATATGAAGATATGTATTTAGACATCAAGAAAGATGGAGAAGGCATTCAAGTTCATTATGAAGAGGTGCCTTTACATAAAAATATGACTATTGGTTTTGATGTAAGCAAGTACACTCCAAAAGACAGAGAGCAGCTTTACGTAGCAAGAATGACCTCTTGGGGCGCAGCTTATTATGTGAATACGTATAAGAAAAACAATCGTTTTAGCGTTAGTACTAAAACCTTTGGTAAATATGCACTAAAACAAGATAGCGCGGGGCCTGTGATTACTCCCGTTAATTTTAGGGAAAACCGATGGATGTCTAACGAGCAAGAATTGGTTTTTAAAATAGAGGACAAGCTCACCAATATTGGTGATTACAGAGCCACTATTAACGGAAAGTTTATCTTAATGGAATATGATTATAAAACGGACAAGTTGGTGTACTATTTTGAAGATGACATCATCCAAGAATCCGAAAACAATTTAAAACTCATCGTACTCGATAATGTAGGAAATAGTACTACATTTGAAGGCACATTTTTCAGAAAAAATTAAACCCACAATCCTTTGAAAAATTTTCTTTATCTCTCTTTACTGTTTTTTTCTACCAGTCTTTTGGCTCAAACTGCCCAAGTAAAAGGAATTATCCTTGATGAAAGCAATACCCACATTCCATTTGTTAATGTAAGCTATCTGGATGGCGGAACGCTTACCAACGAAAATGGTTTTTATGATTTGAGTATTCCTTCCAATAAAAACATTACCCTTACGATTAGTTATGTAGGTTTTAAAAAGATAGTTTTTACGGTTAACCTGAAGGAAGGCGAAGAAAAAGAGATTAATCCTGTTTTAAAGACAGATATTGAACAAATAAGCACCGTAATTATTACTGGCGACCGAAGAAGTAAAATTGAAGGTCTCACCACTATTTCACCTAAAACCATTAGAAAAATACCTGGTGCCAATGCAGGCGTAGAAAATTTACTAAAGACTTTACCCGGAGTTTCTTCTAACAATGAGTTGAGCACGCAATATTCTGTACGTGGCGGAAATTATGATGAAAACTTGGTTTATGTAAATGAAATTGAAGTCTATCGCCCTTTTTTAATTCGCTCGGGACAGCAAGAAGGCTTGAGTTTTGTGAATACCGATATGGTGAGAAATGTAGACTTTTCTGCCGGAGGTTTTCAAGCAAAGTATGGAGATAAACTTTCTTCTGTTTTAAGTATAGATTACCGCAGGCCGGTTGATTTTGGCGCTTCTGTAGAAGCTAGTTTATTGGGAGCAAGTGCGTCTGTAGAAGGAGTTTCTAAAGATGAAAAGTTCTCCGCTATTTTGGGCTTAAGATACAGAGACAACAGTCTTTTTGTAAATGCTAAAGAAACCGAAAGTACGTTTAAACCTCGTTTCGCCGATGCACAAACCTACCTTAGCTACCAAGTGAACGATAAGTTTGAATTGGGTTTTCTAGGAAATGTTTCCATCAACAAATATGATTACGAACCGATTGCTAGGCAAACCAACTTTGGAACGATTCAAGATCCTAAAGCCTTGATTATTTTTTACGAAGGACAAGAGAAAGACCAATACGGAACTTATTTTGCGGCCTTAAAAGGTTCTTATGAAATTTCAGATAATTATAGCGCCAAACTTATAGGCTCTGTTTACAACACCCAAGAACAAGAATATTATGACATTTTAGCCGAATACCGCTTGGGCGATGTGAATACCGACATTGGAAGTTCAGATTTGGGAGAAGTAGAATTTTCTGAAGGGGTTGGAGGTCAATTTACGCACGCTAGAAATGATTTAGATGCGTTAATTTTTAACGTAGAACATAAAGGAGTCATCAAAATTGAAGACCACCAAATTGATTACGGCATCAAATACACCCACGAAGACATTAAAGACCGCATACAAGAATATGAAATGATAGATTCGGCTGGTTTTTCGATACGACCTCCTTTTGGTGGTTTTCAAAACAACCAACCTTACGAAGCTTTTGATGCTCCATTAGCGCCTTTTAATAGCGTTAGAGCCTTCAATTCTACACAAATTAATAGAATTCAGGCGTATGCGCAATGGAGTTATAAAACGAAACTAGGAGAAAGCGATGCTTGGTTTAATGCAGGATTACGCTCGCATACGTGGGCAGTAACTAGCGAGGGCGAGACTTCTTCCGCGCAAAGCGTTATTAGTCCGCGTGCTCAATTTGCCCTTCAACCTAACTGGGAAGCCGATATGTTGTTTAGACTTTCGGGAGGATTTTATTACCAACCTCCGTTTTACAGAGAATTGCGAGGCGAAACGGGAGCGGTAAACCCCGATGTAAAAGCGCAAAAATCCATTCATATCGTCTTGGGGAATGATTTTAGTTTTAAGCTGGGAGATCGTCCTTTTAAGCTGGTTTCTGAAGCTTATTATAAAAATATTACCGATGTGAATCCATATACCCTAGAGAATGTGCGGATTCGTTATGAAGCAAATAATAATGCGGAAGCTTATGCCTACGGATTTGATTTTAGGTTAAACGGAGAATTTGTTCCAGGAACCGAAAGCTGGCTGAGTTTTGGGTATTTAAAAACCGAAGAAAATATTAATGATAGAGGTTACATCTCCCGCCCTACCGACCAGCGTCTAAAGTTTGCGGTATTGTTTCAGGACTATGTACCAAAAATACCGAGTTTAAAAATGTATTTAAATTTGGTTTATAATACGGGATTACCCGGAGGTTCTCCTAATTATGCAGATCCTTACGATTATCAAACCCGTTTGCCAGATTATAGAAGAGCTGATGTTGGTTTTTCTTATGTGGTCGTAGATCCTTCTGTAAATAACACCCACACCAATTTTTTAAACGTTTTTGAAGAGTTAAATGTGGGGATTGAAATTTTCAATTTATTCGATAATCAAAACTCGATTACCAATACGTTTGTAAGGGATGTGTACACCAAAAGAATGTATGCCATCAAGAATTATCTTTCTCCTAGAGTTTTTAATGTAAAATTATCGATGCGATTTTAGTAAAAGTCTATGACGCTTATCTCTTAAGATTAGTCGTTGGAAATACTACAAAAACTTTTAAAGTAGTAACTTCTGCTATTTTCAATATAAACGAAAACTGGATTCTATCTTAGAATCCAGTTTTTTTTAAGTGTTTATTTTTCTTCGGATACTTTATTATTTAAATTGGTATTTATCCTAAGCATCCGCAACTTTAAGGAAGCAGAATAATTTTACCACGAACGTGACCTTCTTTGCTTAATTTCTGTGCTTTTTTTGCTTCTGAAAGCGGAAATACTTTTTCTACGTGGGTTTTCACTTTCCCCTCTTCTATTAATTGAGTAATTTCTTCTAGTTGTTCAGCATTGGCTACCGAAGCGATTACTTTCCCTTCCACCTTATATTTCTTCAGTAATTCTTTGGAAGGATCTTCAACAAGAGAAACGAGGAATCCCCCTTCTTTCAATACTTGAAAAGAACGCTTTTGAGTATCGCCACCTATGGTGTCATATACCACATCCACATCGCTTACCACATCTTCAAAGTTGGTACTGGTGTAATCAATAAACTCATCGGCTCCCAAGCCTTTTACGAAATCCTTATTACTACCCGATGCGGTTCCTATCACATAGGCTCCTTTAGCTTTTGCCAGTTGAACTGCCATAGACCCCACTCCGCCAGAAGCCGCGTGGATCAGAATTTTTTGCCCGCTTTTTAACTTCGCCGTTTCAAAAATGGCTTGCCAAGAAGTTAGCGCGCCCATAGGAATAGAAGCTGCTTTCTCATAATCTAGATTCTTTGGTTTTTTACTGAGCTCACCTTCTTTCACAATCACATATTCGGCATAGCAACCGATTAGGATTTTACCATAGACTTCATCTTCTTTTTTAAATTCCTTAATCTCGGCGCCCATTTCTTCTACTGCTCCTGCGAAATCTGCTCCCAAGATCAAGGGAAGTTTCATCCCGAATTTCTCTCCCTTTCCGTCACGTATCTTCCAATCGACAGGATTTACACTTGCGGCATGAATTTTTACTAAAATTTCATCTGCTTTAGGTTCGGGGCGCTCCACATCAGTATAGTTTAATACACTTTCATCTCCATATTCTTTCATCTGTATCGCTTTCATTTTCATTGTTTTTTTATTTTAGAAACGGTTCATATCTTTACGGAAGTATTCCGCACTTCAATCTAATTAATTCATTATAAATGACTCCTATTTTAACCTTAAAAGGCTGTTAATCTTTGTAAAGTGATGTGTTGATTTGATGATGTGGTAATGTGGTAATTTGACAATGAGTTAAGGCTCAACACAAAAAGTTGTGGAGTAACTAAAAATTAGGGAACTTTGAAATAAAGATTTCTATGTCCTCAGATTCAT
>NZ_JAVHUL010000045.1 GCF_031085155.1 Mesonia profundi | reverse complement strand
ATGGAACTAAAATTAAAAGGATTTTTTAACAAAGCGGCCTAATAAAATTAGTCACAAAATTACTAGGAAGTCCACAATACTGAATACTGATCACTGAACACTGAATTTTTCACTCTCTTAAGTCAGTTTCTTTTCCAATTTCAACTTCAACTTCAGCTTCGAGTTCGAATTCATTTTCACTTTTCACTTTTAGTTTTTCACTTTTAAATTACCTTTGCCCTACCATGAGCCAACTGATACAGATTTCCATTTTACCCGAACAGCAAGAAGACCGTGATTTTATTTTAAAACGCGGACTCAAAAAAGCAAATCTAAAAGCTTCAGACCTCTTGGACTGGAAGATTAGAAAGCGCTCTATTGACGCACGTCAAAAACAAGTGAAGCTCAACCTTCAGCTGGAATTTTGGAAAGTAGGAGAAACCAAGAAAGACATTCCGCCATTTATTCCGCAGCAAGTGCATCAAGCCAAAGAAATTGCGATCATTGGCGCGGGACCTGCAGGTTTATATGCTGCTTTGCGTGCCATTGAAGCCGGTTTAAAACCCATCGTTTTTGAGCGCGGAAAAGACGTTCGGTCTCGGCGTAGGGATTTGGCAAAAATTAATAAGGAACACATCGTAAATCCTGAATCTAATTACTGCTTTGGGGAAGGCGGCGCAGGAACCTACTCTGACGGGAAGCTGTACACACGTTCTAAAAAACGAGGAAATGTACTCAAAGCCATGGAGTGGTTTGTGCATTTTGGCGCTGACACTGATATTCTGGTCGATGCGCATCCTCATATTGGCACCAACAAATTGCCTAAAATCATTTCTGCGATGCGAGAAGCCATTATTGAATATGGTGGAGAAATGCATTTTGACAGTAAACTCACCGATATACGCATAGAAAATCAAGAGATCAAATCTATAGAAATCAACGATAAAGAGTGGTTAGATTATAGCGAGGTGGTGTTAGCTACCGGACATTCGGCTCGAGATATTTTTCATTTGTTACATCGCAAAAATATTAAACTAGAAGCCAAAGGCTTTGCATTGGGCGTTCGGGTAGAACATCAACAACAGTTGATCAATTCGATTCAGTACCACGGGGACGATCAAAATCCTTATTTACCGCCAGCTTCTTACAGTTTGGTAGAGCAAGTGGATGGTTTAGGCGTGTATTCTTTTTGTATGTGTCCCGGCGGAATTATTGCGCCTTGCGCGACCCAGCAAGAAGAAGTGGTCACCAACGGTTGGAGTCCCAGTAAGCGGAATAATCCTTATTCCAATTCGGGGATTGTGGTAAGTGTTGCTCCCGAAGATTTACCCAACTACGAGAAGGATAATCCTTTGGTGTGTTTAGAGTTTCAGCAGCAAGTAGAAAAGGCTTGTTGGGAAGCGGCAGGAAAAACGCAGCAAGTCCCTGCCCAGCGGATGATTGATTTTGTAGAAGGGAAAATTTCTAAAGATTTCCCTAAGACTTCCTATCAACCGGGGATTGTAAGTGTAGATTTAAATGAAGTATTGCCAGAAATGATCGCCAAGCGTTTGCAAAAAGCCTTTGTGGCGTTCGGTAAAAAGATGAAAGGTTACTATACCAATGATGCGGTGCTCCACGCTCCCGAAAGTAGAACCTCCTCTCCCATTCTCATCCCTAGAAACCCCAATACTTTAGAGCATGTAGAAATTAAAGGTTTGTACCCTTGTGCAGAAGGCGCAGGGTATGCGGGCGGAATTATTTCTGCTGCCATAGACGGCATTAATTGCGTGGATAAGATTGCAGAAAAAAACATCCGACTGAGACTGAATTAAAAAAAACTTTAAATATTTTTATCACTGCTATTATATAATTCCATTGTCCTATTTTATCATCAAAATGATTTATTATAATACAAGTTTTAACTGTATCTAAAGCACACTGAAACTATAGTGAATCTACAGTGAGTCCACACTTTATCACAAAAACTGTGGTTTAACTATACATACATAATTCTTTAGCAATTAGTTAAAAACATATTTAATTACCATATCAAATAAAAGAATGGAGACATTCATAAAAATAAAGGCTTGTATCCTTGTGCAGAAGGCGCAGGTTATGCTGGCGGAATTATTTCTGCCGCTATTGATGGCATTAATTGCGTAGATAAGATTGTAGAAAAAAACGCCAAGAAATCTTGATGGTTTAGAGTAGGAATAATAAAAACTTACAAATTATACTTCACACTCGCCATCAAAATTCTAGGCTGAACAAAATACTGACTCGTGGTATTAAAGTTTTCCGTAAAGCTATCGTTGTTTAAAGATTCTACATCCAGCAAATTTGTCCCGTTTAAACGAAATTCCCAAGAGGAATCTTTTTGTTGGTAATATAAACTCGCCCCCACAAAAGAATACTCGTTGCTCACGGTGTTGGCTTTATTCGTATAATTATAGTAACTCCAATCGGCTTCAAAAGTGAATCCCTTTAAAAAGTCAACTTGCGCATTTACAAAAGGCCTGTCGGTGTAAAACGTATTGTCTCTACCTCCATTATTGTAATTGTTGATCATTCGGTTGTACCCGATTTCAAAGTTGAGCGGAATTTTAAAATTACTCTCCAAACTGGCTTGGTAGTTTTGACTGAAATTTTCTGATTCGGCGTTTTCAAATTCTGATCCGTTAGAAATAAGACTATTGAGTTTGCTATAGGAAACCGTGGCTCTTAAGTTGGCTTTAATTTTACGGAAGGTTTTTTGGAAACGCCCACTTCCGCTAAGGCTTTCATCTACAAAATTGCTATTGATAGGCGAAGAAACCTGATTGATTTGATCAAAAGTGGTAAAGGTCTTAATGGCGTCAATTTTTCGACTGTAATTAATTCCGCCAAAAATATTGGTGAAATTAAACATATTAAAATTGAAATAAGACAGGTTAACCGTATGATAAATCGCGTTTTCTAAGTCTCGATTTCCTCGAAACAGACGGTTATAGTTATTGAATACGTAGCCTTCAGCAAAATTATTTACATCGGTATATTCTGCGGTCATCTGGTAATCTAAACGGATGTTTTCACTCTCTTTTAATTCGACAATCGTAAATAAATCGGGCAATACTAAGGTTTTAGAATTGGTATCATCGATTCCGTTTTGTTGATTTTTTAAGCGGTAATGATGAAGAGTCACTCCCGGAGTAAAGGTGAACAAACCAGTCTTGAATTTATAATGCGCTCCTAAAAACAAATCCGTAAAGTTATAGCTCACCTCATTTCTCAAGTCTTCTTGCGTAAAATCATTCTGCCCTCCACCCGATAAACGCTGAAAAATAGAAGAATCAAAATTTTGATGGCTTAGGGTAGACCCCAACGTAAGATTAAGGTTGCTCTTTTTATTGATGACGTAATAGTAATCTACTTTGGCATCTAACTTATGGCTTTCTATGGTTTTTTGTTGATTCACATCAAACCCATTGGGATCGTTTTCTAAAGGTAAAATACCTGCAAATGGCTGAATTTGGACCAAGGCATTGTAAAACGGATCTTCTTTTTGGTATAAATGCTGCACATAACCCGCAAAAATATTTTTCGGGTTCAACGTGTAGTAAATATTTAAATTTTGATTGATAGAAAACGGATCGTTTTCTTTGTTCTCTTCTATGGGATTCACCACAGCTCCATTTGAAAACACCGACAAAACATCTGAATATTCTTCTTGTTTTGATTGCTTGGCGAGTACATCATAATCCAACTGAAAATTAAGATTAGGCTTATAAACTGTGCTTAATTTAATCATTCCCAAACGGTTAGTTTGTTCGCTGCGATCATCTGTAGTTTCTTCAATCCCATCCCGAACATACGTGCGCACAGATTTTTGAAGAAAATCTGTTTTATTATCGCTAAAAATTGCAAATCCGCTCACATCCCAATCGTCTTGTAACTCCTGACTAAAATTGGCAGCACCAAAAGTGGTTTCAATCTCATTGGCCCTATTGTTTTGGGTAATTAGAAACCCGAGTCCGCTATCATTAATCCTAAAATTAGTTCCTCCCCGCTGATTAATGTTGCTAAACCCACCCGTAAAATTAAAGTAATCTCTAAAGGTAAAAGGAACATCACCTGTATTATTAGCGTTTCCTATCAGGTTAATGCTGGTTTTGGGACTGTAGTAAAACAGTTTTGCGGCGGCCAAATACCGCGCTTTTTCGCCATCGCCTAAACCGCCTTCTAGCTCTCCAAACCAAAAATTCTTCTTTCCTTCTTTTAATTTAATGTTGATGGCGACGTTATCTTGATCATTCCCCAAGCCTCGCATCTGCCCCACATCATTATGATTTCTTAAAACTTCTACTTTAGAAACAGCATCGGCGGGAATGTTTTTGGTGGCGAGTTTAGAATCTCCATCAAAGAAATCTTTTCCCTCTACCATCACTTTACCCACTTTTTTCCCTTCCACTTCAATTTCTCCTTCATCGGTAACCTCAACGCCGGGAAGCTTTTTAAGCACATCGCCTAACTTGCGTTCGGTGCCATTAGTAAAAGAATCGGCGTTATACACAATGGTGTCTCCTTTAATCGTGACAGGCATTTCGTATACCAATTCAACGCCTTCCAATTCACTTTCATTAGCATATAAAATAAAATCGAGTTTTAGATCTTCGCTATCTTCAGGAATGTTAATGGTTTTTTCTGAAGGTTTTAAGCCTAAAAAGCTCGCTACCAATTTATATTCCGCTCCAGCGGAAACCCTAAAACTATATTCCCCATCAGGATTGGTAATGGCGTAATTTTCTAAGTTTCCATCGGCCGTAGTATTGGCTATAATATTGGCTAATTCTAAGGGATTGCCGAGACTATCTTTAACGCTTCCAGATATTTTTATGGATTGTGCAACTAAGCTTCCGCTGAAAAGCAACAGAAAAAGGAGGGTAATTTGTTTCATAAATTGAATAAAGTAACAAGCCTATAAGACTAAAATTAGAAAAAAACAGGAGCTGCATTTTAGAATCCTCCTCTTCTACTTTTTCCACCGCCATAGCGGTCCATCATCTCTTGGCTTTTTTCTTCGGTGATTTTAGCAAATTCTTTTCGGGTTACTTCCTCTCCGCTATCAGGCATTTCAATTTCAATTTCTTCTTTTGGGTTGAGTACTACTTTGCTACATAAAATAATGGTATTGCCTACATTCACTTCTAGAATAAGTCCGGGTAAACCGTGATAGCTATTAGGACCTTGTTTCACAGGGATTTGTGGGGTGTACCAAACGCTGATGTTTTGCGCATCTTTTAATAATTTCTCTTGCTTTTTCAGACTTACACTGTCCATTTCTTCCCCGTTTTTCTCTCTCCATTCTTTGGCTCGTTCTCGTGCTTTTTCCCACATATCATCATCGGCTTTTTTGACAGCTGTAGCTTTAAAAGCGGCATATTGGCCAATCATTTTACTTTCTTTTTCTAACTTCCACTCTACCGTTTCTAGCGTATCTTTAATAAGAAACTTCTTTCCCATCAATTCATTTTCCTGAGCGAATATATTCTTAGTAAGATTAGTATAGGTAGCCCCTTGCGAAAACATACCGCCTACCATCGCAGCAAAACCTTCATTTGATGACAAACTTTCCTCCTCCTCATAAAGCGATTCGCCTTTGGTAAAAGAAAGCGTGTAGGTTTTTTCGAGCATAGATTTCATACGCTCCATAATTTGCTCCTTCATTTGCGGTGTCATTTTTTGACCTCCAAAAGCATCTAAATCTACCGTGGTTTTAGTTTTATACGTAGCGATTCCTGCTATTTCTTGTGCCTGAACTTGCATTCCTGCCCATAAAAAAACAACACAGCTTAATTTTGTAATCCATTTTCTCATAACTAGGGATTTTTAGATTTTTATCTTTTAATAGTTTTTTATAGTAATTCTACACTTTTACAAAGAGCTAATTTATAAAGTACTCCGCACAATTTATACTCAAGCTTACTTGACAATAGCGCGTAACTGCATAAAGATATGACTCTTGAAAAGCTTTTTTGTTACAAAATTTAAATTCTTCTTAAATCTTTAACATCTTCTTCTCGTTATAATCTCTACTTTTAGAATTATAAAAAAGAAAACACTATGTCTTTATTGGGAAAAATAAAAAGCACGATGGGGCTTCTAAAAGAAGTAGATTTAAATCAACTTGCAGCCATCAACGAGAAAATAGATTTAAAAGAAGCCATGAATGCCTTGGGTAGCCTAGACGACAGGCAGCTTAAAGGCTTGATGAAAATGCTCACCACCAAAGCGAAAAAGGGACAACATCAACTCCCGCCCATAGATGGAGATTTTTATAATCTAGATCTTAAACTAACCGAAGCGCAGCGAGATATTCAATTGCAGGTGCGCAATTTTATGGAAGATGAAATACGGCCTTTGGTAAATGATCATTGGAATCGCGCTGAATTCCCGATGGAGATTATTCCTAAGTTCGCCAAACTTAACATTACTGGAATTCCTTATGAAGGTTACGGTTGTCCCAATCTTCCTTTCTTAATGGAGGGAATTATTGCACAAGAAATCGCTCGTGTTGATGTTTCGGTCTCTACCTTTTTTGGCGTACATAGCGGACTAGCTATGGGCTCCATTTACCTTTGCGGAAGCGAGGAACAAAAAGAAGAATGGCTTCCTAAAATGCAAAAATTAGAGAAAATTGGTGCCTTCGGATTAACCGAACCCAATGTAGGTTCTGCCGTTTCTCAAGGTATGGAAACCACCTGTAAATTTGATGGTGAAAATTGGATCCTTAACGGACAAAAAAAATGGATAGGAAACGCCACTTTTGCTGATGTGATTATCATTTGGGCCAAAGATGTGGACTCTCACCGTGTAAAAGGCTTTATAGTTCGTAAAGAAAATCCAGGCTTTAAAGCCGAAAAAATGGAAGATAAAATGGCGCTAAGAATTGTTCAAAACGCGCTAATCACCTTAACCGATTGTGTAGTGCCCGAAAGTGATCGTCTACAAAAAGCCGATTCTTTTAGAGATACGGCCAAAGTCTTAAAAATGACCCGTGCCGGAGTGGCTTGGCAAGCGGTAGGTTGTGCGCGTGGAGCCTACGAGAGTGCTTTAAAATACACCAAAAAAAGAGAACAATTTGGCAGACCCATCGCTTCTTACCAGTTAGTGCAAAATCATTTGGTAGAAATGCTTTCTAACCTTACCGCCATGCAAACTATGGTATTTCGTCTTTCTGAAATGCAAGATGAAGGTATTTTAACCGATGAACACGCGTCTCTAGCAAAAGTTTATTGTAGTATGCGAACCCGTGATATTGTAAGCAGAGCCCGAGAAGTTTTGGGTGGAAATGGAATCTTACTCGAACACGACGTCGCTCGTTTCGTCGCAGATGCTGAAGCAATTTACAGTTATGAAGGCACCAAAGAAATCAATACCCTCATCGTAGGAAGAGCGATTACCGGTTACAGCGCGTTTGTCAATTAAATAGTCGTGTCTCCGTAAGACAAAAGACCGCTTTATGCGCTAATAGATAATAAGACATAAAACTTAAATAGCGTATTAAAGAATAACCTGACACTACAGAAATTAAAATTATACCATTATGAAAATTGTGATGATAAGTCCTGATCATGACACCAAGGCTTGGGAAGACGCACTTTGGAATGAAAATCAAGATTTAGAAATTGAAGTTTACCCTGAAGATACCGACCGAGAAAACACCGATTTTATTCTGGCTTGGAATCCGCCCAAAGATGTTTTTAATCAATACCCCAACTTAAAAGTAGTCGCTTCTATGGGCGCGGGGATTAGACACATTACTAAAAATAAGTCGCTTAACGCGGAAGTAATCGTCACTAAAATTGAAGATGATCAACTTATTGAAGATTTACAGTATTTTGTGCTGACTAGCGTTTTAAATTACTGCCGAAACATTCCGTATTATGTGGTGCAGCAGCAGGAAAAAAATTGGAATCGCATTCCGTATAAGCAGCCTAAAGAAACACGCGTAGGTATTTTAGGCTTGGGAAATATTGGTCTTCCGGTAGCTCAAATCTTGGCTCAAAACAACTTTAACGTGAGTGGTTGGTCCAATTCTGAAAAGGAAATAGAAAATATAAAAACTTTTGCGGGTCAAGATGGCTTATCCCCATTTTTAAAAGACTTAGATGTGGTGGTTTGTTTGCTCCCGCTAACCGATGATACCGAAGAAATTTTAAACGAAGATTTATTTAACCAACTTCCCAAAGGAGCTTACCTCATCAACGTAGGACGAGGCGCGCATTTAGCAGAAAGTGATTTACTGGAAGCTTTGGATAACGAACATTTAAGCGGAGCGGCACTAGATGTTTTTCAAGACGAGCCTTTGCCAAAAGATCACCCTTTTTGGGAAAACGAGAAAATCACCATCACCCCACATACGGCGAGTGTAACCAAACCCACTGCAGTAGCGCATCAAATCACCGAAAATTACAAGCGTTTAAAAGAAGGAAAAGAGCTAAAGCATACGATTTCTAGAAACAAGGGGTATTGATTTATCGTCCTACCCGTCTAAAATAGTAGGCCTTGCTTTTGCGGTCTTTCAGAACGAAGATTTTCGGTCCGTCTTGGCTGTTTCAATTTGTTAGCTATTTTTAGAGATTAGAAATTAGGCTACATTACAACTATATTATAAACAGCGGTTTAAAACTTAAACTAACCGCAAATAATTAATAATAAGCTAAACGCATCAACTAATTTATTCTTTTATGTATTTTTAATACCGATTTAGTTACTAAATTGGGTTTAATCATCAGCTAGCACAATTACATAAAATGATGCTCTATATTACCATTGGGATTATTGCGATTGGTGTTTTTCTATTTGTAAAAGATTACTTTACGATAGATACCACCTCTATCTTGATCATGTCCCTATTTATAATTTCGGGGGTTTTGAGTCCGGAAGAAGGTTTTGCGGGTTTTAATCACCCCGCGACGATTACCTTGGGTTGTATGTTTGTGATTAGCGCCGCCATCTTTAAAACAGGGTTAATTGATGGATTGAGCAGTAAAATCATTCGAATAGCGAAGCTTAATTATGTCGCTGCTTTAATGGTTTTTTGTTTGACTGCAGCCGTATTTTCGGCCTTCATCAATGACACGGCGGTGGTGGCGATTCTTATTCCTATGGCCTTATTGGTGTGTAGAGAAACGGGAATAGCTCCGTCGAGGTTATTGATTCCTATATCTTTTTCGGCTTTATTTGGCGGCACTTGTACGCTTATAGGAACTTCCACCAATATTTTGGTAAGCAGTTACGCCAAAGAAAGCGGCTTGGAACCCTTCGGGATGTTCGAATTTTCTTTAGCTGCTTTATGCTTGTCGGTTATTGGATTCGTCTATATGTTTTTTGTCGCGCCTATTTTACTTCCGAAGAGACAATCTAAGGAATTACTGCTTAAAGCGGAAGCCGAAAAGTACATCGCCGAAATTGAACTCAAAGATGTTAATGATGATGTAGATGTAAGCATTGCAAAATCGCGTTTGGTAAGAAAGTTTGATGCTCAAATTTTAAGTATCAAACGCAAGCATACGTTGGTGTATGAAATCAATGGAGAAACGGTGCTTCGTCAAGGCGATAAAATTAAAATTCTCATTGATCCCGCTAATTTGGCAAAGCTTCAAGAAATTGAAAGTTATTATCTTATTGGCGATCAAAGCATTTTAGACGACCACACCGAAAAGAAAATTTATGAGGTATTGATTCCGTATGGATCGGTGTTGGCAGGAAAAAATTTAAAAGAACTCAATTTTAGAAATCAATATTATGCTTCTGTATTGGCGGTAAGACAGCGCAAGGAAATTACCACCAATGATGTTTCTCATATCAAATTAAGAGAAGGAGATTTACTGTTATTATTCGCTTCCACCAAAAGTTTAAATGCACTGACCGCAGAAAAATTAATGATCACCTTATCGGAATATCAAGGAACACGATTCAGTTTAAAAAGAGCCATTCCTACGCTATTGATATTGATTGGTGTTATTTTGGCCGCGGCACTTAATATTACTTCTATCTTGATGAGCGCCTTGGTAGGAAGTTTGCTTATTGTGACCACCACTTTAATGACTCCCAAAGAAGCTTATGAAGCCATTGAGTGGAAAGTGATTTTTATGATGGCGGGAGTACTCTCTATGGGAAAAGCCTTAGAGAAAACAGGCGGTTCTGACATAATTTCGGCTTATATTTATGAAAGTTTAGGAAGTTTGGATCCTAGAATTACCTTAAGTACTATTTTTTTAGTTACCTTTTTGTCTACCAATGTATTGTCGAGCAAAGCTGCAGCAGCATTAATGACACCCATTGTAATTAGTTTGGCTGGAGCGATGCAATTAAGCGAAAAACCATTTTTAATTGCCGTTATGTTTGCATGCTCCTTAACCTTTATGACGCCTGTGAGCTACCCCACCAACACGATGGTTTATGCTCCTGGTAACTATAAATTTAATGATTTTTTAAAAATAGGAACGCCGCTTAATTTTATTATTTGGATTGCCGCTTCCTTTATTATTCCATTTTTTTTCCCCTTTTAAACTATGAAAAGAGTAAAATTACATAACCCGTTTAAACCTAGAATCACCAATGAAAAGAACCTTAGGGAGCATTTGGCGTTGGAGAGAACTAAGCTCGCCAATGAAAGAACTTTGCTCGCATACATTCGGGCTTCTTTGTATTTATTGGTGGGTGGAACTGCCTTATTACAACTCGAAAACCAAGAAAATATGCACATTATTGGCTACCTCGCTCTTTTTATATGTGTCTTATTTATCATTATTGGGATTGGCAGGTATATTGCTTTAGAGAAAAGACTTAAAGATTTATTATTACCCGATGAGGATGATATAGAAAATCCCTAAAACAAATGCTACAACACTTTGTACACTACGCTCTTCACTTTGTGGTCATTGGTTTTATCGCTTATCTTTTCGATAAAAAAAACTGGAAGAAATACTACCTTGTTCTTCTGGCAACGATGATTATAGATGTAGACCACTTATGGGCAAATCCTATTTTTGATCCTGATCGTTGTTCTATTAATTTTCACACCTTTCATACCTATATTGCGGCAGCTATTTATTTGGTTTTGCTGTTCTTAATCAAGAATAAAATGCTTAAAGTATTCTTTTTCGGACTTCTTTTTCATTTATTTACCGATGCCTTCGACTGTTTATGGTCTAATACCTATTAAGCTTTAAAACGAAACCTATAAATCGTTTATTTTCCACTTAGTCTTCCATTAGAATAGATCCGTAGCTAGGCTATGCTTAGGTTTTTAACCTCGATTAAATAAAAACTAATTCAACTTATTTACATCTCCTTTTAAAAGCTAATGGGTATAATTCTTGGGAGTTGGAGGTTTTATTGTAACTTTAAACTATGCTTTTAAGATTCTCTTTTATCATTTTTCTGATTTGTTCTGTTGCGCAGAGCAGAGCCCAAGAGCTTACGGCTCAATTGATTTCTGAAAAGCCTTTAACTGCGGAAGAATTTATAGGCGTTGATGAATATGGAAACACCTACCAACAAACGAAAAACGTTTTTTATAAACTCGAAAAGGAAAAGAAATTCCAGTTTAGTGATATTCAATTAGGCAAAATCACTTCCGTAGATATTATGAATCCTTTACGGATTACTTTATTCTATCGCGATATGAATACCGTGGTTGTTTTAGACAATCGTTTAAACGAAATCACCCGCGTCAATTTTAATAATCTCGCTAATTTTAGAACCGTTCTTTTTGCCACCACAGCCAAAAACAATAGCTTTTGGATTTTCAATTCAGATTTGCAACAACTAGAGCTTTTTGATTATCAAAATCAAAAGATAATAAGTCACTCGCAGCCCATTAATGAAACCGTCTACGATTTAAAAACCAATTTTAACTTTGCTTGGATACAATTAGAGAGTAAGATAGAGATGTATAATGTGTATGGCAGTTTTATACAAGAATTTGATATTTCTAAAACAACTTCCTTTCAAGTGAGTGATCAAAAGATGCTTACAAAAAATGAAGAGGGCTTTAGGCTTCTGAAATCTATGCCAGGAAAATTTTTAAATCTGAGTATTTCTGAAAATGACGTCAAAGAATTTTACTTAAATAACGAAAACCTTTATATTTACAACGGTAAAGACGTAAAACATTACCTTATCAACTGATCAAAATAAATCTTATGCATGTAGCTATTGCCGGAAACATAGGAGCCGGAAAAACAACGCTGACCAAACTTTTGGCTAAACATTATAAATGGGAACCTCAATTTGAGGATGTACTCGAGAACCCCTATTTGGAAGACTTCTACAATAAAATGGAACGCTGGTCTTTTAACCTTCAGGTTTATTTTTTAAACTCTAGGTTTCGCCAAATTCTAGAAATCCGCGAAAGCGGAAAAAACATTATACAGGACCGTACCATATACGAAGACGCTTTTATATTTGCGCCCAATTTACACGCGATGGGATTGATGTCTAATAGGGATTTTAAGAACTACTCTTCTCTTTTTGATTTGATGGAAAGTGTTACTACGGGACCCGATTTATTGATTTATTTAAGAAGTAGCATTCCTAATTTGGTGGCTCAAATTCATAGCCGAGGTAGAGATTATGAAAACACCATCTCTATTGATTATTTAAGTAGGCTTAACGAGCGTTATGAAGCTTGGATTGCTACTTACAACAAAGGAAACTTATTGATTATTGATGTGGATAATATTAATTTTGTGGATAACCCAGAAGATTTAGGAGAGATTATCAACAAAATTGACGCTCAAATAAACGGACTATTTTAAAAAACGTATGAGATGGAATCGACAAAATTGAAAAGGCCCAAACACAAAGGATCCCCAAAATTATTCGACAATCCCATTCTAGAGAAGTTAACGCATACGCATATTTCTATGCCTCTCATCATATTTTCGGTCATTGCAGCCGCTCTTATTTATTACGGAATTATCGAAAAAGGCTTTACAGCTCCTTCCATGCTATTGCTGTTTGTTGGCGGCTTATTGTTTTTCACGTTGATGGAGTATTTGATGCACCGTTTTTTGTA
Source organism: Mesonia profundi (assembly GCF_031085155.1). Classification (GTDB taxonomy): domain Bacteria; phylum Bacteroidota; class Bacteroidia; order Flavobacteriales; family Flavobacteriaceae; genus Mesonia; species Mesonia profundi. The sequence goes on along the minus strand of NZ_JAVHUL010000045.1, from coordinate 6,716 downwards.
TCACATTCCCGCCACCACCCAGCGTAAAAAGAAAATTTCTTATACCATGCATGGGGTGCATCACGATTACCCTAAAGACAAGTCTAGGCTCGCGATGCCGCCATTATTAAGTTTAATTGTGGCTAGTGTGTTTTTTATTATCTACCGCAGCATCTTAGGCGATTATGCATTTGGTTTCTTGGCAGGTTTTCTCATGGGATATGCCGGTTACTTGGCGGTACATTATTCGGTGCACGCGTTTAGAGTGCCCAATAATTTTTTAAAGATCTTATGGCATCACCACAGCATTCATCACTATAGGGAACCCGATAGGGCTTTTGGAGTTTCTTCTCCGTTTTGGGATGTGATTTTTACTACCATGCCTAGAAAAGACGTCAAAAATAAACATCAAGAAACCAATGTGTTTATTGACCCAGAAAATAGTTAGTGATTAGATTAGTTTGCAAAAAAAATTCAATTAATCAGAACATTAAATTCTACTCTAGTTTTTAATAAAACAGGTGACAGTCACTTAACGTTTCTTTAGCCAGAAAGACCACAAATAAACGTCTTGTTAACCGCCTGCCTACCGGTAGAGAAAATTGGTTTTTTGTAGATTAATCACTACGAGGATAAATTAATTTCGACTTGATTATATAGTTACAGAAGCTGAATAGAGATGCTACCCCGTTTATGTTAAAAGTGTATATTTGAGTTGATATAACGAGTTGCCAGCAAGCTAAAAAAACATTTACTACCAACTAAAATCTATGAAAAATATAAAAGAAATTTCAGAGAGTATAAGAAGTAAAGGTTTAGACCCATATAATCTTACAAACTTGTTAAGCGAAATAAAAGAACAACCAAAGGAATATGACAAAGATGAAATAATAGACTATCTCGCATCCAATAGGAATTTTGACTACCACTCTACCCAAAATGATATTTCTTGGCTGATGGCTGAAATTGGAAGATCGTATAAACCAAAAGATGTAATTGATTTGTGTTGTGGATTAGGGAACATTTTGTTTCACATAGATTATTGTTGTTCCCAAGGTTATGAAATTAATGAAAATATTGTAGATATAGCCAATTTCATTTCACCTGATTTGAATGTCAAAAATATAAATAGCGTTGAACATAATTACAAAAAAAAATACGACGCTATAATTTCGCATTTTCCCTATGGTAGAACTCAAATAGATGGAAGAAAAGATGATTTTGAGAACGTCTTCATAAAATTATCAATGAATTTATTAAATGCTAAAGGTGTTTTAATTTGTTTAGTGCCTGAAAGACTACTTTTCAGTACTAATCTGGAAAAGTTTAGAGATGCAGTTATAAGTCAAAACCACTTAAAAAGTATTATTTCTTTACCATCAGGGCATTTTCAAAAAACTGGTATTAAAACATCAATAGTAGTTATTGAAAAAAATGTAAAAAATGATAAAACCCATTTTATTCCATATTCTAATTCCGATGAGACGTTAAGTAATTTTAATAACGGAAAAAATGGATTTTTTATTGAAAAGAAACTTTTACATAAAAGATGGGATACTAACTTTCATCATCCAAAGCATTTAGAATTAGACAATATTTTAAATAGCGAAGAAACAAAATCAATTAATGAGTTGTCGAAAGTCATTATTGGATATAACAGAAAATTAGATAAAAAAGATAGTGGCGATTATCAACTATTACATCCAAAAAATATAAAAGATGGACTATTAACTATCTATGATAATTCGAAATTTATTGATAAGGCAGATTTGGAAAAAAGAACTAATACTATTTTACAAGAAGGCGATATAGTAATCCCGAGAATATACAGCGATTTTAAAAAATTATATATTCACAATAAAAATGCAAAACCATCTGTAGCAGGACCTCATTTATTTATTCTTCGCTCAAAAAACAATGAATATTTAAAAACATATTTGACCACGATAGAAGGTAGAGAGTTGTTTAATCAGCAAATTCAAAAAAACATCAAAAGTGTTGCTATGCCTTTAATATCCGTAAGCGATATCAAAAATTTTCAAATACCTATTTTAGATACACGTCTTCTAACAAAAGACAATCTTGAGTTTTTGACAGAAAAAGAATTAAAGGAAATAAAGACTAAACTACAAACTAGTAATCAATTAAATTCTGAACTTCAGAAAGAAAATCTAAACTTAAAAGCCAAGGTTTCATTCAGTAATGAAATCATAGTAAAACTTGATTTACTTATTGATAAAACGAACACCATTGACAAAAAAATTGATACTGTATTAGATGAAATTATAAGTTTGACTAATGATTTTAAAAAGATTAAAAGCCTTCCAAGAAACGAGGAAAGTAAAATTTTGAGAATGCAAATTCAATTAGATGAAAAACTCAATTTATTAGTCAAAGAAAAAACAGGCATAAAGAGTTACATCAATGAAGTAAAATTATGGTTTACTTTATGGGATTTATTAGAACCTGAAAGCAAAAAATTCATTCCGCAAGCGGAGTACTTATTAGACCAAATCAATGAATTAGAGGACGCTGATTATTCCCCTTTTATTATTCAATATAGTCGAGCATTGGAAAACGAAATTTTAATAAAATTATTCAACTCTTACCACGAGTTTCTAATAAATGAAAAAATTGATAGGGATAATTTAACTGCTAATGAGTTTAGCAACAGCAAAACAGTTTCTTTTGCAAAAGCTATAAAGAAAGATGACCGGAAATATACCTTTGGCACAATGAACTTTATTATCGGTTTGCTAAAGAAGGATGGAAACACACTTTCCCAAAGTAAACTTTTACAGAACTTTAAAGAATACGTAAATAAGTATTTTGAAAGTAATATTTTAGAGAAAATCTATATGAAAAAATTGAATACAATAGTTAGCGAATATCGAAATAAGGCAGCACACCCGAACATAATAAATGCGGAATCGGCAATGGAGTTTCACGAATTAATAAAAGAAAGTATTATTGAGTTTATCGAAGGATATCGCGAAAAGCCAGCTGGCAATCGAGTAGACGGGTGACGACCTAACGGTCGCCACTGCGCCTCTCACACCACCGTACATACGGGTCTCGTATACGGCGGTTCACAATCCATCTTTCCAATCGCTCTTTACACCAATTGAAACTATTCTGTACTTTCTCAAAAGGTTACAGATTTTCTTGGGAATCGGTCACCCAATTAGCGAAAATCAATGCTCCCCCTCTAATTTCCAAAAGGATTGCGTTCAGTTCTTCCCCATTTGTGAGACCTATGCAGTTTGCTGCACCTCGTTTCCAGTGGGTACTATGACTTCTGCTGACTTCTCTGCTATACCAACTCGTGGTTATAGAGACCTCCCCAGGTAATGACATCTTCTTTCCCTCGATTCCTGCCGTATCTACATAAATGCACTTTTGGTATTCTTTGGGCGTTACAATGATGCGTTGCACTGAGCTCAGTCGAAGTGTGGTTGCTTATCCGCGCATAAATGCCTCATATACGGTTTCTGCTTGGTTTATCCTGAGCAAAGCCGAAGGGTCAGTAACGAGATTTGTAGTCCTGCTTCCTTCAGTCCTATCTTCACAGATAGCAACCTTGCAGCTTACTAATGGTTCAAAGAGCCTGTACTGAGCGCAGCCGATGGGCTACTCCGGTCATAAGGGACCTGTCTGTCCGGTAGGCAGGCTTGCACCCTCTAAATTAATTAGTTACCTTTCGGTAAATAAAAGATACCCATGCTGGGCACACACACTGTCTAAAAAAAATAGGGCGGGCAGTTGCTAAACTCAATGGTTCAGGCATATTTACGAGGTCGCCAAATCTTTTGATTTGGCTTTAAATCAAAAAGATAAAACAAAATGCAAAAGATTTGGCTTGTGAATAATCCGAAGGGTAATTGCTTATTTACAGCTCTACTTCTTTTATATTAAACGTTGTACCTCATTCCGAATGACATCTGAAATAATAAATAAATGCTATGAAAACTACTTGAATATTGATTTAAAGTCAATTCATTTCGAGATGAATTCATATTCAGAATATCACACAAATAACGGCACTAAATTAGAAATTAAAGATTTAGATATTGTTAATCATCCAATTGGGTTTACTGACGATTCAAATGAAATTTATAGATTAATTAATTTTGATAATAAAAACTATCTAATCAGCAATTCAAGATGCTATCCTTGTTCTAGAGTTTATGAAAATATAGATGGATATAGATGGGTAGACGTCTTAATAATTCCAAATGGTCAGAAAATAAATATATTAAATAAAAATTCATCAGTCAGATATAGTTTTTACACACTAAAGCTATTTGAATACTTAAAATCATTTGATGATATAATAAAATTTGACAAACTCTATTTTGAAACTTTTTCAGAAAATGATTGGTTTAGCATCTTGGAAAGAATTCAATTTCTTGTTAGGTCGGAAGCAAAACCAAATGAAATTTTAGATGCTTTTCAGAAATTAAAAATGCTTAATCCGTTTCAATTAAGCATTATATCGATAACAGATGGCATAAGTATTAATAAAAAAGACATACAAAATTATCTACTTAATAATAACACTATACCTCTTTCAATACCATATATTTCAAATCCTTCTTTTAAGTTTAAAATTTCAGATAGTACAAATGAAATACTCGAAACAGAAGATTTTTTAGATTTTATAAGTTCATTAACTAATGAAGAAGTTAAAGATTTTTTTGAATTAAATTTTCTTGAAGATTCTTTAAAAACAGATAATATATATCCTGAATTCAAACTTGATATTTTAGGTATTAAAATTTTGAAAAGATTGGAAAAAGAAGGTTTTAATGGTAATGTTGCGAACAATGTCCGAAATAGAATGAGTTCAGTTAATATATCAGAAAAACTTATTCGTGAATATTATAAGAGAATAAAAAGAAACTTAAGGTCTATTGAAAATAAAATTAGGAATAAAAAAGGATTTAATATTGTCGGAAGTCTTTATAATGAGAGTTTACTTTATAATTTAATTCAAAATGCTTTTCCAAATTACGAAGTAATTACACAATATAGTCCAGATTGGTTAGGGAGACAAAGAATTGATATATTTATTGAGGAACTAAATCTTGCTATCGAATATAATGGAAAACAACATTATGAACCTGTAACATATTTTGGAGGAAAAGAAGGTTTTTTAAAAACCGTTGAAAGAGATAAAATGAAAAAGAAAAAGTGTAAAAGAAATGGATGTGAATTGATTGAAGTAAAATATGATGAAGGTTTACAAGAAACAGTTGAAATAATAAAAACGAGGTACAGTCGAGTAGGTAAAAGGTAATTTCACCCCTAAACCTCTCACAGAATCCTACGTGAACCCCTCAATTCATACGGCTCTTATTATACAGTCTATTTAATCTATTTATTTAGACCATATCGACTTTGTTTGTTCTTTAAAAATCATCTTTACATTTTAAGTTGTTCTTAAATCAAAACTGTATAATTGAAGTCCTTCGCTCCGCTCCCATTACAGGAATTTCATCATTACTACAACTTCATTCGTCAGCTATGTGCTCATCAGTAATCGACTTACAGGTACTTCCTGCTTGTGTTTTCCTTTTAGCATAGCACATAAGCTTCCTAGCTGGTAAGGCCCAACAAGAACACCTTGTTAACCGCCTGCCTGCCGATAGAGAGAATTGGCTTTTTGTCGGTTAGTTACTATAAGGACGGCTTAATTTCAATTTCGTTGCATATGTTACCCTGTGCATATTTATGTTAAAAGTGTATATTTGAATTGATATAACTAGTTGGGCATAATTTAAACAATTCTCCGACCCATATTAATAGAACTATGACTGAAAAATTAGAAAACTGTCCAAATTGCAACGCTGATTTAAAAAACACATTACTTAAAAAAAACGAATTAATAAGTATAAATAAAACTAAAGTAATCAATGAATATATTGATAAAAAATCTTCTGCTCATTGTACAAAGTGTGGTAATAAAATTTATTTTGAATTCAAAATAAAGCTGGAAAATGAAAAAGTATCAATTAGAAAAAAGTTAAATGATATTATAAATCACATACCTGTAGTTACAACGCATTCACCTTTAAGCTGGAATTATAAAGTTTTAGAAATGGTTACGGGTCAATCATCTACTGGAACAGGATTTCTTACTGAGTTTACATCATCATTTACAGATTTGTTTGGCACACAATCAGGAAGACATAATCAAAAAATCAAAGCAGGAGAACAAATATGTTTTGCTCAACTTAGAAAACAAGCACTAGATTTAGGAGGAAATGCTGTAATTGCTACAGATATTGATTATTCTGAAATAGGGTCTGGTAAAGGAATATTAATGGTATGTATGTCAGGAACTGCAATTTTACTGGAAAACACTGAGATACTAGGCTCTAAAAAAGAAAACGCTATAAAAGAGTATCATCAATTAAATTCACGATTAGATTATTTGAACAAATTTACGTTAGAGGAGTTCTAAAAAAATATGCCCAACACCGCATATAATAAATAGCTGCGTCTTTTATAAACCTAAAATTTTGGTATATTTGGTTAATCGCCAAATCTTTTGATTTGACGATTTAGGAAAAAAAGATAAACGCAAAATGCAAAAGATTCGGCTTGTTTGTCAATTGAAAATTAAGTCATAACTACACGCTACTTGCGATATACAAAACCGTCAGACTGTCTAATAACTTTTAGTATTTATCATAAGAGTTTCATGGTCATCTTTTTACTTTTTCGTATATTCA
>NZ_JAVHUL010000044.1 GCF_031085155.1 Mesonia profundi | reverse complement strand
ATATCAATAGATTTATATTTAATAGAAACATCAATAACATAAAAATCAGTATTATTTAAAATGCACAACGGGTTTATATAGTTTTTCATAGTAATTAGTTTGGACAATTATGAGTGGTTGCAAAAATGTATTGTTGATAGGCTTGATCTATTTCGTCTTTTTGATTCTGTGATAAATTTAGCCACGCTTGTACATCTTGGTTTTTTAATCCTTGCCAAGCTATGGCGTTATAAAACGAATTTAAATCAAGTTGTCCATTATTCGATAGATAATTGTAATCGCCTGTCATAACAGTCATATGGTAACTTTTTAAAGCCTCTTTAAGAGAGTTAATATATAGAGCCGCCATAGTTTCATGATCTTGAGATGGTTCAAAGTTATTGTCTTCAAAACCGTTATACGTATTTTTAAAGTTCGTTAATTCGATAATTTCATTTTCGGAATAGAGTTTTCTAAAAATATCTGCGTGTATGTATTCGTGTAATAATGTTCTAACCACTTGTAGAGCCCATCTATTATTTGCTTTTGATGTACTTATCTCTATCTCAATTATATTATTAGTAGGGGTAAATTTAGTTTTTCCACTAACCTCCAAAGTATTACCATTTTCATCTGTATAGAAGACTTGGTCTTTTGATTTAATGTTTATACCAAATTCGGAATCATCTCCTTCAAAATTGGCTAATAAATCTTGTACAAAATTGTTACCTGACTCTTTTAAATGTTCATCTAAACATTTTTCTTTACCTACTAACTCATTTATAATCCTATCCTCAAATTCCACTTCTGCATCACTATTTTCACACTTAGCTTTTATAGCCTCTTTCCCAAAAGCTTCTTGCTCTGGTGTAGGGTTTTCTGCTAAAAAAATTCCTAATCGCAAGTTCAAATTCCAATTCTGTATTTGCACCGATATTTAATAACGTGCTCATATTAGCAAAATCCATAGCTCTGGTATTAATCTCTAAACCATCATTCTCATTGACTAGTATGTCTCACTCACGCTTACTCGAAAAAGGTTCTATTTCATTATCTATTTTTTGGTTTAAACAACGCTATTAATTCTTTTTGATAAATAATTAATTGTAAAGCTAAAACCATTATAGATTGCCAAAATGCAGCTGCATATTCATCTTCAAAACCTTTTCTTACTAAACCATAGATAATTAAAGACACAATACTACTGCACATTACGATTTTAGAATAATCATTTTTATTTATTTTCAATAAAGTCTTATAAAATAGGAACATAAGAACAGGGGAATAAACAGCAAATGGAAGTAGTAAATGAACACTTTTCATATCATATCCATATATAGAAAATTCCTCCAATTTATCAAGATCAATAAACTGCATTAATAAATAACCTATTCCAAAATATACTCCTATGGAAATAAAAAAAGCTAAATAAGACAAGCATACTGAAAATATAACACTAATTATATGACTATATTTAGTTCTATTCAGATTAAAAAGAATTATAATTAAACCAAAGAATAAAACGTGATATACGATGTCGATTTGGAAAAATATAAATGATAAAATACAAATCAATATTGGTGAAATAATTCTACCAACTAATAATAATAATTTTTTTATTGAACCCATGATTAATTACAATTACTCAATATTTGATCAATAGACTCATTATCAGTCAATACCTCTTCAATTTTTTCTTTTTTAACACGTACAGTCTCTGATGTATTAATCGTTGCTTGCCCACCATTATTATTTACCCAATTGGCAATCTCTTGCTGTAAGTTTTGCCAAGTGGCTTCGGCAATATCGTAATATGTTTCTTGTTGACATTCTGTACTTGCTCCAATGTTTAATAATGTACTAATGCTAGCAACATCTACAGCTCTGGTAAAAAACTCAAGATTACCGTTTTGGTTGATTATCCAGCCCCATTGCCGATTACCTGAGAAAGGCTGTGAACCATTCTCTGGTGTTGTGATTGTCGAAATTGTCCAGTCGTTATTGGTAAAGCCAGATACCATAATCGCTCCGTCATCGGTAGCAATTGTAGGTAAAAACCCTGAAGCATCTGCTTCAATCAATAAAATAGAACTTATAGGATTGCTAGAAATAAAGTCTGTTCCATCTTGAACTGTAAGTGGTTCAAACTCCCAATTAATATCTCCTGTATTTGTGGAATTAAAAGGTATATCACAAGTAAACTGAAAGTCGTCTTCCTCTCCACTTGCCAAATCGGTGAAATTTTCTCTAAAGGCTTGGTATATTTCAGATTCGGTATCGAGATTCCCGTCGTTATCAAAATCGGGATAAGTGGTTATTTCAACACCGTAGTAATCTATATTTGCCAAAGGAACGTTACCGTCTGAAATAGGCTGGTTGCTATAACCAGCACCAAAATTGTCCAATCGGTCTTGACAGGCTTGAGGTATGGTATGGTTGTATAAATCTAGATAATCTTGCGTATCCATACCATTTTGCTGGGCACATTCTTGGATAAGCCCCCATGGATTTTGTTGTATTATATCATTTAATTCTACAAATCGATCTAATTTTGCATTAGGCATTACTTTATGTATATCTAAAAAATCTCTTATTAATGCTTCTTGCTCAGATGTAGGATTATTTCCTAAAAACATATGGATAAGCAATACAAGAAGCGGATTATCATTTAAATATTCTTTTATATGGTCTCTTTCTGCTTCATCTTCATAAGGTCCTAATTTTCTAACTATACTTTTCATGGGTAAATAAAGTGGTGAAGTTGCCTCTGTTCCTGGAGAAGGGTTTCCTGCACCGCCGGTTCCAGAAGAACCTGTATGAGATGGATTAGGATGTCCTGGCCAACTACCCCCGTTATTCCCACCTATGCTACCACCAGGTCCACTTGAACTCATACCTCCCCAAAATTGCACATGACATTCCAATACAGATGTTGACTGATGAGCAGGACAAGTCTCTCCATTAGGATAAAACCCATCTTCATGGTTGTCTTTTTGACAATAAGTTTGAACTAATACCGTACAATCTATTGATGCGGTCTTTGATTCTTCGTTGAGTGGATAGTAAGTGATATCTTCTCCTTTAAAATCTAAAGGCTTAAATGGCAAGAAGCTATTCATCATTTTTTCTTCCGTATAGGGATATTCCAATAAATAGATCCTATAAGATTTACCTCCATCTGAGGAGGCATATAAAATGTTTTCTAGTCCAACACCATCTGGTGTATTGGAAACATGAAAGGTATAAGATTGGTAACTACCATCTTCACTACTAATGTATTTGGCTATTTGGGTATGTAGGGTCAACTCTGTTCGCTCTCCTTTACCCATTAAATTTTCTGGGGTGGTTAAAAGCTTAGAAAGCTGTTTTGCTAAATTAGCATTTTTTGAGATGGCTGAGCTTTCTACATATTCTATGTTAAAGCCACTTTCTATGGCATTTACTTGCGGGTCTCCTGCTTGTTCTTTAAAAGAGTCATCTTTCTCACAACCTGTCAAGCTTAAAATCAAGACCAGAAATAGCGATGTAGCGATGTAGCGATGTAGCGATGTAACTTCCTCATAAATAATTGGATTTTATAATTATATTAGCACTAAGTTAACAAAATTTTTATAAAAACTATCTTTTAAGCTTGTTTTTATTCTCTTGAGCGATTTATTGATACCTTTATCAGACACTTGAGTTGAAAAATAATTACTTTAAAACTTCTGCTTAATTTTATCTACAATCGTTTGCGCCAGTTTTTCTTTACTCTCTATCGTCCACCCTGCAATATGCGGACTAAGCAGCACATTATCTGATTCAATAAGGTATTGAAAGGCTTCTGGAAGCTGATGTTGGTTACTAAAAAGATGCTCGAAGGAAGATTTTTCATATTCTAAGACATCTAAACCAGCGCCCAAAACTTTACCAGATTTTAGTGCTTCCACCAGATCTTGTGTCACCACAGATTTTCCTCTGGCCGTATTAATCAACCAAAAAGGCTTTTTAAAGGAAGCGATAAAATCGCTATCAATTATATTTTCGGTAAGACTCGTTAGCGGGGTATGTAAACTCAGTACTTCTGTCTTTTCTTGTAACTCCTGTAAACTGACTTGCTGGGCATCTTCATTCCCAATGCCTTCCTTAAGATCGTAAAAAATCACTTCGCAATCAAAGCCTCTCAGTTTTTTGGCAAAAGCTTTCCCCATATTTCCGTAGCCAATAAGTCCTACAGTTTTTCCTTCTAATTCTAGTCCGCGGTTTTCTTCCCGCTTCCAAATGCCGTTGCGCACTTCTTGATCTGCTCTTCGCAAATGGTTGAATAAACTCAGCAGCATTCCCAAAGCGTGTTCCCCTACTGCATTGCGATTGCCTTCTGGTGCAGAAAACAACTGAATTCCTTTTTCTTTAGCATATGTGGTGTCTATATTTTCTAATCCTGCGCCTAGCCTCCCGATAAATTTAAGATTGGTGGCGGCGTCTAAAAAAGTTTGGTCTATAGTAAATCGGCTTCTAATAATGAGTCCGTCGTAGTTAGAAATATTCTTCTCTATTTCACTTTTAGTAGAGGTATAATCTTCTTCATTTTGAAAACCATAAGCCTGAAGCTGTTCTAGCATTAAGGGATGATTACGGTCTACATGTAAAATTTTCATAACTATAATTCAAAAAAAGGTTCTGAAATTTCAGGCTGAATACGTTGAGGTTTCTGTTTATGCAAATCGATAAAACACCAAAGCGTTTTTGCTTTAGCTACCAATTTATGGTCCTTTTTACGGTAAATTTCCGTTTTTCGTTCACATTTTACTCCGCTGTAACTTTCTATCCAGGTGGTTAAAGTCAAGGTGTCACCTTCAAAGGAAGGATGTTTGTATTCAATATAATGGTTTAGCACCACCCAGCCATATTTTTCTTGTATGTGTTTTGGTGCTTTTGCTTTCCAGTGTTTTTCTCCCACATCTTGTACCCATTGCAAATAGGTGACATTATTGACGTGGTTAAGATTATCAATGACTTCTGGGGGCACCAAAAGTTCATCTTTAAAGGGAATGGGTTTCATAACTGCTTTTTTGCTTCAAATGTACAATAAAAAATTATTTGCAGTCACTATCCTTACAGTCTGTATAACCGCGAGAAGCTCTCTAAGAGTAATGTAAATAAAAAATGCTACTTAAAATGTGTTTTTTCTGACTTACCCGCCCAAAGGGAAATACCTTTAAAAGCCTAGAATAATCTTAGCGATAGAAAAATAAATAAGAATTCCGCAAATATCATTGCTGGTGGTAATAAAAGGACCCGTAGCCATAGCAGGATCTATGCCTTGTTTATCTAAAATAATGGGAACGAAAGTGCCAATAAGAGAGGCGTTGATGATTACCGTAATTAATGAAATTCCCACAGTGATACCAAAATTAAAGTCGAGGTTAAGCAAAAGCATGCCTCCCACAATCAATAATATGGCTAAAACAGTTCCGTTAAGCAAGCTTAAGGAAACCTCCTTCACTAAACGTTTAAACAAGGAGCCTTTTAAGCTTTGATTGGCCAAGCCTTGCAACACGATTGCCGAGGATTGAACGCCTACATTTCCTGCCATCGCAGCGATAAGTGGCACAAAAAAGAAAAGCTCTCCGTGTTCTTCCATTGCTCCCTCAAAAGTTCCCAATACAGTTACCGATACAAAACCTCCAACGAGCGCCAAAATCAACCAAGGTAAACGTGCGCGGGTAAGTTGCCAAAGGCTATCATCTGCTTCTACATCTTCAGAAATACCAGCCGCCATTTGATAATCTTTTTCGGCTTCTTCCTTTATAAAATCAATGATATCATCTACGGTAATTCTTCCTACCAAGCGACCCAATTCGTTAACGACAGGAATAGCTTCCAGATCGTATTTTTGCATGATTCTCGCTACCTCTTCACCGGCAGTATGTACCGTTACATAATCTACCTTATCTATATAAATATCACTTATTTGGGCATCGCTAGGTGCGGTAAGCAGGTCTTTAAGCGAAAGTCTTCCTTTAAGACGGTCTTTATTGTCTACTACGTAAATAGAATGTACGCGTGTCACCTCTTCGGCTTGCTCTCGCATCTCACTCATGCAACCGGTAACACTCCAGTTTTCATTTACTTTCACCAACTCTTTTGCCATCAATCCCCCAGCAGAATCTTCATCGTAGCGTAAAAGCTCTACAATATTGTCGGCGTGTTCTTCGTCTTCAATATGGGAGATTACACTTTGTTTGAGATCATCAGATAATTCTGCCACAATATCGGCAGCATCATCGGTGTCCATTTCCTCAATCTCTAAGGCAATTTCTTTGGCAGAAAGATTGTTAAAAATTTTATCCCGATCTACTTCACTCAACTCCATTAAAACCTCAGCGGTTTTATGACTTCCTAGGAGTTTGATTACATACGTAGCGTCATCTAAAGATATTTCATCTAAAATATCGGCAATATCGGCGTGGTGTAATTCTTCTAAATGCAGTTTTAGCTCCGCGTTGTTTTTCTCTTCAACGAGTTGCTCAATACGTTCTATAAGTTTTTTACTTATCTGAAACTGCATCTTCTGCTATTTTTTGGGTGAGTTCTAAAAATTGGGTGACCGATAATTGCTCTGGACGCTGGCCAAAGATACTATCTTCTTTTAAACTGTCTGACAATTGGAAGGTTTTTAAACTGTTTCTTAAGGTTTTTCTTCGCTGATTGAAAGCGGTTTTTACCACTTTAAAAAATAGTTTCTCTTCTACCGGAAGCGAATAATCCTCCTTTCGGATAAGTCGCAACACCCCACTTTCTACTTTTGGCGGCGGATTAAATACCGTTGGCGGAACGGTAAATAGGTATTCGGCTTCAAAATAAGCTTGTGTAAATACCGATAGAATTCCGTAGGTTTTACTGCCTTCTTTTTCGCAAATACGCTTGGCTACTTCCTTTTGAAACATCCCCGTAAATTCGGGCACTAAATCTCTATTCTCAATCGCCTTAAATACAATTTGCGTAGAAATATTGTAAGGGAAGTTTCCTGTAATCGCAAAAGGCTCCCCCTTAAAAAGCGTGCTTAAATCGGCTTTAAGGAAATCGGCTTCTAAAATCTCAAAATCTTTTACCGGTACTTCAGGATGTTCTAGAGCAAAACTGTTTTGCAGGTAATAAATAGATTCTCTATCCAAATCCATCACTTTTACCTTCTTTCCTTTTTGCAAAATATACTTGGTAAGCACTCCCGTTCCCGGACCTATCTCTAGTACATTTTCATAATTGTTGAGCGTAAGCGTATCGCCAATGCGTTGCGCTACCTCTTCATCTTTGAGAAAGTGTTGGCCTAAATGTTTCTTTGCTCTAACGGCATCTTGCTGCGGTTTCCCCGAAGAAAAATCTTTCTTTTTATAGGGTTTAAATTTCTTTTTCATTGTTCACTTACCACTTCTAACTCGGTTCTAAACGCCACAAATTTATCTTTAAATCGTTTTGAAGCCGCTCTTAATTCATTCGCATTTTCTTCATAATAAGCTTCTAAAGTCGCTTTATCTTTTGTCGTGTATTGCACCGAATAAGTGATACCGCCCATCTCTTCTTCTACCAAAACCTTAGTCATTAAAGCTTTGATAAACTTACCCGTAGCCAACATTTGAGGGATATGTTCTTCTTTCATCCATTGCAGCCAATCGTCATGGGCTTCCTCCAACACATTGATGGTAACGTTATATATGTACATAAAATCTTTTTAATTATAAAGTAAAATTAGTTGATTGCATCCCCACGAAGCTGCCTATATTTTTTTCGGGCTTCATTATAGTAAATACTATCTTCGTGTTCAAAAATAATTTTTTCATAATTACTTTTGGCCTTTTCGGGATCATTTAGTTCTTCTTCGTAGGTTTTAGCCAACAAAAAATAAGTTCTAGCAGCATAGATACTAGGTGGAGTAATCATCAAAATATGGTTTAAACTTTCTATTGCTGCTTCAAAATCGTTCTGCTCTAGCAAAATTTTCGACTTACTAAATAACGCATCATCTTCTATAGGCAAGCCTTTATTTTCGGCAATAATTTTGTCTAAAATATCAAGTGCTTCGGTGTCTTTATTTTGATACGCAAACAAATCCGCTTTAGCGAACTGCTTTAAAGCCGTATGCGTAGAGTCGATGCCTTGCATATTGTCGTTAATCAATAAATGCAACTGCAGCGCATCGTTGGCGATGAGTTTGGAAGTCGCTGTTTTTAAGACTTTTAATTGCGTTTTTGCCCAATCAAAATCACCTTTATAAAAACTGGTTTTGGCAATTTTAAACGTGGCTTCTTGTGCGATGACCGAGTTTTGCAATAGCTTCTGAATTTGACTATAGTAAATAAGCGCCTGATTAAATTTTTCTTGTAACACCAAGATATCGGCTTTTACCAATTTGGCTTGCGCTTCTTCGTGACGGTTGATTCTCGAGTTTAGGAGTTCGTCTAATTTCGCTAAAGCGGAAGCTTGATCTCTTTGCTGAAAAGCTAAAAACTCTGCATATTGCAATTCAATAGGAAATATTTCTGTGGGAGTAGCCTGCGTATATTCGGTGAAAACTTGTTGGAATTTTTCGTCTATTTTTTTATAATCTTTTGGCGTGGAGTGATCTATTTCTAATTGCAAAAGTTCCGCTTGGGCTTCTACTTTTCTAGATAGAATCTCTTCGTTTTCAATAAGATAATCAAAAATTTCTCTAGCCGCATCCAATTGATTTTCTTCTTCGGCTAAATTAGCCAGCTCAAACATGGGACGCATATTTTTTTGTGGCGATCTTACATAAATAGCTCGTTCTTGCACAAATGCTTTTTGATATTCTTTTTGCTGCGTAAACAACCAACTCAGCAACGAATTATACATCACATCTGGCGTTTGCTGATTTTTTAATAACAGCGTTTTACGAAGGATCTGGTTGGCTTCATTGTCTTTATCTTCGTTTACAAATTCGCCGAGGTTACGCTTGATGACATAGAGGTATTTAGGCTCTTCTTCAATAAGCTTAAGGTAGCTCTCAAACATCTTATCTAATTCTCCTTTTTCCCCGTAAATCCTTGCCAATTCTACAGAGAAACTAGCATTGCTTTTATCTTTTAAAGCCGTTTCATAAGTAACAATGGCTTCATCTAATAAATTATATTGCTGAAAAGATCTTCCCACGGCATAGGCATAAGCCGTTGTTTTTTTTACCATCACAATGCCTTTTTGATAATTCTCTTGAGCTTTTTCTGGCTTATCTTGCAGTTGGTAATTGTAACCTAAATCAATCCATAAGTTGGGATAAATGACATTGCCTTTTAACTCCTCTAACAATATTTTTTCTGCAGCTTGGTATTCTTGAAGTTCTTGATACGTCGCCACTAACTGAGTAATATTTCTTACGTCTCGCGGATTTTTTTCATAGATTTTTTGATAAATCGCTTTTGCTTTTTCATACTCCCCTTGATCAAAATAATTATTCGCCAAGGCCGAAGACTGTGAAAAGCCTACGGAAACTATAAAAAAGAATATGATTGTAACTAAAAAACGCATCTCGCTAAGATAGCAAAATGCGTTTAAATATGGTTTTTAAATTTTTTATCTTTCCTAAAAGTAGAGATTAGAATTTCTTTAATCTATCATATCAAAACCGGTGTACGGCACTAAAACCTCTGGGATTTTAATTCCGTTAGGAGTTTGATAGTTTTCTAGGATTCCTGCAATTACACGAGGTAAGGCTAATGAGCTTCCGTTAAGGGTATGAATCAGTTCTTTTTTACCTTGATCATTTTTATACCTAACTTTTAAACGATTCGCTTGAAAAGTTTCAAAATTAGAGACCGAAGAAATTTCTAACCAGCGATCTTGACCGGCAGAAAACAACTCAAAATCATAGGTTAAAGCTGAAGTGAATCCTAAATCTCCTCCGCATAAACGCAAGATTCTATAAGGTAATTTTAACTCTCTTAAAATCTCTTGAATGTGTGCTGTCATCGCATCTAAAGTCGCATAAGAATCTTCTGGCTTTACCAAATTCACCAATTCTACTTTATCAAATTGATGCAAACGGTTTAAACCTCTTACGTGCGCGCCATAAGAACCCGCTTCTCTTCTAAAACACGGCGTAAAAGCAGTACACGCGATTGGCAATTGGTTGGCTTCTAATAAATCTCCTCTAAACATATTGGTAAGCGGCACCTCTGACGTTGGGATTAAATACAAATCGTCTTCTTCCATATGGTACATTTGCCCTTCCTTATCTGGCAATTGTCCCGTTCCAAAACCAGATTCGGCGTTTACGGCCAATGGCACTTGGTATTCGGTGTAACCCGCAGCGGTATTTTTATCTAAGAAATAAGTAATCAACGCACGCTGAAGCCTGGCTCCTTTCCCTTTATATACGGGAAAACCTGCACCGGTAATTTTATTACCCAGTTCAAAATCGATGATATCGTATTTTTTTGCCAACTCCCAGTGTGGTAAAGCGTCTTTTTCTAAGGTGGGGATTTCACCCTCTTTAAAAATTTCTACATTATCATCTTCGGTTACTCCTGCAGGAACTGAATCGTGCGGAACATTGGGTATCGTGTAAAGAATTTCATTTAACGCATTGGAAACTTCTTGCAGCTTCTCTGTTAATTCTCTTGAAGTCTCTTTTAAGTTTCCGGTTTGTTCTTTAACCTTATTTGCTTTTTGATGCTCCCCCGATTTGAATAAAAGCCCTATTTCTTTGGACAAGCGATTAGACTCTGCCAAAGTTTCGTCTAACTCGGTTTGAGTAGTTCTTCGGGTTTCATCCAATTGCAAAACTTCTTCAAAAAGGGCTTCTGCCTTAAAGTTTCGTTTCGCTAAAGCTTTAATGTAAGCTTCTTTGTTCGCTCTAATTTGGGCTACTTGTAACATAGTATGTTCAATTTATATGGCTATTACTACTCTACTTCCGCTTGACGGAAATAAAATAAAGCCTCAAAGTTAAAGATTTGAATTAAGATTTAATGCTCTTCGGGAAGTAAAATCCACTCGTTGTGAAAGAAATAATCCCATTTCGCTGAGCCTAGATCTACCGAGCTATCTGTAAGTTGTACATAAGGACCGCGATTTACGCTTATTTTGGCATCTACAAACACGGAAACATCCTGACCTTTGGCCGCATATTTTTTCTTTAAACGCTGCGCGAATTGCCAAATAGCATCGGGTTTGGCACTTACCGTACGCAACTGTTTTTTGGAGAGGTATTCCTCTTTTTTAACCAGCGTAGTATCTCCTGTATTTTTATCTACCACCTGAAATGTACTGATGCCGCTTTTACTTCGTAACATCATACGCCAGCTTAAGCGGTGACCTTCCTCGGTATGCAACACATCTCCTCTAATAAACCAATGCCTTGACGGAAGACTTATTTGGATGATAAACCATGTGACAAAAAAAGCTTTCATTAATCCTGCGTTAGAAGGTACCAATACTTCTCCTTTATCATAATATTCTTTACGGATTTTGAAGCGTTTATGAATTACTTCCGTAGGGAAAAAGAACAAGCAAAATGCCAAGGATAAATACGGGAAGATTCCTATTTGAAAGACAATGCTGTTAAATAAGTGAAAGAAAACCGCAAAGATAAACATGGGGGTTCTGGTCTTTTTCCACAACAAGAGCGGAACCACCAGTAAGTCGAATAAAATTCCGAAGTATATAATGGTGATGTGCGTCCATTTTTCTTGTAAGAGACCTCCAATTAACCAGTAGTCTTTTTTGGAACGCATCAAAATTTCGGCTACGGTTCCATCAAGCCAATCGGGGTAAAACTTCGCGAAAGAAGCGTAGGTATATACGATTAATAGCTGTAAAATGATAAATAAATGCACCCAACGCGGAGTGGAAATAGACCTTATTTTATCATTATTTCTGGCATCTAAAGATAGGTTGGCATTTGCCGGCACCAAAAGCATAAAAAGACAAATGAGCACTAGTAAATAATAGTGATTGTTGTAACTGGATTTTTGCATCAGGTAAACGCAAGTCCACATCACGGTAAAAGCAGAAAGACTCCAACGGTATTTATAACCCAGCGTCACCATCACTCCAAAAATACCCATAATGAAGTAGTAATAATACATTCCATTGCCTGGAAGCGGCTGTAAAAAATCAAACCCAATGAAGTTGAAGGTTTGCTGTGGCGCCATTAACGTACGGTCAATCCAACCGGTAAACAAGGCTCCCCAAGCTTCTAGTGTGATTAAAATTCCGAAGAAAATTCTAAATAAAATTAAAGCGCTGTTATCAATATGTTTAAAAAGCCACTTATTAATCATACTTAAGCTTCTTTTAATTGCTGAATATATGCTTTTGTTTCCTCTAGGTCTTCGTGCATAGCTTCTACCAAGTGTTCTACTTTGTCAAATTTCTTTTCGTCGCGTATTCTTTTTAATAACTGAATATTCAATTTTTGTCCATACAAATCTTGATCTAGATCTAAAAAGTAGGTTTCTATGGTTTGTTCCTCTCCGCCCACGGTAGGATTGGTTCCTATATTCATCATTCCGTAAACCCTAGTATCGTTTAACTGGGTTTGCACGATATAAACTCCGTTCTTGGGAATAATTTTATAGTCTTCTTCTATTTCTAGATTGGCCGTTGGAAAACCTAATTTTCTTCCTAGGCTCTTTCCTTTAATTATTTTTCCGCTAAGGGAAAAAAGGCTTCCTAGAAACGTGTTGGCTTTTTCTATATCCCCAGCTTCAATGGCCTTTCTTATCTTGGTAGAACTCACGGCGACTTCTTCTACATCTTGTTTAGAAATCTCTTCTACGGTAAAACCAAAAGTTTTCCCTAGTGCTTTTAGATCTTGGATATCGGCATTTCTATTTCTTCCGAAGCGATGATCGTAACCAATAATAATTTTTTTAGCGTTGAGCTGATTCACTAAAATCTGCTCTACATATTCTTTGGCTGTAAGTCTAGAGAATTCTTTCGTAAAAGGATGAACGATTAGACGGTCTACACCTTTGCTCTTTATAATCTCTTTACGTTCTTCTATGGTGTTAATCAATTTTATTCCTGCTTCTTTTTGCAACACCATTCTAGGGTGAGGGAAAAAAGTAAGAATGGCAGCATCTAAATTATTCTTCTTAGCTACATCTATTAACCGCTGAATGATTTTTTGATGACCTATATGAACTCCATCAAATGTCCCAATAGTAACTACGGATGGCTTAATAATATCATTCATCATATTAGACTTGTTCATATTTTAACTTAAATACCTTTTCGTAAAGCTTAAAATTGCGTTATTTTTAGAGCTTAACTTAATCTACAAAACTATGAGAACAAATTTACGTCATGTTTTAGGTTTAGTATTATTTTTCTTGGCTTTTTCAGTGTCAGGACAAAATAATTATTGGACCAAAACAACAGACAAGGCCTTAAGCCAATTAGAAAAAACCCGAAGGGCTTCTACCCCTACCTCTTATCACGTCTATCACCTAGACTTAGAGGCTTTTAAAGCGGTAATAGCACAAGCCCCAGAGAGAGGAAATTTTACAGGAGACTCTCCCGTTGTAATCGAACTTCCTATGGAAAATGGAAAGTTAGAGAAATTTAAAGTGGCCTCTTCTTCTATTATGGAGGAAGAATTACAAAACAAATTTGCAAACATTAGAACGTATAAAGCAATTGGTATAAACGATCCTACCGCTACAGTACGATTTAGCGTTACCCAATTTGGGTTACACAGTATGAGTCTTTCTGGAAAAAGAAGTGCGACTTATATCGATCCTTATACTACCGATAAAGAAAACTACATCATTTACAACCGTAAGGACTTAACTAAAACCTCTACAGATTTTGAATGTCTTACTGAGAACAATATTGATCTTCCTTCCCTTAACGGAAATGCAGGAAAAATATTAGATACCGACGATAATATTCACAGAACTTATAGACTTGCCCAATCTTGTACTGCTGAATATGGTAATATTTTTGCGAATGCAGGTACAGAAGTAGCCGATATACAAGCGCAAATGACCATTACCATGAATAGGGTAAATGAAATCTATGAAAGGGATCTTGCGATTACCTTAATTTTTGTAGCCAATAATGATGAAATCATTTATTATGGTGCAACCAATAGTGACCCATGGAATGGAGAATACAATAACACGACCCAAACGGTTATTGATAATGAAATAGGAGATGCTAATTATGACATTGGACACAACTTCAACACTTCTGGTGGCGGTAATGCGGGATGCATAGGCTGTGTTTGTACTTCAGGGAGCAAAGGGAGCGGTTTTACTGGAAGCTCTAATCCTACTGGAGATCCTTTTGATATTGATTATGTAGCGCACGAAATGGGTCACCAATTTGGCGGTTATCATACAATGAACACGTGTTCTAGAAGTGGTAGCGGACAAACTGAAGTAGAGCCTGCCAGTGGAAGTTCTATTTTAGGATATGCTGGTATTTGCCCAACTAACGTACAAGCTAATAGTGATGCTCACTTTAATTATGTTAATATTAGAGACATCAGTGCCAACGTTCAATCTGGTGTTAGTAGTAGTTGTGCTGTGGAAGTTAGTATTCCTAACCAAGCTCCAGTTGCAGATGCAGGAACAGATTATACAATTCCTAAATCTACTGCTTATATATTAAAAGGAAGTGCTACAGATCCTGATGGCACCACAACTCATACGTATAACTGGTCTCAAAATGACCCTGAAATGGCTCCAGGAAGTGGTTCCCCACAACCTACTTGGACGCAAGGTCCTTTATACAGATCTATCATGCCTACAGAGTCTCCTAATAGGTACATGCCAAAATTAGAAGATGTAGTGAATGGTAACCTTACTCCAACTTGGGAAGTAACTCCGTCAGTAACTAGAGAAATGAATTTCGCCTTTACCGTTAGAGATAATGGTAGTGGTTTTGCGGAAGGAGTTGGACAAACTGATGTCGATTTGATGAAAGTAAACGTTGATGCTACTGCTGGTCCTTTTGTAGTCACTTCACAAAATTCTACAGGCATTACTTGGAATGTTGGAGAAAACCAAACGATTACTTGGGATGTTGCCAACACAGATAGTGGATCAATTAACGCTGCCAATGTTAACATTCTTATGAGTGTAGATGGCGGATTAAATTTTGATGTTATTGTTGCTGAAGACCTTCCTAACAATGGTTCGGCTTCTGTAGTTGTCCCTTCTGTTGGAACCATTGCTGATGCAAGAATTATGGTAGAAGCTGCCGATAATATTTTCTATGCGGTAAACGAAGAATCAATTTCAGTTCAAGAAGCAGAATTTGTGATTGATTTGGACGAAACTACCGTTGCCGTTTGCCAACCAGATGATGCTGTTTATAATTTTACTTATAACACTTTTTTAGGGTTTACTGAAACGACAACTTTCTCTACAACAGGTCTACCTAGTGGATTAACTGCTACATTTACGCCTGAAACTGCAACTGCAAACGATACAGATTTAAGTTTAACTATTACGGGAACAGCTAGTGTTGACGTAGGTACTTATGAATTTGAAATTGTTGGAACTTCTACTTCTGTAACTACATCTTTTGATGCGGTTTTACAGGTGTTTGATGCCAATATTGAAGCACCTAATTTATTAACTCCTACAGATGGAGAAACAGATGTTCCTGCAACTCCGGTTTTAACTTGGGAAAGCTCTGATAATGTAGAGTTTTACACGCTTCAAATCGCCACAGATACTGATTTTACTACGATTGTAGAAGAAGTAGAAGTAAACGATAACACCTATGCGTTTTCTTCGGCACAAAATGAAACCACCTACTACTGGAAAATTATGGCTAGCAATAGTTGTGATGACACTAGTTTTTCTGATGTGTTTAGTTTCACCACAACCTCTTGTGAGCTTTGCGAATCTAGTGGAACAACTCAATATGGTACGTCTATAACCTTAGTTAACTTTAATAACATCAACAATGCCTCTGGTAAACCATCGGGTTACAGTGATTATACAGATATTTCTACAGGGGTTGCATTTGGAGAATCTTATGGCTTAACGATTAATTTAAATACCGATGGAAATTATCCTCTAGGAGCTATGGTATGGATAGATTGGAATCAAAACTGTAGTTTTGATGATCCAGGAGAAGAGTACAATTTAGGTGTTGCCTCTAATGGCTCAGACATACCTACTAACAACTCTCCCATGTCTATTACTATTCCTACAGATGCGTTAGAAGGAAATACAATTATGAGAGTCTCTACTCAATTTAATGCTTATCCTACTTCATGTAATACAGGATTTGATGGAGAAGTAGAGGATTACACCTTAACTGTTGGAGAGCTTGCTACAGATGATGCTTCTCTAGCTTCTTCTTTTAGCATTTGGCCAAACCCAAATAATGGAGAGTTTAACATTAGTTTAAACGCTACCAACCCGCAACCTACAACCATACAAGTGTATGATGTGGCAGGAAGATTGGTACATAGCAGAAAAGTTGAAGCTCAACATAGGGTACAAGAAAGCATAAGCTTAGCTAAGGCTCAGGCTGGTGTTTACTTTGTGAGAGTAAGTGATAAGAATAATTCTATCACCAAAAAGATTATCGTTCAATAATAATACCAAATTAAAAATGTAATGGCTCATTCAAACTTGTTCATTTTCCGTTCTATTTCCTTGCTCATAATTTCCATAGCTACTGCTATGCAAACTAATCGCAGCGTCATGGAACAAAAAAGCAACTTCGTTTTCTGTGCGACTTTACAAAATAAATTGGTATAAGAACTCTAATTTTAGAATACAAAAAGAGGAAGCGTTTGCTTCCTCTTTTTTATATTGATTTCATTAGTGTCCGGCTAAAAATAATCTAAAGTTGATGAGCTCTTTAAACGTATGGAGTCTAACTAGATTTTATAATGGATAGCTTGCTTTTTTTTAAAATAATTTTATCGAGTGCTAGTGAATATTTTATTTAAAATCGCTACTGTTTGTCAGTTAGTTACTGTTAAGTCTTGATTTTTTATTGGACAACAAATATTATTTCCCGTTAAACATATTCATCGTATTGGATAAGCCTGCGGTACCAAACGATTTAATCAAGTCTACCGATTTGTCTAGGCGTTCTTTCATTTGTTTCTCTTCTTCTTCTCCCCATTCTCCTAACACATAATCAATTTGTTTTCCTTTAGAAAACTCATCGCTTATTCCAAACCTAAATCGGTTGTATTTAGAAGTATTCAATTGCTGCTGAATATCTTTTAGACCGTTATGTCCGCCATCACTTCCTTTGGCTTTTAGTCTTAAGGTTCCAAAAGGAAGATTTAAGTCATCTGTAATCACCAAGAGGTTTTCTAGGCTTACTTTTTCTTTTTCTAACCAATACCTCACCGCTTTTCCGCTAAGGTTCATAAACGTACTCGGTTTTAAAAGAATAAAGGTTCTTCCCTTAAATTTATAGGTTGCTTTATCTCCTAGTTTCACGGTTTCAAAAGCAATCTCATTTTCGCTTGCTAGGTGATCTAATACTTTAAAACCAATATTATGTCTCGTATGATGGTATTTGGGTCCTATATTTCCTAGGCCTACTACTAGAAACTTTTTCATATCAGGTTCAACATGTTTAGGTTTTGCTAAAATTTTTCCGAAAAAAGAAAGCATAATTTTATAATTTCAGTAAAAATAAAAAAGCACTCCATAAAGGAATGCTTTTTTAATCAATTTATTCTTGAAAGCTTATGCATCGTTAGATGCTGCTGCTGCTCCTTCGTCATTAACTTCAGTTGCTGGCACATCACCTGCTTCTACTTCTTCTTCACCTTCTTCGTCTTCTGCAACGATATTTCTAGAAGTCTTCACTTGACAAATAACGGTGTTATCTGGGTGTAAGATGGTGTAGTCCTCGTGCTTTACAGCCGTAACGTACAATTTGTTTCCAATTTTAAGCGGAGTTACATTCGCTACGATATAATCAGGTAGGTTACTAGCCAAACCTTTTACCTTCATACGACGTAGGTTAAATCTTAATACCCCACCATTCTTAACTCCTTTAGGCACTCCTTCTGCGTGTACAGGAATCTCCATACTAATCTCTTGCTGCTCCCCGTACTCATAAAAATCCATGTGTAGGATATTATCGGTTACTGGGTGAAACTGGATGTCTTGAAGTACAGCGTTGATAGATGTACCATCCTCCAACTCAATTACTACAGTGTGTACATCTGGAGTGTAAATTAAGCTATTAAAAGACACCTCTGGTGCCGAAAAATTCAATGCTTTATCCCCTCCGTATAACACGCAAGGAACCTGACCAGCATTACGTAAGGCTTTTGTTGACTTCTTGCCTACGCTTTCTCTTTTAGATCCTTTGATCGTAATTGACTTCATTTTTAAAAAATATAAGTGTTAATAAATAAAATTTACATTAAAAATTTAGAACTAATCGATTTGTTCTCGTGTACTGCTTTCATCACATCTGCAAATAAAGGCGCACACGAAACCACTCTAATCTTGTCACTCTTTTCCCTTAACGGAATAGAGTCGGTTACAATCAACTCTTCTAGTTTAGAATTGTTGATTCTTTCATAAGCTTCTCCAGATAATACAGGATGGGTACAAATAGCTCTTACACTTTTTGCTCCTCTTTCCATCATCAAATCTGCTGCTTTAGTAAGTGTTCCCGCGGTATCTACCATATCGTCTACTAAGACCACATTTCTATCGGTAACGTCTCCAATTAATTCCATATAAGAAATTACATTTGCTTTGGCACGTTGCTTATAACAAATAACCACATCGCTTTCTAAGGCTTTAGAATAAGCATAAGCTCTTTTAGATCCTCCCATATCTGGTGAGGCAATGGTCAAATTATCAAGATTTAAGTTTCTTAAATAAGGTAAAAAGACGGTAGAAGCAAATAAGTGGTCTACAGGCTTTTCAAAGAAACCTTGAATTTGATCTGCGTGCAGGTCCATCGTAATGATTCTCGTTGCTCCTGCAACTTCCAACATTTTAGCAACCAATTTTGCTGCAATGGGAACTCTTGGCTTATCTTTTCTATCTTGTCTAGCCCAACCAAAATAAGGCATCACTGCGGTAATGTGTCTTGCCGAAGCTCTTTTGGCAGCATCTAGCATTAACAACATTTCCATAAGGTTATCGCTACTAGGATTGGTAGAACCAATAATAAATACGCGAGTTCCTCTTACAGACTCTTCAAAAGAAGGCTGAAACTCCCCATCGCTATAGGTAGAAGTAATCACATTCCCTAAAGAGATTCCATAATGCTTGGCAATATCTTGTGCTAAACTCATACTTTGCGTACAAGGGAAAAGCTTAACATCGGTAACTACTTGTGACATAGTGATTTGTTATTTTAGGCTTATTGTAATTTCTGATTATCAATAAGTTTGCAAATTTAAGAATTAAATTGAAGCTAAAAAGAAATATTAAAATTTATTTCTTGTGATATAACCATTTTATTTTTTAATTTTGTCACCCTTAAAAAGCTCAAGTGGCAGTTTTGACAACAATCGGAGATGCAAGAGTCTTAGGCTAGGTCATATTTTATTAAAATGACTTAAAAATATATAATTAGCTCGAGTGGCGGAACTGGTAGACGCGCTGGATTCAAAATCCAGTGTTTTAGGACGTGCGGGTTCGATTCCCGCCTCGAGTACAAGGGAAAAGCCGAGATTCATATCTCGGCTTTCCTATTTTTGGTACAACATAGGTACAACATTTTGCTGTTTCTATCGGATTATTTTTCATTGATGTTAGATGCTTTCATTTAATATTAAATAATAATTTATTCATTTCAGAATAATAGTCTTTATCGACCTTTGTTTTTCGGGTGAGATTTTTTATACAATATTTCTGCAAGAGAAATTTAGAATCTAGGTATTTACAACATTGTTTAAACAGAGATTAATTATTAGTCTCAGAAATGGGATTTAAACCCTGCAATTTATTGCAGCACTTTAGTATTTCGAAAAAATCTATATTTTCGTGATATGAGTTATCAAAGAAAAGGGAGTCATACAGTAAGTCATCTGACTTGCCATATAGTTTGGGTCATGAAATACCGTTATAAAGTACTTCTAGGAGACATTCAAGTTCGTTGTCGTAGTCTTTTGATCCAAATTTGTGAGGCGGAAGGAATAGAGATTTTGAAAAGAAGTTGTTAGTTCAGACCACGTCCATATGCATATTGAATATGCTCCGAAACTGATCGTAAGTAGTGTGTATTGGAGAAATTGAAAGGAAGAATGTCCTGGAAGCTTCAGCAGGAATTTCCTGAATTGAAAGAACGCTATTAGGGACAACTTTTTTGGCCAAGTGGCTAATGAGTATGGAGTAAGGGAATTAAAACCGATGGAAATGGTAAATCAGTATCTGGAGCATCACCGTCGAGATTCGAGTGATAATTCCAATTTCATATTGGAATAGTAAAGGGGACTTTCAGTCCCCAGTATTAATAAACCTCTACACTTTCAGTACAGAGTTGTTTTGTTAAACTTTCTTTTAAAAATTCTGAAACCTCTTCTAATTATTGACAGCGAAAATAAAAAGCCCTCAGTTGAATTTGTAAGCTTCCCCAAAATTAGGACAAATAGAAGTTATAATTAATTTTAAATTTGTCAACTATGAAACAAAGTAA
>NZ_JAVHUL010000043.1 GCF_031085155.1 Mesonia profundi | reverse complement strand
TGTTTTTTTGCCATAATTTAAATCTATAAATATTTATGGACTCTAAAAAATCGTCACATCAAAGGTAGACACTCCAATTCTTTTAGTTTTAGATAAAAGTTAACAGCCTAAAAATACCCTTTACGGAATTTCTCTATGGAAAAAAATTAGAATTTATAGAGCAATGTATAGAAACAGAAATTATAATAGAATAAACCTCACTAGCTAAGTAAATCTTTTTAAATTTGGGTTATCATAAAAAGTAATTATTAAACTATGCTTCCCGAAACTAATTTTAAGTCAACTACTATAGACTCCCAACAACTTAGCCAACTTTTCTTTAAAATGCTCAAACCGAGACTTATTGAAGAGAAGATGCTCATCCTTCTTCGTCAAGGACGTATTTCTAAATGGTTTAGTGGAATAGGACAAGAGGCTATCTCTGTAGGAGTGACCAGTTGCTTGCAAAGTGATGAATACGTACTTCCTATGCACAGAAACCTTGGAGTTTTTACCACCAAAGAAGTTCCTTTGTTTCGATTGTTTTCACAATGGCAAGGAAAAAAATCTGGGTTTACCAAAGGACGAGATCGTAGTTTCCACTTTGGGACGCAAGAATATAAGATTATAGGAATGATCTCGCATTTAGGTCCGCAATTAGGAGTTGCAGATGGTATCGCATTGGCGCATCAATTCCGTAAAGAAAAGAAGATTACCGCAGTTTTTACAGGGGAAGGCGGGACCAGTGAAGGAGATTTTCATGAAGCTTTAAATATTGCTTCTGTATGGGATTTACCGGTATTATTTTGTGTAGAGAATAACGGTTACGGCTTGTCGACACCCACAAGAGAGCAATATAATTGTGAAAATATAGCCGATAGAGGTAAAGGCTACGGAATGGAGTCTCATATTATTGATGGAAACAATATTATTGAAGTGTACAGCAAAGTGAGCGAGATTGCCGAGAGCATGAGAGAGAATCCGCGTCCTGTGTTAATAGAATTCAAAACTTTTAGAATGCGCGGTCATGAAGAAGCTAGTGGCACTAAATATGTTCCAGAAGAACTGCTAGATTTTTGGGAGAAAAAAGATCCTATCGAAAATTTAAAAAAACACCTCTTATCGGAAGGGATTCTAACCGAAGAGAAAATTGCGCATCAAGAAGAGCTTATTAAAGCCGAAATCAGCGAACATCTAAAAATGGCCGATGAAGAGGAAGCGACTTCTTCGAGCTTAGAGGATGAGTTAAAAGATGTGTATCAAGAATTTGAATACAAAGAAACTTTACCTGAAACGACTCAAAAAGAGGAAATACGATTTATAGATGCCATTTCTCAAGGCTTGCGCCAAGGAATGCAACGCAACGAAAACCTTATTTTAATGGGGCAAGATGTGGCAGACTATGGAGGTGTTTTTAAAATCACAGAAGGTTTTCTAGAAGAATTTGGAAAAGAACGCATTAAAAATACGCCTATCTGCGAATCTGGAATTATCAGTACTGCAATGGGATTGTCTATTAACGGGGTCAAATCTGTGGTAGAGCTTCAGTTTAGTGATTTTGTATCTTCTGGGTTTAATCCTATTGTAAATTACTTAGCAAAAGTACATTACCGCTGGAATCAAAACGCCGATGTGGTGTTGAGAATGCCTTGTGGAGCAGGAGTTCAAGCAGGTCCTTTTCACAGTCAAACCAATGAAGCTTGGTTTACCAAAACCCCTGGTTTAAAAGTGATTTATCCTGCCTTTCCTTATGACGCTAAAGGCTTAATGGCTAACGCAATAGAGGATCCAAATCCTGTTTTGTTTTTTGAGCATAAAGCCTTATATAGGAGTATTCGTCAAGAAGTTCCTACGGATTATTATACGCTACCTTTTGGAAAAGCAGCTCATATTAAGAAAGGGGATGACGTGAGTGTGATTACTTATGGCGCCGGAGTTCATTGGGCGATGGAAGTATTGAATGAAAATTCAAATATTAAAGCCGACTTGTTAGATTTGCGAAGCTTGCAACCTTTAGATAAGGAAGCCATTTTTAATTCTGTAAAGAAAACAGGAAAGGTAATTATCTTACAAGAGGATAGTTTATTTGGAGGAATTGCTTCAGATATTTCCGCGATGATTTCAGAAGAATGCTTTGAGTTTTTAGATGCTCCTATTAAAAGAGTAGCGAGTAAGGAAACTCCAATTCCTTTTTCAAAAAACTTAGAAGATCAATACCTCGCTAAAGCGGAATTTGCAACGGAGCTTGAAAAGATAGTGGCATATTAAGGGAAATAGAATATTTTTTAGCGGTTCTTTAACAAATTTTAGTTAATATTTCTTAATTCTAAATTTTATATTATTTTTCGTAATTACTTTTGGACGTATTAACAACCAAAAATTAATTATGAAAAAGACAATTTTATTGCTTTTAGTAGCTATCGTTGCAGTTTCCTGCGGTACTACTAAAATTGAAAGAGAAGCAGAGCGTACCTTTAAAGGAGATTGGACGTTAACAAAAATATCTTACCCTAATAGTACTGGGTTTGTAGATGTTACTTTGTTTCAAGATGCGCCAAGTAAATGTTTTACCAATTCGAGTTGGAACTTTGTTTCTAACAACAATAAAGGAAACTACATGTTAAATGGTGCTGGATGTGACGACGCTACAAGAGGTTTTGTATGGTCTGTTCAAGAAATTGACGAATCTACAGGACTTTATACATTTAGCCTTAAAGTAGTTCAAGAAGGTGAAAATGCAAGAAAAGTAGATACGGGTTATAGATTAAAACTAGCGAGCCTTTCAGAAAACAATATGACATGGGAACAAACCGTTTCTTATGAAGGAAAGCCTTTTTTAATTAGAATGGATTTTGTAAAAAGTTATTAATAAACATAAATAATAAAGTAAGATAAATATGAAATATTTAAATAGACCCCTAGCTTTAATCATCGCCGTTGCATTTTTAATGACAGGGTGTGAAGCCATCAAAAATTCAAACAATTCACAAAAAGGAGCTGCAGGTGGAGCTGCTGGAGGTGCTGTTATTGGTGGAGTAATTGGTAACAACGTAGGAGACGGTAATAATACAGCTTTAGGTGCTATTATTGGTGGAGTTGTTGGTGGTGCCGCTGGTGCTTACATTGGTAATAGAATGGATAAGCAAGCACAACAAATTGAAAATGAAATTCCGGGTGCAGAAGTAACTAGAGTAGGTGAAGGGATTAGCGTAACTTTTGATGAGAATAGTGGTGTTTATTTTGCTACAAACAAATCAGATGTTAATGCCAAGTCTCAAGAAACTTTAAATACCCTTATCGGAATTTTTAAAGAATATCCAGATACTAATGTATTGGTAGAAGGACATACAGATAGTACAGGAAACGCAGATTATAACTATACCCTTTCAGAGAAAAGAGCAAGATCTGTGACCAACTATTTAACTGCTAGCGGTCTTTCTTCTGGAAGATTTACTACAAAATGGTATGGACAAACTCAAGCAAAATACGACAACAGTACGGTTGAAGGAAGAGCAAAAAATAGAAGAGTTGAGTTAGCGATTATTGCAAGCGAAGAATTAAAAGACGAAGCGCAGCAAAACACGAATAACTAAAAAATAGAATGCCTTTTTTAAGGTAGCTATTTTATTTCCTAAAAAAGCCTAGTGATTTTCACTAGGCTTTTTTGTGGATGTAATCCATTGAGATTATCAGATTTAAGGAAGACTTATTAACCAATATCAAAATCTTTCTTAAAAGATATAACTCATCCGTCTCAGAGCTGGTTTTTTTTATACCTTTAAAACGTGAAGAAACCTAGAATCATTATTATTGGCGGCGGACTAGCAGGATTAACTTCTGCCATACATTTGTCTAGAGAAAACTTTAAAGTTGTCCTTTTTGAAAAGGATGGCTATCCAAAACATAAGGTGTGTGGAGAATATATTTCTGCTGAAATAATTCCTTATATGGAGAGCTTAGGAGTAGACCTTGAAGACTTGAAGCCTAAGAAGATTCATCAGCTTTTATTTTCTACACAAAGCGGAGAAAAAACGACTGCAAAACTTCCTTTAGGTGGGTTGGGAATAAGTCGGTTTGCTTTGGATGAGTTTTTAGTTCAGAAAGTGATTCAAAATGGAGTAGAAGTTATTCAAGAACAAGTTTCTTCTACTAAATTTATTGATAAAAGCTTTCAGGTAGAAACTCAATCAGGAGTTAAACATGAAGCAGATGTAATTTTAGGAGCTTTCGGGAAGCGATCTGTTCTCGATAAAGAATTAAATCGTGATTTTATTCAGCAAAAATCTTCTTGGCTTGCCGTAAAAGCGCATTATCAAAATGAAAATTTCCCTAAAGATCTCGTGGCTTTGCATAACTTCAAAGGAGGCTATTGTGGCCTTTCATCCACCGAAACTGGAGCGATAAATGTGTGTTATTTGAGTACCTATCAAAGTTTTAAAGCCCATAAAAATTCTGAAGATTTTAAAGAAAATGTACTGAGAAAGAATCCGTGTTTAGATCAGTTTTTTAAAAAAAGTAAGCCATTATTTAAGAAAGACTTAAGCATTGCTCAAATTTCTTTTCAGCCTAAACCTCAAATAGAAAATCATATGTTGATGTTAGGAGATGCTGCTGGACTTATTCATCCGCTTTGTGGCAACGGAATGGCAATGGCTATTCACAGTGCTAAATTAGCTTCTGAAGCGATTATTTCTTCCGTAGAAGAAAACGAGTTGAATCGACAACTCATAGAAAGAGAATATAAAAAAAACTGGAACCTTCACTTTAAAGGTAGAAACCTGATGGGCAGAAGATTACAACGGGTTTTATTAAGTCCGAATTTGGCTTCCGCTTCCCAGAAGCTTGTTCATTATTTCCCGGAAATACTTCCAAAAATAATAGCTAAAACCCACGGACAGTCTATTCTATGAAGAAATTACATACGCAAGAACGTTCTAAAGAAGTCGAAATCATGGATGATTTTGATTTAAAGGGAAAGCATTTGAAAAAAACGCTTCGGGATTTAGAGCATATCAATGCGTGGTTGGGAGGAAATCAAATTACAATTCAAGGTTTAGCAAAGCTCTTAAAAAACCAACCTCAAGATAAAGAAATTAGTATCGCCGATATTGGCTGTGGCAACGGAGCCATGCTTCGTGAAATTGCCGTTTGGGCAAGAAAACATAAGTATAAACTGAAATTGATAGGAGTAGATGCCAATACCCACGGAATAGAAATCGCAGAAAAATTGGCGATAGATTTTCCTGAAATCCAATTTTTAGCTTTAAATATGTTTAGTGAAGCTTTTAAACAAAAGAAGTTTGATATTATTTTATGTACCTTAACACTTCATCATTTCAAAAACCCAGAAATCAATAGCATTTTGAAGGTTTTTACCCAGCAAGCTCATGTAGGAATAATCGTGAATGATTTGCAGCGCAGCAAAGTAGCTTACCGCTTGTTTCAAGTTTTTTGCGCGGTTTTTATTAACAATGAAATCGCAAGAAAGGATGGTTTAATTTCAATTTTAAGAGGATTTAAAAAAGAAGAATTGATAGCTTTTTCAAA
Source organism: Mesonia profundi (assembly GCF_031085155.1). GTDB lineage: Bacteria > Bacteroidota > Bacteroidia > Flavobacteriales > Flavobacteriaceae > Mesonia > Mesonia profundi. The sequence continues at coordinate 15,456 of NZ_JAVHUL010000043.1, read as the reverse complement.
ACAATTACCAGCCCAAAAGCATTCGATTAATTGGAAGTGGGCATTCCGTTACCAATGGATAATTCAAAACTAAATGAGCGTACATATTACTTGCGTAGAAAAACAATTACCTTCTTATTGTAAGGAGACTAAAGATATCTTACCACTGGTGGAGACTTGGCTTTCGGGACAAGAAAAACGTTTTCAGCGAAAAATTGCTAAGATATTTGAAGGCGCCCAAGTGGATAAACGCTATTCAATTATGAATCCTGAAGAGGTTTTTGTCGCCACTTCTTTTGAGGATAAAAATAATATTTACGTTCGGGAGGTAAAAAAACTAGGAAGCGCTGTTTTACAGAAAAGTTTGAAAAAAGCTGCTTGGAAACCAGAATCACTAGACTTTATCATCACAGTAAGTTGTACGGGGATTATGATTCCGTCGCTCGACACTTATTTGATTAATGAACTGAATTTAAAACAAGACATCGTTAGGCTTCCCGTTACCGAAATGGGTTGCGCCGCAGGAATTTCTGGAATTATTTATGCTCAAAATTTCTTAAAAGCGCATCCGGGGAAACGTGCTGCCGTGATTGCGGTAGAAAGTCCTACGGCAACCTTTCAGCTGAATGATTTTAGTATGGCCAATATGGTGAGTGCCGCTATCTTTGGGGACGGCGCTGCTTGCGTGTTACTTTCTTCGGAAGAAAATGCAAAAGGGCCTAAAATTATAGGAGAGGGAATGTATCATTTTTATGACACGCCTAATATGATGGGGTTTGATTTAACCAATGAAGGGTTAAGAATGATTCTAGATCCTGCAGTACCAGAAACCATTGCATCGCATTTCCCGAAAATAATTCATCCGTTTTTAAAAGAACACGGAAGTTCCATTGAAAGATTAAATCACCTTATTTTTCATCCTGGCGGGAAAAAAATTGTACAAACCGTAGAAGAATTGTTCAGTGAAATGGATAAAAATATAGATGATACCAAAGAAGTTTTAAGACTTTACGGAAATATGAGTAGCGCAACCGTCTTGTATGTCTTGCAACGCTTTATGGAAAAAGAAATGAGCAAAGGAGAACAAGGCTTAATGTTAAGTTTTGGTCCAGGGTTTTCTGCACAACGCATTTTATTGGAATGGTAAGAGAATTTGAACATACAAATAGCTGGGCGCTAATCCTTGGCGGAAGTAGCGGTTTAGGCTTAGCAAGTGCCGAAAAACTAGCAAAACATGGGATGAATTTGATTATTCTTCATCGGGATCGTAAAGTGAATTTACCTAAAATTCATGAAGAGTTTGAAAGCCTTAAAAAAGAAGGAATTCAGCTTAAAAGCTTTAATGTAGATGCGACCAATTCAGAAAAAATACAAGAAAATTTATCAGAAATTAAAAGTTTACTTTCAGAAAAAGGAAAAATAAAAGTCTTACTGCACAGTATTGCTAAAGGAAATTTAAAACCGATGCATGGCGAGGGAAACACCTTGTCTTCCCTAGATTTTCAAATCACGATTCAGGCGATGGCTCTTAGTTTATATGATTGGGTAAAAGCTACTTTTGAAGCACAGCTTTTTCATGAAGATGCCCGTGTGATCGCATTTACCAGTGAAGGGAATACGAAAGCTTGGAAAAATTATGCGGCAGTTTCTGCAGCTAAAGTTACCTTGGAAGCGATTACCAGAAATATAGCATTAGAGTTTGCACCTTATGGAATTAAGGCAAATTGCATCCAAGCGGGAATGACCGATACGTTTTCTTTTCAGCAAATTCCTGGAAGCGATCAATTAAAAGGACATGCTTTAAAGCGCAATCCAAACCAGCGTTTAACTACGCCTCAAGATGTAGCCAACGTGGTTTACTTATTAAGTAAAGACGAAGCAAAATGGATAACAGGAACGGTTATTCCTGTGGATGGTGGGGAACATTTATCTTAAAACAAGAGACTTTATCTCAAAAGCACTGTGAGATTTTTAAAATGGAAATAGTTTATAATTTATAATATCAAAAAGTTCCTTCCCTTAAAAAGGGAAGGTGTCAAGCTTTGCTTGACGGAAGGGTTGCTAACACCCTTTCAGTTAAAGTTTGACACCTCTCCTTTAAAAGTAGGAGAACTTTTACTAACAATATTCAAGATAGAACTAAGTTTAAAATCAATAACTCCATGATAAATCCTGAAGAAATCATTGCCCAGCTTCCTTACACAAAGCCTTTTCTTTTTGTTGATGAAATAGAATCGGTCAACGAAGAAGAGATTACAGGAAATTATCACTTTCCTAAGGATTCTTATTTTTATAAAGGACATTTTAAAGATTCGCCAGTGACGCCCGGAGTTATCTTAACCGAATGTGCCGCACAAATCGGAGTGGTTTGTTTAGGTATTTTTCTAGGAGCAGATGAGGAACAGAATGCAGTAGAAGAGAAGGTCCAAATCGCCTTAACTTCTACCGCTATGGATTTTTATATACCAGTATTTCCGGGGGAAAGAGTGTATGTTCGTGCTAAAAAAATGTACTTTAGGTTCAATAAACTTAAATGTGAAGTAAAAATGTACAATGAAGAGGAGAAGTTGATTTGTAAAGGCGAAATCGCAGGAATGATGAATCTAAAGTTATGAAGAAACGCGTTGTAATTACTGGAATGGGCGTGGTTGCGCCAAATGCAGTTGGAGTTACCAATTTTAGTCGAGCCATTAAAGAAGGGAAAAGCGGCATTCGGTTTTTTCAAGAATTGGCCGATTTAAAATTTAGTTGTCAGATAGGAGGGAAGCCTGAAATTTCTGAAGAGCTTTTAAGTGAATATTTCACGAAGTTACAGTTGCGTGGTTTAAAAGCGAGCGGAATAAAATATGGAGTGATTGCGGGAGTGGATGCTTGGAAAGATGCAGGATTACCCATTTCTGAAGATGCTGCCCCAGATTATGAAAGCGGAATTATTTTTGGAACTGGTATTTTAGGCGTAGATAAGTTTAGGGAAGCCATTCATTTAATCGATGAAGGTAAAACCCGGCGCTTGGGAAGTACGAGTGTGATTCAAACCATGGCCAGTGGAATTAGCGCCTATTTAGGTGGAATTTTAGGTTGTGGAAATCAAGTGACCACCAATTCTTCGGCCTGTTCTACAGGAACTGAGGCTTTAATTTTGGGTGCAGAACGTATTCAGCAAGGAAAAGCAAAACGTATGTTGGTGGGAAGCTGCGGCGATCACGGTCCTTATGTTTGGGGCGGCTTTGATGCAATGCGCATTTTACCGAGCAAATTTAATGACAATCCCGAAAATGCCTCTCGACCTATGAGCGCTAACGCTACAGGTTTTGTGCCTGGAAGTGGCGCAGGAGCTTTATTATTAGAGGACTACGAAACCGCCAAGGCTAGAGGAGCAAAAATTTATGCGGAAGTATTGGGAGGTGCTATCAATAGCGGCGGACAACGCTTGGAAGGAAGTATGACTGCCGCAAATAATGAAGCCGTTCAACGTTGCATTAAAAGTGCGATAGAAGAAGCAAAAATTTATTCTAAAGAAATAGATACTGTAAACGGACATTTAACAGCGACGACCAGAGATGCAGTGGAGATTGAAAACTGGACGGAAGCTTTGCAACGACAAGGAAAGGATTTTCCCTATATCAATTCTTTAAAAGGAATGACGGGGCATTGTTTAAGTGCCTCTGGAAGTATTGAATTGGTGGCGAGCGTACTTCAGTTAAAAGAGCAATTTATTTTTGGGAATGTGAATTGCGAAGAAATTCATCCTGAAATTAAGGAATTGATTTCCGAAGAAAAAGTGGTAAGAAAAACCACCCCCGCAGAACTGAATATTTTGGCCAAAGCTAGTTTTGGTTTTGGAGATGTAAATGCAGTGGTAATTTTAAAAAGGTTTAGTGAATAATCCAGAATAAACAAAAAACTAAAAATGACAGAAAAAGAACTCATAGAAACGATTAAAAAAATAGTAAAACCTTATGTACAGCGAGAAGAAGGCTTCAAGGAGTTTTCAAAAGAAACAGAGTTTATCAAAGATTTAGAAATCAATTCTGCGAATTTGGTAGATGTGATTTTGGATGTGGAAGATGAATTTGATATCGAAATAGATAATGATTCTATGGAAGGTATGCGAAGTGTAGGCGATGCTATAGAAATTGTAAAGAAAAAGTAAGTAGATGATTGGAAACGATGTGGTAGATCTTAGTCTTGCTAAAAAGCAAAGCAATTGGCAACGTCCCAGGTTTATTGAAAAAATATTCACCAAACAAGAACAGACAGAAATCAATTCCGCTAAAGATCCAGATTTCTTAGTTTGGTTGTTTTGGAGCATGAAAGAGTCGGCTTATAAAGCTCATCAACGTATAGAAAATTTCTCACCTAGATTTAATCCCTGGCAATTGGAGTGCTCGCTTCAAGAAGTTTCAGCAGAAAAAATTATAGGGAAGGTAAATCTAGGAGCTTCTTCATTTTACACCTCTTCAACTTATGCCGATAACTGTATTTTTACTTCAGCTGCTTCAGAGAAAAATCTACAAATATTTCATCAAAAAGTAGCTAATAAGAGTTTAAAAGAGGAATTGTTGAAAAGCATTTCAGAAAAAGAACAAATTTTATTGAAGGAGCTTCACATAATCAAGAATGAAAATCAAATTCCGCAGCTATATCAATTGGAAAATCTATTAGACATCCCGTTTTCTATTTCTCATCACGGCGATAAATCGGCTTTTGTCCTATTAAATAAAAAAACCGCTTATCTTAAGATAAACGGCTTTTAGGCTCTAATATGAACTCACTAGATATGAGTACTCATTTTTTCTTTTCTTTTTTGAAGCTGACTCTTTACATCATTTACACATTTGGCAATCGCCATGTCAAAATTCTCTTCATTTGCCGAAGCAAAAACTAAAGGTCCCGGTAAGCTCAATTTAATCTCGCAAACTCTTCCTTCATCTGTAGAAGAAGATTTTTCAGTTTTAAAGTAAACATCGGCACTAATTAAAAAATCAAATCTGGTTTTTAGCTTATTGATTTTTTCTGTTATAACCTCTTCTAAGCGTGTACTCGCTTTTACGTGCACATAATTAAAATTAATATCCATAGTTAAGTTTTTTGTTACCTCTAAGATACGCTGATAAAGCGATTTTTCCTACTTTTTTAATAAGACTTTTAGAAAACTTAGATAATTATATAAGGTAGATTATTTTTTGTCAACTTCTCCTGCGTCGAGTTTAAATAGTTTGGAAAGATCGGCTGTTTTATTTGCCTGAAGCGCTTTTTCTCCTCGAATAGCAATAGGGAAAACCAAGGTTTCGGGGTTGTTTTCTAACACCTTCATCGCATCGTGATCTTCTAAGCTTACTTTGTCATCACCATACAGTTCTTTAAATGCAGGATGATCTTGCTGAATTAAATCAAAAACGCTTTTTCCTAACATTTTAGCAATTTCAGCCCATTCGGTACCTGTTATTTTGGTTTCCTTTAAATTGATAGCTAAGGCTTTTGCATCCATAGCTTCGGCTTGCGCTCTACATTGTTTTCCTAATTCACTGTCTGGATGAAATATAATAAGAAGTTGTCTTTCACTTTTGGCTAGTACACTCATATTCATAATTTGTATTTTAACTACAATAACGTTGAAATCTCTTTTTTTTCCTAATCATTTATAATACTATTAAGAATTAAGATTCATAGAAGTGTCAATTTCCTCTATTCTTTTGAACCGAAATCACTAGACTACTTACTTAGTCTTTTTCCAAGTAATATTTTAAGCTCAAATTAAAGTTATTGGAGTTAAAATTTTCTAGCGTATAGAATTCGGCATTAGCGTTAATATAAAACCTTGAGGAAACCGGTAGTTTAAGATTCCCTATAAACCGTTGAAAACTTTCTGAATAACTATCTAGAAATGCAGAGACATCTAAATTTAATTCGATACCCGTTGCTTTATTTTTTAAGGAATAGTCTAAACCTAAACCTCCATAGATTCGTTCTTTGGTACTCCAGTAGGGATAACCGCTTTCCCTATCTTTATCCCCCAAAGTCCCTGAGATCTCTGTATATGATGTAAAACTATGATCTTTTAGCCATAAAAAACTTTTACTAAATTTTCCCGTAAGTGTAGCATCAAGAACAGCATCGCTATAATAATTGGTTTCTAAATTAGCAATAACCGTAAAACTTTTCTTTAAGCTGAGTTCTTCATAAATATTTAATTGAGTTTGGTAAACATCTAGACTGTAGGCGGGACCTGTAATAGCAGGACGAAGCCTTAATTGAGCCGAACTAAATAAACTGTCTTTTGCAAAGTTCGCTTGTACTAACGCGTGTACAAATACTTGTTGCTCTTGGTCTAATTGTAATCCAAAGTTTCCATTATAGTTAATTTTATACTCTCTTTCTTTTTTAAGAAACGTGTATTCTGCTCCGTATAAATAATGATTAAAATCTTCTGCATTACTTGTCCCCAATTCATAAGCATTAAATTGAGTAAGACCTATTTTATGTGTATTTAAGTTTTGATCTCTAAATCCATAAGTAATTTTATTTCCAAAAGAAGTCGCATCAAGCTTGTCTGTCACCAAAGCAGAAGAAGTCTCTATAAAACTGTTTTCATTTTTTATAATCTCAGTCTTAATACTCTTGGCAGTTTCTAAATAGAATAAAGAAGCATAATTTTTTAGTAATATTTTTTGATTTTGTGTGGTCGCATAAACAACTTCTTTGTTTAAAATATCTTGGTATTTTAATTTAGTGGCCGAATCTGGTAATTGATCTACCCATTTCCAAGCATTTAACAAATCGCCTTTAGCTAAATAATCCTCCACAAGTAGTGCAGTAGCTTTGATTTTGTCTGGATGATCATCTGGAATAGAAACAACTATAATCTCCATTTTATCATAATTCTCTAGCTTTTGGTACCAAATAAGCTTATCGATAGTATTAAAATCCTCTACACAGTTCGCCCATAAAATAGCTTTTCTAAATGTGCCCGTACTTCCGTAAGCGTAAGCGATATCTTGTTGAAGAGAACTTGATAAGTCTTGCTTACAAGCATTTGCGTTCATTAGCTCGCGTAGGGCTTGTTTTGGCTTGTTGTAAAGTAAGTATTCTATGTATTTAGGGTAATTTCTTTCTTTTAAAAATGCATATTCTCCTGTTTGCATACGCCAATATTCTATGTTTTCTTGAGAAACAGAACTACAATCCGACCAAGCTATGGCCTTTTTAAATTGATTTTTATTTGCGTAGAACCAAGTAATATTTTCGCCTAGAAAGGAGTAGTTTTTCGCACAAGACGGAATTGCTTCCACAAGCTTTAAAAATACTTTTGGGTAATTATAAGCTAAGGTCTCTAGAAGATTTTTAGCTTTTTGCTGACTAGCATTACCTTCTAATAATGAAGTAATGCGTGAAACAGGAATGGATTTCTCTTGAAAGTAAGTCCCAATATTTGTCAAATACGCTAACTGGAGTAAACTATCATTAGGGTATTTTTCTAACTGAAGCGGAAGCCACTTTTTAGTCGTTTGTACATCTAGGAATCCTTCTGCTTCACTAATAGTAATGCTGGCAGCAACCACTTCTTGCGTAGCTCCAAAGTTCGCTAATTGTAAATTAAGCGTTTCCCAGATTTCCTTATTTTTACTTTCCCAGCCTAAATAGGTGTTTAACTCTAATAATTCTTTCGTGCTAGCTCTTTTGATCTTAAAGTTTTTTTGAAGGTGCTCAATAGCCTGAAGCACTTTTCCTTCAGCAATATATTTTTCCGTTAAGGATTTATAGATTACTTCTCCATTTTCAGAACTCTCTGTCTTAAAGTCGGTGTACTCTTGATAGAGGTCTATGGGTCTTATGCTAGAGTTTTGTAAGGAGCTTGACGGAAGCTTTAGTTTGCCCGTAGAGGTTTCAATTTGAAAAAGAAATCCTTTTAAAAATGGAGTTTTAGAAAATGGAATGTTCTTTTTACTCAAAAAGAATTCTGTTTTAGCAGCGTGATTTCTTTTTATGTAATTGAACCAATGTTGCTTTCTATCTAATGATTTAGTATTGGTTACCGAATAATAATCATTACCCAGTTCTCTATAATAAGTTTGTTTTTGCCAATCTTGGGTGTTTTTAACTCCTCGTTCTACAGTTACAAAATCTAACATAGGAAAAACATCTTGTATTTCTTTTAGATAATTCTCGAACCTGGGAAGCAATCCTATGGAACCATCTTTAGAAAGCCTCCATCCATAATTCTCTTTATTTCTATATGCATAATCTCCCGCAGCTGCGATTCCATTTTTACTTTTAATTTGATAAACATCATCGGGATGAATAAAGTGAGTCCAAATTCCTGTATATAGCAATAAGGATTGAGCATTAAACTGTTCATCTCCATCCATCAAATATCCGCTAGAAATTCTTGGGAAATTATAAAAATGAGCATTGTAAGGTTCTACAGCAAACTCTCTATCGCTGCCGTCTTCAAAATCACCTAAATAAAGACTACAATTGTATTTTATAGAACGAAATGAATTCTCTAAAGCTTTAAAGCCAATACTGTCAATGTCATTTGAAGGAGGAACGTAACTAACAGGTAATTTACCATACCTACTTCCTATCCATCGTTTTCTAGCTGCATGTAGTCCCAATTCCATATATTTTTGGTTAGGCCAATCTGATTTAAGTAAAGATTGATGATTATATCCATGAAGCCCGAGCTCATGTCTACTTTCTTTAAGAGATTTCATCAACAAATCTGAAGAATATTTTTTAATTCCTTTTTTTTCAGAATAGGAGAGTTCCCATTCTGTAAATAAAAAGGGAGGCTCCGTCTTATTTCTATAATCAAAACACACATAAGCAGAATAATCAATATGGTATTTATCTGCTAAAGCGAGCATATCTGGCCACCACACATTTTTATAATACTCTTTTTGAGTAATATCTAATTCAGACTCTATGGGTTCACTTAAAATGGGGTAGAGGGGGGCTGGAAAGTCATCTAAGGAGATTGTAGCCACATTAGCTATGGGATAAGCTATGTTCTCAAGTCCGCTTAAAATAGCGGCAAACAATAGGCCTCGATCAAGTTTTTCGAGTTCCCCATATTTATTAAATAGAATCACATTTCCGTTGTTCACTTTATTTTCAATAATTACAGGGTAATAATCATCATTATATGCGGTAGCTAGAATAGAAATATCGTCTTTAAAGCTCTCTCTAGAAAAACCTCCGTGAACTTGTTTGTTATTGGTTTTTTTACCTTTTAAATTAGGAAGGAAATTATTGTTAAAATGATAGCCCAAAGCCGTAGTGTTGTAACCAATATCAACTCCTGATTTTATTCCCCCCAAATATTTTAAAAGTCTAGATTCATCTAAGGTTGCAAATACGACAGTACCTCCGGTTTCAACAAAATTTAAGGTTTTCTTGATGGCTGTTTTATTAAAAAAATAGGTTTCAAAGAAAACGAGCACCTTTAGGTTACTGGGTATTTTTTTTGATGAATTATACGTTTTAGTGCTTAGAAATTGGTGAGGTATTTAGCGTATGTTAATGTTTTAGAAAAATGATTACCTGAAACCATATTTTCTTTGGAAGATGAATGCTGAATAAAAGCTACTAAAGGAGCATTAGTGGACTCTTCATGAATCAGAATCTCTTGATCGGTATTGTCAGGTTGACAACTCGTCAACAAAATACACGTTAAAAAAATAAGCTGGTAAAAAGGATATAATTGCTTCATAGACTTTAAAAGAGTAAATCCTTTACATGTGTTTTTTCAGGTTCGTTTATAATTTCATAAACATTTAGTAAACTATTACTATAGAAGGTATGAATTTTTCGACCTCTTTGTTTTAAAATCGCTAAGGTGTTTTCTAATTGTGCAGAATTCTCTTCGTTTTTGTAACTGAATACAAAAATACTATTTGGCAGAACTACTGCAGGGTTTTTATGCAAGTAGATAGGATCATCCTTATGTTTAAAATAATCTTGATCTTGTTTTATATATTCTGTATTAAAATATTCATAAGTAAGAAAGAAATGATTTCCTGTACTTATCACTTGATTTTCTCCATGATTAACTACTCCAAACGAGAAAGGAAGAAGTCTATTTTCAATCTTATCATATGCGGCTAAAATTTGTTCATTTTTAATTTCCTTATTAAAAGGAATTTTATCCATAGTAGTGTCGTACAATGAATAAAGTACTAAACCTATCAGCGTAAAGCTTAAGACTAGTTTTAAGAAAACAAACTCTTTCTTGAGCTTAACAATTGCTTTAAATAACAAATTAACATAATAAAGAAAAATACCTATCAATATAGGAATAAAAACGCTTAAGACTTGATTTAATAAATCTAAATCTAAAAAGTCTACTTCAAAAACCGCAGCAAGCAACAGTAAGTCTATTTGGGTAATTAGGATTAAAATTAAACTCCAATCTTTAATAGATTTAATAGCAAAGAATAAGCTAAGTAATGTGAGCCCAAGTGATAAGTATAAATAATATAAAAGTAACTGCTCTAAAGGAAGAATAAGCTGTGGGGTATAGGTGTACGTATTGTATGAGAATATATTTGAGGCTATAAAGCTGAAAAAATCTTGCCCTAAAACCAAGCTTGCTATGTAATGTATAATAAATATAAAAACAGCTGAAATTAAGTAGGCATAAAAAGATTTACGAACATATACATCTTTATACTTTAAGAGAAAACTTAATAATATAACAGGAAATAATATATATATACTTACAAAAGAATCTATAAGAAAAGTAGCTGTACAGAGATAGATCATCCATCTAAAAAAGGTAGATATTTTGGCATTTAATATTTTGGGGGAGTGGACAAATAAAATAATAGGTAAAGCAATAATTAAACTTAAGAATACAGACTTATGCATGGTGGTTAAGTCTATATTGATAGGTAAAAACATGTAATAAAAAGTAAAAAATAAGCTGGTGGTAAGTGCAGGAAAAAACAATCTTTTAAAGCTCCTGTATGTAACCCAAAAAATGACTAAAGCAAGTGTAGCTACTTCTATAAGACCAAATGATTCTAAGGCCATACTATCGCTAAGTCCCGTAATGGTTCCGTAAAAGTTGATTAATAGAAACTCGCCGGTCATGGTGCTTGGTAAAAAAAACCACTTTTGATAAGCTAGCTCTTTCATATTGGATAGATCTCGATACCAAATGTCTGACAAGGCATACCGATCAAATCTATAAAAATAAAAACGAGATATAAAACCTAGAAACGCTATTAAAAGCCCTAGACCAATTTGCCAATTAATATGTGTTTTGCTCAATTCCTCCCTATGTTTATTGGGTGTTTTGCGCTTGTTTTTATTTTTTTTTAAATTTAAGAACAAAAAAAACATAAACCCTAGAATGATAGTCAATGAAATAAACGAATCATATGCATTTAGTTGAGTGAGTAGGAAGCCTATAATTATAATTGCACTTAAAAAAGTCACCAATCTGGGGATGAAATAATCAAAACCAAATTGAGATTGATTTTTTACAGAAACCAAGAACTTGATCAAGAAAATAATACAGCAAAAACCAACGATTCTTGATGCACCAATAAATATAGAGTCTAAATATAACATGAAACTATTCTATTTTTTTGGGGATATTTTGTAGATCTATATTGCCTATAAAAAAAGGCCACCCTGTTGATTTTACTCGCTTAATAACTTTTTGACGTAAAGGCTTAGTAATGGCATATTCTATTAAAATAATAGGGATATCAAATTTTTTAGTGATGGTTTGAAGCTCATTTACCTTCTCGTGAAACTCATTTTTAGTTCTAAGCTTATATTCTTTTTTATCAAAATCATAATTGGTAGCAATAGATTCAATTCCAATAAAGTCTATATAGGGATAGGTATCTTCCGTAATAAGAAGTCCTGCATTTTGCATCAGTTTCTTATTAGGATAAGTATCTTTTATATTTTTTAAGAAATCTAAGAGCATTTCTTTTTTATGAGACGTAGGTCCGTGGATAGTATAATTATCTATGTTGTCTAAAAACATACCATCGAAGTCTTGTTCTTTTAAATTATACTCAAATTCCTTTTGCAGAGCAGCGTTAGTTTCTTCATTTTCAATATCGAGAATATAACTATCCCATAGTTCATTTTTATCTAGCACATGAGGTTCTATTTCGGGAAATAAAATTCCATTCTTATTTACTTCTCCCATACTGATATAAGCAAAAACGTATGTATTACTTTCCTTTAATATTGCTATATCTTTTTTAGAAAAATGTAGGGACTCAACAATCACATAGGTATAATCTTTTATTTGTTCTGGATAGAAATCACCATAACAAAACAAGACCTTTTGTTGATCTTCATTCTGTGCGTTACTTTGTTTGGGGAAGCTCCAAAAAATCATGAGAATAATTATAATTTTAATATGCTGCATAATAATAATAGTCTAAGTTCTCTAGGAATTTTTTTGTTGTTCTATAGGTTAAAATCATAAAAACAAAAGAACCAATTAACATTCCAATGACACTGTATTCATAAGAGAAAATTCGGCTTAAGAAAGCTCCAATCAATAAATTCACCACAAAAGCTACCATAAGTGCTATAAGCGGTTTTTGATGCTGATTTAGAGTATATAAATATAATACATTTAACATACCTAATGTGAGAAATAAATAACCAAAGCCACCTAGAATAAAAACTTTAATACTTAAAGCAGATAAAGGTTCATCAAACCCTGCGCTATAACCCCAAGACTGTGTTACAATCAAATAAAGAAACACTGCAATGATGATACTGCTAATAAAAAAGGTTTTTAATTGATTTCTGTAGAGCTTTAATAATTTAGCATTAAATTTTTCAACTTCTTGATATCTAAGCTTTCGCTGATAATATTCCATAAATCGGTTAAAAGAAACAATACTATATTCCAATACTCCGGCTAGTAAAAAGAAAACCAGAATGGCTAAATCCATTCCAATCTCATAGTCTTTTTCATAATAAACAATGTAAGGTAAGTTCATATTTAAGGTAGATGACCAAGCTAGAATTCTGTCTAAGAAAACAAAAGAATAGAGTAAAATACCGTAAAAGAAATAATTAAAATTTCTATAAACCGCCAACATAATTTTAGGTTTTTCATTTGTATAAGCTTCTTTATCTTTTATCGTTTTTTTGAAAAAATAATTAAGATATACGATAGAGCATGTAATCACCACAATAATCCCTACCCAATGAATAAAATAAACGTGTAGTTGTGTATAAAAATATAATAATAAACTCGTTATTGATCCTGAGAGTATACATACGGTAATCATCCAGCGCTGTTTAATCGTATACAATGGTGCTATAAACAACAATAAAGCGCCAATGAGAAAAGCATAGACGAATACGATAAGTAAGAATAAAAAGGGATATAAGTGTACGAAAAAATTGAAAATTAGGGCGATAACAAAAAGAAATAAAATACTTTTTAAACCAATTTTTATGATTCCCAAAACGGCATATTTCGTCATATGAAAATCATTATTGTACCAATAAAAAGAAACTTGCTTTCCTATAACTTGTACAAATCCACCAGTGGTAATTAAACCTAAAATAACTCCCAAAACTACCGCGGTAGATTGTAGTTCATTAAAACCATCATGGGTCCATAGAGAAAATCCAAATATGATTATGGTGAAAATTTGAAAAAACACCGGGAACAAATGAATAAGTCCTGTAGAATAATCTTTAACAAATAATTTGTTCCTTATGGTTATATAACTAGAAATTCTAATAATTTCTTGATCTTTTTTTTCTATTTCTTGTTGCTTTTTATTTTTAAGATCTATGTAAATAGGAGAGTCCAATAAATCATAAATATAATTTGCCAAATCTAGAATAGAGGGGTGCCCATAATCTTCAAGAACGTCTATATCCCTAATTCCTAAAGATTCTATAGTTGCTGCAACTGCAAATTTGTTAACAGGTTTACCATTTAATTCTTTTATTTGTCGAATCAAATTTTCTAAAGCTTTTGTTGTGTTACTCATACGTTCTCTTTAGTCCCTAATTGATCATAAATCTGCTCATAATCCTTTACTAAGTCCTCTAGTGTAAAATGTTCTAAAACTCTTTCCCTACATTTAACTCCCATAGTACTTCTTAAATTTTCATCTTTTAATAGCTTTATGACCGCTTCTCCAATTTGCAGATAATTCTTAGGCTTACAAATAATTCCTGTTTCTTCATTTAATGCTTCACTAACTCCACCAACATCCGTAGCGACAACAGGTACCCCACAACTCATTGACTCTATAACCGTGTAAGGGAATCCTTCAGAAATAGAGGTTAATATAGAAATATCTCCTTCAGGGAAAATTAAATGCGGATTTCTTTTAGGTCCCATTAATTTAAAGCTCTTATCCAAATTCAACTCTTCAATTAAACGTTCACAAGACTCTGTATATTCGGGAACGGCTTTGTTGTCACCATAAACCAAAAACTGAACCTCAGGAATTTCTTTAACCACGATTGCACAAGATTTAATCATGGTGAGAATATCCTTTAAATCAAATATTCTAGCCAATGCAATCACCGTAGGCGGCTTATTTTTTTTATGAGGCAATTTTAAGGGTTTAAAAACATCTTTATCTACAGCATTGTAGATGACTTTTAGTTTGTATTCTTCAGCTCCATAAAGCTTTTCCCATTTCTGATTAAATTTATTTACTGAAGCAATTACTTCTGATTTATAATAAGCTAAACGGGCTATGGTTTCAGAAAACTTAATCAATAAATTTTTTAAAAAGTAAGGGAATCCCGACTGGTTGATAGCTAATAAACGTTCTCGAATAAAGACTCCGTGCTCGGTTACCATAATTTTTGAACCGTGCTTATAATGTGAAATTAAAGCAGGAATAATAGCAAAACCACTAATCGTTAAGTGACATATATCTACTTTGGGAACATCTACAATGGAAAGTGGAATTAAGAACCTATAAATCCATCGCAATCCAATACTCATATCGAGTAAAGTGGCGTCAGAGTTTCTTTCTTCAACAATAGTTGCTGATAAAATCCTTACATAAGTATCCCAGGTGGCTTTATTTTGCATGGTTTTTTTAAAGTCGTAATCTTCAAAATATAACCATAGCTCATAAAAGAGATTATCTAAAAGCAACATATCCTGCTCTTCGCTATAAATCACTTCTAACAATTGTTCAAAATAAGGAATAAAACGGTCGTTAACAACCCCATCAGAAGTCCATTCTTTTCTTCCTACAGTTTTATAGTATTCGTCTCCATAGCTAATGTAATCGTAAGGTTCATCAGGTGTCCAAAGCGGTACTTGAATAATATCCTTTACATTGGGACTTAACTCATACTTAGGTTTACTTTCAAAAACCGCATTCACAGAATATAAGTAATAATCTGCATTTTTAATTTCATTACAAAGTGGAGTGTCTACCTTTGATGTGACGATTTTTTAGAGTCCATAAATATTTATAGATTTAAATTATGGCAAAAAAA
>NZ_JAVHUL010000042.1 GCF_031085155.1 Mesonia profundi | reverse complement strand
TTAGGATTTTTACAATCTGTTGTGGACTAAATTTACTTTGTTTCATAGTTGACAAATTTAAAATTAATTATAACTTCAATTTGTCCTAATTTTGGGGAAGCTTACACCAAACTGCCTACCCGTTATTTTATCAGAAGGTAAATGAATTGGAAATTTTAACTAATCGAAAATTGAGTTTTGAGAAGTTGGCTTTTGAGGACATTGTTTTTCTAAATAAGCAGCTTGAAATTCTTATTGAACTTAAATCGCTTTTTGAAAAACAACCAACAATAAGCTCGGTTAATTTTGAAAATTTAGTCAATGAAACTTATAAGAAGGACAATACGGTTCATCTTATATGTATTAATGTAATTCTACACCCAACACCTGACTTATCAAGGGTTTCTAAAATTGATGTACCATTATTCCGAAGCGGTTAAGCGTATTCTAGCGTAACGCTTTAACCGTAACGCTTAGTTTACGGTTTCAACAATAGAATAGTATTAATTTAGAGTATAACACAATGAAAAACAGATATTTAAGAATACAGACAGATTATTACAAAATAGTGCACCGTCCTAATATTGACGGTTCAACAACCCCAACGTTATCTAAATGGCAGCAAAAAACTATTTTAGAAGACCACGGGAAAAATTTTTTGAAAGACATTCCGAAATATGATGGTTTTGTACTTATGCCTTCCCACACAAATTATCAAAGTGAAGTAAAAGATTTTTACAATCTATACCACAAGATCGAGGGTGAAATAAAAGAAGGGGATTTTGAACATACCAAATTATTTTTAAGACAAATATTTAAAGACCATTATCCCTTAATTTTGGATTATTTAAGTTTGTTATGGTGCAAACCTACGCAAATACTGCCCATTTTATGTTTAGTGAGCAAAGAACGTCATACAGGCAAAACAACCTTTTTAAATTGGTTAAAAGATATTTTTGAACGTAATATGTCCATCATAAAACCAGAAGATTTGACTGGACGCTTTAATGGCGACTGGGTAGATAAACTGATAATTGCTATTGATGAAGCAAAATTTGCTAAACCTTCTGACAGCGCAACCATTAAAAATTTATCAACGGCAAAATACAGTAATAAAGAAGCAAAA
Source organism: Mesonia profundi (assembly GCF_031085155.1). GTDB lineage: Bacteria > Bacteroidota > Bacteroidia > Flavobacteriales > Flavobacteriaceae > Mesonia > Mesonia profundi. Next base: position 20,721 of record NZ_JAVHUL010000042.1, on the reverse strand, counting down.
GGAAAAGACCGTTATCAAGTGCCATTTATAGGTAAATTTGTAATTACTTCTAATCACGATAGCGATTTCGTTCTCATTGATCCGGAAGAAATCCGTTATTGGGTTTTTGAGCTGGAAAAACCACAAAACAAAATTGAGAATTTAGATGAAAAACTGAAAGCAGAACTGCCTGCATTCAAACATTTTATTCAAAACCGTGAAATCCAGACTAAAAGAAAAAGCCGAATGTGGTTCTCAAAAGCCGAGATTCATACCGAAGCTTTAGATAGAGTAGTGAAAGGTTCTAATATATCAATCAACAAAGAAATCGCTATTATATTATTAGAAAAAATGGAAGAAGTAGAAAAAGAAGAATTGAAGTTGAACTTGAAAAAGATACAATTTCTTTTAGCAGAAGGTGGCTTGAAGAAAACTTTAAATCAAATAAAACAGGTCATAGAAATAAAATGGAACCTCACTAAATCTGAAAATTCTACTTCCTTTAAATATTACACTAAAGAATTTGATTATCAATCTAAGAAATATTTTATTGAAGAGCACAATGACAAAGGACGTGTTTACACCTTCCAAAAAGAGTTTTTAAAAAGCCTGTAAAATTGTTGAATTGTTGAAATATAATTAAAGGATCAATAATCACGGGGGTTTTGAGACACTTTGTACAGCAACAAAAAGTCAACAATAGTGTTTTGTTGACTTTTTGTTGATATTAAAAACAATGCTAAATGTAATCACTACAAGGGTTTAGAGCCTTTGTCAACAATTCAACAAAATTTAATACAATTGTTTATTACGCAATTCCTGTTGGACTGTATCCCTCAAGGCAATGGCACTATTGCCGATTTTAACTAAGATATTAATTATCTTTGGTCAATAAATCGGCTTTTTTGTGACAATTACAGATAACCTTAATCAAAGTTTGTATTAAAGTTTTAACTTTATGCCGTTAACGACTTCTAATCGCTGTTTATGTCATTATTCCAAACTTCAGTTTTAAAAAAATACCTTAGAGCTCAAGAAAAAAATCAAATTCAAAAGGCTTACAAAAAATTTAGTAAATACTTTTTAGATCCTACTATTCAAGAAAACATCAAAAGCTCTAAAGAAGAAGAGTATCAAGGTATTTTTTTGACAGAACTATTTGTGAAAATTCTTGGTTATACCCTAAAACCTAATGCTGACTTTAATTTAGTGGCGGAGTATAAAAACCAAACCAATTCAAGAAAAGCTGATGGAGCTATTTTAAAGGGAGAAGACGCTCTTTGCGTCATTGAGCTTAAAGGAACAAACACTAAGCACTTAGAAGGCATTAAACAACAAGCTTTTGATTATAAAGCACATCAAAAAGGTTGTGTATATGTAATTACCTCTAATTTTGAGAAATTGCGCTTTTATATAAACGATGCAACCGAGTTTTTAGAGTTTGATTTATTTCACCTCACGGAAGATAAGTTTGAACTTTTCTATTTATGCTTACAAAAAGATAATTTATTAAATAATCTAGCTTTAAAAATAAAAGAAGCTTCGCTGGTAGAACAGGAAAAAATCACCAAAGGTTTTTATCAAGATTACTCCGTTTTTAAACGAGAATTATATCGTGATTTGGTTAAAAACAATGCTAAAAAACTCAAAGCAATAAAAGAAAATGAGTTATTTCAAGATGCGCAAGAAGATGATGAAAGTCTCTATGCAGAAGCCAATCGTTTAGAAAAAAATGTGAAGCTTACCTTGTTCAAAAAATCACAAAAACTCATAGACCGCTTTCTGTTTATTTTCTTTGCCGAAGATCGTGGCTTACTCCCTCCCAATTCCATTCATAAAATTATAGCAGATTGGCATAAATTAAAAGACTTAGACGTTAACCAACCTCTTTATGATCGCTTTAAACTCTATTTTAATTATTTAGATACGGGTAGAAAAGGGAGTGATAAAAAAGCAGAGATTTTTGCTTATAACGGTGGGCTATTTAAACCAGATGCGGTTTTAAGTTTATTAGAAATTGATGATGACCTACTCTACAAACACGCCAGCAATCTTTCTTCTTATGACTTTGAGAGCCAAGTAGATGTTAATATCCTTGGACATATCTTTGAAAATTCTTTAAATGAAATCGAAAGTGTAAATGCAGAGATTGAAGGCGATAATTTTGATAAGCAAAAAAGTAAGCGTAAAAAAGATGGTGTATTTTATACACCCAATTACATTACCAAATATATTGTTGAGAATACGGTAGGCAAACTTTGTGAGGAAAAGAAATTAGAGCTAGATTTTCACGAGGAAGATTATTTTGAAATCAAAAAGGGGACACGCACGAATACAAAAAAGAAGTTATTAGAAATCTTAGATACGTATAGAGAATGGTTATTACAACTTACTATTTGTGATCCTGCTTGTGGCTCTGGTGCTTTTCTAAACCAAGCATTAGAATTCTTAATACAAGAACATAACTACATAGACGAACTCAAAGCTAAAGTATTGGGAGGAGCCATTGTGTTTAGTGATATTGAAAATACCATTTTAGAAAACAATATTTATGGGGTTGACATAAACGAAGAAAGCGTAGAAATTGCCAAACTTTCCCTGTGGTTACGCACCGCTCAACCGCGCCGGAAACTGAACGATTTAAGCAGTAATATTAAATGTGGGAACTCTTTAATAGATAGTAAAGCCATTGCGGGAGACAAAGCTTTTATTTGGGAAAATCAGTTCGTAGATGTCTTTAAAAATGGTGGTTTTGATGTGATAATAGGAAATCCCCCTTATGTTTTTGCACGAGAAAATTTCTCTCCTATAATCAAAGAATTTTACGGAAAAAATTACGTTGCTGCTGAATATCAAATTAACCTTTACTTACTTTTTATTGAAAGAACAGTAAAGTTGATTAAACCTAATTCCAAATATGGCTTAATTGTTCCAAATGCTTGGTTGATGGTTAGTTCAGCCAAAGGATTAAGGAGTTTTATATTGCGAAATTGTAACTTAAACCAAATAATAAATTTAGCAGGATATTCCTTTGAAGGAGTTAATGTTGAAACAATTATAATTATTGCCACTAAATTAAAACTGAAATTAGAAAATAATGAAGTTAAAGTCCTTTTAAGTGCAGGTAAAGAATTTAAATACTCCCATTCAAGGAAACAAATTGATTTTGAAAAAAATGATGGATTTGAGTTTAGAGTTTTTTCAGATGAGACTAGTGTTGAGCTAACAAAAAAATTACTTTCGAATTCTAAAAAGCTTGACGATTTAGTGCTAATCAAATCAGGTTTAAAAGCATATCAGAAGGGCAAAGGAAAGCCAAAACAATCCGCTGATGATGTAAAGAATAGACCGTTTGATTATTGCTATAAATACGATAATTCAACCTTTCCATATTTAGAAGGTAGAGATATTGGTAGAAATTATATTACTTGGTCAGGAACATTCCTAAAGTTCGGTTCATTTCTAGCCGAACCAAGAAATTTCCCAGGAGAAAAAATCATTGTTAGAGAGATAACAGGAAAATATCCTAAGAGCATAATTGCTACTTTTACTGATGAAGACTATTTATTTAATATGAGCAATATTGCAATTACAAATAAAGATGAAATTGACATTTCTTTAAAGTACATACTATCTATTTTAAACAGTAAGTTACTTTCATATTATTTTTTAAAAAATACGGCAAAATCGGTTAGAAAGATGTTTCCTAAAATTATCTTGAGTGATTTAAGAAAATTTCCTATTAAAGATATTACTACAAAGGAACAATCTTGTTTCATTGATCTATCTGAAAAGATTCTTGACTTAAACAATCAACTAATAAATATTGTAGATAAGTTTAAAAGCTACTTATTATCTCAATATCCATTAGAAAAACTTACTAAAAAACTTCAAAACTGGCACGACTTAGATTTTGGTGATTTTATCAAAGAACTCAACAAAGCCATTAATAAAGAAAATAGAGAAAGACGCAAAAGCGAAGAAACAGAACTACCCACACTCACCAAAAAAGATGAGTTTGAGTGGATGGAACTCTTTGAAGAAAACAAGAAAAAAGCGGTAGAGCTGCAAACGCAAATCAATCAAACCGAGAATGAAATCGACCAAATGGTTTATGAGCTTTATGGATTGAATGAAGAAGAGATTAAGATTGTGGATAATAGTTAGAATATGGGAAAAACAGAGGAGGAAATAGAACAATGGAAAGAATACCGCTTGTCTATTTTGGAGCAAAAAGGCAAAAGCGATGATGATTTTGAGAAATACATCACTTTCATAGCTTCTGGAGGTTTAGCACTTACTCTGACTTTCATTAATGAAATAAGTCCGTTAAAAGAGTCTATTTACGTTTGGACGATTGTTGTGGGTTGGTTTTTTTTAGCCGCTACTTTATTTCTAAATTTATTATCTCATTTTCTCTCGAGTCAATATAATGAGAAAACGATTCAGAATATCGATGAGGAAATTGATTACGAGACACTATTAAAAAATATTGAAATTAGAAATAAAGTGATTTCTAATTTGAATCTTACTTCAATAATTTTACTAGGTTTAGGTATTATAATGATATTAACTTTTACAACTATAAATGCGTATAACAATGGCTAAGCAAAACAATTCAAATCCTAAGAATCATCCTTCTAAACCTGATAATAATACCGAAATTAGAGGTAGAACAACTCCTAAACCTCCTACAATAAAACCAAGTCAGAAACCTTCAAAAAAACAATAATAGTGTCAAAAGAAAATAAACCCAGATCCAATAAGCTTAAAAGAACAGAACTTGGTAGAACTACTCCTAAGCCTTCAAACACTTTGAAACCAAAACATATAAAACCAAAAAAATAGTTTAGGCGAAAATAAACCTAACTTTAGTGCCAAGCTTCATATTCTTCATTATCAAAATTCTTAAAATATAGAGTTTAAATAACTTATAAATTACTTTAGAGCATATAGTATAGCGTAACAGTATTTGCGTGACGCAGTACTTTATGAAGTTCTTTCAGTATTAACTATAAAAAGTACAAAGAATATAAATTTTCTTCTGCCTATTCTCGTGTTTTGCAATATCAAATACGCATAGAGTGTCACGCTCATAGATTAATGTTTTTTAGCTATTTAAGTCTCAAAGTAAAACAATTAATAAGAAAGGAAAATGTAAATTTTTAGGCTTTAGAGTTACTTTTAGAGGTTGAATTCAAGTAAGAAGAATAAAGATTAACGCAATTGATTATGTTTTAGCTAATTTTAAAATTACAATTCACGTAGGATTATAATCTTATCCCGAAACTATTAATTTTAAAAGTGTATTTTTGAGTTGATATAAAGAGTTAGCCACAATTTTAAAAAAAAATGAATATTCAAGGATTTGGGATTAAAAATTTTAGAAGTTTCGACTCTGATGGAATTTATTTAGATGGGTTAAAGAAAATTAATATCATAATTGGCAAAAACAATTGTGGCAAATCAAATGTTTTAAGATTTCTTCAAACATTACATTCGAATTTAAGTGACTTAAATAAATTTCCAAATGATATTAAAAATCAACATAGAAGAAATGGTCAATCTACTATTTTGAATCTAAAAGTTAAAGGAGATAACTTACCTCATAACAAGGATAAATTTAGGCGCGCAAATGGATTTGATTATAATAATTTCCTTGAACAATTCCATAATTTCGATGTAAACCTGAATTCACAGAGTATAAATCTTCCAGAACAGCTTAATGATTTGGAATGGCAACAACTAATTCCATTTCAATCTGCATATGCTCAAGCATCTGCACAACAATTGTTAAGTAAAATTAATGAGAGCTGGAAACAATCAATTATTCAAAAAGTAAAGTCAACTTTTAAGGATTTAATATATATACCTCATTTAAGAGTTATAAAAGAAGGCCATCAATTTGGAGATTCTAATTCATCAATTAATGGTTCGAATATTATAAGTAAGATGTTTGAAATGCAAAATCCTGAAATAGGAAATGAAAATGCAAGAGATAAATTTAATCTAATACAAACATTTGTCAGGGATTTAATCAACAAACCTGATTTAGAGATTGAAATTCCACACACCAAAGAGGAAATTGTATTAACGATTGACGGAAATAGATTGCCCCTTGATTCTTTTGGAACTGGAATACACCAATTGGTAATGCTATGTAGCACTCTTGTAATTCACGACAATTCAATTGTGTGTATAGAAGAACCAGAGATTCATTTACATCCAGAATTACAGCGAAAATTTATTAAATTTCTTGGAAAAACTAAAAATATCTATTTTCTAACAACACATTCTAATATTTTTCTTGATTCACGTTTAAATACTTCCATTTATCACGTTCAAAATGATGGAATAAAATCTACAATCAGTCACGCCAACAGAACTACTCGGACATTTTCAATTTTAAATGATTTAGGATATCATTCGAGTGACATTCTTCAAGCGAATGGCATTATTTGGGTCGAAGGTCCAAGCGATAGAACATTTATTATTAAATGGATTAATTTAATTGATAGTACACTAATTGAGGGCTTGCATTTTTCTATAATGTTTTATGGTGGCAGACTGTTATCGCATATATCTTTTCAAAATGAAAAATTGATTACGGATTTAATCCCATTATTAAAACTTAATCGGAATGCATATGTATTAATGGACAGAGATGGTTTCTCAAGCAAAACAAAAATTAATTTGACTAAACGACGTATCAAGGAAGAAATTGGAGATAGAAATTGTTGGATAACAAAAGGCAGAGAAATAGAAAATTATTTAACTGAAAAAACAATACAAAATTGGCTGGAAGTTGATAAAGTAAAAATTAATCCAGACCTTAAATTAGAAGAAATAGTATCCAAAATTCATAAAAATAAATATAACACAGCGAAAACGAAATACTCAAAAGAAATTATAAAGCATATTACAATTGAGGATTTGGATATTTTGGATTTAAAGCTAAAAGTAAAACAATTAACGAATCGTATTAATGATTGGAACGCATAAAAACTGTGGCTAACAAAGTACTGTGGTAAAAAACAAGTAAAAATGCTTATTTTTTTGCTAAGGTACTTCTGTAAGTATCGTCGTATATCAACCCTGATTTAGCAATAGCAAAAGCTTGTTTAAGTAGCTTATTACATACGGCGATCAATGCTAGTTTTTAACTCTTTCCCTTTGCTACTATTCGTTCATAAATATCTCTGCAAGCTTTGTTGTATTTGCAAGCAGTAAAACTGCACATAAACAATAAATTGCGAAGCTTTTGATTACCTATTCTTGTCTTTTTCGCTATTAAATACGCATAGAGTGTCACACTCATAGCGTAATCGTTTTTTACCTTTAAGCCTTAAAACAGTAAAACAATTAATAAGAAAGGAAAAATGTAAGTCTGTAAGCTTTAAAATTTCACTGAATCAAGTTCCATAAATTTACGTGTCGCTAAGAGCGTATCGCTTTTCCATAGAGTAGTGCTACGCAATTCTTTTAAGATGTCTCTTTCCTGCTGAACAACACTTATTATACAAATAACTTAGGTTTTAGTATTATCAGCTATTATAATTATAATCGCCTATACATTAGAGTTTACGTTATTTTACGATTTTTAGTAAAGATGAACTAATAATAAATTACACCTCCAACTTTAATGTGTAACGCTATGACCGTAACGCATTTCTATATACTAGCGTTACGTTATTTTACACTATATACTAAAATATGGATTATAGCTAACATTGAAAATAATTAAAATGAACTCGTTTAAATTTACGCTCTATCAACTGCAACGCGTAACGTTACATTAAAATTAATTTACGTTACTCATTCTTTAGCGATACATTTTTGATACATATTTAAAAACAAAAAAACCTTAACTTGCTAGTAAATAGTAGATTAAGGTTTTTTAAAGTCGGGATGACAGGATTTGAACCTGCGACCCCACGCCCCCCAGGCGTGTACGCTACCGGACTGCGCTACATCCCGAATTATTTAAGTCTGCGAATATAGGAATTATGATTTGTATTTCATTAGAAAATCATTTCAAATTCCATAAAGAATAGGGGCTAATCTATCACCTCCAAAATTTTTGACTTTAAAAAAAATGATTACTAAAAACCCGCTATTAATTATATGTTAAATGGAATTTATTGCGTTTATATGAGCTGCTATTAGGCGAAATTTGCCAAATGCAAGAAGATTTTTCCGTTCGGGATCATAAACGTGAGAAGGTAATTTTATTGGTATTAGGAACACTTATCGCCTTAGGTCCGTTTTCCATCGATATGTACTTACCTAGTTTTGAAAGTATAGCCAGAGAATTTGTCATTAGTAAGAAAGAAGTCGGTCTTTCCCTTACCAGTTATTTTATAGGAATTGCTTTAGGACAATTAATTTATGGTCCTATAATGGATAAATACGGAAGAAAAATACCGCTATTGATAGGTTTAGTGATTTATTTTCTCGCTGCATTGAGTTGTGCGTATTCTCCAAGCCTTACCTGGTTAGTGGCTTCTCGATTTTTCTTAGCCTTAGGAGCTTCAGGTGGAATGGTGGCTGCAAAAGCCGTGGTGAGAGATATTTTTCCGCCAGAAGAAGTAGCGCGAGCGATTTCATTTTTAATGCTCATTATGGGAGGAGCACCTATTATCGCACCCACCGTGGGAGGAATTGTAATTACCTACTTTTCATGGCATGCTATTTTTATTATTCTTTCCGTTTTGTCCTTTTTAATGTTTTTAAGCGTATTTAGATTTCTGCCAGAAAGTATTGATCCCGATGCTTCGGTGGAGCTTAAACTAGGAAAAGTTTTAAAGAAGTATTACGGGATTTTTACCGATAAGATTTTTCTTAGCTTTTCTATGGCCGGAAGTTTTACTATTGGCGCTTTATTCGCCTATATCTCTAACGCCCCAATCTTGTTTATGGATAATTTTAATTTGTCTGAAACAGAATTTGGTTGGCTTTTTGGATTGAATGCGGGCGGACTTATTGTAGGCTCTCAACTTAACCGAGTGGTTTTGAAAAAGAATTCGACTTTTAAAGTGTCTAAAGTTATCAGCGTACTACTCGTTGTTTTGTCGGTATTTCTAATCGGGAATAGCTTGTGGTATTCCAATTTCTACTTAACGATCACCAACTTGTTTCTGATCTTATTTCTTTTAGGGTTTCAAAACCCAAATACCACAGCATTATCCCTATATCCTTTTACAAAAAAAGCGGGGAGGGCATCTGCCTTAATTGGAAGTTTAAAAATGGGAATGGGGGCCATAGCTTCATTTGTTATTAGTAGCTTTGATACAACAAGTATGCTTCCTATGGCTGTAGTGATTTTTACTTGCTTACTTTCAAGTTGCTTCTTTATCTTTAGGATTCAAATAAAAGAGAAGGAGCTGCTGTTGAAAATTCAATAATTTATTAATATAGATGATAAAGAAAAAAAGTAATCTTAGAGATATTAATACACAAAAACATTCGGGCGAGCACTCGCATGATGATGGTCATCATCACGACGGCGAAGAAATAAATTTTAAGAGCTACCTGCCTGCTATGATCAGTTTTGTCATGTTGATTGCGGGGATTGCACTTAATTATTTTGAAGTAGCATTTTTTAAAGGCTGGGTAAGCATCGTTTGGTATGCAATTGCTTATTTCCCTGTAGGTTTTCCCGTATTAAAGGAAGGCTGGAAGAGTATTTTACAGGGTGATTTCTTTACAGAATTTTTATTGATGTCTATCGCTACCATAGGAGCGTTTGCGATAGGCCAATACCCCGAAGGGGTGGCGGTGATGCTGTTTTATGCCGTGGGAGAATTGTTTCAAAACGCAGCCGTGAGCAGAGCAAAATCAAATATTAAAGCCTTGCTCGATGTACGGCCAAATGAAGCTTTGGTATACCGCAATAAAGATTACACTTCTGTAAATCCCGAAGAGGTGAAGATTGGCGAGAAAGTCCAAGTTCGCGTAGGTGAAAAAGTTCCGTTGGACGGAATTTTACTTTCTGAAAAAGCTTCTTTTAATACGGCAGCACTAACTGGTGAAAGCAAACCCGATACCGTAGCAAAAAGCGAAAAAGTATTTGCTGGAAGCATCAATCTAGAAGGCGTTATTGAAATTGAAACCACCAAAGAGTTTAAAGACAGTTCCATTGCAAGAATACTTGATATGGTTCAAAATGCCACCGCAAGAAAGTCTAAAACCGAATTATTCATTAGAAAATTTGCACGGGTTTACACGCCTATTGTAGTATTTCTAGCCATTGCCTTGACGTTTCTACCTTATTTCTTCGTGGAGAATTATGTGTTTCAGGATTGGTTATATAGAGCTTTAATTTTCTTGGTAATCTCTTGTCCGTGTGCTTTGGTAATTTCTATTCCGTTAGGTTATTTCGGCGGATTGGGAGCTGCTTCAAAAAATGGAATTCTATTTAAAGGAGCTTCATTTCTAGATGAAATGACCAAAGTGACTACGGTAGTGATGGATAAAACCGGAACTGTTACCAAAGGGGTTTTCAAAATTAAAGAAATAAAAACTATAGATAGGGAAGAGGCAGAATTCATGAAATACCTCATGGCGATGGAAGAACAATCTACGCATCCCATTGCCAAAGCTATTTTAGAATATAAAGCTGAAGCTGAAGATTTTCAAGCCACTAATGTTTCTGAAGTAGCAGGAAAAGGGTTGAAGGGAACGGTAAATGGTAAAACTGTTTTAGTCGGAAACAAAGCTTTGATGACTTCCAACAATATTGAAGTTCCGAAGGAAACGGACACTATTGTAGAGTCTATCGTGATGGTTTCTATAGAAAACAAATTTGCTGGTTACGTCATCATTGCAGACGAACTGAAGGAAGATGCGCACGAAGCCATTAAACAGATTAGAGAATCGGGGATTTCAAACATCATCATGCTTTCGGGTGATAAGGATTCGATCACGCAGCAAGTGGCAAAAGAGATGGGAATCAAAACCGCAAAAGGTGGTTTACTTCCAGAAGATAAATTAACTGAAGTTGAAAAATTAATGTCAGCAGACAATAAAGTGGCTTTCATTGGCGACGGAATTAATGATGCCCCCGTGTTGGCAGCAAGTGATGTAGGAATTGCGATGGGTGGTTTAGGTAGCGACGTAGCTATTGAAACGGCAGATGTCATCATCCAAACAGATCAACCTAGTAAAATTGCGATGGCCATAAAAATAGGACGTTCTACACGTCGCATTGTCTGGCAAAATATTGGTTTAGCATTCGGAGTAAAAGCGGTGGTTTTAGTCTTGGGGGCAGGCGGTATGGCGACGATGTGGGAAGCTGTCTTTGCAGATGTTGGCGTTGCTTTACTGGCTATTTTGAATGCCGTACGTTTGCAAAAGATGAAGTGGTAAATAAAATCAATATTGTCTGGTAAAGAACCAAGACCCGCCAGAATGAATTCGTTCGGGCTGGCCCGCCCGTACCGAAACGATACGTTCGGGCCTACCCGCCCGCTTCAGAGCTGGCGGGCGCTGTTAGACCATGCCTGCGGCAGGCAGGATCAAGAACCAAGACTTAATTGTAACTAATTGATAAAAATTAGTATTTCAAAATAAAAATATTCTCTTACTCTCAATCAAATAATTTTCCATTTTCAAAAAAGCAAGGTATTCATTTTAAATTTTTTAGATTTCATACGTATAAATGACTCCTCATTTTTAACCGGACAATAATGTTTTAATGGAAAAATCCGTTAGTCATATGATTAACGGATTTTTTTATGATGAAATTGACAACAATTACTAAGCTGCCATTTCCTCTTCTTTCATCTTTTTTCGTATTTGTTTTACGGTAAGGGTACTTCCATCGTGGCTCCATCCGGGAGGGCCAAAAGCGTACATAAATTTGTCACCCCAATTTTTGGACTTTTTCATGTCTGCCCAAATATTTTTGTATTCGTGGGTTAAAATCACAAATATATTATAGGAATTGGGTGGTGCGGTAACCCCATATTCAATATCAACAGAATCATCTAATTCTTTCCACGTACCAAAAATCCGATCAAAAACATTCAGAAAACCTCCATGGTTTTTATCCATATACTCAATATTCCGAGAGTGATGTACTTGATGCATGGTATGCGTATTCATAAAGGTTTCTAGAAACCCTAAATTTTTGACGTATTTAGTGTGTAATTGAAACTGCCATAAAGCCTCAATCCCTAAGCAAACTACAAGCATTTCTGGAGGAAAACCAATCATTACAATCCACACATAAAATAGAGGTTTGTAAAAAATAGTAAACCAACCGTTACGTACCGCAGTTCCTAAATTAAAATTGTCTGAAGAATGATGTACAATATGTGCCGCCCATAAAAAACGCACCATATGATTTTGTCTATGAAACCAATAATAGGCGTAATCATCTAATAACATACAGATGATCCAAATATACCAAGCATAGCCGAAAGATTCATAGCCCATGATATTGGTGCGAACTCCATCTACCATAGGATTAAAGAGGTCATAAGCAACACTAAAAACCAGAATCATACCAACGGTTTTTACGAGGGCTCCAACTACGGCAGAACCTACCCCAAGTGACACACTAGATAGAAGGTCTTTCCATTTATACAGGTCCTTATTATCTGAAGTTTTACTGTAGGTAAGCTCTAAGGCAATTAAGCCTAAAAAACAAGGAACACCGTAAACTAAGGGGTTAGTGAAATCCATTTATTGAATATTTTAAGTAGGAGTAATTTTTAAAGCCGCTAATTTACACAAAGCATGACTTATAAAAGCTTCCAGCGGGTTAAATATTATACTTTTAAAAAACTGTTGAGTTTTAAAGGAAAAGGCTGTAATTTAATAAAGCGATGTTTTCAAGTCCTCCCCCCGGGGGAGTCCCGATGTTTCGGGATAGGAGGAGATGGGATGATAAATATTATAACTCATTCTATCCCCAACCCCGTCCGAACGTTTCATCCGGGCGGACCTTTCCAGAAGAAAGGGAGTATAAGAATTTCAAATTATCAACGCGCTTCTAAACTACAGCCTAGGAAAATAAAAATATCTTCCTAGGTGAAAATGACGGCTTGATAAAAATGAATACTCTTGATTCTGGCTGCCGCCGAAGTGTTTTGTAGTTAATAGCTCATGTATTGTATAATGGGAAGTATATCTGTTTTCAGGGGAAAAAATGTCTTCTCATAAAATACTAAAGAATCGCTTCGGAATGCTATACTGGGATACGACTAATAAAAACGTGTTAAACCGCTTTTATCTTTTTCCATGCAACAGACTTTCTGTAACTTTCGAACTCAAATAAAATAGTATTTATGACAGCCAAAGAAAAAGTAGCTTCTCTGAGAACGGAGATGAAAAAAAATAATATTGATGCCTTTATCGTGTATTCTGCAGATCCACATATGGGGGAGTACCTTCCAGCCGAATGGCAAGAACGAACATGGCTTTCCGGATTTACTGGTTCTGCAGGATTCGTGGTGATCACCTCAGATAAAGCGGGGCTTTGGACCGATGGACGTTACTTTACTCAAGGACCAAAAGAATTAAAAGGTTCAGGGATTGATTTATTTAAAGATGGAGTAGAAGGTACTCCGCAGTATATAGATTGGATTATTTCTGAAACTTCTGAAGACGCGACAGTAGCGGTAAACGGTTTAGCCACTTCCCATGCCAATTGGGTAGCTTTAGATAAGAAGTTGACCAAAAACAAACGCAATCTTAAAGATTTACCTTTATTGAATAGCGTCTGGAACGAGCGTCCTGCACCGAGTACAAACCCTGTTTTTGTACAACCTATGGAGCGCGCAGGGCAGCCTGTAACCGAAAAAATTGCAGCGATTCGCGAAAAAATGAAATCGGAAGGAGCTTCAACACATGTTATTTCAAGTTTAGATGACGTGGCTTGGACGCTTAACTTACGCGGAAGTGATGTGAAATGCAATCCCGTATTTTTAGGATATATTTTATTAACGATGGATGAGTGTTTCCTTTTTGTCGATACCCATAAATTAGATGAAGAAGCTCAGGGTCTTATGAAGAAAGTAGGAGTGGAGCTAAAATCCTATGAGAACTTCTTCAATCATTTAGCGACACTAAAGAAAGAAACTATTTTAATTGCCCCTAATTCCAACCAATCTGTTTTTGAAGCGGTTAAAAAAGAGAATACTATCCTAGAAAAACCAGTCCCTGGACATTTGATGAAGGCCATTAAAAATGAAACCGAACAAAAAGGTTTTGAAAAAGTAATGGTACGCGATGGAGTAGCGATGGTGAAATTTCTTCACTGGCTTACCCATACCGTAGGAAAAGAAGAATTAGACGAATACAATATTGGTAAAAAATTACATGGATTTCGTGCGGAAGGAAAAAACTTTATTGGCCCTAGTTTTGACAGTATTGTAGGGTATAAAGGGAATGGTGCGATTATTCATTATTCAGCCAAAGCTGAAGGGAGTTCTAAAGTAACGAATGAAAGTAGTATTTTGGTAGATTCTGGAGGTCAGTATTTAGAAGGTACTACAGATATTACGCGTACTTTTCCGTTAGGGGAGGTTTCCGAAGAATTTAAAAAAGATGCCACCACGGTGCTTCAAGGTTTAATCCAATTGTCGCTGGCAAAATTCCCTAAAGGAACGGCAGGCGTGCAACTAGATGCTTTAGCCAGAATGCCTTTGTGGAAAGAAGGAAAAGATTTTAATCACGGTACCGGTCACGGTGTGGGTAGTTTTTTAAATGTACATGAAGGGCCGCAGAGTATCCGTAAAGATCTTAATCCGGTAGAATTACAAGCAGGAATGGTGCTTTCTAATGAACCTGGCTATTATGTAGAAGGTAAATACGGTATTCGCCACGAGAATCTAATCTTAATCAATACGTGGAAGAAAACCGAATGGAATACTTTTTACGAATTTGAAACCTTGACTTTGTGTCCATTTTTCAAAAGTATTATAGAAAAAGCAATGCTTTCTCAAGAAGAGATAGATTGGGTCAATACCTACCACCAAATGGTTGGAGACAAACTAACTCCGCATTTAGAAGGAGAAGTAAAAGAGTGGTTTAAAGGCTTGGTATCGCCATTGTAATAGATAATCACTTTAAGGAATATGATAAATACCTCGAGCTTCTGGCTCGGGGTATTTTATTAAAATGAGGTTTCATCTAGGCTTTAATCAGAAGTAAAAAATGAGAAGTGATGTTTGGATAATCAATCAATGCTTCTAACTTACTAATTGGCGTTTTCTTTTATTAACCTCTTATTGAGTTATTACCCCGCCCAAAGTTCAGGTGAGCTTGCCCCAAGGATATCGGTTTTAATGCTAAAAATTCACGAAAGTGTTAAAATTAGCGAACTGATAGTTAAGTTTTAATTATTCAAAAAGAAGAAGATCTTTTTAAATTTTTATGGATTGGCCAACTACTGCTATCCACTTATATAATTGGGAAACGAGGAATAAAATAAGATTATTATTTAAGAAAAGTTTACTTTAAAATAAGTTCATAAGCCCGACTTTTGATTTAGTAATACAAAAAATAAAGTTATAAGGCTTTGATTTTTAGAGAACCATACTTAACTTTATTTGTAATTTAAATTTAATCTAAATACTATAGAGATGAAAAAGTTAATTTTATTTTTTGCAACCGCTTTGTTAATCAGTTGCGGTAATGATAAAAAAGAAGAGAAACCTAGCATGAAAATCGGGTCAAAGACTGAGAAAAAAGTGTCTCCCTCAAATTCTTCAGAGGATGGTGTTGTAACTGTAATGATTACGGGTAACGATCAAATGAAATTCAACAAAAGTGAGATTCGTGTGAAGGCAGGACAAAAAGTGAAACTCACCCTTAGACACATTGGAAAACTCGACAAGAATGTAATGGGCCACGATTGGGCATTACTTACTAAAGATGCCGATATGGATTCTGTAGGAAGAGCAGCGACGCTAGATGGAGATAAAGAGGGGATTCCAGAAGATATTAAAGATAAATTAATCGTTTATACCAAGATGCTTGGAGGAGGCGAAAGCGATACGATTGAATTTGATGCTCCGCCAGCAGGAACCTATACCTATATATGTACTTTCCCCGCGCACTACATGACAATGAATGGAAAATTGATTGTAGAATAAACGAAGTAGAAAGTATAGGTTTTAGTTAATTAAAACATTGTTGTCTGATAAAGAGCCAAGACCGCCGATATTTACCTGGGCTGTTAGAACCAAGAGCCAAGAATCAACCTGTCTACCAGCAAAAGCAGGGACATAATTGTAACTAATTGATAAGCAGTAGTTGTTTCGGTTAAAATTTTTCTCTAGTTTTTTATAAAATCATTTAAAAAAAGCAAGGTATCTATTTAAAGGATTCATCAATTTGACAATATTTTTATCCGGACATTGATATAATTAAAATGAAAAGAGTTGCAATTTAGTTGTAACTCTTTTTTTATTTTTTTCTTCGGAAGAGAACCTCTTAAGATTCATGATTGCTTGATCAAGATTTTCTAGCATCATTTTTAATACGCTGAAGAGGATTTAATAAGTAATAAATAACCCCAAGTTTCTGACTCGGGTTTTTTTGTAATGAGATAAGGTTTTAAGAAATCGAAACCTGTTCACAACCTCTTTCATAAAAAAGTTCTCGTTCGTGCTCAGGCACTAGAAGTCCACCCGTAGCCCAAGCGATATGCGTTGCATTTTTCATGTTTAACTCATGCGTTTTTGCATAGCCTGATTTTTGTACCAGTTGAGGCGCTATTAACCCCGCAGTTGCTGAAGGTTCAAGAAATATATTTTCGGTATCTTTTAATTGCGTTAAAAGCTTAAAAAGATGCTCATCTTCTATCGTAAAAATACCACTAATTAAATGCTTACTGATTTTTGTTGCAAAATTAGAAGGTCGTCCCACGGCTAAACCATCGGCTTCTGTTTTATTGTCAAGTCCAATATCTTGAACGCTAATCTTACTCATCTCACCCGTAACCAAACCAGTTAATACAGCCGGACAATGTGTAGGCTCCACAAAAAAGCAATGCACGTGATCACGGTAAATTTGTTTTAGACCAAAAGCTGTTCCTCCAGGAGAACCACCAACGCCACAAGGAGAATAGACAAATAGGGGATGATTGGCATCCACTTTAATATGTTGTTCTTCTAACTGCTGGGCGATGCGAAGGGCACCAACGGTATAGCCCAAGAATAGATCTTGAGAATCTTCATCATCGACAAAATAAGCAGTAGGGTCAGACTTGGTTGCTTCTCGTCCCGCGAAAATAGCCTTGCTAAAATCACCTTCAAACTCCACAACGCGCACTCCTTTTTCACGCAATAAATCCTTTTTCCATTTTTTAGCATCAGAAGAGACATAAACCGTGACTTCAAATCCTAATTTTGCACTAATAAAACCTATACTTAAGCCTAGGTTTCCTGTTGATCCTACACCAATCTTATGGGTACTAAAAAATTCTTTGAACTTAGGGGAGGTTAAGGTACTGTAATCGTCCTCTTTTTTTAAGAGTCCTGCGTCGAGGGCTAATTTTTCGGCATATTTCATAATTTCAAAAAAACCTCCTCGGGCTTTAATAGAACCAGCAATTGGAAGTTCGTGATCACATTTCAGAAATAATCGACCTTCAATTTCTTCATTAGTTCTATTTAATAGTGATTTCATCTTTGAAATTTCTCGAAGTGGAGATTCTAAAATTCCCTGACTCTTTTCGGTTTCAGGAAAAGCTTTAACAAAAAATGGGGCAAAGCGTTTCCATAAGAGTTCTGCTTCCCTCATATCTTCCATGGTTATGGAGAATTTAGGTACATTTTGCATAGACTGTAGGTCGGGGTTTAGCCAAGCCACAGGTTTTGCCTTTATAATGTCTTCCAGAATTGGAGCGTTTTTAACGAAAGAATCTATTTTATTTTTTGAATACATACTATTTAAATTTATCACTAAAACGAATTCGTTATTTAGAATGAGTAAAAATAAACAATTGTTTCCGATTTACTTTTAAATTGAAGTTAATTTTTACTGCGGAAGAAGAGCCAATCCTTACTGAAAATATTTAGTTCTAATTGGCTCTATTTTAGCAGTGCGTTGATACTATTTTTAGTTGTCATTCAGAACCTTTTGTTGAAAGCTCTTCTTGTCCGGAAGTCAAAAGTCAAGACAGGCTAAGTTTGCGGAATGAAGAATCTTTATTTTAAAAGAAAAAATTCCTCCTTGGTCGGAATGACAGCTTATTCAACTACAATAGCTTTATTAAGCTACAGCCTCTTGATTTAATATGTATAATTAAAGCGAGATTGAAATCAAAACTGAAAAATGAGATGGAAGCGCGCTGTATTTTGTCTGTTGAAAAAGTGTTGAGCTCAAGAAATGAAGAACCCTAAAAGGTTCGTTCAATCACTCTCTTAGGCTTTACATTGGTATCAGTAATAATTTCAAAATCAATGACTCCTAGAATCAAACCTTCTTTAGTGGTGACATCTACTTTCCATAGGCCTGGTTTAATATTATTTTTATAGGTGAACCCCCGAAAACCAGCATCACGACCTCCTGTTATTTCGTAGCCAATATTATCAACGACCTCCCAATCCTCTGTGTTTTCATTGAACCACTTCCAACGGTGAAAAATGGATTTTTTAATTTCGGTAGGTGCAAAAATAGAAGCGAAAACAAATACCTTTTCCCCTGGTTGATGTATGAATTTTAGTCTGTGATCTCGCCAAAATATATACCAGTCATCGCGTTCATAAGTCACTACATAAGAATTGTTTTCTTTTACTACTTGGTGTGCTACCATTCCAGAATCTAAAGCTAATGGCACTGGCGGAATAAGATTGGTGAAATAAAAGGTGTTAATTGTTGCGTACATAACTAAAATAATACCGATTAGTTTTGTAATGCTGATTTCTGCCCGCGTACTCGGACTTTTTTTATAAATGATCCTTATGAGTAAAAGAGTAAGGAATAGACTTACAACTCCTGAAATAATAAAAACAGGCGTATTCATTTGCTTTATGAAAACCGGAATCATAAAAGTGAAAAAAGTAAAATTTAGAAAGTAATAGACGCTAAACTGTAAATATTTATTGGAAATTCGTTTTTTTAGCATTTCGTTTGCAAATAACAAAGCTAAAAGAATGACAAAAAACGTGATGGTTTTAGACATGGAAACACTTCTTGAAAAGTAAATTACATAAGCGCTAGAAAGTCCGCCAAAGAAAAATTGAATGGCCAAAGGAAAATAAATCTGATACGATTTTAAAAAGGTATTTTCCCATTTCCCGTCATCCGCCAAATTATAAAGATATAGCGTGATAGATAACAGACTCATATGTACACACAATACAGATAAATCGTACACCCTATCAATACGTCCTAGTGTTAGGGAATCAAAAATAAATCCTCCAATAAAAAATAGAATAGGGAGGTACTTTCCGTGCCTTTTTATAAAGCTTCGAAGACGGCTATTTCTATATCTTTCTAAGGTTCTGTTCATATACTTTTAGAAGAGCCTAAAAATAGCGAAAAGATTGCAATGTTTGATTTAGTTTCTAAGAACTCTTCCGCAGAAACTTTTCCAATCAAAATAAAAGTGTTGAGGATTAGCATAGTGTGACTCAAAAAATGTTCTCATGCAAGCATAGCGATAAGTTTTAATAAAAAAAATCATTAGTGTCCGATTAAAACATTACAGAATTCTGTTGATTCAAATATAAAAGACGTTTAGAGGTTTTTTATTAAGTGACAGCTTGCAATTAAATTTACCATTGAAATTTAAAAATTAACACGTATGCTTAATCAATTTAAGCTAATTATCAGGCTATTAAGAATCAAGTCTAATGTCTTATGTCTTTCAGCGCAGCGGTCTTATATCTTAGTCGGACACGACTAAAAAAGAATCGAATATTTTAGTTATTGTTATTATTTATCCTGTATAAAAACATAACAAATTACGATGTGTTTTAAAGCGGAATGTCACGTGCAACTTAAGAATGATCAAGAAGCAGAGGCTGATTACAAAAAAAATAACCGAAATGAATGCTTACTTTTCCACCGCATTTTTTAGAAGATGTTTTTACAGAGCAAAAAGAAATTACCAACAACCTGATTCGCTTAAAAATGCAATTGCTTATTACGATCGGGCCATTACTTTAGATTCTACCATTTCCTTTTATTATTACTATCGGGCGATATCCCAAAAAATGAGAAGTAATTATTCTGGAGTCATTACTTAAAAGGAAAGTACACTAATAGTATTTTAATCAGAAAGTAGGACTAAAACCATGCAGAGATGCCGGAGAGATTATCATGAACCCAAATATGACTATGCAAATTTTTTATCCTGTGACATCACAATCTTTCTAGGGTTTCGTTAAAGTAAACCCTATACTTTTTTTGATTTTACGTTTAAGTTGAAGGGCTTCTTTGTTTCTACTTTATTGATAAATAAACCAATATAGGCTTTGAGTTTATAGTGGTTTATTTTCTTGTAAATTGCAAAAGCAAGTCCTAATCGTCTACTTCTTTTTGATTTCAGAAAGAATGAGGTGCGTCGTTGGATTTCCATATTTAATGAGCTTGTCTATAAATTGTTGAAGATGCAATTGATCGCGAAGCACTACCCGCATATGTATATTAGAAGGACCAGTGATTCTATAAACTTCCTGTACTTCAGGATATGAATTTATTTCAGATAACCCGTTGTGCATTTTAAATAATACTGATTTTTATGTTATTGATGTTTCTATTAAATATAAATCTATTGATATA
>NZ_JAVHUL010000041.1 GCF_031085155.1 Mesonia profundi | reverse complement strand
ATTTACTTTGTTTCATAGTTGACAAATTTAAAATTAATTATAACTTCTATTTGTCCTAATTTTGGGGAAGCTTACAATCTTATTTAGAGGAGTATTTTTTACTGCTTGTCTTGTGTTAACAATTTAAATGATTATTTTAAAATCAACTTCTTCGCTGAAGCTGCATGGTTCACTTTAAGAAAATAAACTCCCTTCGCTAAAAAACTCAGGTCTAATTGATGTTCTTCTAGATTGCTCACTTCTTTTTCTAATACTGTTTTTCCTGTAGCCGAAAACACCTCTATATATTCTATGGGAGTTTGACTATTTCCTACAATATTGACTTTACCAATAGACGGATTAGGGTAAACGCTAAAATCATCTTTCCAGAGCACATCACCAATAGATAAGCCTTCCTCTGGGCCAAATTTAGCAATATAGCCATTCCCCATATTATACCCAGATGTAGTAGAAGGATGAAAATTCACCTCTTCTTGGTGGCTTTCTGGCGTAGAGATATTTTCTAAACTAAAGGTATCACCCACCAAATAAAATATACTATCGTTAACTACAGAGATACTGCTATAATTCTCACCTTCATTACCGCCGAAATAACTGCCCCAAGTTAATTCTCCATCTAGTGAAAATTTCATCATAAAGATATCGCTACTCCCAGCGAGGGTACTTTGGTAGGTATTGGTGCTATTGATAAAGCCATTTGAGCCAGTAATACCTGTTATGTATATAGCGTCATTCTTTACCCTTATTTCTTCCGACTCTAAATTATTGTAATCAATTTCAGAACCACCCATATAGGTTCCCCAAATTGGGGTAAATCTACTTGTAAACTTCCCTAAATACACATCTAACATACCACCGTGCGAAGTTTGGTAGGCATCTGGACTTATTAAATTATCATCTATGAGTGTGTTAAAGACATAGGCAGAACAATAAATAAAATTGTTGTAAAATGTAAAACTTGTTATGAGCAGGGTGTCATCTAAATAGGTGCTGTAACTACGCTGCCCAGTATTGGTATTAAATTTAGAAATTACTTGTTGGGTAGGGGTTTGTTGGTAGGCATCCGCAGTAAGGTAATAATCTTCATATTGCGCAAGTACAGGAGCTTTAAAAGAACCAATAATTTCTGCATTGCCATCATAAGCTAGAGATCCAGGTGTTGTAAACCCATAATAGGAAGCCCATTGAAGCTCCCCAAGATGATTCAATTTAAAGAAGTATCCATTACGCTGTTCTTCACTATTTTCTTGGACCATAAAATTGGGCTGAAAAGTATTGGGGGTTGTAATACCCGTTTGGATATTAGTATATGATACCCCGTAAAAATTACCATCATCATCTAAAGCAAAATCAAATACGGCCCCATTTGTTGGCGTGTATGTTAACCATTGGGTAGAAAAATCTAGGTTGAGTTTGGCTAAGATAGTTTTATCAAAAAGATTTACCAATTCATCGTGAGGATTAGGAAACCAAGCATCTGGAGTTCCCAAACCGCTTTCCTCAGAAAAACCAGAGATAAAAATATGGTCGTTTGCATCTATGTTGATTTTATAAACATAAAAAGGTAAATACACGGCCTTTAACAAATCGCCCTCTGGTGAAAATTTAGCCACCAGAGTTTGATCATTAAAACCAGTGGCAAGATTAGAATTGTAGGTAAATTGAGGGTCTTGTGTAGTGATAAATTGATTGTAGTACTCTTCATCCTCAAGAATAGAGCTTACATCGCCAAGAATATTAGCCATTGCGATAAGATTGCCTTCACTATCTATAACACTAGTGGTAAAGCGTGTTCCTTGTCCTCCAAAATAGGTTGCCCAATTTTTATCATACGCATCAAAATCTTGGGAAAATCCAGCATGGAAGCAAAAAAGCAAGCTTATAAAAAAGAAGATATTCTTCATGATGTTAATTTTTAAAATATTAATTTACAATTTACTTAATTACTTAATTACTTAATTACTTAATTAAAAGCAAATTTTATAGTTTATCACTGCAATAAATAGATTCGAAAAATTAATCAACACAATCATTTTTATACTATTGTCCTAAGATTTCATTAATGTTATTATTTTTTCTACGCTCTACTTGTCTTAACTAAAGACCATCTTTAGTTTTATTGATACTTTCTTTATTGTAAGTGATTTAAGTAAGCGTAACTTATTAAGTAGTGATGTTATTGTTGTCTTGTCTGTTATCCCAAAAAGAGACTATTTCGATAGTATCTTTTTTAATTTCATAAAAGATTAGATAGACATTCATTGGTATTACGCGTGTTTTTTTATTTACGGTTAATCGCCCAATAAACTCACTTTTTGATAGCGTTTTTAATAAATCTTCTATTTCTTTAAGAAGTTTTAAACTATAGGAAGGAGATTTATTCCTCTGGAGGTAAAATTCAAGAGTATCTTGTAATTCTGATTTAGCTAGATCTGACCAAATTATTTCTTTTTGAGCCATTCTCTGGTCTCGGAAATTACAGATTCATTACTTGAAAACTGACCATTCTTTATTTGTTTTCTACCCTTTGAGATAGAACGTTCTTGCTCGGGAGATAAGGGATATAGAGCCTGTTCAGAGGTGTCAAATATAGTCTGCAGAGCTTTTAAGAATTTCAAATCTTTAGAATCCTTAATTCTTGAAATCAAGTTTTTTTTTATTTGAGCAGTCATATCCATAGGAATTCAATTTTGGCATTTATCAAAAATAATGATTTTAATTCAATTCTCTAATTCTTCGTTTGCATTTTATGTTTGTTGTTTTAAATCTAAATATCTCTATTAATTTGCAACAACTCCTCTAAATAATCTCGTTTATTAGAAAGTCTGGGGATTTTGTGTTGTCCGCCAAGCTTATTGTTTTTCTTAGACCAGGTGTAAAATAAGTGGTGTTTAGCAATATGCACTTGTAACCTATTTAAGGTGACATTATTTTTCCTTTTGGCTTCATAATCGCTGTTAAGGGATTGCAAAGATTCATCTAGACAACGCTCAAATTCTTGAAGGTTTTTGGGCGGCGTCTTAAACTCAATGATCCATTCGTGAGCGCCTTTCTTTTTGTCTTCCATAAAAACAGGGCCCGCGGTATAATCTATTATCTCAGAACTTGTAAGTAGAGTGGCTTTTTTTAGCGCTTCTTCGGCGTTTTCTATAATCAGTTCTTCTCCAAACACATTAATGTGGTGCTTGGTTCTTCCGGTGACTTTAATCCGGTAAGGATGGGTAGAAGTGAACCTAACGGTATCGCCTATCTTATAACGCCATAGTCCGGCATTGGTGGTAATAATAATGGCGTAATTGATTCCTATTTCTACTTCGCTAAGCGGAATTGCTTCTTCTTCGCTAGAACCATAAACATCCATCGGGATAAATTCATAGAAGATTCCATAATCTAACATGAGTAAAAGTTCTTTGCTGTGATTTCTATCCTGAACGGCAAAAAATCCTTCCGAAGCATTGTAGGTTTCATAATACTTAAAGTCGGGTTTAGTGATTAATTTATGGTATTGATCTCGGTAAGGTTCAAAACTCACACCCCCGTGAAAATACACTTCCAAATCTGGCCATACTTCCTGTAAGCTTGCTTTTTGCGTGTATTGCATCACATTATTGAGTAGCACCAACATCCACGAAGGAACTCCGGCAAGGCTGGTCACATTTTCTTGTATAGTGGTTTTGACAACGGCTTGCATTTTGGCTTCAAAATCGCTCATCAACGAAATTTCATTGTTGGGCGTAGAGCTGTAAGTCGCCCAAAAAGGCATATTATCTATCAAAATAGCCGATAAATCGCCAAAGACAGTTCCGTTTTTTCTATATAATTCTTTACTTCCGCCTAAGCGTAAACTTTTACCCGTAAATAATTGTGAATTTTCATTATTGTTTAAATACAGACAGAGCAAATCTTTACTCGCCGCATAGTGACAATTCTCTAAAGACTCGGGGCTCACGGGCACAAACTTACTTTTGGCATTGGTGGTTCCGCTAGATTTCGCAAACCATTTAATGGGCGTGGGCCAAAAAATATTGTTTTCTCCTCTTCGGCTTCGTTCGATTAGAGGTTCAAATTCCTCATAGGTTTGGATGGGCACTCTCTGGGTAAAAGTTCTGTAATTGCGAATACTTGCAAAGTCATATTTCTGACCAATAAGCGTGTCTTTTGACGTATCAATGAGCTGATGCAAGATCTCACCCTGAACTTCATGAGGGTACTTTATGAAAAGTTCCATTTGATGAATTCTTTTCTTTAAGAACCAGGAAGCAATCGAATTTACAATGGGGATTGGCATTAATCGTGTATATTTAAACCTTTAATGAAAGTTATAAAAATAAAACTTAAAAGTGGATAGCGTCCCTTTCTTAGTGAAAATTTACAAAATATGTTGTTTGAAGGAGTATTAAAAAAAATGCCTACCGAATTAAAAGAGGAAGTTCAGTATTACATGGTTTTTGAAAACGATTTTCTACATGTGAATCAACTTTTAAATCAAAAAATAAGTCTTTCTTTTTTAAAATACCAATGTTTAAACTGCGGAAAAGATAAAAAAATCTTTAGACAGGGTTTCTGTTACGATTGCTTTTATGAGATTCCGCAAGCTGGAGATTGGATTATGAAACCCGAATTAAGTACAGCCCATTTAGAGCAAGAAGATAGAAATTTGGAATACGAGAAGAAAGTACAATTGCAGCCGCACATTGTTTATTTGGCCAACTCCAGTAATGTAAAAGTGGGGGTGACAAGAAAAACACAAGTACCTACGCGTTGGATAGATCAAGGCGCACACGAAGCTTTAGAAATTTTAGAAGTTCCTAACCGTTACCTCGCCGGAATTGCTGAAGTGGCTTTAAAAGATCACGTAGCCGATAAAACCAATTGGCGAACTATGCTGAAGAATGAGATTGAAGATGTAAGTTTGGAAGAAAAGAGAAACGAGTTGTTACAATTCTTACCGGAAGAGGTAGAACCTTATATTTTAAAAAACAATAAAGAAACCGAAATCAATTTCCCGGTACTGCGTTATCCCAAAAAACTAAAAAGTTTAAATATTGAGAAAAGCCGAGAATATACGGGTGTTTTAAAAGGCGTTAAGGGACAATATTTATTATTTGAAGACGATAGGGTTTTTAACGTACGTAACAATGCAGGTTTTTATATCGAGCTAAAAGTATAACTGAATTTTCTAAAATATCAGTTTGGAAAGAAAATGGAGTGTGGTGGCTGAGTGATTTTCGATGGAAAATTGTATTGAAGACACAAATCGTAAGTTTCGACACGCTAGTAACAAAGACAAACAGGTTTTTTACAAGAGAGAGTGCCATTCCTCCTTCGTCGGAATGACAGATTTTGAAGTTTCTACATTAGTAAATACAAGCAGTTTTTTGCAAAATAGAGAAATTGAATTGTTGGA
Source organism: Mesonia profundi (assembly GCF_031085155.1). Classification (GTDB taxonomy): domain Bacteria; phylum Bacteroidota; class Bacteroidia; order Flavobacteriales; family Flavobacteriaceae; genus Mesonia; species Mesonia profundi. The sequence continues at coordinate 17,592 of NZ_JAVHUL010000041.1, read as the reverse complement.
GGTTAGGAGCAAGTTAATCCATTAGGATTTTTGCTCTCTTTCCTCTGGAAAGGGCTGGGGATAGGATGAGTTTACTTCTGCATTAAACTAGCAGAGATTTTAGGAAACCTCAATTGATTCCTAGCATGCAAAAAAAAGGCTCGATAGTGATATCGAACCTTTTTTTATATCAAAATAAGCGAAAGCTTATATATCTTCTTGATCTCTTAAATGCTGAATATAAGACGCTTTTTGAAGCTGTCTTCTTTTTTCCACAGATGGTTTTGTGAAATGTTTGTTGTCTCTCAATTTCTGAAGAGTCTTAGTATCACGATACTTTCTTTTTAAACGTTTTAAAGCACGTTCTATCTTCTCACCGTCTTTTACTTTTACAATTAGCATATAGTGTTTTTTTAATTTTAAAATTCATAAGGATACATCGTGTACCATTTCAATTTCATAACAACCAAACAGGTCTGTGAAAATTGAGGTGCAAATATATAAATAATTATCTATAAACGAAGCAAAAAAATATATTTTAAAAAGATTTAGCCAAGAAAATTTCTTAACATTTTATTCTTGGAAGAATCTTTCAATTTCCTGATTCCTTTTTCCCTAATTTGTCTCACGCGTTCCCGAGTAAGACCAAAGGTATCTCCTATTTCTTCTAAGCTCATAGCCTGATGATTTCCTAGTCCATAAAACAACCTAATCACATCAGCTTCTCTGGGAGATAAGGTGTCTAAAGCTCTACTAATCTCAATGGTTAGAGAATCGTGAATTAAAGCTTGATCTGGATTGGGAGAATCGGTATGATTTACCACATCATATAAACTAGAAGTTTCCCCTTCCCTAAGCGGCGCATCCATAGATAAATGTCTTCCTGAGTTTCTTAAAGATTGTCTTACGATGCTAATGCTAAGGTCTAATTCTTTAGCAATTTCTTCTGGAGTAGGAGGACGCTGATTGGTTTGTTCTAAATGAGAAAAAGCTTTGTTGATTTTATTAATAGATCCAATTTTATTCAGCGGTAAGCGAACAATTCGAGACTGTTCTGCTAAAGCCTGTAAAATAGATTGACGAATCCACCATACGGCGTAAGAGATAAATTTAAAGCCACGAGTCTCATCAAATCTTTTAGCAGCTTTAACCAAACCCACATTTCCCTCATTAATGAGATCGGGTAGGGTAAGTCCTTGATTTTGGTATTGTTTAGACACAGAAACTACAAAACGAAGGTTCGCAGTAGTTAACTTATCTAAAGCCACTTGATCTCCTTCTCTAATTTTTTGTGCCAGCTCTACTTCTTCCTCTGCAGTAATTAAGTCTACTTTACCAATATCCTGCAAGTATTTATCTAAAGAAACCGACTCTCTATTGGTGACTTGCTTGGTAATTTTAAGTTGTCTCATAGCGCAAAACTGTTTTTGATGTAAGTTAGCAAAAAACTGATAACCAAGGTGTTTTTATTTTTTATCTTTATCTTTTCCCTTTCCAAAAAGATCTTTAAGAGCGTTCCCTGCTGCTTCTTTAATTTTGTCTTCTCGGTCTTTTTCTTTCTCCTCTTTCGTTAGTGGTTCTTTGTCGTTTTCTTGAGTTTTAGTGCTGTCTTGAGTCGTTGTATTGCCCTCCTCTTCTTGGTTTTTATTCTTGTTGATGTAGTCTTTTATCTTGTCTTTCGTGCTCTCAATGGCCTTGTCTTTTTGAACTTCAATAATATGTTGTGTTAGTTCTTGTATGGCTTGCTTGGTGTTGACTTTTATGTTGGGACTGTCAAAAGAACCGGTTAAGCCAATAGGTAGATTCACGTTCATAGTTTCTAATTCGGTGGCACTTAATTTTGCCAATTGGCCACCTACTTCAGATCCTAAATATTTTGCAGGAATATTTAAATCTAAATTATAGTTCATCACATTATCAAAACTATGCGAACCGCCAGCGGTAATCTTAATGCCTTTAACGTTAAAATCAAATGGCTTTAAATTAATGTTACCGTCGCTAAAGGTTAAGTTGGTTTGTAGGTCTTTTAAACCAAGGCTGTCTAGATTAATAAAGTTTAGTTTTCCGTTAAGTTTTGACAATAAGGGCATTTTTTCGCTGTCAACTTTAGCGTCTAAAATTTGTGCAAAAGCATCTCCTGCTAAACTCGCAATAATAGGGGTAAGGTCATTGTTTAAATTTCCTTTAAGGTTAAGCGTCGTGTTTAAATTCCCTTGTAATGCTTTGGCTATGGGCGCTAAACTTTGAATAATCTCTAAACCGTTAAAAGATTGCACAATATCAATACTCTTTAGGCCTAAATTCATGTCAAAAGTAGGAGTAGCATTTTTGGTAGAAACGTTTCCGTTAATCGCGATATTACCTCCAAAAATATTGGAAGTGATATTTTCTAACCTCGCGGTTTCATCTTTAATGATCAAGGTTCCTTTTGCATTATTCAGGGTAAGGTCGTCGTATAATATTTTATTTGTGGTAAAGTCTAGACGTGCATCTAAGAAAGAAGGTATTTTTATGGCTTCATCTTTGGTTGCGGGAGCGGCTTTTCCTTTTTTAGAGGCTTCGGGTTTCGCTTCCGCGGAAGCGATCATGAAATCATTTAAGGAGAACGTATTAGATTGTACATTAAACCTCCCCTTTAAATCTTGATCTGAAAACATATACCCCATTAGATTCTCTAAAGAGCCCGAAACATTGGCATCTGTTTGCCCAGAGCTGATTTGCATTTCGTCTAGCGTTACTTTGGTCGTATTAAAGTTAAGACTTGCCTTAGCAATATTTACGTCGTTAGGAATCTCTGGAGAAATATATTTAAAGTTGGTAATACTGGCTTTTCCGTTACTTTTCACATTTTGATAGCGTTCTTTCTCGATAGAATTCATATCAAAATTGGTGGTAATGTTGGCTTTTAAAATCCCATTAAGATCCATATCTAAATCTAAAGGATAAGCTTGTTTAAGGTTGGCCAAATTTAAGGTTCCGTTAACGGCAAGATTCACCAACATATTTTCGGTAAGGTTTTTAAAGTTTCCTTTAGCAGAAAATACATCCTGATCTATTTGAAAGTTAAGCTTGTCTAAATTTAGGTAAGTGTCAGCTATAAGTCCGGTTTCATTTTTAAGTACCGCATCCATGTGAATATTTTCTACACGTTTGGGTAAATCTGCAAACTTAAAGGAAGCATTGTCACTTTTCACCGAAATATCTAAGGTAGGAATATGCGTTTCATCAACCATTCCTTTAATCATTCCGTTAAGCATAAAATCTCCAGTAGTATCTACGCCGTCTAAGTTTTTAGCATAAGTTTCAGGGATTACCGCCAAGAAGTTTTTAAAGTCTGAAGACGGGGTTTTAAAAGTTAAATCGATCTCGTTATTAGTTTCATTTATCTTTACAAAGCCGTTAAAGGTTAACGGCAGCTGATTGATGTAAGCTTCGTTCTCTAAGAACGTATATTTCTGATTTTCTAGGTTCAGCTCAAAATCGGCATCTAGTTTTAATTTATGATTTTTAAGGTAGTTCACGCTATCCATTTCAAAAGAGATAAGTCCTTCAGATTTGGTATTAAGCGTGGTGGTAGAAGCCGAAAAATCTCCGGTTCCTTGATGGTTAAACTCAGAAAGTCTTAGGTACATTTTACTTGATTCATCCAAGTAGTTAATTCGTGTGTCGTTAATCTCGTAATGCTGCACGTCTAGTGATAGTCCGCCATCAGCAGAAGTCGTATCTTGTGTTGTAGAAGCACTTTCTTTAGCAATATCGTAATTGGCATTTCCTAGAGGATCTACTTTCACATTGATGTAAGCTCTATTTAAAATAAGCTCGTTGATGCTAAGGGGTTCATCTCCGCTTTTAAAAAGCTGGGGGATGTCCATACTCAATTTGATCTCTTCTCCAGAGGCTAAGGTGTCTCCGGCAAAAGGTTCTTTATTCACCACGCTTAGGTTTTTTAAAGTTACCAAAGCGTCAGGAAAGCTTTTGTATAAGCTTAAATCAAGCTCTTCCCAACTTACCGTGGCGTTAACATTGTTGTTGATAGATTTCTTAATCGATCTTTCAATGGGGCCTTTAAAAAGTACAGGTGCCAAGAAAACGAGGAGAATAAATACCACTAAGATAATCCCGATTATTTTTAATGCTTTCTTCATAGTTAATCAATGCTTAATTCTTGAGTTTGATCTAAATTAAATTTCTTTCTAAAAATATATACGCCTAAATATAAAAAAGGAGTGTCTAGCAGCGCAATTAAAACTTTAAATAAAAAGCCACTTAACAATAAGGTACTAAATAACTTCCATTCTATTTCCTTGAAACTACATAGCAATAGTAGTACCACAAATGTATCTACAAATTGAGACAAGAAGGTAGAAAAATTATTCCGAAGCCATAAATGTTTTCCTTTGGTTAATTTCTTCCAAAAATGATAAAGTTGAATGTCTATAAATTGCGCCAATAAATAGGCCGCCATAGAGGCAAATACAGCAATTGTGGTAGAGCCAAAAACAGTGTTAAATAAATCGTCGCCTATGGGAGACCAAGTTGTTGCCGGAACTACTGAAGCTGTAAAAACAATGAGTAACGAGAACAAAGAAGCAAAAATACCTGCGATAACCACTTGGTTGGCCTTTTTCTTTCCATAAATTTCACTAATCAGGTCGGTGATTAAAAAAGTGATGGGGTAAGGTAAAATCCCTACCGAAATTTCAAAATGATACATTCCAAAAAAATCCCAAAAGAAAAACTTTTTAAAGATTAAGTTAGAAGCTACTAAAGCCGATATAAATAATGCGCCTAAAATAAAATATACCCTATAGGCCAATAACTTTTTGCTGACTTCCAATTAAATCTAAATTTGTTAATATTTCTAGGCTGCAAATTTAGGAGTATGTAAATTTGTTTTGCTTAATTTGCTGTGAAATTGTAGAACCTATTTTGTTAAATTTTTGAAAAAATCAGCACTTACATACATTGGCTTGGGGAGCAATCAAGGCGATAAGTTACGGCATTTACAAACGGCTGTAGATAGTATTCAGCAAAAAATAGGGGAGGTGGTAGAGATTTCTTCTATTTATGAAACTCCCGCCTTTGGGTTTAACGGACAAGATTTTTTTAATGCATGCGTGGCCGTAAATACTAGGTTTTCTGCTCAAAAAGTACTCGTTTTTTTGCAAGAAATAGAAAAGGTTAACGGGAGGCAGCGCGCTACCAACGGCTATGAAGACCGAAGCTTAGATTTAGACATTCTTCTTTACGGAATTGAAATCATCGAGTTAAAAGACTTACAAGTTCCTCATCCGCATTTGCATAAAAGAGATTTTGTACTTTTTCCCTTAGCGGAAATTGCTCCAGAAAGCATTCATCCTCAGTTTCACAAAAGTATAACTCAGTTAAAAACAGAACTAGCTTCCAGCGGAATTAAAATTGCTTCAGCAGAATTAAAACTAGAAACTTTAAATTTTCAGCAGTTTAGATACATTGCGATTGAAGGAAATATAGGTGCGGGAAAAACAAGTCTCGCCACGATGATTGCTCAAGATTACAAGGCAAAACTCATTTGCGAGCGTTTTAAAGACAACCCCTTTCTACCCAAATTCTATAAAGACCAACAGCGTTATGCATTTTCTTTAGAAATGTCTTTTTTAGCTGATCGTTACCAGCAATTGCTAGATGACATTTCGCAATATGATTTGTTTGCCGATTTTATGGTAGCCGATTATGATGTCTATAAATCCTTGATTTTTGCGGAAGTAACCTTGCAAGAGGAAGAATTTAATCTCTATAAGAAGCTTTTTCAGATTATGTACAAAGATTTGGCAAAGCCAGATTTGTATGTCTACCTCTACCAAAGCACAGAGCGTTTATTAGAAAATATAAAAAAACGAGGCAGAAGTTACGAACAGGAAATCCCAGCAGATTACTTAGAAAACATCAATAAAGGTTATCTTAACTTTATTAAAAATCAGCATCACCTCCATGTGAAAATTATTGATATTACACATTTAGATTTTGTCAATAGTCGAGAGGATTATGTGCAAGTACTTCGTAGTATTCAGGAATCATAAGGATTTCTATGGAGGATTTTAAATTGAACTGTCATTCCGACGTAGGAGGAATCTTATCGTTTCAACTTACCAAATTAGCTCATTTTCAAATCATCACAACAACTGCTTGGGACTTCGATACAATTTTCTCTAGAAAATCACTCAGCCGCCGGATTTCATTTTCAAATAAACACATTGGCACATTTTCAAATTAACACATCAACCCATGAATAAGAACTTAAGTCAGATTAAAAAAGAAGTTTACGAGGTATGCGGTCTTGAGATTATAAACTTTGAACTCGAGCCAGAAAGCAAAGAATATGATGCTTCCCGATTTAAACTAAACGGAAAGAAGGTCTTGTGTAGAAGTGCGAAGTTAACGCCAAAAAAAGTAGGGCAGTTCGTGACTTTTTGGAAACGAAATGAAGGCGGTACTATTGCACCTTTCGAAGTCTCAGATCTTATCGATTTTTATGTGGTGAATGTACGAACCGAAAATAAGTTTGGGCAGTTTGTATTTCCAAAATCAGTGTTGGTAAAGAGGGGAATTATCTCCACCCCAAAGAAAGAAGGAAAAAGAGCTTTCCGCGTGTATCCCATTTGGGATTTGGTACTAAGCAAACAAGCCAAGCGTACTCAACAATGGCAGTTGGAATATTTTTATGAAATCAAGACTTCCACCAACTTTAATAAGGTAACGGAATTGTATAAGAATAGATAATGTTTTGAAAGTTACTCGACTTGTAGGAATCAAAAATTTAAATTAATTTTACGTAGAATTTTTTAAGAATGAGTTGGGGCGCAGGTCACGTTTTTGATATGATTAACCGTATTAAGCAGAATAGAGCTTTGCGCGGTTCCCGTAAAAATAAATTTAAAGAAAACAGCAGATACCTTCACAAAACTAGCTTAAAACCGAATCCTTTTCTAAAAACCTATCCAGAAAAGAAAGTAAATCAAATTAAATGCAGAATTAGAACCAAAGCGAACAGAAGAAATAAGAAGCAAGCTTTTGTATTCTGGACTTTCTTAGCTTTCGGATTTTTATTTATCGTGTTAATACTTTTTTACTTGTAAAGATTTGAGATTAGGTTTCATCTTCAAATTATCAAATTAGCTCATTATCAAATCACCACATCATCCGCATGAGGCTTCGATACAATTTTTTTCAAAAATCACTCAGCCGCCGGATTCCATCTTCAAACTAACGCATTGGGTCACTTTCAAATCAGCTCATTGACACATCTTCAAATTACCAAATTACCACATTACCACATCAACCTAAGCTTTCATCTTGGCAAATAAATCCCACATGACCACGCCAGCACTTACTGAAATATTGAGGGAATGTTTGCTTCCGTATTGCGGAATTTCAATCACTTCATCGCTCATCGATACGATGCTTTGTTGCACCCCTTTTACTTCATTGCCAAAAACAATAGCGTAGGTTGTGTCTTTTTGGGGTGTAAAATCTTGGAGCATTACTGCGTCTTCGGCTTGTTCGATACTTAAAATTTTGACTCCGTTTTCTTGAAGATTTTTGATGACGTCTTCGGTTTTTTCGCAGTGTTCCCAAATTACGGTATCGGTGGCGCCCAAAGCGGTTTTTTGAATGTCTTTGTGAGGCGGAGTGGCGGTAATGCCGCAAAGAAAAACTTTTTCAATTAAAAATGCGTCGGCGGTTCTAAAGACAGAACCTATATTATTAAGGCTTCTAATGTTGTCTAACACCACAATGATGGGCGTTTTTTTTGCTTCCTTAAAAGCGTCAATAGATTTTCTATCGAGCTCACTGTTTTTTAATTTTCGGTTTTTCATAGGTGCAAAAGTAAAATTATTTTTGGCATCGGGAAGAATGTAAACACCTAACTTTTATAGTTTTTGCGTTAGGGATTGCAGCAGTTACCCTGCAGGGAGCGGTAGCGAACCGAAGCGTAAAAGCGAAATGCCCGCCCTAGCGGTACGGGCAGGCCCGGCCGCAGGCAACGCCCAAATATAAAACCATGAAGCGTAATGAATTCTTAAGGCTTATTTTTTAACTCCTCATTAAAAAACGTATTTTTACTGTTCGATTAAAAAAGATAGATTTTGACTGCAAAAAAAGCTCCCAAGGTAACCCCGTTAATGAAACAGTACAACAGCATTAAGACCAAATATCCCGATGCGATGTTGCTGTTTAGAGTGGGTGATTTTTACGAAACTTTTGGGGAAGATGCGATTAAAGCAGCCCGAATTTTAAACATCGTGCTTACCAATAGAAATAATGGGGGAGAAAAGCTAGAGTTGGCGGGTTTTCCACATCATTCGTTAAATACATACTTGCCTAAATTGGTGAAGGCGGGGCAACGCGTGGCGATTTGCGATCAATTGGAAGATCCCAAACAGACCAAGAAAATTGTAAAACGAGGTGTAACCGAATTGGTGACGCCAGGAGTTTCTTTAAACGATGAGGTGCTGCATAGCAAGAGCAACAACTTTTTGGCGGCGGTGCAATTTGGAAAAAAGCTTTTCGGAATTTCATTTTTAGATGTTTCTACGGGAGAGTTTTTAACCGCTCAAGGGAATGCAGAACATATCGATAAGCTGTTGCAAAACTTTCAGCCGAGTGAAGTCTTGATTCCGAAGAAATATAGAAAAAACTTTACGGAATTGTGGGGAGAAAATTTTCATACTTTTTACTTGGAAGATTGGGTTTTTCAACCCGATTATGCTCAGGAAACCCTAACCCATCATTTTGAAACCAAGAACCTTAAAGGTTTTGGCGTAGAGCGTTTGCCTGAAGGAGTGATTGCCTCTGGTGCGGTTTTACACTATTTGGCAGAAACACAGCATAAAAAATTACAGCATATTACGTCTTTGTCACGAATTGCCGAAGAGGAATATGTGTGGATGGATCGTTTTACGATTCGGAATTTAGAGCTTTATCAAGGAAATGCACAGCAAGCGGTGACGCTTTTAGATGTGATAGACAAGACGCTTTCGGCGATGGGAGGTCGCTTATTAAAACGTTGGTTGGCGCTTCCGTTAAAGAATAAAGAGAAGATTGAAGCGAGACACGCTGTGGTGAAGTATTTTATGAAAAATCCGCAGCAGCGAACAGAAATTCAAGAACATATCAATAAAATAGGAGATTTAGAACGCTTAATTTCTAAGGTCGCTACCCAAAAAATTAGTCCGCGGGAAGTGGTGCAGCTAAAAAAATCTTTAGATGCCATTATTCCTATTAAGGGGCTATCTGCGTCAAGCGAAGAAGAGGCCTTGCAGGTAATTTCAGAAAATTTACATGGGTGTGATTTGCTTCGGAAAAAAATAGAGGAGAGTTTACACGAGGAAGCTCCCGTAAACATCAATAAAGGAAATGCCATTGCCACCGGTTTTTCTGAGGAGTTGGATGAATTAAGAGGTTTGGCATTTTCGGGCAAAGATTACTTGGATAAGATGCTGAAGCGAGAGGTGGAAGCTACTGGAATTACAAGCTTAAAAATAGCCAGCAATAATGTGTTTGGATATTATATAGAGGTGCGAAATTCGCATAAAGATAAAGTGCCCGCAGAGTGGGTGAGAAAGCAAACCTTGGTGAATGCAGAGCGTTACATCACCGAAGAATTAAAAGAATACGAAGCCAAAATTTTGGGTGCCGAAGAGAAAATTTATGCTTTAGAGCAAGAGATTTTTCACAAACTGGTGCTTTGGATGGCCGATTATATAGAGGCGATTCAAAAGAACGCTTCCTTGGTGGCGCGTTTAGATTGCTTGCAGAGTTTTGCACAATTGGCTTTAGAAGACGATTATAATGAGCCTTCCATCAATTTAGGACACGATTTGCATATTGAAGAAGGACGGCATCCCGTGATTGAAAAGCAATTGCCTGTAGGCGAATTGTATGTTTCTAATAACGTTCATTTAGACCGAGAGGAGCAACAAATCATTATGATTACGGGTCCTAATATGAGTGGTAAGTCGGCTATATTGCGACAAACAGCCTTAATCGTATTGTTGGCGCAAATGGGAAGTTTTGTACCTGCAAAAGCCGCACAAATAGGATTGGTAGATAAAATTTTTACTCGGGTGGGAGCGAGCGACAATATTTCGTTGGGAGAATCTACATTTATGGTAGAGATGAATGAGACGGCGAATATTTTGAACAACCTCTCTGAGCGAAGTCTTATTTTATTGGATGAGATTGGGCGGGGAACGAGCACCTATGACGGGATTTCTATCGCTTGGGCGATTAGCGAATATTTACACGAGCATCCTTCTAGGGCAAAAACCTTATTTGCGACGCACTACCACGAGTTGAATGAGATGACGCAAAGCTTTCCCCGAATTAAAAATTACAACGTTTCGGTAAAAGAGTTAAAAGACAATGTGTTGTTTCTGCGAAAGCTTACTCCTGGAGGTAGCGAACATAGTTTTGGTATTCATGTGGCTAAGATGGCAGGAATGCCACAGCAGGTATTGCATAGGGCACATAAAATCTTAAAGAAATTAGAAAAGTCACACGGAGAAGATGCGCTGAGCAGTCAGGTAAAAAAAGCTACGGAAAAAGAACCTCAACTTAGTTTTTTTAAGTTGGATGATCCTTTATTAGAAGAAATAAAAGAGGATATATTACATATTGATATTGATACACTTACGCCGGTGGAAGCTTTGATGAAATTAAATGAGATTAAAAGAATGTTAGGAGGGAAGCAGCTTAAGGAAGAAAAAAAATAAATTTTCTTATGATTTTGTTTTGCTAAACTAAAAAAAGGATTAAATTTGCCACCGCAATCACGGTTGCACGTTCTTAAACAGATTACGCGAAAATAGCTCAGCTGGTAGAGCGCCACCTTGCCAAGGTGGAGGTCGCGGGTTCGAATCCCGTTTTTCGCTCAGAGTCTACTAGTTATTTATATACTCTTATAAAAACATATTAGCTCGGGTGGTGGAATTGGTAGACACGTTGGACTTAAAATCCAATGAACATTAGTTCGTACGGGTTCAAGTCCCGTCCCGAGTACTTAAAACCTTGTTAATCTTCTGATTTTCAAGGTTTTTTTGGTTTTAAGGTCTTTATTTGTACGCAGTAGAAGCAATAAGGGTGTTTAATTTTATGGTATATGGATTTATGTTGTTATAAAAATTGGTTAAATATATAGCTATATTTAGCTGTTATTAAGGTAATTTCCCTGTTAAAGTACCTCTAATTGTAACTCTATTTGTACCAGTGAAGTCAAGATTATTCTCAAAAATCACATCGTCAAAAAATATGTTAGTTTCATTTTCTGATCCAGAAATAGTGATTGTTCCGTCTATCGCAGTCATTAAAATTTGAGGAGTACTATCATATTGAAAATCTCTTTGAACGAGCAACTCGTTATTGGCTAAATTGTATGTATCATTTAATAATGTTCCATTTTCATTCTTGATTCTGAAAAAACTAAGTTCGGCTAATTTACCGTTAAAGGGGCCCACAATAATAGTACTCCCTCGTTAACCTTAAAAAAATATCCAGGATGAATATGTAGCTCTTCTGTAAGTTTAAAATAAAAGGGTTTGAACTTTTTAAACTAGTTTATAGTTTCGTTTGCAGTTAACTTTTTGGTCTAGCTTTCGCAGATAGCGCAATTTGATTCCCCGGTTAGATCTCCGTTTTTATCAATTTCATACTTGCAACATTCATTAAATCTTTTCTTTAAAATGCTTTTCGCTCTTCTAATTCTTGCCTTTACATTTTCAAGGCTAATGCTTAAATGTGTCGCTACTTCCTTCTGTTTCTTTCCTTCTATATAAACCAATTCGATGACCTCTCCGTAAATTTGGGGTAATTCATTTATAAATTTATCAAAACAGCAAAAGTGTTTTTGTTGTTGTGGGGCAGCTTCCTTCGTAATATGGAATTTCTCTACATAAACAGATTCTTCACGGAAGTAATTGTTGACTTCATTTCTGGCAATTTGAAAAACCCATGCTCTTGCTTTTTCTTCGTCTTTAAGCTGAGGGATGTTTTTATGTATCTTTAGGAAGGTATTTTGAAAAATATCTTGAGCAGCATTTTTATTTTTCAACTTTTTTAGAATGAAAAAATACAGCTCCTCATTAAAATTATTCCATATTTTTTGAGTTTCCATAGTCAAAAGTAGATAAAGCTTAGTTTATAAACCATTAGTGTCAGGTTAAAATTTTAAAGATGATAGCAGTCTAAGTACTGAAAGTAAGAAAAGTGAGAAATAAAGCATGAATAGAATTACAGTTTATTTTTTTACATTCGGCTAATAATTCTGAAATTAAATCTAACTTCTATTATCTAAAAGCGCCAGTCCGGTAAGGACGGGCAGCAGTCTAACATCTTAGTCGGACACGACTATTTTTAAACTAAGCTTTATTAGAATTAACAGCAATCACATTTGTCACATTGGCATTTCTCACAAGGACAATTGCTGGTTGCGCAATTTTTGCAGTTACATTTAGTACAGTCACAATTGGTGCATTTACAAGTATTCATAAGTTTAATTTTTTAGGGTTCATCAAGTAGACTGGAAAACCTTTAAAAAGATACATTTTTTTCGACTTTTTTAATAGGAAATTAAGAGGCAGGAATACTTTAGCTTATTGTTTGTAAATTATGGTCCTATTTTTCTGGGTAATGGAGCAGATTTTAAAATTTCCTCAAGCAAAGCTTCTGGAGAATCATAAACATCTATATTATGGATCTTTTCTATACTAAAATGATTTTCTGAATCGATAAATTCTTCGGCTTCATCTTTTGAATCTTCACTGTTAAACTTAAGAAATATAAATTTAAACTTCTCTTTATTTAAAGCTGGATCTGAAGTTATACTAGCATAGAATTGATTCTCTTTATCTTCACTTCTTTTCGCAAAGTCTATATCTGATTCTAGTTTAGTCTCTTTTACAGCATAAAAATATTTTTGTGCTCGCTCTTATTCCGATTTCATTGGAGAACAGATTTCAATGAGAAAGTCGTTGTTATCCAACAGATATCCTACTTTTTGCCCCCAAGGTTTTTGAGTTAAGCTTTCAAATTCGGTAGCTCGCGCCTTGATGGCGTTTTGAAAATCTTTCTCTACATTTTCTGAGGTAAAAGCCAATTCAATTCCAAATGGTTTTCCAGAATTTTTTACTTGTTTCAAACCGCCCTTTTAAATTTGAATTTGCTAATGCTGTGGAAGCAAAAGCAATCGTCGTTTCTCCAGAAATCAATTCTTCGTAATCTTTTTCGGGAGGGATAAATTTAGATTTAAACCCGAATGCTTTCTCGTAGAACTCTATAGTCTTGACAACATTCTCTACAATAAAGTATGATGTAGGAATATTTCATATGCTTAGCTTATTTTATTAATCCCTAACGATGGTAGAATGTAACTGCTGGAGCTTCCATGTTTGATCTTCTTTTACCGCAATCACGCTTTCCATCCAATGCGCTCGCCCAAGCGTGTCCTTTCCTTTTACAAAAGCAGCATAATTATCATAAGCCAACCAAATGGAGTTTTTATTATGTACAGATTTTACATACTCAAACCTATTCAACCTCTTAATACCTTGTTTTTTCATCGTGTTTTTTGTCGTGTAGTGAAGAATAGAATCATTGTTCCACACCGCTCCATTTTCTAGGAGAATAAAGTCGGTTGTATAATACTTGGAAACTGCAGTCGAATCCAAATTGGAGAATATATCTTGAAATGAATGGGTTACTAAACCCTTTACGGAATCGATATCTGCTTGCTTCTGAGTTTCGGTAAGATCCACACTTTTCTTTGTTTCTGAATTTATTTTAGTTTCACAAGAAGAGGGGATTCCAATAAGTAGTAAGATGATAATTTTTTTCATTTTTTTTGTAAAGTTTATTTTGAACTTCTTAAATGTAACTATAGAACTGAGCTAGACTTATCAATTTATGTATAAATCAGTTTGTTAGAGAATACAATTTGATAAAAATAATTAATTTTGAAATTTTCATATCGTCTATAAGGTTAATTCTTCTAGTTCATCTATGAGTGGCTCAATCTCTTTCTTATTCTTTAGCATGCGTTTTTTTATTCCTACATACATAAAAATGAGAATGCTTAAAGTCAAAAGTACATGAATTAATATTCTCATGGGAATAGTTAGTTGCTGTAATAGTTCAATATACCCCGTGTTTAAGCCTAATAAGAGTAAAAAAGTATACATCCACATGTATTTTGAGGTGATCAACTTCTTCTTCTTTAAACTTTTAATCGTAGCTGCAATATAATTTTGATTACTTAAGTCTCCTTCGTGCGTATTAGGTTTTAGTTTACTTTTGTAAAGCTGCCAAAGAATAAGAAGCATGCCTAAACCTATGCAAATTATTGCGGTCAAATAGTAATAGCTTTGGGAAATGGGTAAGAAGAGGAGAAGAATTAATACCGTTATGGGAAAGGAAATACCCAAGAAAATTCTTTCCTTTTTGTTTTTCTTTTCCACACTAGTGAGTCGATTAATGAGTGTTCTTACATCAAGCGGACTAGATTTTTTCTCCTCCCATAGGTTTTTCCAATTAGAAATATCTTGTTCCATTATGAGTTTAATTTTTTGTTTAATTTCTTTTTAATCCGATTAATTCTTACGCCAACATTAGACATACTTAAGCCCGTAATGTCTGAAATCTCTTTGTAGCTGTTTTCTTCCAGTAGCAACCCCATAAGGATTCGGTCCATTTCTTTTAAAGAGGCGATAGTTGTATAAAGCTGATTGATTTCCTTTTCTCGAGAAGATAAATCTTCTTCCTGCGTGGCTACTCCCTCAATATTGGGTTTTAAGCGCGGAAATTTAGTGTCGAATTTTCCCTTTCGTTTGGAATAAAGAATGGCTGTGTTGGTGGCTATTCTGTAAATCCATGTAGAGATTTGGCTCTCTCCTTTAAAGGAGTTTAAATTGTTCCAAATTTTGATTAATATTTCCTGACGCAAATCATTAGCATCACATGCATTCCCTGTAAATCCTAAGCACAAGCGATAGATTTTATCTTTGTTTTGCTCATACACTTGCGTGAAATAATGCTCTTTATTATTCATGATTCATGAACACTTTTATTTCTTTGTAAAACCAATTGGGCTCATCCCACATAATAAAATGTTTGGCAGTAGGGGCTATTTTAATCTTTACGGAAGAAACTCCCTGAAACTGCCTCTCATAGTTACTTTGAATCATCTCTTTGGTAACGCCGTAATCTTTTGCGGCATACCAACTGCCTAACACCAAAACCGGAATCTTTATCTGAGAAATCTTCTCTCTTAAATCGGTGGTCATAAGCTCATACATAGCTTGCGCAATCGTTTTCCTAGAAGAATTTAAAGACCATGTTGTGGCTATTTTAATCTTTTGGGAATCCTTCATCATCGTGGCCATAGTCACTTTTTGCTGTTCCGCGAAAGTACTATCAGCAGTAGAAAGAATCATTTTTTTTATCATTTTGGCTTGAGGAATACTACTTTCTTCTGTAGCATTGGGGTTAAATGCAGCCGATATAAAAGGGTAGGAGTCAACAATAATTATTTTTTTGAGCATTTTAGAATCTTCACTTGCTAATGACATAGAGAGAAAACCACCTAGACTATGACCTATGAGTATAGGTCTTTGTGTTAGTTCTTGCTGAATATACTTTTTGATGCCTTCTTGTATGACTGGCAAAAAGCCTTTCTCCAAATTTATAGGCTCTTGTGTATTGAAGCCTGCTAGAGTTAAGATGTGACATTGGTAATGGTTTTGAAGAGCCTCTAGAGTTTGGTTCCATACTTCTCCAGAACTCGCTAAACCTGGAATAAGAATAATAGGATCTCCCTTTCCTTCTATCTTTACCTCAAAGGGATAGGAGGATTCTTGACTCTGGCCATACATGTTACTTTGAAAAAAGAGAACGGCTAATAATAAGATGGTGTTTTTCATGCTAATTGTTTCTATGGTTTACTCTTTAGATTAGAAACTGGTAGTTTTATTACACTTTTTAGCTCCTTACTTTTAAATTTACGCCATTTTCTTTACAATTTTCATCTTTCTTCATTCTAGTTCCGCTCAATATGACATGATAAATCTCATTAATATTACACTGCTATACATTTTTTGTGACTCTACCTTGGCTTTTTTCCGTTTAGCGGATGAGCTTCTTCAGAAATAGAATAATTTTTCTAAATTTGGCCAAAATAAAGAATAGTTATGATGAAATCTATGAAGTTAGGCTTAGTTTGCTTAATCACGTTGTTAAGTTTTCAATTAAAAGCTCAAGACTCCATTTCTTCTTCTCCCAAAAAGTACAGCATTGGAATCACAGAAACGCCTCCTTTTGTAGAGAAATCTGCGCAAGGAGTTTCTGGACTCAGTATAGAGTCTTGGGAAATGGTGAACCAACAATTAGGTTGGGATTATGAATATAAAGAATATGAGTCGTTGGCCGATTTATTACTGGCCGTAGAAAAAGGGGAGGTAGACTTTAGTGTGAATCCCATCACGGTAACTGATAAGCGCATGGAAAACATCAACTTTTCGCAGCCTTATTTTATCTCTCAAACGGCCATTGCACAAATCAAAAAGTCTAACGCCTGGGCGGTCGTCAAGAATTTATGGAGTTGGAAGTTTATTTCGGCTTTATTAATCTTGATCGGAGTGATTTTTATTTTCGGTTTCTTAGTCTGGCTTTTTGAGCGTAAGAAAAACGCAAAAGAATTTGGCGGAGAAGGTTTTAGCGGAGTAAAAGAAGGCTTTTGGTGGAGTGCCGTCACCATGACCACGGTGGGTTACGGAGATAGATCCCCAAGAACTACGGGCGGAAGAATCATCGCTTTAATATGGATGTTTATGGCCGTTATTATTATTTCTAGTTTAACGGCGAGTATTGCTTCGGCTTTGACCGTAGAAAGTATCAATAACGAGATTAGCTCGGTCGCAGAGTTGGATCGTTTTAATGTAGTTTCTGTAAGAAGTTCGAGTTCGCAGGAGTTTCTAAACTTGTATAAGATTAAACACGAAGAAGTGAAAGATGGCGTTAGCGGAATAGCATACTTATTAAATCACCCCGATGATTTGCTTATTTATGACTTGCCTATTTTAAATTATGAGATTGAGCAGCAAAACCTGCAAGATGATATTCAGGTGTTAGAAAAAACCTTGAAAAAGGATTATTTTAGTTACAGTTTCCCTAAAGACTCAGATTTGATAGACCAAGTAGATCCCGTTTTAATTAGTGCGATGAAAACGATGGAATGGAGTAGATTGATGAAAAACTATAATTAAAACTATTTTTTTAATAGAAATAAGCTATAAAAAATAGATTATTTCAAGCAAAATGTTAATCTAAGCTTTTGAAATAGGCCATTATCAGAGAGGCTTCGACAAGCTTAGCGTGATAGTTTAATAGATTTTACAACAATTAAGCAAGTACAACTCTAAGATTTGCTAGATTCAAGTAATAAACGCAACTTCTGTGTAAAACAAAAAAATCCTTTCTTTTAAAGAAACGATTTTTTAATTTATCAAGGTGTCCCGTCCTAAAATAGCGATACACAAAAACCGGGTGTATATGAAAACATCAGAAAAGAGTGGGTACCAGAAGAAA
>NZ_JAVHUL010000040.1 GCF_031085155.1 Mesonia profundi | reverse complement strand
ATATATCAATAGATTTATATTTAATAGAAACATCAATAACATAAAAATCAGTATTATTTAAAATGCACAACGGGTTATAGAAAATGTTTTCGAGTTGACTTACCTACCAATTCCTGCAGAAGCAGATTATGCAGATTATGAGAATGTAGATTTCTCTGAAGAAGTGGTGGTAGGATATTCTTTAAGAACAGATTATATAGAAGTTCAAACCGATATTATGGTAAACGAAAGTGCCGATTTTTCTTCGGGTACGGGCGGTTCTTTGGCTAGATTCAGTATCGTGAAAGGTTATCTTTATACCGTTACCCAAACTGAAATGCATATTTTTGATATTGTAAATCCAGAAAATGCGGTAGAGGTGAATTCTGAAAATGTAGGTTGGGATATTGAAACCATTTTTAGCTTAGATAATTACCTTTATTTAGGTAGCGCTGGCGGAATGTATATTTATAACATAGACAACGCTACCAATCCAACTTACGTATCAGAAATTAATCACATTATGGGTTGCGATCCCGCGGTTGTTCAGGGTGATATGGCTTATGTAACCATAAGAGGAGGTAATTTATGCGGGCAAAATTTGAGTCAGTTAGAAGTAATTGATATTTCAGATAAAACGAATCCGTTTCGTGCCAACATTTATGAAATGCAAGAGCCTTATGGTTTGGGTATTAAAGATAATTTCTTGTTTGTGTGCGATGGTAGTTTTGGACTAAAAGTTTATGATACGACCAATACGCCGCAGCTTACGTTAATAGATCATTTTGAAAATATAGAAACCTTTGATGTGATTCCGTTAGAAGAAGTCTTGTTAATGGTAGGTGGAAATCGGTTATTTCAGTATAAATATTCAGAAACTGGAATAGAATTGCTGAGCACTTTTAATATGAATTAATTGTGTTTTTTATTTCTTTTGATTCTTTCTTATTTCAATCTTTTCGGAAATTAGAATACTCCGAGATCTGCAGGTGGCACTTTTAAGGCAAATCTGTTCGAAGGCTATGGACTTCATGCATTCTTGCGTTTCTTTAAGGTTTTAGGCCATAAAAATTCTTAATTATTAATGGACTTATTCTTTTCATTAAATTTTATCTTGACTTACTTTTACCCCAACTATTTTCTGAAGTAATTCTTAACGTACTTTGCGTTTTAAAAGAAGATAAGCTTGAATTTGTAGAAATTAAATCTTGAAGAAACTTATACTCATTTTATTAACCTTGGCTCTTGGTATGAAGAGTTACGCACAGGATAAAAAAACTGTAGGTGATAGCATTGCTCAAGATTCTGTCGTTCAAAAGATAAGGGTTCAGGATAGCCTAATTTTATACCAAAATATAAAGAATTATTCCAAGAAGAGAAAGTTTACCAAAATGGTCCATAAATGGATTTTTCGGCATACTAAGCGTAAATCCCGTAATGAAGAAGACCAGCAAAATCTCCCCGATTACATACCTCATGCTGGTAAAGTAATTCGGAATATTGTGATTCGTAGTCACGATCCTTTTGGTTATTCTCCCAATGATACGATGCCCGATCCTCGCAACTGGTTCGAGAAAACAGGTAATAATATTCATGTCAAGACTAATGATGGGACGGTTAAGAAATTTATATTATTTAACGAGGGAGAGACCATAGATACCTTATTAATTCAAGAAACCGCCCGACTTCTAAGGAAGCAAAATTATATTCGTAAAGTGAGGATTATTCCGAAACCCATAGAAGGTTCTAAAGATTCTTTAGATCTGGTGGTTGAGGTTTTAGACTCTTGGAGTCTAATTCCGAAGGGAAGCTTTTCGGGTACCCGAACAAAATTAGGTTTGCGCGAGCGCAATTTTGCAGGAACGGGACACCGCGTGAGTATGAAATACTCTAAGCGTCTTTCCGATGGAAGTACTGGCTTTGAGACTGTATATACGGTTCCTAATATTCAAAACACATTTATAGATATTACAGGGAAATATGCCTTTGATTTAAATCAGTATTATGATCATTTTGTTGCGATCAATCGGGAATTTTATTCTCCATTAGCACGTTGGGCTGGAGGAGCATTTATTCAAGAACGTTTTCTAGGACGGCCCTTTCCTAAGGATAGTTCTGTATATACCAATCAGGATTTTAAATACCTGTACCAAAATTATTGGGGAGCTTACGCTTTTCCGTTATTAAAAGGAAACTCCGAGGAGGAGCGTACGACCAATCTGGTGGTAGGCTTGCGTTCTTTTTTTCTGAATTATAGTGAAGGACCAGCGGTAGCCTATGACAGTATCCGCTATTTTTCAGATGAACGTTTTTATCTAGCCAGTGTTGGTATTTCTTCTAGGCAATTCGTTAAGGATCACTATATTTTTAGAGATGGTGAAACCGAAGATGTGCCTATTGGAACTCTCTTTTCTTTGACGGCAGGTGTTCAAAGAAAAAATCATAAAAATCGTCTTTATTCAGGATTACGAGCCTCTTATGGGGATTATTCTAATTGGGGTTTCTTAAGTGCTAATCTTGAATTAGGGACTTTTTTTAACGGCTCTCGTACAGAGCAAACTACCTTAAGTTTAAAGGGGAATTATTTTAGTAACCTTCTAGACTTGGGGAGAGGGTGGAAAATGCGACAATTTGTAAAACCACAATTAGTTTTGGGATTTAATAGATTAGATTCTGAAATAGATCGCATTGGACTTAATGAAAACCCTTATTTTAAAGGTGTTAACAGTTACGGCTATCTGAATTATGGAAGGAGATATAAGTATATAGATTATGATAACGGCAATATTCATGGCTTTGAAAGTCTGGCAAACGGCACACGAAAATATATGGTTGATCTGCAAACTCAATTCTACTCTCCTTGGAATTTTTGGGGATTCCGTTTTAATCCTTTTGTGCATGCTAGCTTTGGGGTTCTAGAAGGATATGACAATAGTTACGCCAATAATGAAATATTTTCGTCTTTTGGAGCAGGTATAATTATTCGTAATGATTACTTGGTTTTCGATTCTTTTCAGATTTCATTTTCTTATTATCCAACAATGCCGGGAGAAGGAAATAACATTATCAATACCAATAGCTTTAGAAGGGAGGACTTTGGATTTCAAGATTTTCGTTTGGGAGAACCCCAACAAGTAATTTTCGAGTAGGTTTTTTTAATAGCTCGTTACTTTATATTAGGCACTCGTTTTTACCGAGCGCTGTGAAGAATTAATAATTTTTCACTATGATTGCAGCTGCTAATGAGTGAAAAGGTAGGCTTTAAAAAGACTTTCTTAGCATGCTGAAATTTAATGAAGTCAAAAGAAAAAGCTTCATTTTAAAAATTTCATATACTTTTGCAATTCGAAAAACAACTATTATGGCGAAGAATTTAGTGATTGTGGAGTCCCCTGCAAAGGCGAAAACCATCGAAAAGTTTTTAGGAAAAGATTATAAGGTGGAGTCTAGCTTTGGGCATATTGCAGATCTTCCTACCAAAGAATTAGGGGTAGATGTAGAGAAAGATTTTAAACCTAAATATGTAGTCAGTAAGGACAAAAAAGACATTGTTAGGAAATTAAAGAAACTGGCAGATAGCTCTGAGCTGGTTTGGTTGGCAAGTGATGAAGACCGGGAAGGAGAAGCTATTGCTTGGCATTTGGCAGAGGAATTGAAATTGGATAAAAGCAAGACTAGACGTATTGTTTTTCATGAGATTACCAAAAATGCCATACTCAAAGCGATTGAGAATCCTAGAGAAATAGATTATAATTTAGTAAACGCCCAACAAGCAAGACGAATATTAGACCGTTTGGTAGGATATGAGCTTTCTCCTGTATTGTGGAGAAAAGTAAAAGGAGGCTTGTCGGCAGGAAGAGTGCAATCGGTTTCTGTACGATTAATTGTGGAGCGTGAACGCGAAGTACTCGATTTTACAACCGAAGCTTCTTTTAGGATAGATGCTGAATTTTCTACTTCAGATGGAAAAAGTTTTAAGGCTAAAATTCCTAAGAACTTTCCGAGTAAAGAAAAGGCAGAAGCTTTCTTAAAAGAAAATATAGGCGCCAACTTTAAGGTGGCAGATCTTACCAAAAAGCCAGCGAAGAAAAGTCCAGCGCCGCCATTTACCACTTCTACCTTGCAACAAGAAGCAGCAAGGAAATTATATTTTTCGGTGAGTAAAACCATGAATATGGCGCAACGCTTATATGAAGCGGGTCATATCACCTATATGAGAACCGATAGTGTCAACCTTTCCGATGAAGCTAAAAAAGGCGCCGCACACGAAATCAATTCCGCTTACGGAGAGAAATACCTGAATGCGAGAAATTATAAAGGAAAATCTAAAGGGGCTCAAGAAGCGCACGAAGCGATTCGACCTACGCATTTTGAAAACCATAGCGTCCCTGCAGAAAGAGACCAGCAGCGGTTGTATGAATTGATTTGGAAAAGAGCTATTGCTTCACAAATGAGCGATGCGCAATTAGAGCGAACCAATGTGAAGATTGACGCCGATAAGCATACGAAGCAATTTACGGCAAACGGAGAGATACTTAAGTTTGACGGGTTCTTAAAAGTGTACCTAGAAGGAAAAGATGATGAAGAGGAAGAGCAGGCAGGTTTGCTTCCTGCGATGAGTAATGGCGATACGTTAACCAATAATTACATTAATGCAACCGAGCGTTTTACCAGACCGCCATCGCGCTACACCGAAGCTTCTTTGGTGAAAAAGTTGGAAGAGTTAGGAATTGGAAGACCTTCTACTTACGCACCAACCATTTCTACGATTCAAAACCGGAATTATGTAGATAAAGGTTCCGTGGACGGAAAAGAGCGAGAATATTTAAAATTTAAGCTTAAAGCGGATAAGATTGTTGAAAAGACCTTAACGGAAATGGTGGGTAGTGATAAAGGAAAGTTGATTCCAACCGATGTAGGTATGGTAGTGAACGATTTCTTGGTACAACACTTTAGCAATGTGTTGGATTATAATTTTACGGCAAAAGTAGAGCAAGATTTTGATGATATTGCTGAAGGAAATGAGAAGTGGACCGAGATGATGAGTGAGTTTTATAACGAATTTCATCCCACGGTAAAAGATGTCGCCGAAAATGCCGAACGTGAAGTTGGAGAGCGTGTCTTAGGAAAAGATCCTAAAACAGGAAAACCCGTAAGTGCTAGGTTAGGAAAATTTGGACCTATGGTTCAAATAGGAAGCGTAGAGGATGAAGAAAAACCTCAATTTGCTAGCTTAGGGCCAGAACAAACTTTGGGGAATATTACCTATGAGCAGGCGATGGATTTGTTTAAACTTCCAAAAGAAGTAGGAGAATACGAAGGAGAGTTAGTAGAAGTGAATAATGGGCGCTACGGACCTTATGTACGTTACGGAAAAAAATATGTGTCTCTAGATAAAGGAGAAGATCCTTTGGATGTTTCTTTTGATAGAGCGATGGAATTGATTAAAGCCAAAGAAATAGCAGATGCACCCATTTATGAATATGAAGGAATGGGCGTGCAAAAAGGTGTAGGAAGATTTGGGCCTTATTTAAAATGGAACAGCATCTTTATTAATGTTAATAAAAAATATGACTTCGATAATTTATCAGAAGATGATATTGTCGAACTTATAGAGGATAAAAAGAAAAAAGAGCGAGATAAAGTAATTCACAATTGGGAAGACGAGGGGATTCGTGTAGAGAAAGCTCGTTGGGGGCGTTTTAAAGTAACTAAAGGTAAGACGAAGATAGAATTGCCTAAAACGACAGATGCTGCTGCTTTAACGCTTGATGAGGTAAAAGAAATGATTGATAAAAAGGCGCCAAAGAAGAAAGCGACCAAAAAGAAAGCTCCAGCAAAGAAAAAAACTACGACAAAGAAAAAAACGACCACCAAAAAAACTAAAAAGTAAGTATGAATATTGATTTTTTTAAACCCTTAGCTCTCGAAGGCTTCTTAGAATCTTTAGAAAAATCACCTTCCTTATTGGGGAATCAAATCCGAGTCTATATAGAGGGAGAAGGTTTTCCAAATTTAGAACAAGTACAAATAGCCATTTTTGGAGTGGTTGAAAATAGAAAAGATCCCAAGGCTCCTCATGCTTATTTTGACTTTACCGCGATCCGTAAAGAGTTCTATCAGCTACATGCTGGTAATTGGGGCATACAAATCGCCGATTTAGGTGATATTATGTTGGGTGATAGCGTGGAGGATACCTATTTTGCTGTAAAATCGGTAGTTTTCGAGCTGTTAAAACAAAATGTGATTCCTGTTATTCTTGGCGGAAGTCAAGACCTAGCTTATGCACAATATAGAGCCTATGACGACTATGGTTCTATGGTTAATTACGTAAATGTAGATTCTCGATTCGATTTAGGAAATACGGAAGAAGCCATCACTCCCACCTCTTTTGTGGGGAAAATGGTAGTTAATGAGCCTTATAATCTGTTTAATTATTCAAACTTAGGTTATCAAACCTACTTTAACTCCCAGGACGAAATAGGCCTGTTAGAGAAGCTGTATTTTGATGCTTATCGTTTAGGAGAAGTAGCTCAAGATGTTTCTATTGTAGAGCCAGTTTTCCGTAATGCAAATATGGCAACGATAGATATTACTTCTGTAGAAGCAGGAGTGTTAGGGGGTGAGGATTTATTACCTAATGGGTTTAATGGTAGGGAGATATGTGCTATCGCGAGGTATGCAGGAATAAGTGACGAGTTGAGTAGTTTTGGGTTGTATCATCTAGATCATTTGGAGAATCCAAAAAATAGTGCTAAGTTGGTGTCCCAAATTTTATGGTATTTTTTAGAAGGGGTTACTTATAGAAAAAACGAAAATAGCTTAGCTTCTAAAGAAAACTTCTTAAAGTATCAAGTGCCCGTTGATAATGATGTTTTAATTTTCTATAAAAGTAATTTTTCAGGAAGATGGTGGATTGAGATCCCTTATTCCTCGAAATTTAACAATAAATTAGAAGAACATACGTTATTGCCTTGTACATACCAAGATTACGAGGAAGCTTGTAATCAAAACATTCCTGAGCGCTGGTGGAAAGCGAGAAGGAAAAATGAGTTATAAATTTTTAAGGATTTAATCCAAATTTTAACGATTTTTTAAATAAAAAATTGTTTTTTTGAAAATTATTAGATAGGTTTACGCCCTTAAATTTAGATCATCTTAACCTAATATAGTTATGAAGAAAATTTTTTCAATTGTTGCCCTAGTCTCTTTTTTAGCAAGTTGTGGAGGAGGAACTCAAGGTCAATTAGTCGGTGTTAAAGGTAAAAAATGGCATCCAGAGAAGCCTTACGGTATGACTACTGTTCCTGGGGGGTCATTTATCATGGGTAAATCTGACGACGATCTTGCTGGGTTAAGCAATGCACCTACCAAAACGGTTACGGTACGTTCTTTCTATATGGATGAGACTGAAATCACCAATTCTGAATATCGACAGTTTGTAAATTGGACACGTGATTCAATCGTAAGACAACGTTTAGCGGAAGAAGCGGAAATTGCAGGAGGCGGAGACGGTAGTCAAGGCGGTGGAGGTAAAGGTGGATCTATTAATGACTTTGCATTTAAAGGTTCTTCTAGTGAAAATGATGACACGGAAACTCCGTATCAACAATATTCAAAACACTACGATCCAAATAACCAACGTTTAAATTGGAAGCCAGAATTGATTTGGGAAGCAGCAGATTATCCAGATGAGTCTTATGTGTATGTAATGGATGAGATTTATCTTCCTATGGAGCAGTCTTATAATGGGCAGCGTCTTATGGATGTGACTCAATTTAAATATAACTACAAGTATATGGATATCGAAGCGGCTGCAAGGTCTAACGGAGATAGAGCTAGTTTTATTAAAACGGAAGAAGTAGAAGTGTATCCAGATACTACGGTATGGGTTAAGGATTTTAATTATTCTTATAATGAGCCAATGCATAATGATTACTTCTGGCACGCAGCTTATGATGATTATCCTGTAGTAGGAGTTTCTTGGCAACAAGCAAAAGCTTTTTGTGATTGGAGAACGCTTCTTCATAATGGATATAAAGTAGAAAAAGGAAAACAAAGAGTAAGACAGTATAGGTTACCATCTGAAGCGGAATGGGAGTATGCGGCAAGAGGTGGTTTAGAGTCAGCGACTTATCCTTGGGGAGGGCCTTACACTAAAAATGATAGAGGTTGTTTCTTAGCAAATTTTAAGCCTTTGCGTGGAGATTATGCGGCAGATCAAGCTTTGTATACGGTTGAGGCTGAATCCTACGAGCCTAACGATTATAACTTATATAATATGTCTGGTAACGTAGCAGAATGGGTAAACTCATCTTACGACGCTGCATCTTATGAGTACTATTCTTCTATGAACCCTAACGTAAATGATCCAGAAAACGCGCGTAAAGTGGTAAGAGGAGGCTCTTGGAAAGATGTTGCTTATTTCTTACAAGTAAGTTCTCGTGATTATGAGTATGCGGATTCTTCAAGAAGTTACATCGGTTTTAGAACCGTACAAGATTACTCGTCTAATGATTTAGACTTAAACCAACCCCCACAATAAAAATTTTATCTCAAATACAATTAACTTAACTTAAAACAACTAAACTTAACTTTAAAACTTAAATTATGGCAAATTCGAAGAACGGAAAGAAAATTATGAATATGGTGTACGGTCTAGGTGCAGCAATTGTAATCTTAGGAGCATTATTTAAAATTATGCACTGGCCCTTTGGTAACGAAATGTTAATCTTAGGTCTTGTAACTGAAGCCTTAGTGTTTACTGTATCTGCATTTGAACCTGTAGATGATGAATTAGACTGGTCTTTAGTATACCCTGAATTAGCAGGAAGTGCTGCAACAAGATCTATGAAAGGTCAAGCTAATGCAACAGAAGTTGAAGACTCTCTTTCTAAAAAATTAGACTCTATGCTTAAAGAAGCAAAAATTGATGGCGCATTAATGAGTAGCTTAGGAGATAGCATTAAAAACTTTGAAGGTGCTGCAAAAAATATGGGTCCAACTGTTGATTCTATGGCTTCTCAAAAGAAATATAGTGAAGAGATGACTTTAGCAGCTACTCAAATGGAGTCTTTAAATAACTTATATAAAGTACAGGTTGAGTCTGCATCTAAGCAAGCAGAAGTAAATCAAGCTGTTGCAGATAATGCAGTAAAATTAAAAACAGAAATGGAGAGCTTAACTTCAAACTTATCTTCTTTAAACGGAGTATATGGAGGAATGTTAACAGCTATGCGTCCAAGAGCCTAGTTCATATTAATTAATAATACAAAAAATTTAAGATATGGCAGGAGGAAAACAAACCCCAAGGCAGAAGATGATTAACTTGATGTATTTAGTATTCATCGCGATGATGGCTCTAAATATGTCGAAAGAAGTACTTACGGCTTTTGGGATGATTAACGTAAGCTTAGAAGAAGCAAACCAGTATGCTGGAGAAAGTAATCAAGCCTTTATGGCTGGATTAGCTGAAAAAGCAACTGAACAACCGGAGCAATACAAGAAATTGCAAGAAGATGCGCAGAAGGTAGAAGCTATTTCAAGAGATTTGAATAACTATATCGCAAATCTAAAGCAAGGTGCTATAGAATCTGGTGATTATAAGAATGAAGAAGGGCTGTACAATTATGAAAGTATGGATAAAACCGATTACTTTGATGAGCTTTTCTATCAAAGTAAGGTAACTAAAGATGGTCAGGAATTTGTTGATCAGATTGCAGCGTATCGTCAAAAAATGACTGAAATATTGAAAGGTCTTGATGGAAAGCAGTATAGAAGTATTGAAAATACTGTTCAAGATAAATTTAATACAGAAGACGTAGAAACTGCCGAAGGGATTAAAAAACCTTGGATTAACTATAAATTTGTAGGTTTCCCAATCGTTGCTTCGTTGACTAACTTAACGCAAATGCAAAACGATGTCAAAACAGTTGAAAATCAATTGTTATCGGCAATGATGCAAGGTGAGCAGACAAGTCAGTTATCTATGAGTAACTATCAAGCAATTGTTATACCAGATAAGACAGCTTTCTTTAGTGGAGAAAACTTTACAGGTAAAGTAGTATTAGGTCGTTTTGATAACTCATTGAGTTTTGATAAAGTGATTATTAATGATACTGAAATGGATAACCCTGGTACGGGATCCGTAAAGCTTGATTTTGCTGCGGGGAATGTGGGGCAACAAGAAATTAATGGAATGCTTCAATTTAAAGAAGGTGATTCTATTGTAGACTTGCCATTCAACACTTCTTATGCAGTAATTCCTAAGCCTAACTCGGCTGTGATCTCTGCAGATAAAATGAATGTTGTATACCGTGGAGTTAAAAACCCAATGACAATTTCTATTCCTGGAGTGCCTTCAGTGAGTGCAAATGGTCCTGGTTTATCTAGTGCAGGAGGAAACTCTAAGTATGTAATGGATGTAACCAATATCAAAGCGAAAGAAGTGAAAATTAATGTTTCTGGAAAATTACCTGATGGGACTTCTGTTAGCGATAGCAAAGTATTCCGTATTAAGGAAATTCCAAGACCTATTGGTAATGTAGCTGGTAGAGATGCTTCTGGCGGAGCAATTAGAATGCCTAGAAATACTGCAGCTGTAGCACAAGTAAGTGCTAAGTTACCAGACTTCGTATTCGACTTGAGTCTTAATGTAGTAAGTTTTCAATTTCAAGTTCAAGGGAAACCTCCAGTTACTGTGAATGGCAATAAGTTGAACGGAGCTGCGAAAGCTGCGTTAAATGGAGCGCCAAGAGGTGCGGTAGTGACTTTGTTTAATATTAAGGCGAAGATTGCTGGGAATTCTTCTTACACCTTGCCTAATATTTCTCCAGTCTTTCTAGAACTTACAGATTAAAAAATAATTTATGAAAAATAGAAAAATTTATTCTTTGGTAGTTGTGTTTACCTTATGTTTTATAAGTGTAAATGCTCAATCAAACCTTTTAAACGCCAAGACTGTTGATAGCATCGGTATAAAAACCGAAGCTCAAATAAAGAGTGATAACGATGAACCTTTAGAATATGGATATATCGATGATAGGGATATTCTTTGGGCGAAAACGACTTGGGAATATATCGACTTGAACCAAAGAGTAAATTTTCCTTTGTTATTTCCATTACGTGAAACACCTACAAGAAAACCTCTATTTAATGTGATTCAAGAGGCTATTGAGCAAGATAGCGTTAACATCTATAGAGATTCTTACTTTATGAATAAGTTGACTACTGCAGAAATTCAGGATAACTTTAGAATGAAGAGAATTACTGATATTGGTCAGCAACGAATGAATGAAGGTGTGCCTGAAGAAGAATTACAATTAGGTATGGGGGAGATCGTAGAATCTGAACTTAAACCTGAAGATGTGAAAGGTTACCGTATTAAAGGATATTGGTATTTTGATAAAAGACAAGGGGAGCTTAGGTATAGACTTATAGGAATTGCTCCTATGGCATTATCAGCTTCACTAAAAGCAGAACTTCAAGTAGCTTCGCTTAGCGGAACTCAAATGAGCGACGAGCAGCGTAAGGCTTTATCGGAGCCTGTAGAAATGTTTTGGGTATTTTATCCTGAGTTAAGATCTGCTTTGCATAAAGCTAAAGTTTTTAATGCTCAGAATACTTCTCAGCCTATTACTTTTGACCATTTATTGAACTCTAGAAGGTTTGATGCTGTAATTTATAAAGAAGATAACGTATATGGTGATAGAGAAATCGATCAGTATAAAGTGGAAAACTCTTTAATGCAATTGTTAGAATCTAACCGGATTAAGGAAACCATCAGAAACTTTGAATCTGATATGTGGAATTACTAGTATTTTTCATACATAAAAACTATAAAAGCACCTAAATTGGGTGCTTTTTTTATCGCTTAAACTATGTCTAGAACACATTTTGATGCTATTGTAGTTGGTTTTGGTCTTTCGGGATTATCTGTGTCCAAAAGATTAGAGGAGAATAATAAAAAGATATTAATTATTTCTGAAGCGGGATCTAATGCTTCAAAAGTAGCAGGCGGAGTTTTTAATCCTGTCGTGCTTAAGAAATTTAATTTGGCTTGGAACTCTCAAGAGCTTTATGAAAACGCGGTTCCATTTTATCAGCAGCTTCAAGAGCAGTTTCAAGAAAATTTATTTTCTGAAAAGTCGATCCTAAGAATTTTCAAATCCGCTAAAGAACAAAATGATTGGTTTTCGGCATTAGGGAAACCGGTATTGGATTATTTTTTAAGGGAAGATTTAAAATCGAATACCAATCCATCTCTTAACGCTCCTTATAAAATGGGAGTGACCAAACACACAGCCCTTTTAGAAACCTCCAAACTTCTAAAAGCTTATGAACGTTATTTAAAAGAAAAAGATTGGTTTTTAGACGCTTCATTTCAATATAATCAGTTAATTCTAGATAATAATAGGGTTCAGTATAAAGATTATTCCGCCAATCACATTATATTTTGCGAGGGAGCTTCTGTAAATCAAAATCCGTATTTTGAGTTTCTTCCTATTCAGGGAAATAAAGGCGAATACATTACAATAAAGGCAAAGGGATTACAACTTGAGGAGATGGTAAAGGGTAGCTTTTTTATTGTTCCAAAAGGAAATGACATTTATAAATTCGGTGCTACTTACAGTCGGGATTATTGCGATGATTTGCCAAGCCATGATGGCAAAGCCCAATTGGAGCAAAAGTTAAGGCGAATGATTACCTGTGACTTTGAAGTAATAGATCAAGAGGCGGGGATTCGACCAACCGTACCTGATAGAAAACCCATCTTAGGAAAACACCCCAAGCACTCAAATGTATATATTTGTAATGGTTTTGGCAGTAGGGGAATATTATTTGCTCCTACACTTTCTCGACAATTAGTAGCGGCAATATTTTCTGGTAAAGAAATTCCGAAAGAAATTAATGTATCTCGTTTCTATGACGATTTTGATGCGGCATCTTCGTTATAATTAAGAAACATGTTGATCCAAATGTTTCTGGAAAGCCTCATGATGATGGGCATAAATAGAATTAAAACTGCTACAATGGCTAAAAAGGATGCCATTAATCCTGCGCCTAGAAAATAATGGGCAATGATAAAAGTGGCGGTAGAAAAAGCAATTCCTACGGCATAACTTACATACATGGCGCCAAAAAAGAAAGAAGGCTCCATCTTATATTTTGTTTGGCAATGAGAACAACGCTCTTCCATTTCGAAAACTTTTCCTAGTTTGTAGGGATTGCTTTCTTTGTACATGCTTTCTCCATGGCAAACAGGACAATAACCAGTAAAAATACTGTAAACTTTTGATCCCTTAAATAATTCCATAAGCATTGGTATTGCATTGCATTGCAAAAATAAGGATATTTGCAGAATAACCAAGTCACATAAGTTACATTAATGCTAAACATTCATAATTTATCTATCTCCTTTCAAGGAGAATACCTTTTTCAAGAAATCACCTTTCGTTTAGGCGCAGGAGACCGTGTGGGTCTAGTAGGAAAAAATGGTGCGGGAAAGTCAACCTTGTTAAAAGTGCTCGCAAAAGATTTTGAGCCAGATACTGGACAAATTGCTTATGAGAAAGATATTAAAATTGGATTTTTAAGACAAGATATAGATTTTGATGAAGGAAAAACGGTCCTTGACGAGGCGTATCAAGCTTTTAGAGAAATTAAAACTTTAGAATCTCAACTCGAGAAGATTAATCATGCTTTAGCCGAAAGAACCGATTATGAAAGTGATGCTTATCATCAACTCATGATTGATGTAAACGACGTGCAACATCAATATGAAATTTTAGGAGGTTACAACTATCAAGGGGAGACCGAAAGAATTTTGCAGGGTTTAGGGTTTAAACGAGAAGATTTTAATAAGCAAACCGATACTTTCTCTGGAGGATGGCGCATGCGAATCGAGTTAGCCAAATTGTTACTTCAGAATAACGACATTCTACTTTTGGATGAACCTACCAATCACTTGGATATAGAAAGTATCATTTGGTTGGAAGATTTCCTGAAGAATTATTCGGGTTGCGTGGTGATTGTTTCTCACGATAAAATGTTTTTGGATAATGTGACCAATAGAACTATTGAGATTTCTTTGGGAAGCATTTACGACTACAATAAGCCTTATTCTAAATACTTGGTATTAAGAAAAGAACGCAGAGAGCAGCAATTAGCAACGCAAAAAAATCAGCAAAAAGAAATTGAGCATACAGAAAAGTTAATCGAAAAATTTAGAGCTAAAGCCTCCAAAGCGTCGATGGCGCAATCTTTAATCAAGAAGTTGGATAAGATTGACCGCGTAGAAGTAGATGAAGATGACAATAGCGTGATGACTTTAAAGTTTCCGATATCTGTTACTCCGGGGAAAGTGGTGATTGAAGCCAATAAAATCACTAAAAACTATGGTGATAAGCACGTCTTACAAGACATTGATCTGCTGGTAGAAAGAAATACTAAAACTGCTTTTGTAGGACAAAACGGACAAGGGAAATCGACTTTAGCCAAGATAATCGTAGGAGAGATTGCGCATCAAGGGGAGATGAAATTAGGGCATAATGTAAAGATTGCCTATTTCGCTCAAAATCAAGCAGAATATCTTGACGGAAATAAAACCGTTCTCGATACTATGATTGATGAGGCGAATGAAACTAATAGGAGTAAAGTAAGAGATATTTTAGGATCTTTTCTTTTTAGAGGAGACGAGGTAGAGAAATATGTGAAAGTTTTATCTGGAGGGGAAAGAAACCGTTTGGCGCTGGCCAAAATGCTTCTGCAGCCGTTTAATGTTTTGGTAATGGATGAGCCCACCAACCATCTAGATATTCAGTCAAAGAATGTTCTAAAAGAAGCTTTACGGAAGTTTGAAGGAACCTTAATTTTGGTTTCTCACGATAGAGATTTCTTGCAAGGTCTTACCAATAATGTATATGAGTTTAAAAATCATCATATCAAAGAATATTTAGGTGATATAGACGATTATTTGGCAGAGAGAAATGTGGAGAACATGCGGGAAGTAGAGAAGCGAACCGTAATAAAGAAGCAAGAAAGCGCAGCGCCAGAAAAGTCTTCTAAGAAGTCGTATAAGGATCAAAAGAAGTTAAAATCACTTCAGAATAAATTAAGCAATACAGAAGCAAGTATTCATAAGCTTGAAAAAGAGATTAAAAAAATAGATGCAGAGTTAGCTAGTAACTATGAAGAATTAGCCACTCAACCTGAATTTTTCACAAAGTACGAAGCTAAAAAATCAGAATTGGAAAAGTTTATGGAGAAGTGGGAAGTAGTTCAGGAGGATTTAGATCAATTGAGTTAATTAATACCAAATTAAACAGATGATATAGCAATTAAATCGTTTCTTTTATGCTAATTTTTAATTTCAATGAAGCATAAAATAATTCAATTTCTTTTTACGACATTACGTGTTTAAATTGGTATAAAGAATCATTACTTATTATGTTAGAGCACTTTTTTAAATGTCCGCATTGCTGGGAAGAAATATCTATGCTGTTAGATAGATCTGTAAGTCAAACTTACATTGAAGATTGTGAGGTGTGTTGTAATCCCATAGAAATCACGGTAAAATTTGAAGCCGAATATTTAATAGATTTTCGGGCGGAAATATTAGATCAATAAAAAAAGGCGCAAATTTTAATTCGCGCCTTTTTAATGTTGTAAAAGTTCTCTTATCTTCTAAAAAGTCTAGATAATAAAGAAAGAACTAGTAAAACGATAAAGATATAAAAAATTATTTTTGCAATTCCTGCAGCTCCGTCTGCAATTCCTCCGAATCCGAAAAGAGCAGCAACTAAGGCGATAATTAAAAAGATGACAATCCAACGTACCATAATATTTAGTTTTTAGGTTAGTATTTAAGTTTAAATTCTTACTTGTTGATATATTGCTTTTCTATTGGCATTGTTTTTTAAGCAAGTAAACATCAACGCTCCAATAGAATTAAAATGAACTTCTACCACACGAGAATTTGCTGAAAGTAACCTCTTGTCAATCACATTCTTATTTCCGTGTTCAAAATATAAATAAGCTATTTTTTTTGATAATTGATATTTACAGAACTTGCTTTGTAGTGGTTCTTTAGTAAATAACAATAAAATCGATGAGTGACTTTCTTTTTTTGAATAATAATCACATCCTCTAAATAACACTTATTCTCATAATAAAATTCTTTTGCTCTCACTTGTTTTTACTTTAAATTTAAGACACAATTCGCAATTAGTTACTATTTAAAGACGTATTTGTATGGAGTTTAACATAATTAAGGATAATCTTTAAGGAATAGTTAACATTTTGGTTGTTGTAGACTTAATTTAAGTTGGCTTTTTTAAATTAAAGGGAACTTTCTGCCTCTAATGTATCTTTCGCTATACGTTTGAGGTATATTTAGGAATGTTCGTGACCTTTAGTTTCTCAACTGCTTTGCTGAATTTTTGATAATTTTATTTAAGGCAGGAATTGAATTTTTGTTTTATGGTAGTAAGCGGATATTGAATAAGTTAAGTTTAAAA
Source organism: Mesonia profundi (assembly GCF_031085155.1). Classification (GTDB taxonomy): domain Bacteria; phylum Bacteroidota; class Bacteroidia; order Flavobacteriales; family Flavobacteriaceae; genus Mesonia; species Mesonia profundi. The sequence continues at coordinate 8,209 of NZ_JAVHUL010000040.1, read as the reverse complement.
CTCATAAAATAATAATTATTTACCCCCTCTTATTTTGTAGAATGAATAAAACAACATATCTTTGCATCACAAATCGCGGGATAGAGCAGTAGGTAGCTCGTCGGGCTCATAACCCGAAGGTCACTGGTTCGAGTCCGGTTCCCGCTACTAGGAACAAAAGCCTTCACAGAAATGTGAAGGCTTTTTTTATAATTATATTTTTTACTTGTTTTAGATCATTTGTGACCTTGATTTTTTCAAAGTTCACTTTAGCAATATTATTAATATCAACAATTTTACGATATCACACTCAACTGATTTATTCTATGGATAAATTTGTGTAACTTTCGCGGAAATAATAATAAGATAAGCGGCTAAATCAAGCTTAGCTTTTGTGTTAAGAAGTAATCATATAATCTAATAATTTAGGCAGATATGAAAGTTAGAAAGAATCCAAAAACCCAACTTTTAAACAAAGGAAAGGTTTTTAAAAACCTCAAAATGTTAGCAGAGGCCAATACGATAGGTCCAAAACATCTATCCGTTGAAGAGTCTGTTCTTGTAATTCTAAAAGGTGAAGCTATTTTAAAAATAGAAAACAAAGAATATACACTAACAGCAGGAGAAACAAAAATAATCCCCGGAGGAATAGAGCATTATCTAGAAATAATAAAAGATACCGAGGCTATACACATAATGCCCGTGACTAATAAAATAGAATTGCTTGCTGATTAAAATCAGAGTTTTTTATCGTTGAACTTATAATTACGGGATAAAACAGATAGCAATCTGGGATTGTAATTTTTTGAGCCTTTCCAAGGAATATTTGTAAAGAACTGATTCAAATAAACACAAAACAAAAATCACTCATAACTCTTACTGAGATTATTTAATAATAAATCGATTATGCGTATTCAATTTTATATTATATCGACTATTTCATTGTTGATATCATTAGCATTAGCCATTTTTTTAAGTTCCAATTGGTATGTTCTTGTTGGAATTGTATTTATCCTTACTGTTTTAGGATATTATGATACTTTTCAAACGCGACATACTGTTATGCGCAATTATCCAGTACTAGGGAGACTTCGCTATGTATTGGAGGACTTACGTCCTAAGATGTACCAGTATTTTATAGAATCAGATATTGACGGTCGCCCATTTAATCGAGTGGATCGTTCTACAGTCTATCAAAGGGCAAAAGGAGTACGCGATACCATTCCTTTTGGAACTCAACTCGACCTTTATGCCGAAGGCTACGAATGGATTTGCCATTCTATTGCACCAAAGGCTTTTGATACTTTAGATCATGATCCGAGAATCATGATAGGTAATAAAGATTGTAAACAACCTTATTCTACTAGTATATTGAATATTTCAGCCATGAGTTTTGGAGCGCTTAGTGCCGCTGCCGTAGAAGCTTTGAATGGAGGAGCCAAAATTGGAAACTTCGCCCATAATACAGGAGAAGGAGGTTTGAGTGATTATCATTTAAAACACGGTGGAGATTTGATTTGGCAAATTGGTACTGCTTATTTTGGTTGCCGTACAGAGGAAGGAAACTTTAATCCAGAACTCTTTGCCGAAAAGTCGAAACATCCTCATGTAAAAATGATTGAACTTAAAATTTCTCAAGGAGCAAAACCAGGACATGGTGGTATTTTACCAGCAGAAAAAAACTCTGAAGAAATCGCTAGAGTTCGTCACATTGAACCACATACAAAAGTAATGTCACCTCCTTACCACTCGGCTTTTGATACGCCAAAGGAAATGATGAAGTTTATTCAAAAATTAAGAGACCTATCTGGAGGAAAACCCGTTGGATTTAAACTGTGTATTGGTTACAAAAGTGAATTTATATCCATCTGTCAAGCTATGGTAGAATTAGATATATACCCTGATTATATTGCTGTAGATGGGGGAGAAGGCGGAACAGGAGCTGCACCACCGGAATTTAGTAATTATGTAGGTGCGCCTTTAATTGACGGTCTAGATTTTGTTCATAATATCCTAAGAGGAATGGGGGTACGTCAGCATATTAAAATTATAGCTTCTGGTAAAATCACTTCTGCTTTTCATATTGCACGTGCGGTTGCTTTGGGAGCTGATGCGTGTTATCAAGCCCGCGGCATGATGTTGTCTTTGGGGTGTATTCAGGCACTATTATGTAACACCAATAAATGTCCCACGGGAATTACAACTCAAGACCCTAAATTAACCGTAGGTTTGGTTCCTGAAGATAAAAAAGTCCGAGTGGCTAGTTATCACGAAAAAACAATTAAAAACTTTGTTGAACTTTTAGGAGCTACCGGTTTAGATGAATCGAAAAACCTTACACGCTCACATATATATCGTCGTGTTTCACTAAATGATATGATTACCTATGAGGAGCTTTTTCCTTCTATAAAGCCAGGATCTATGCTTAACGGAGTAATTCCTGAGAAATATAAGATGGACTTTGCCTTAGCTGATAAAACACGCTGGGGAATCCATCCTGAAGCCGAGGTTTAGATAATTCTGCTTGTTTTTACAAAACGTTTTATTACTGCAAGTTTATTTGTAGATACAGTTAGATTTACTAGGGACTCTAGTTCGTTTTTGCTATTAATTACTAAAGCCTCCATAGATATATGGAGGCTTTAGTAATTATGATACCTTTCTACAGTTTTTGAAGTTGATTCATTCTGTGGCTGTTTTAAAAAAACCACTTCATTTCCTTAATACCTAGGAGATTTATTTTTTCAAGGTCCGCTCGTGCCGTCCTAATGAATTTGTCTAGTTACAAAGACAGTCTTGTCTAAAAAATATTTATTTAAACAAGGGGATTATTTCGCAGGGGTAATCATAATATGGGAGCGATGCGTGTTGGCCTCCATTAACCACGGCATTCCTGGAGCTTGAGGCTTGGTAGGCAATCCTGTAGATTCTCCCGTCATATAAGGCTTGTAGAGAACATAACGAATCATTCCATTTTTTAACTCTCCTGTTTTTGGGTTGAAATCCTTTTCTTCACCTACAAGTACATAAAGCATGGCAGGTTCTGATGGCATTTTTAAGGTGCCCGCATCAATTTCTTTTTTTCTGATTTCTTTCTTTTCCTCCACTTTCCCTTGAGCAGCTAATTCTCTGCCACGAGCCATAAAGGGCTCTAAGTCTTTGGCGTAACACGCTACATTTATTCCATCTTTTTTTGGATCATCGGCGAGGCATATTATTTTATTGTTTCCTTCACGAAGTGTGATCATTTCTCCGTCCTTATTGTAACCCAGCACTGTTGCGTTCTCTTTATATATTTTAGGAGCGGCTAAAACTGCGGTTTTTATCTGTATATCTTTGGGTGAAATTTTATTCTGACAAAAGGCGGTTAGCGTTCCGAAAGTAAATAAAACAACGAGTACTTTTTTCATAATATGTTTTTTTTGAAGCTTAACTTGGAAGTTACAAAATATAAAGAACTAAAAATAATGCAGTTATGAAAAATGTATACGAAATCTATACTTTTAAAAGTCGGGAGGAGTGCATTTCGTCCGTAAATGAAGAAATCATCCACTCCTTCAGGTGGTGTTTTTGTATTTTAGATAAGTTTTTTAAAATGAAAACAGTCAAGATATCTTGGTAATCTTTTACTGAAATGATTTCCATTCCCAAATGCTTAATTTGATCAAAATCATTTTCTGTGGGTACTGTGAAATAGTTTCCTTGTTGAAGATTTTGTTCTTGAGTTTCCAAGGAACCGTCACGTTCCATTTTTTTCAGGCTTTTAATAATAAGATCTGTTCCCAATGGGTAAAGTTGAACAATATGCCCAAAAAGTGATTTACTTCGATTAATCTCAAGTTTCGCAATTTCGATTATTTCTCCAGTATCAATTCCGCTATTTGGAATCGTGTGAAGGGTGCATCCAATTGTGTCTTTCTCCTGCTTAATTGCATGCAAGGTTCCCATAATTCCTCTATAATCTGGTAGAATCGCAGAATGTAGGTTGAGTAAACCCTTTGTGGGCACTTGGCTAATTTCGTTTTTAAAAATTTTTCCGAAACGAATGGAAATAAATAAATCAGGATTAAAATCTTCCATTTCCTGAATAAACTCTTTAGAATTGATATTAGCGCATTTTTCAATAGGAAATGAGCTAAAATTTTGATCAAAAAATTCAAATGAGCTTTCCATTTTATTTTTACTTATGAATTCAGGGAGTTCATTAAAAAAGAATTCTTTTTCAAAATATTCTAGCGCTAATAAATCAGAAGGTTTGTTTTTAGGGTTTCCAACGCTGTCAGAATAATAGATTCGAACCTTGTGCTTTAAAAGTTCAGGCTTAAGTAAATTATAAGAAATATTAGCTTCAAGATCTTTGTTAAGGAATAGTACTAGGTTCATTTTTCTGTGGGGATTTTTTTAAAATAATTTTTTCTTGAGAACCGTATAAATAGGAGTTCTGAGAACTCGGAATTCTGCTAACATCAGGTCAAAGATACGCAAAATTTAAAATCAGAACAGTCAACACTAAGTGTTATATAAAGTGTCTTGTAATGGTGTTTCCAGTTTATTCAAAGCTAAACAATTAATCTTAAAACACCTTGATAGTACTGGCCTGAGAAGAAGCGTTTTTTGATGTTCGTATAAAAGTATTGGGTTTTTAATTTGAGAATACTCAAGAAGGGCTTAATGGAAATAAGATGAGTTTTATCTTTAAATTTTGCTTTATAAAGAATTCTCAATTTTTTTAAGTTGCGTTTCTATTTTATGTCAAAAACCACTTAGATAGTTGCTTCTTTAACGTAATTAATTTGAATGTATTAGTCTTAAGTTGTGAAACAATAATATTAATAGTATGTTTATCTCGGAATAATGCCGAATATCCATATCGAATTCTTCTTGATAAAAATAGTAAGCCAACTTAAAACCATTTTAGTATGAAAATTAATACTTATTTTTTACCCTTTAAACTCCAAGCGGTGCGCAAGAACCTGCTACTGACTTTGGCTGTCTTCGGACTTGTCTTTTCTTGGCAGACACAGGCACAGACCGGCGATACTTGTGACGATCCCATAGAAATTTCAGCATTACCTTTTAATGATTCTGGGAACACATCAGACTATGGGAGTAATTATACTGGAGGTGATATCCCTCCCGTGGGTCCTAATACAGGTCACTTTGACGGGACAGGCGCTATTTATTACCTGGATGGGGATGAAGCTGTTTATGCCTTCACCTCTAATGGTAATGGTACTATAGATATTGAAACTGTTAATGATGAAGGTTGGAATAGTCTTTATGTTTTTACGGGTTGTCCTTTTAGTTTAACATTAGGCTACAATACCTCCACTACAGGTACGGATCGCGAAATTATTGGTTTGCCAGTTTCTACGGGAGAAACCTATTATATTGTTGTCTCCAACTGGAATGATGGTGGGCAAGATTACACCATTGACATTACAGGCGATATTACAATACCTGAGGAATGCGAAGGAACTCCTTCTGCTGGAACCCCTGATGATCTTGAGATGAGTGTTTGTGAAGGAAATGAATTTGATCTCAGCGTTTTGGGTGCATCCGAAATAGCTCTTGGACAAGATAGAATCTGGCAATCTTCTGCCTCTGGTGATAACAACTGGGTAGATATTGATGGAGCTACTGCTCCTAGTTATACCGTTGATAGCGGTATTGCAGAGTCTACAGATTACCGCTATAAAATTACTTGTAATAATACTAATGAAACAGATACTTCAGATGTGATTACAGTTACTTTAAAGCTACCGAATCAGTGTTATTGTGATGATGCAACAAGCACTAATGTTGAACCAATAACTAGTGTTATTTTTGCAGGAATAGATAACTCTTCACCTGCATCAACAAGTAGTGATGGTTATGAAGATTTTACTGATATAGTAGCCGAAGTAGAAGTAAATGAAACCTATGTTTTTTCTGCAGAAGGAAACACCAATGGAAATTATGAGGCCTACTTCACCGTTTGGATTGATTGGAACCAAAATGGTTTGTTTGAAACAGCAGAAATGTATGAAATAGATGGTTTTATCGAAAATTCTGATGGAACAGACGGCCAACAAGTAACGGGAGATATTGTTGTGCCAAGCAGTGCAGTTTTGGGAGAAACTGTTATGAGAATAAGAAAAAGATACAGTATGCATCAAACCGATCCTTGTGGATCCTATACATTTGGACAAACAGAAGACTACGCTGTTAATGTTAGCGCAGGTGATCCTATAACTTGTCAAGAGCCAAGTGATTTGACTGTAGCTGATATTACCGAAACTACAGTTAATGTATCTTGGACTGAAGGCGGAAGTGAAACTGAATGGGATGTTGTTTATGGTGCTCCTGGATTTGATCCAGAAGTAGACGGAACAATGATGACCACTACGGACAATCCTACAGCCTTAACCGATCTTGATGCAGGAACAGAGTACGAAGTTTACGTTCGTGCGATTTGTGAAGCAGATGATCAAAGTGATTTCAATGGTCCTGTTGCTTTCATGACTTTGGAAATGCTTTGTGATATGCCAAGTGATCTTGTTGTCGCTGAGGTTACCGATACCACTGCTGATGTATCTTGGACTCAGGTTGGAAATGAAACTGAATGGGAAATTGTTTATGGTGCTCCTGGATTTGATCCAGAAACCGAAGGAACAACAATTACCACTCAAGACAATCCTACCACTTTAATGAATCTTGATCCAGAGACAGATTATGAGGTGTATGTGATTGCGATTTGTGCAGACGGAAATTCAGAACCTTTAGGTCCTGAAGCTTTTACAACAGAGATACTTTCTGTGAATACTCAAGTTTTTGAAAACTTATCTTTCTATCCAAATCCTGTGAAAAATCAATTGACATTGAAAGCAGGAAAGCAGATTGAAAACGTAGAAATTTATAACTTGCTAGGTCAAAATGTTTTAAGGAACATGCCAAATTCATTGGAAGCGCAATTAAATACAGATCATTTACAGGCCGGTGTTTATTTAATGAAAGTGACTATTCATAAGAGCACTAAGACGTTTAAGATTGTTAAAAATTAATCTATAAAGAAAACTTTTTTTAAGAATGATTAAAGCCGCTCAAATTTTGAGCGGTTTTTTTTTTGGTTGCGTTTTATGGTTTTGTGACTAGCTTTTTTGGAGTAGTTGGTTTATTTGGTTACTTTGAATCAACAATCAAATTCCTAATTTAAAACATATAATCATGATTAAAAATTCACTCTTTATTTTATTGATGTTCTTTACTTTTGAAGGCTATGCGCAAATAGTTTTTGAAGATAATTTTGACGACGAAACTACGTGTGAAAATTGGACTTTAGGCGATTTAGACGAAGATGGAGAATTATGGGAATTCGCAGATGCAGAAACTCAGGACGTCGAATCTTTTCAAGGTGGTTTTGTTTGGTCATTTTCTTGGTATTTTGATGTGTTTACACCAGATAATACCTTAACCAGTCCCAATATTTCTTTGCCAGCAGATACGGGTTTAGAATTAAGCTTTAAAATTGCTGCCTATGAAGATGAAGAGCTTTTTCAAGAACATTACGCGGTGTATGTTATTCCTGCGGAAGAAAGCTTTACCGGTACAGAAGACCCTGTTTTTGAAGAAACCTTAGATGCAGATTATTACAATCCACCAAAAACCGTAAATGTAGATATTTCTTCGTTTGCAGGAGAAGAGGTTAAGTTGGTGTTTAGACATTATGATTGTACAGATATTTTTTACTTAAGTATGGATGATGTTAAAATAGAAGAAACCGAATTAAGTGTAGATGGGTACACTCAAAAAAGTATAAAAATTTATCCTAATCCAACCTCAGATTTGCTAACTATTCAAGGACTTGAAAATGTGGAAAGAATACGAATTTTTAATCTTCAAGGAAAGTTGATGAAAGAGGTAAATGCTTCCGAAGTAAATATAGCGCAGCTTCAGGCAGGAGTTTATATTGCTAATTTCTATACAGACACTCAGGTGTATTCCCGAAAAGTGCTTAAAAAATAATTTTTAAAATTATAAATAAAAAAAGGCTGCCTATAAATAGACAGCCTTTTCACAAACAAAACGAACCAAAACTTAGTTTGAGCCAATGTTTCCTTGTGCCAATAAAGTTCCTAATTCTGTAGCGCTTAAGTGTACATTAATATAACCATTACCCGTTGTGCATTTTAAATAATACTGATTTTTATGTTATTGATGTTTCTATTAAATATAAATCTATTGATATATT
>NZ_JAVHUL010000004.1 GCF_031085155.1 Mesonia profundi | reverse complement strand
TTAGGATTTTTACAATCTGTTGTGGACTAAATTTACTTTGTTTCATAGTTGACAAATTTAAAATTAATTATAACTTCTATTTGTCCTAATTTTGGGGAAGCTTACAAATATGCAGCGGATAAGCCCTTTTATTATGTTGGATTATAATTCAACCCATAAATTTCTACCTTCCGATAAACCAAAAGGCATCGGTGTGCATCCTCACAAAGATCTTGAGACGGTAATAATAGCCTACAAAGACAAGGTGGCCAATCACGACAATAGCCAAATGTGTATTACACAAAGAATACCTCGAAGAGGAATGGAGTAAAAAAGGGGGCGACTTTCAAATGGTACAGTTTTAGATAAATTTGCCCGCCAAGAACAAAGCAAACGATCCGAAATATCAAGTCATAAAATACGCAATTATCAACCGATTCGAATTGCCTACTAATGCTGGAGCTATTGAAGATATCGCTGGTGAATACAAAGGTACAAAAGGATCGGCCACTACTTTTACTTCTGTAAATTTGTTCAATGCCAAACTGAAAAAAAGAGGAAAAGCTGATTTTTATTTTCCAGTAGAATACAGCACGGTACTTCTTAGTACTTGAAGGAAACATTGTGGTCAATGGGAAAGAAAAAATACCAACAGACCATTTGGCATTAATGACCAACGAAAGCGAATCTTTTGAAATTGAAGCAAGCGATGATACTTTTGTACTGGTTTTAAGCGACAAACTCATTAACGAATCTATTGCAGCCCAAGGTCCTTTTGTGATGAATACTAAACAGGAACTGAAAGAAACATTTAACGACTTCAATGAGTATAAGTTTGGATCTTTAGAAGATTAACCCGCTTACATAAAAAAAACAAATCTCTTATAAAAAATTAGATAGTATATAGTCTTTTTTACATACAAAGAGAATTAGAAGAAAAAATAATGCAGCATCTATTTTTTCAAATTATAGGGAAGATGTCTTGATGCTTATTGATGATATAATTAAAAGGGAAAGCAAAATATCGTATAAAATTAATTACTACTACAAGCTACAAATCTAGAAGCATATGAAATCAAGGATTTTCTACCTGCCGATCCTTAGGTTTGTATTTGCTAAATTAGGTATCTAAAACACGTAACTAATCTTGTTACGAACGGCTGAAAATCTTTATGTAACTGTTTTTAAGATCGTGGAACCGACCCAACTATCTTGTTCTACAGAGGAGAACATCAAACTAATATAAGGTATGAATATGCAAATGAATCCCTGACGAAGTATCGAGAAAGTGCAGCCTTATGTAAAAAATGTTTGAAGTATGACAAACATGATAAGTTCAGTGACCACTTGTTAATTGGCTGGGCGGCAGACGTTATTTAGAAGGCATGACCATTATTCGGGCTTATTAATTTTTACAACTCGTAAGAGGATGATTTAAATTTGATTTATACCTAATATTAAACGCAAAGCAATACATTCTAATTTTTATTTGAGTTAATCATGAGTTCAAAATTACTTTACCATAAAAACACTCTATCAACTTTAATTTTTGCAATTGAGTACAGGGATCTCTCCCAAGTAGCTGAATTGCTCTATTTTATTCTTTAAACACTCCTATAAGTCCTAAAATATGATATTTATCATTTTATAAGGCTACTTAATTGTGTAGCTTTGAGTAAATATTAGTGTCAAATTTTATTGAAACCCTTAATGATGTCCACATTCCAAAAGATTTTAGTCGCCACCGATTTTTCTGATAGCGCTTCTGCGGTGTACGATTTTACAGAAGAGATTGCCAAAAACTTTGAAGCAACCATAGATTTAGTTCATATCCTCAAAGAACCTAAATATTTTTCAGTGGATGTGCACACCACGTCACTTCCTATCGATGAATCAACAAAAAAGAAATATAGGAACAGCATTAAGGAGAAAATGGAAACCGAGTTAAAAGATAACATTCCTGAAAAATACAGAGGCAAAACCATTTTAAAAACCGGAAAACCAGCTGATGAAATTAAAGCTTGTGCCATAGAAGGCAACTACGATTTAATCATGATCGCCTCTCGCGGAGAAGGACATTCTATTTTTAATAAAGGAAGTGTGACAGAAAAATTGATGCGCATTTCACGCACGCCTGTATGGAGTATTTTAAAAGATAGTGCCACCAACCTAAAAACAATAATTGTTCCCACAGATGGTTCTGATGTTTCCCTTGAAGCCCTCCCGCTGGCTTATAGTTTGGCGGTTAAAAGAAATGCTAAGATAGAGTTATTGAGTGTTTCAAAAACTAATTTCATCAATCCTATGATGGGAGAATTTAAACCTTATGTACAAAAAGATGAGGCGATTAAAGGCTATATTCTTAAAGGCTTACAAGAGTATATTAAACAGGGAACTTCAAAACTTCAGTTTAAAGAAGAGCCTAAATCAGCCAATGAACCCTTTCAGTTAGAAGATAAAAACGGAAACACCGTAGACATTTCTATTGTAGTTAAAAAGGGAGATTCAGCACACTTAGCGGTAGTAGAATATGCCGAAAAGAACGGACAATTGGTCGTTATGGCCACACACGGTCACAGTAAATTAGCTCGTATGTTTGTTGGTTCAACAACGGCAAATGTTTTTAGAAATCTAAAGATTCCTGTAATGACCATAAAACCCGATTTTGTTAAATAAAACAGAATTAAGGGTTCTTCCAAATCTGATTTTTTAAAGTCAAGTTAAATATATTGCTATAATTAAATTTGGAAAGAAAAACCAAAGCCTACACAGGGTAAGGTTCTTTCTTCCCGTCGATTGCTTGAATGAAGGTCATATTATACCCCAAGCATCAGGTTTTAAATAAATTAAACTATCAAAAACGAGCACTCCATCACCTTAAATTCTAATTATTGAAAAAAACGGTGGCTGAGTGATTTTCCAGAGAAAATTGTATCGAAGCCACAAACCTATTTCTAACCAAATACTCCTCTTTAGAAAACTTTTTTGAAGATCAGAAAGACGATGATGGTGATAATGATGAATACCACAAAAATTATTTTTGCAATTCCAGCTGCCGCGTCAGAGATGCCACCAAAGCCAAAAATTGCAGCAACAATGGAGATGATAATACAAATTACAAGCCATTTTAACATGATAGTACGTTTTTAGATTCACTATTAAAAGTACATGATTTTAAGACTACTTGAACTTATTTTTATGCATTTTAACAAAATAAATATTCATGACATCACTCATAAAAATATAATCGAACCGACAAACCAAAGATTTCCTAACATTCCTAAGAACAAGCACTCCGTCCCCTGTAAGAACGCTTATTATGAAACTTCCTCTCTCCTACTACTACTATTGTGTTCTAATTCGAAATAAAGTAATTCAAAGCTTTAGGATGATGTTGGTATATAATCTCTAGCTTACTCCGATTATCCATTCGCACCGATTTCTGATAATCGCCGTGGTCTGCTATTAATTTTTCAATGCGATACGTAAAGGTTTCCAAAGTTTTTAGTCCTTTAAATAAATACTCCAAACTTTCTATAGAATATACTGAGGACTCTTCATCGAGCTCTACGGGATTCTTTCCGTGCATCGCCATATTCCGTAAACTATTCACCAACGTTGATTCATGAATACTTCTCCCCTGTAAATCTATCTTGGTGTACTGAAATAAATGATTAGACTGAGAATCGTTTCCAAACTCCAACAAGTCCTTTAGATCAAACATCTGAAATTCTCCCAACTGATTTAGTTCATCCTTTCGTTTCTCTAATCGATGTAGCCGACCTTCATAATACCTTCTGGAATGTTCATTTTTTCCCGCTCGGTATTTAAAATACTCCAGCATATCCTCATTTCTAAAATTTTTAAGAAAGAGGTATTGCCGCATATTCCTTTCGAAGCTAAGTACATCATCCTGAATCGCATGCAATACTTTGGTTTGATTGTAATCTGAAAAGTGCACCGTACCCGTCAAGACTTCGCCCTTAAAGACAAACAATACATTATTGGTATCGGCATCAAATTTTTTAATCAAGAAATCCTCAAAAATCTTGTCTCCGGCTTTTAACTTATTTTCTGGCTCAATCACTTTCTTCTTGAATTGCCCGTTTTCCAATTCAAAATAATGGGTAGAATCATAATCGGGCATATTATCAATATTTAGCGTCTCGCATATATTGATGCAGGCTTTTTCAACTTCTTTATCGTAATAAAGAATCCCAGGCTGAGCTATATCTCCAAAGTTTAATTTGAGGTGTTTCATAGTTTGTTTTTCGTTAATAAGAATTCCGCTGCTCGCATTCAGCTATTTTTTTTGTCTTCAAATAGCTTCTAAGTATACTAAAATTTATGCTACTTTTGAACCGAATGCTTTCTTAGTTTTTAAAGAATAAATCAAAAACGTCTTAACAGCACTGGTCGAAACCAAAGTCGGCAGACTTGTTAGGCTAATTATTAATATCAACAAGAATTTCACTAAAAAAACAACCCATTGCGTCTCCTAGAATTAAACATTGAAATAGAAAGTTGGCAGATTTTAAAAAATGTGCCTAGCGCTTCGGGAATAGTGAAAGTCAAGGAAGGTTTTTACGTAATTGGAGATGATTCTCCTTATGTATTTCACATCGACCAGAATTTTGACCTCCTTTCTACAACTCCTATTTATTCTTCAGAAAAAGTACAAGAAGATACTATTCCGAAAATTGATAAACCCGATTTTGAAGCTATGGAAATGATTTCTGAAACTCAGATGCTTGTTTTTGGCTCTGGCTCTAAATTCCCCGAACGCGATGTTTGTGTTTTAGTAGAGCTAGGAAAGGAAGTTCGCTATACCAACTATGACATCTCTTTATTTTATCATCACCTAAGAAATTTGACGTTGATGCAAGGCTATGAGTTAAACATTGAAGCTCTCGCCCTGAATGGCGACTCCCTGCATCTTTTTAATCGAGGACGAAACATCATCTTCAGTTTTTCCTACAAAGACTTTATAAGTTATTGTAAAACAGGAACAGACTTTCCTATTCCCAAAACCAAGCTGTTTTCTTTACCAAAGATCAATACCTTGGAAGCAGGTTTCTCTGGCGCCACTACTTTTAAGTTTAAGAAGAAACCCTATTTTATTTTTACGGCTTCTATAGAGGACACGCCTAATGCGTATGAAGACGGAGAAGTGCTAGGTAGTTTTATAGGCGTTATAGAAATTAAGAACGGAGAAATCGCAACTGACTTTTTAGTAAAAAAGATCCCCAATCCCAGATTTCCTTTAAAAGTAGAGTCGGTTATTGTCGATAAAATAATTTCCGAAACCCAAACCGATCTTGTTCTAGTCACCGATAACGATGGCGCAGCTTCTGAAATTTTAAAAGTGCGCATGACATTGAAGTAAGTTCTACATTTAAAAAATCACCTCAGCAATAGAACTTACTTGTCAGGTCGAGTGATTAATTTGGAGTGTCAGCAAAAAAGTAATCGTACCGAGACCCTTTTAAAAACAAAACCAGGTTGAATAAGTTGGACAAACGACAAATAATGAAAACTTAAGAAACCCAGAATTCATCTTTCCAAGTTTGATCAGAAAGATCGATTTTTTGGTGCTGCATTTCAATCTCTTGCAACTGCTCCTTAGAAGCAGCCGCTTCTATCTCGTTATATAAGACACGTTCTTCAAAACGAATGTAACGACCTACTTCTTCCTCTATCCTATTTAACGCTTTGTTCACCTCTTCAGTTTCGTTAAATAAACGCATAAGTCGACGATGGTTAGCCAAGGCTTTTTTTACTCGTACGTTTTTTAACCCCAGGATAGGAAAAAGAAATTTTTTCTCGATTTCAAAATGCGGTTCCAAATAGTTTTTTTGAAACCAATCTGCATAGGCTTTAATTCTTGCAGTTTCTACTCCATTTCGCAAACCTTCACTAATTTTCCATCCAAAAAATAAAACCTTATAATGCTCTTCGCTCACAGGTTCTAAAGCTTCATGTCGTTTTGGAAATTTATTCATTTTAAAAGAGTTTTTAAGCTATTAAAATAATTTAATAGGAAATGTAATAAAGAAAATCAAATTGCTTTATTGTATTATTCCTAGTTGAAGTTGAAATATACAGAATTGTAACTCGAAAAACTATAAAATAACCAATCTGCTCTTCAGTTAAATCGTGTTTGGAAGGAATCTGCTAAGCTAAGGATCTTTTATTCTGCAAAAAGAGATTCTTGATACCCAATTAAGAATTTTAGATTTATGAAAGTTACATGCAAGAGCTCCAATCTGAAATATTATAACAGTCTTTATAAAGTTGCAAATTCTATCTCGACTTTCAGTTCGACTTTCTCCTAAGTTAAGAATCAAAACTTAGTAATTTCATTCCAACAAAAAGCAGAATTTCATTTAAAAATCTTGCAATTTAAAAGTGAAACCTGTCTTTTCTATTAGCACACGAAACCGAAAAAGGGAACGAAAAATTCCTAAAAAAAACAATAAATACTATTTAAAAAGCACTAAAATAAGTCTTGTTAAAATCAGAAAATAACTTGCGTTGATTAACGACTCTAGATTTTATAAAAAGGAGAACTATTTTAAAAAAATTAAGCTTATTTTATATAAATTTAATTGTAAAAATCGTCTTTTAAAAAGTCAATCTTTAGAAAATAAAATTCAAAAATAACCTAGATTACACATAAATTTAAACTTTAACAAATAACACTCAATACGCTCGTATATAATGTTTTAAAAATATTATATAAATCGAAGTGTCAGTATGTCAGTACATGTCCCCACAACCCTAAAATATTCTGTTTTCTCAACCTCCTCTTTGCTATTGTATTTGAGGTCACTCTAGGAACTATAAGCTTTTTCTATGGTGGTTTTTAGGTGATTTTAGAGACCAAGTGCTTCAATTTTTAAGCGGTATTTCTGAATTTATATTTTCATTTTCCTTTCTTTTAAACTTCAACTTTATGAGCTTATAAAGCGGTCCGTTTTTATAGGAGTAAGAATTCCAATCGAGCTTCTCTTAAATAAGATTCAGGAAGTCATGTCGAGTCTTTCGTCCTACTCCTATTTAGAGTAAAAAAGTTAGCTTTAAATCCTAAGAGTTCAAGCGATATACCTTTTTTCATTATAGACTTGAAATGCCTTCTCCCCTATTATAAAAATTAAGAAACTTGGGTTCTTTGCATTTTCTTCTTTGTGTAAAATAGTCCCACAGGTTAAAACTCTCGTTTTCAAAGGAATCAAGAACCTTGAGGAACCGTTAAATACTCAACAGCTCCTTCCATTGCGTCGTGTACCGCGGACTGCGTTGTTCTTTGACCAGCTCCCAATCTTTTATTTTATCTTTTCGGAGTAAAGCCGGAGCTAAAGTAGACTTTCCAAATTTTTGGTTAATGCGGTCAAAAGCATCCATTAAACCTGCTTTTTCAGAATTTTGCTGAAATAAATTGGTCTGCACATAGTTTTCGGGAATAATTCCGCTAAGGCAAACGCCCACTTTTTTATACCGATATCCCGGTTTAAATATAGATCGCAAGGCTTTTTTACCTTGCACATTCAAAGCAAACGTATTGTTGGTAGGCATTTCTAAAGTGACCGTGATGCTTTTATGGTATTGCTTATCTACCTGACTGTGGTAATTGGTCTGCAAAAACACTTGCAGGTATTTAGCACAACATTTTTGATTGCGCAACACTTCACTCACTTCATTGATATAATAAGAACAAGCTTCTTCTATTAAATCGATATGAGTTAGTTTTTTTCCAAAAGATTTTGCGGTTCCTATCGCCTTTTTGGGTTGAGGAGCGCTTTGTAACGGAAGGCAAACCTCTCCTTTCAACTCTCGCCAAGTACGCTCCCCCACTACCGTCATATGTTCCCGAACCCAACTTAAAGGAAGTTCTGTAAAATCTAAAGCGCTGTGTTTTCCTATTTCCTGAAGTCTTTTCGCATGCTTGCGCCCAATCCCCCAAACATCTTTTGTCTGCGCCCATTGTAAGCTGTCCATTCGTTTTTCCTCCGTGTCCATAACATAAACATGATTGTTTTCCTCTTCCTTCTTAGCGCGGCGGTTGGCAAGTTTGGATAAGACTTTTGTCGGTGCAATCCCTACACCCACAGGCAAGCCCGTATAGCGTAAAATCCGATCTTTAATTTGATGTCCGTATGCTTCTAAATCGATGTGTGCTAATCCAGACAGGTCTATAAAAGACTCATCGATGCTGTAAATCTCTACCAAAGGAGAAAATTCTTTTAAAATTCGCATCACTCGATCAGACATTTCTCCGTAAAGCGTATAGTTGGACGAGAAAAAAGTGACCCCATGTTTAACCAGCTGATCCTTAATTTTAAACACCGGCTCAAACATAGGAATCTGAGTCAAAGCTTTAGCTTCTTTATTCGCCGCAATCACACAACCATCATTATTACTGAGCACTACGACAGGCTTTCCTTTTAAATCGGGTCTAAATACCTGTTCACAAGAAGCATAAAAGCTATTACAGTCAATAATTCCTATCATAATTGATGAATAACATGCGTGATCACTCCCCACAAATCAAAAGGCTCTACTTCTTTATATTCTTTTTGTGAAGCATAAGGATACTCCATCACCTCAAAATGCCCCTCTTTTACCACCAAGGCGGTTTTTCCTTTTACAAAATCTAACGAACGGTCAATAATCAAGACATCATTTTTATAGATTTGAAACGCTTCCCAGCTGCTTCCAGAAATTCTTACGTAAAAAGTAGCCTCTCTATTTTTAACCAAAACCTCAGAAAGGTCTACGCTTGTTTCCATATAGTGTGTCGCTGGACTCGGAAATCCTGTTTGCATAGAAACCTCTGCCTTATGCTTAGGCTTGTTTCTCCTTATTTTACCAAAATCAATTACTTCCATACCTCAAAAATAGGAATAATTCCTTTGCTGCGGATTTTATCCTAGTTAATTTTTAAAAATAGTTTAAGAAGTAAGATTCAGCTATATTTTCACAGCTGAAAATCTAAATTTATGAGAAGCAATTCATTTTCAATTCCTATTTTTAGCCCAAATTATTTAAATCACTTTCATGAAAAGAAATTTAATTTTTACCGCCACCTTTATCTTCGGCATAAGTCTTATCGCTTGTAAAAACGATGATAAAACTAAAGAAGAAGTTCAAAAAGACACTCAAAAAGAAAAAGTGGTAGAGAAAACCGATAAAGAAAACGAAATCTTAAGCTTTAAGACTAAGGAGGTAGAAGCTGCTTTCTTATCGTATCGCAAACTAAAACGAAGCCTAGTCAATTCTAATGTAGAAGAAGCTAATTTTATGGCAAAGCAATTCTTAAAAGAAAATCCTACTAAAGATAAAGACATTCAAAAGCTCATCACTAGAATTGCTAATAGCGGGGACCTAGAAGAACAAAGAACTATTTTTAGTACCTTAACTAAAAAAATGGAATCTTTTTTAAGCGGAAATATTGAAAGTGGCGAAATCTATAAACAGTTTTGCCCTATGGCTTTTGATAATAAAGGCGGTTTCTGGCTAGCTACGAACAAAGAAATCATGAATCCTTATTTTGGAGATAAAATGTTGCATTGTGGCTCAGTAAAAGAAACCATAAAGTAACTCTAATTTCCGTGAAAACGGGAATCTTAACATTAGAAACAGAAAAGGGGTCTCGACTCTCTGCCCTCTGTGTTTAGATAGGCACGTCAGAGTGAGTTTTTTTCTCGGGAACTTTCCTTTGCCGTAGACAGACTACATACAACTTCTTAAGGTTTCTTTGCAAGAAAACAAGCTGCTTTAAGGAGTTGTATTTAATTATTTTGTAATTTTACAAAAATTACATTTTTGAAAGTTATTGCACTTATATTTTCTATCTACATCCTAGGGATCAACTTTGTTCCCTGCAACGATGTAGCGCAAGAAAATCTTTCAAATGACGTGATAGAAAATGTTGCGAGTGTTGAGGGACATTCTCATAACGATTTCGTAGATTTATGCCCGCCTTTTTGCCAGTGCCACTGTTGCCATGTGCATGTGATCAAGTTTCAGGTAAATGAATTTGAAGCCATCAACAACGAGATCTCTAAGAAACAGTTTGCACATATAGACAATTCTGGCAAAGAAATCACCCAGCGTTTATTGCAACCTCCCCGAGTTTAATTCAGTAAGAAGGATACCTATGTCCTTTTTTTCAATTTCGCTTTCGCGGAATTCATTCGTTTGATTTTATAGTCTATCGGTAATAAAGATATACAAATATAAAATCAAGCTTTTCTTAATCGGAACTCCTAAGCTTACACCAATTATATTTTAAAATTAGCTATATAATTGGTATTACTTGTAGAGAGTTGATTTAACTGAATTAAACCTAACATTCATGATTAACAAAATCATTGATTTTTCCATTCACAATAAGTTTGTGATTGGTCTATTCACCATCGTACTCATTGGTGCCGGAATTTGGAGTATGTCCCAAGTCCCCATTGATGCAGTCCCAGATATTACCAACAACCAAGTACAAGTCATTACCCAATCCCCTAACCTGGGAACCCAAGACATAGAGCAATTTGTGACTTACCCTGTCGAGATTGCCATGAGCAATTTGCCTAACGTCAAAGAAATTAGATCGGTTTCTAGGTTTGGTCTCTCGGTAGTGACCATCGTTTTTGATGACGATATGGGCAACTACCTCCCACGGCAATTGGTAGGCGAAAAACTCCCCGAAGTACAAAAACAAATTCCCCAAGGTTTTGGAGAGCCAGAAATGGGACCGATCTCCACGGGACTCGGAGAAATTTATCAATACACCCTAGAGGTTGAGGAAGAATTTAAAGATCAATATTCCTTAACTGAGTTAAGAACCATGCAAGATTGGATTGTACGCCGACAAATGGCTATGGTTCCTGGCGTGATTGAAGTAAATGCCTTTGGCGGGAATAAAAAGCAATATGAAGTAGTCGTGAACCCGCAAGATCTTCGCGCTATTGGAATTAGTATTTCTGATGTCTTTACTGCTTTAGAAAACAACAATCAAAATACGGGTGGAGCTTATATAGAACGCAATCATCAAGCGAATTTTATACGCGGAGAAGGTTTAGCGAGAAACAAAGCAGACATTGAAAGTATTGTCGTTAAAACCCAAAACAACATTCCTATAAAGATCAAAAATATAGGAGAAGTAACTATTGGTAGCGCGGTGCGTTATGGTGCCTTAACCAAAGATGGTGAAGGGGAAGCCGTTGGCGGAATGGTGTTGATGCTGAAAGGAGCCAACTCTAACAATGTGATAAAAGAAGTGACCCAACGGGTAGAGCAAATTCAAAAATCTTTGCCTGAAGGAGTATCTATAGAACCATTTCTAGATCGTAGTGAATTGATTGCCGAAACCACAGGAACAGTAAAAAGAAACCTGCTGGAAGGAGGTCTTATTGTTATTTTCGTCTTGGTATTATTGCTGGGAAATTGGCGCGGCGGACTTATCGTAGCCTCCACCATCCCACTTTCTTTGCTTTTTGCATTTATCCTGATGAATGCCTTTGGCGTCTGGGCCAACCTGATGAGTTTGGGCGCCATCGATTTTGGGATTATTGTAGACGGCGCGGTGATTATTGTAGAAAGTACGGTCTTTTTAATATATAGTCAAATTAACAAGAAAAAGAAGCTTACCTCTTCCCAACGGGATGAAATTACTTCCAAATCGTCTAAAAAGATGATGAATGCTGCTTTCTTTGGGCAACTGATTATTCTTATCGTGTTCTTGCCCATCTTAGCTCTAGAAGGCGTGGAAGGAAAAATGTTTCAGCCGATGGCGCTTACCTTTATCTTTGCGATGATTGGAGCCATGTTGTTATGTCTTACCTACGTTCCTATGGTTTCAGCGCTGTTTTTAAGAGCTCCAAAAACGACAAAGAAATCTTACGGAGATAAGTTTATCCTAGCCACACAAAATAAGTATGAAGGCTTATTAACAAAAACACTTAAAAAGAGTAAGCTTATTGTCGGGATTGCGGTAGGTCTTTTTGCTTTAGCTATCTTTATGTTTACCCGTATGGGAGGAGAATTTATTCCGCAGTTGGATGAAGGTGATATTGCCTTCCACGTCATCTTAAAACCAGGAAGTTCCTTAACGGAAACTACCAAAACCACCACGCAGATAGAGCGAATCATTAAGGCTAAATTTCCCGAAGTAAAAAATGTAATTAGCCGTATTGGGGTTGCAGATGTACCTACAGATCCTATGCCCATGGATATTTCTGATACCTTTTTGATTTTAGAACCTAAATCTGAATGGGTGTCGGCGTCCTCAAAGGAAGAACTGATAAATAAAATTAAGGAAGCCATTAGCATTGTCCCCGGGGTAAATTATGAATTTACCCAGCCTATAGAAATGCGATTCAACGAATTGCTTACTGGAGTACGGGAAGATGTGGCGATTAAACTTTTTGGAGAAGATTTAGAAATCTTATCTAGCAAAGCTGAAGAAATGGGCAAACTCATTGGTAACGTTCGTGGCGTAGCCGATATGAAAGTGGAAGCCACCAGCGGTCTTCCTCAAATTACTATCGATTATGATCGCTATAAAATTGCGCGTTATGGATTAAATATCAATCAGCTTAACCAATTGGTACAAGCTTCTTTTGCAGGCGGTCATGCAGGCGTTATTTTTGAAGGAGAAAAACGTTTTGATTTAGTCGTTCGTTTAAAAGAAGAAAATAGACAGAATATAGACGATCTTAAAAACTTGTTTGTACCGCTCGCCAACGGAACTCAAATTCCGCTACGCGAATTAGCCAACATAGATTTTGAACCTGGCCCTATGCAAATAAGTCGGGATAATACGAATAGAAGAACCTATGTGGGAATCAATATTCGGAATCGAGATGTAAAGTCGGTCGTAGAAGAGATCAAAACTATTTTAGATGCTGAATTTGAGCTTCCGCCCGGATATTACATTCGGTATGGAGGTGCTTTTGAGAATTTGGAACGCGCCAGCAACAGGCTACAAACCGTAGTTCCTATTGCGTTAATCCTTATATTTATACTCATTTACTTCGCCTTAAAATCTTTTTCACAAACCTTAATGATTTATTTTGCCATTCCTATGGCAACCATTGGTGGTGTTTTTGCCTTGTGGTTGCGGGATATGCCATTTAGTATTTCGGCGGGTGTTGGATTTATTGTTCTGTTTGGTGTTGCCGTACTGAATGGTCTGGTGATGATTAGCGGCTTAAATGAACTCAAAGAAGAAGGCGTCACCAACTTGAAAGATCGAATTATCCAAGGAACCAAAAGAAGGATTCGGCCCATTATGCTTACGGCTTTAACTGATATTCTAGGATTTCTACCTATGGCCATTTCGGCATCTGCGGGAGCCGAAGTACAACGTCCATTAGCGACAGTAGTAATTGGCGGACTTATCACTTCTACTCTACTTACGCTGTTTATTCTTCCCATTTTTTACCAGTGGATCGAAAAACGAGCAGAAAGAGTGAAAATTAATAAAAACATGATCGCCACTGCAATACTCCTCGGCGCTATTGCGATTCCTCAATGGAGTTCGGCACAAGTTCAGCAAAAGCTAGAAAAGAAAGATTCGTTGACGGTAATTAGCTTACAAGAGGCGGTAGATTTGGCTGAAAAGAATTATCCTTTACTAAAAACAGGGCAACTGGCAATTGAAAAGCAACAACAGCTTTCCTCTTTGGCCTATGATTTTGGTACGACTGAAATCTTTACGGGTGGCGAGGAAATTTCTAGCGGTCGAGGTACTTATACTTTGGTAGGTTTGGGACAAAAAAGGATTGATCTCTTTGGGATTGGTGCTAAAAAACGATTGGCTGAACAACAAGTAAAGTTAGCCGAAACTGCCTATCAACTGACAGAATTGGAAGTGAAAAAGGAAGTGCAGCAGGCTTGGAAATCTGTTTTTATAGCGCAAAAGGAACTTATTTTATACCAAGAATTAGATTCGGTTTATACAAAGTTCACCACGGCGGTAGAACTTAATTATGAGGTAGAAGCTATTTCTAGACTCACCTATGCTTCGGCTAAAAATCAAGCCTTGCAGATTCAAAATAAGTTGCAACAAGCAAAACAAGACTATTTGGTGAGTTTGCAGCAATTTAATTTATGGTTGATGACCGATGAATTCTATAGTGTTCCTTTAAACTTTAAGGAAGAAGACCTCATCGTTTTGGGAGAAGAGTTTAAAATGGAAAACCATCCCGAATATCAGGCTTCGCAGCAGCAAATTGAGGCTTACCAAGCGGAATTTAAGGCTGCAAAAGCAGACCGTTTGCCTAAATTCAATCTTCAAGGAGGTTGGCAAAAAGTAAATGGCTCCACCGATTTTTACAGCTATCAAGCCGGAATTTCAATTCCGTTATTTTCGGGAACAGAGCGAAACCGTGTTCAAACCGCAAAAATAAATCAGCAAATTGCAACCACACAAGCCGAGTTCACCAAAAGTCAATTAGAAAGCACTTACCTACAAGCTTGGGAAACATATAAAAAATGGCAGCGTACCTGGCGTCTTTATGAGGAAGAAAGTCTGCCTTTAGCCATAGAACAACGCGAAGGTGCATTAATGACTTATAAGGAAGGAGTCGTAAATTATACGGGATTCACTCAAATGATGCGTGATGCCATCCAGATTGAGCAGGATGCAATGACTGCTTTAGAAAATTACCTCACTCACAGCTTTGAAATACAATATTTTAAAAATTAAACCATGAAAAAATCAATTTTATATACCACCTCCGTAATTCTTTTAATGAGTCTTACGCTGGTAAGTTGCCAAGAAAATTCAAAAGGCGATGATCACAATTCTACGTCAACAAACGAAGAAGAAACTAGTGATGAAGGAGATCACGGAGAAGAAGTGATGCTGAGCGCACAGCAGTATGAAGCTTTACAAATGAAAATAGATACTATTTCTTTACGGAATATGAGCGGTTTTGTAGAAGCCAATGGAGAGTTGGAAGTTCCACCGCAAAATGAAGCGGTGATCACTTCGGTTATGGGCTCTAACATCGCTTCTATTGAAGTGATTGAAGGGGATGAAGTGAAAAAGAACCAAGTGGTGGCTTATTTGTCACATCCTAATATTGTGCAAAAACAAACCGATTACCTCAATGCGTACAGCAATAGCGAATATTTAAAGAAGGAATACGAACGCCAAGATAAATTGTATAAAGCGGGCGTGGGTTCTGGTATGAATTTTCAAAAAGCAGAAGCGCAATACAACACTGCCAAAGCGATGATGCAAGGTCTTGAAGCTCAATTAAAGCAATTGAATATCTCCACTGCAGGCGTACGAAACGGTACTATTTATCAAAGGATAGCGCTTCGCAGTCCCATTGGAGGTTTTGTTCAAGGGGTGCAAATTAAAACCGGACAATATGTAGAACCACAAACCAGCTTATTTGAGATTGTCAACACCGATCATATTCACGCCGATTTAATGGTATTTGAAAAAGATGTGAATAAAGTAAAGAAAGGACAAAAGGTACGTTTTTCAATTCAGTCGCTACCAGGAGAAGAGTTGTCGGCCGAGATTTATTCGGTAGGGAAAACTTTTGAGCAAAATCCTAAAGCCGTTCACGTTCACGCCGAAATCGATAACAAAAACGGTAATCTTCTTTCGGGAATGTACATTCAGGGGCGGATTGAGGTAGAAAATAACCAAATGCAGGCTTTCCCAGTAACTGCGCTTGCCACAGAAGGAGGGAAATCTTATGTCTTTACCGCAGAACGAGAAGGCGAAGATTGGAGTTTTAAGCCTTTAGAAGTGAGAACCTTTAATCAAGATGGAGGTTGGATTGCGGTTAATTTTTTAGAAAAACCAGCAGCTCAAACCAAGTTCGCCATCAACAACGCTTACTACCTTATGGCTGAACTTAAAAAAGGAGATGCAGAGCATAGTCATTAATTTGCTGAAAGTCCATTTATTTTTAAAATCCACTTAGATTTTCAAGACTTATATAAAATTAAAAAGCTCCTTCCCTTAAATAAGGGAAGGAGCTTGTGCAGAGCTTAGTCGAATTATGCCATTTCGAAGGAATGAAGAAAGAGGGTTTCACAACCACCCCCTTTTTTACAAGTAAAAAAGACCCCTCCTTATTTAAGGAGGGGAGCTTTTGATTCGTGTTTTAACTGTATTATGAAATATATAAGAATTGAGGGAACATTATGTAAATTTTCTTGATTTAAAAAAAAATAAAAAGTTCCTACCCTTAAATAAGGGAAGAGCCTGTGCTGAGCTTAGTCGAAGTATGGCATTCCGAAGGAATGACGGAAGGGTTCTTATTCCGCGAAAGCGTCATCAAAAATTTTTAAAACTCTTGTTGAGGGTAGAAAAATACCATTCTTTGTAAAAAAATATAGATTTACTTCCTAAAAATAGTAATTTTGCGAATTCATAAAGAATATATTATGCTTATTATAGGAATTGCAGGCGGTACCGGAGGTGGAAAAACGACTGTTGTAAACACCATTGTAGATGAATTGCAACACGAAGAAGTAGCTGTAATTTCGCAAGACTCTTATTACCGAGAGACCAGCGAGCTCTCTTATGATGAACGTACCCAAATCAATTTTGATCATCCTCAATCCATCGATTTTGATCTATTGGTAAGCCATTTAAAGGAATTAAAGAAAGGCAATTCGATAGAGCAACCAGTGTATTCTTTTGTAGATCATAACCGCACAGGAAAAACGATTACCACCATCCCTAAAAAAGTGATGATTGTAGAGGGAATTCTTATCCTCACCAATCCGAAATTGAGAAAGATGTGCGACATCAAAATATTTGTGCACGCCGACAGTGATGAGCGATTGATTAGGCGTTTAAAAAGGGATATTAACGAGCGCGGCAGAGATATTGATGAGGTGCTTAATCGTTACCAAACCACCTTAAAACCTATGCACCAGCAGTTTATTGAGCCTACCAAAGAATATGCAGACATTATAATTCCTTACAACCGTTACAACACCGTGGCTGTTGATATTGTGCAAACAATTATCAGACAGCGTTTAGACTAATTTTGTATCTTCGCTCCTATGGGTTTTAAAGCACTTTTAAAAAATAGATGGTTTCGCATCATCAGCAATAAATACGTGCTCATTTTATTGCTTTTTGGGGTCTGGATGCTTTTTCTAGACAGCAATTCTTGGTTGGTGCACCAAGAGTTAAATGAAGACATAAACGAGCTTAAAGACAATAGAACCTTCTATAATGCCGAGATTACTCACGATACGACCATTATTAACGGTCTAAAAGATTCTTCTGCCCTAGAGCGATTTGCTCGCGAAGAATACTTTATGAAGAAGAAAAACGAAGAAATTTACATTATAGAATACGATAGCACTCCAAAAAAATAAGCCATGACAAAACATTTAATGAAAGATTTTGAGGCGGTGAGCGCCAAAGAATGGAGACAAAAAATACAGGTAGACTTAAAAGGAGCCGACTACGAAAGTTTGATTACACACACTCCAGAAGGGATTGATATCAAACCTTTTTACCACCAAGAGGATTTACTAGACAAGCCCTCTGTTGCGAGTCCGCAGGAATGGGATATTGTAGAAAAATTGATGGTGAGCGATGTAAATCAAAGTATTAAAAATATCGAACACATTTTAAGTAAAGGTTCAGAAGGATTATGGTTAGTTATTGCAAACGAAACAGTTAACTTAACAGAAATATTCAAAAAACTAGACTTAAGCGCTACTCCTGTTTATGTAGAATTTCAATTTCTTAATCCTAAATATATTCTCGCTTTCGCGGAATTTTTAAAAGGTGAAAAACACCAAGTCCGTATAGGAATTGATCCTATTAGTGAACTAGCGGCAACTGGAAATTGGTACCATTCCCTAAAAAATGATCAAGAAGCTTTAGCTGCTGTATTAAAAAATACGACAGAGCTGCCTATTAATATAAGTATTGACACGAGCACTTATCAAAATGCAGGAGCCAATATGGTGCAACAATTGGCTTATGCTTTAGCGCATGCCAATGAATACCTGAATCAACATACAGAAGCTTTAAAAACGCAGAAGCTAATCTTTAAAGTGGCACTAGGTTCTAATTATTTCTTCGAAATAGCTAAGCTTAAAGCGCTAAGACAGCTTTATGCTACTTTGGCGGCCGCTTACGAGCTTCCGGAGGAAATTGAAATTTTGACTTACCCTTCAGATCGCAACAAAACCATTTACGATTACAACGTCAATTTACTACGAACTACCACAGAATGTATGAGTGCTATTTTGGGAGGGTCTGATTTTATTTGCAACCTCGCTTATGATAAGATTTTTCATGAAGAGAATGAATTTGGAAGCAGAATCGCTAGAAATCAATTGCTTATCTTAAAAAATGAAAGCTATTTTGATAAAGTAAGTAATCCTACAGACGGTGCTTACTATATAGAAGACATCACGCAGCAACTTTCTGAAAAAGCCTTGGCTCTTTTTAAAAGTATTGAAAAAGGAGGCGGATTTTTAGTACAGCTGAAAGAAGGAATTATTCAGCGAAAAATTAAAGAAGCGGCTCAAAAGGAACAAGAAGAATTTAACTCAGGGGAAACTATTTTGGTAGGAACCAATAAATATGAGAACTTAGAGGATAAAATGAAGAACGATTTGGAGCATTCTCCTTTTTTAGAGAAAAGGGAGAGAAAAACATTGCTTCCGCCTGTGATTAAAAGACGCTTAGCAGAAGCAATAGAGCAAGAACGATTAAAAAAAGAGTAGTTAGAAAGACCATGAGCTACTGAAAAAGACTTTTCCGCAGAAAGGTCAAATTCAGGTTAACGAAATTTTATTAACTTAAAAGCTATCCACAAAAGAAGTCTACTATGAAAAGAAAAGACCTTCAACATATAGAATTAAAATCTAAGCCCAATAAAAATACGAAAAGCACTAGTTATACTACTGCCGAAAATATTGAGCTGAAATCTACCTACCAAAAAGAAGATGTAAAAGAAGTAGAACATCTTAATTTTGCCGCGGGAATTCCTCCTTATTTAAGAGGCCCCTACTCTACCATGTACGTAAAACGCCCTTGGACGATTCGGCAATATGCTGGTTTTTCTACCGCAGAAGATAGCAATGCTTTTTATAGAAGAAACTTGGCAGCAGGACAAAAAGGACTTTCGGTAGCTTTTGATTTACCTACCCACAGAGGCTATGATAGTGACCACGAGCGTGTGGTGGGTGATGTAGGAAAAGCAGGAGTTGCGATTGACTCGGTAGAAGACATGAAAATCTTGTTCGATCAGATTCCGCTGGATAAAATGTCGGTTTCGATGACCATGAACGGTGCGGTTTTACCCATTATGGCGTTTTATATCGTCGCTGCGGAAGAACAAGGTGTTAAGCCAGGAAAATTAACAGGAACCATTCAGAATGATATTCTCAAGGAGTTTATGGTGCGTAACACGTATATCTATCCGCCTACACCATCGATGAAAATCATTTCAGATATTTTTGAATACAGCTCCCAAAAAATGCCTAAATTTAATAGCATCAGTATTTCGGGATATCATATGCAAGAAGCAGGTGCCACTTGTGATATCGAATTGGCGTATACCTTGGCAGACGGACTGGAATACATCCGTAAAGGATTAGACGCTGGAATGGATATTGACAGCTTTGCGCCGCGTCTTTCTTTCTTTTGGGCCATTGGACTCAACCATTTTATGGAAGTTGCCAAATTGCGTGCTGCTCGCATGTTGTGGGCAAAATTGGTAAAACAATTTAATCCGAAGAATCCAAAATCATTAGCTTTAAGAACCCATTGTCAAACCAGTGGATGGAGCTTAACAGAGCAAGATCCTTTTAATAATGTCGCAAGAACTTGTATAGAAGCTTCGGCGGCAGCCTTTGGCGGAACCCAGAGTTTACATACCAACGCCTTAGATGAAGCCATTGCCTTACCTACCGATTTTTCGGCAAGAATTGCAAGAAATACCCAATTATACCTTCAGGATGAAACTCAAATCACCAAAACCGTAGACCCTTGGGCAGGAAGTTATTATGTAGAAAAGCTAACCCAAGACGTTATGGAGGAAGCCTGGAAACTCATTGAAGAGGTAGAAGAGCTCGGCGGAATGACCAAAGCGATTGAAAACGGAATTCCAAAACTTCGCATTGAAGAAGCAGCAGCCAAAAAACAAGCAAGAATTGATAGCGGCCAAGATATTATTGTGGGTGTTAACCAATACCGTAGAGATAAAGAAGATCCTATTGTAACGCTAGAAGTAGATAATCAAACGGTTAGAAAACAACAACTTGAACGCTTAGCAGAAATGAAAAGCACTAGAAACCAAGAGAAAGTAACTCAAGCGCTAGAGGATTTAACGCAATCTGCCAAGACAGGGGAAGGAAATTTACTAGCTTTAGCGGTAGAAGCTGCCAGAGAACGCGCGAGCATTGGTGAGATTAGCGATGCTCTCGAAAAAGAGTTTGGTAGGTATAAAGCACAAATAAAATCATTTAGCGGCGTGTATAGTAAAGAGATGAAAGATGATTCTTCGTTTAGCAAAGCGAAAGATTTAGCGAATAAATTTGCCGATTTAGAAGGTCGCCGACCAAGAATTATGGTAGCCAAAATGGGACAAGACGGTCACGATCGTGGCGCAAAAGTAGTCTCCACAGGTTACGCCGACGTTGGGTTTGATGTAGATATAGGTCCGTTATTCCAAACGCCACAAGAAGCTGCTAAACAAGCCGTGGAAAATGATGTGCACGTTTTAGGAGTTTCTTCTTTAGCGGCAGGACACAAAACATTAGTCCCACAAGTGATCGAGGAACTTAAAAAATTAGACCGAGAAGATATTATGGTGATTGTAGGGGGAGTTATTCCTTCGGCAGATTATGATTATTTATTTGATGCGGGGGCAGTAGCCGTTTTTGGTCCGGGTACTAAAATTAGCGATGCTGCGATTCAGATATTGGATATTTTGATTGATTCTGTGGCTTAAATCAGGACTTTGGGCTTTAGTTTCTAGCTAATAATTTATGTAAAGTTGCCATTCAGAAGGAAGTCTGCCTGAACGAATTCAACTCGGGCAGGTTGAGTATGATAGGATTATTTTTTATAGAGATCAGTAGTTAGTTGCGTAGATTACTGTTTAAATACGGGCTATATGTCTGGTGGAGCGCAGTCGAAACCTACTTTTTAGCATCCTAAAAGTTCTCGACTCCCCGCCAGAATGAATTCTTTCGGGCTGGCGCTCGAACTGATAATAGAATGTTTTTCAAATAGATTAAAATCAATCCGTTAGATTACAGTAAAAGTAGATATTTAACTACTGACTTCTAATTTTTTTATTTCTTACACTTCAAATAGCTTAATTTGCTAGCTCTTGTATGGTCTTTATAGTTTCGGAGTCATCTTCTCCCAAACCTTCTTTTTGATATTTCATAACTCCTTGCTTATCGAAAACACTTATGATATTAGAATGCGAAAAATCCATTGGTGAAATGCTTTTATAACTTACTGCCAATACCGCTGCAAATTCTCTCGTATCTTCTTTTGTACCACGTAAAAACAAGTATTCATTACTTTCCATTTGATTTTCTTTCGCGAAAGCTTTTAGCCTTTCAGGAGTGTCTACCTCGGGATCTATACTTACAAAGACATATTTTGTTTCTTTATTGGCTTTATCAGATACTTTTTTGTGAATGTTTCGCATATCGGCAACTAAGCGTGGACAAGAGGCTTGACACGAGGTGTAAATCATTACCATGACCAAAACATCACCTTTTAAATCTTTCAGTTCTATTTCCTTTCCATCTTGAGTTGTCCATTTGGTGGGTAGGTTATAAATAGAAAGACCAGGCAATTCTTCTTCTTCTTTATTCGTTTCCGCTTTGCTTTCTTCGGTTTCTGCAACCTCTTTCTTAGTTTCGTCTTTACAGCTCCATAGATTAATCACTAGTAGCGCTAATAAAAAATATTTATAAATCTTCATCGTTTTGTTTAGTTTGATTGTTTATCGTTTTTGCACATCTAAATCCTAAGTTTCGTACTCCATAGTTTGCTTTAATACTTCCGCGAAAAGCGTAACGCATAAAAGCTGCATAGTTCATCAAATCTGAAGAACCGATGGCCGCACTACCGCAAAATAAATTATTGTCTTGATCCACGTCTCTCCTAGACTCACCAGAAATCATAACCGAATTAAAGTCTGAAGTCCATTCCCAAACCAAGCCATGCATATCATAAATGTTCCAATAATTTTTAAACGTGCTACCAACTTCTTGATTAAAAGAGTTGGGTTTCTCATACCAACTTAATATAAATTCATTGTAGCTATCTTTTACCCTAGCATCTGCTGTGGTTTCATCTGCCATCGCCACATACTCCCATTCGTCTAAGGTTGGCAAACGCTTGTCTTGACATTCACAGTATTTTTTTGCAGCAAAATAAGAAACATTCGTTACTGGAGCCTTAAGTGATTCTCCTTTTTTGAGTGAACCATTAGCATCCCAATGACGTAAATAATTGCCGTCTGCAAATAAGGCTTTCACCTTGTCTTTTTGCCATTCAGGATATTCTTTCAAAAATTTTTTAAAATCTGCATTGGTTACGGGATACACATCTAATGCAAACCGATCTATTTTAACCTTTACTGAATCTCTTCCGTAAAGAGGAACATAAGAACCTTTTTCTATGACTGCCATGTTTTCCATTTGTGCTTGTGCTAAAAATGGAATACATATTAGTAAACTTCTAAGTACATACTTGAAAAACATGGCAATTATAGTTTTAAATTAAACAATGTATTATCTACGCTGGGCTTTCACCATTTCCTGGGTAACTTCTGTTTTATTATTGTCCCAACTGTTATAAATATAAGTTAGTACGCTTGCTGCTTCTTCATCGCTTAGGCCTTGAGAAGGCATTACACTATTATACTTTTCACCATTTACGGTAATTTCACCAGTTTTACCATACAATGCTATTTCTATTGCTCTATCTACATCTGCATTTAGATAATCAGATTTAGCCAAGGGTGGAAAAGCACTCGCTATTCCTTGTCCGGCAGATTGGTGACAAGCTAGACAAGATCTTCCGTAAAGATTTTTTCCTCTTTCCATTTTTTCATCGAAAGTTAAATTGGCTACTGGTTTAGCATTTTCAGCTTGTTCTTCTTCGGAAATAGGCATTTCTTGAATGTCTCCTCCTTCTGGTAAATAAATACCTTCTTGAATTTTCCCTGCGTAGACATTTTTATTTTCGTCTCCTGTAGCATTTATTTGCGCCAAGGCTCCTTTATTAAAAGCTCTAAATATAGAGTGGTCTACTAAGATATACTCTCCAGGCGCATCTATTTTAAACTCTACAATAGCGGCTCCACCAGCGGGTATTAAAGTAGTTTGTACATTCTCATTTATAAGGCTACCACCTTCCATATGCACTTTGTCAAAGATTTCACCAATAACGTGAAAACTAGAAACCAAGTTTGGGCCTCCATTACCTACAAATAAACGTACGGTCTCCCCTACTTTTGCAGTTAAAGCATTGTCTCCAGTCATAGCTCCAACTTTTCCGTTAAAAACCACATAATCTGCATCTTCTTCAATCGCTTTTTTCATATCAAAAGCCTGTAAGCCTGGTTCTCCAAAATCTCCTTTGGTATAAAAATCCCCCTGCATCACATAGTATTCTCTATCTACTGGCTCTAAACCTTCTTCTGGTTCTACCAAAATCAAACCATACATACCGTTTGCAATATGCATTCCAACTGGTGCGGTTGCACAATGGTAAACATATAAGCCTGGATTAAGAACTTTAAAGGAAAAAACAGTTTCATGACCCGGAGCCACAAAAGAAGAAACGGCACCACCACCAGGACCATTTACCGCATGTAAATCAATATTATGTGGCAGTTTATTATCTGGGTGATTTTTAAGATGAAATTCTATCTCATCACCAATTTTAGTTCGAATAAAGCTTCCAGGTACTGTACCATCAAACGTCCAATACACATATTCTACTCCATCTGTCATCGTGCCAACTTCTTCTAATATCTCCATATCTACGATTAAACGTTTTGCTGATCTTCTAGCAGTAGGAGTTGGAACGTGTGGCGGAGCAGTTAACTTAGCGTTCATTTCCATTCCTACTTTAATATCTGCAGGATCAGAATAGGATTTTTCTTTTTTATCGGAATTACAAGCTAGAGTCACAATTACTAGAAAAGATAGCAATATGCCCTTTAAAAGTTTGCTGGGTGTTGGTACTGAAGATTGGTTCATAGTGTAATTATTTAGTTGTAGAAACGTTTTTAATTTAATTCAAAAATACTTAAATAAAAAGGCGTAAAATATGACATTTATCATCCTTTAAAAGATTTACCTCTTTTTATAATTTCCATTTTTAAACAAAAATCCTACCTTTACGTAAATACATAAAAAAATGAATTACACTCAGAAAATGTTGCGGGATGACGCTTTACGCGGAAAAAATATTGTAGTCACTGGAGGAGGAAGTGGTTTAGGAAAAGCGATGACCAAATATTTTTTAGAACTCGGCGCTCAAGTTGGTATCACTTCTAGAAATATTGAGAAACTTCAAAATACCGTAAAAGAATTAGAAGGAGAAACTGGCGGAAAGTGTTTCGCGATTCAGTGTGACGTGCGTCACTACGATCAAGTTGAAGCAATGCGAGACGAAGCTGTTTCAAAAATGGGAAGCGTTGATGTATTGCTGAATAATGCTGCAGGAAATTTTATCTCTCCTACCGAAAGACTTTCGGCAAATGCTTTTGATACCATTATCGATATTGTTTTAAAAGGAAGTAAAAACTGTACGCTTGCTTTTGGAAAGCATTGGATTGATCAAGAAGAAAAAGATAAAACCATACTTAATATTGTCACTACTTACGCATGGACAGGTTCTGCTTATGTAGTCCCTTCCGCGACAGCGAAAGCAGGAGTATTGGCGATGACCCGCTCGCTAGCGGTAGAATGGGCCAAATATGGGATTCGTTCTAACGCGATTGCACCAGGACCCTTCCCTACCAAAGGAGCTTGGGACCGTTTATTACCAGGAGATTTAAAAGAAAAGTTTGACTTGGCGAAGAAAGTTCCGTTGAAACGTGTGGGAGAACATCAAGAGTTAGCCAACCTAGCGGCTTATTTAGTCTCTGATTTTTCTGCTTATGTGAACGGAGAAGTAATCACCATTGACGGTGGAGAATGGTTAAAAGGCGCCGGACAGTTTAATATACTAGAACAAATCCCAGAAGAACTGTGGGACCAATTGGAGCAAATGATCAAAAGTAAGGGGAAAAAATAAGCCTTCTTCAGTTGTTGATAAATTCCGTTTTTTAATGGAATAATTAATTGTATTTTTACTGACTAAACCAATGAAGAGCTAATGGGTAAAATCATTGCAATTGCAAATCAAAAAGGAGGGGTTGGGAAAACCACCACCGCAGTTAATTTAGCGGCTTCTTTAGGAGTTCTCGAGAAAAAAGTTTTATTAATAGATGCAGATCCACAGGCTAACGCCAGTTCTGGGTTAGGCATTGACGTAGAAAGTATCGAAAAAGGTACTTATCAACTCTTGGAACATACTATTAAAGCAGAAGAGGCTATTATTCCTACAGAATCCCCCAATTTAGATATTATTCCTGCCCATATTGATTTGGTAGCGATAGAAATTGAATTGGTCGATCAAGATCAACGAGAGTCGATGCTTAAGAAAGCTATCGTACACTTAAAAGATTCGTATGATTATATCCTTATCGATTGCGCTCCTTCGCTGGGACTTTTAACTTTAAATGCGCTTACTGCAGCAGATTCGGTGATTATTCCAATTCAATGTGAGTATTTTGCCTTGGAAGGATTAGGAAAGTTGCTCAACACGGTTAAAAGCGTTCAAAAAATACACAACGACAAATTAGACATTGAAGGGCTTTTGCTTACTATGTATGATTCTCGTTTAAGACTCTCTAACCAAGTGGTAGATGAAGTTAAAAAGCATTTTGATGAAATGGTGTTTAAAACCATCATCCAAAGAAACGTTCGTTTAAGCGAAGCTCCAAGTTACGGTGAAAGCATTATTAATTATGATGCAGGAAGTAGAGGCGCAAGCAATTACTTGAGCTTAGCGGAAGAAATTATTAAAAAAAATCAATAAGGACTTATGGCCAAAGCAACAAAAAAACAAGCCTTAGGAAGAGGCCTTTCTGCTTTACTGAAAGATCCCGAAAACGATATCAGTTCTGCTAAAGATAAAAATGCAGATAAAGTAGTAGGTAGTATTGTTGAACTAGAGTTAGGAGCTATTGAGGTGAATCCTTTTCAGCCTAGAAGTAGCTTCAACAAAGAAGCTTTACAAGAATTAGCCACTTCCATTAAGGAATTGGGCGTAATTCAGCCTATTACCGTAAGAAAAATTGACTTCAATAAATATCAATTAGTTTCTGGAGAACGCAGGTTTAGAGCTTCTAAACTGGTAGGACTTGAAACCATTCCTGCTTACATACGAATTGCTAACGACCAAGAGTCTTTAGAAATGGCGTTGGTAGAAAATATCCAGCGTCAGGATTTAGATCCTATAGAAATTTCACTTTCTTACCAACGATTAATCGACGAAATTAGCCTTACCCAAGAGCAATTGAGCGATCGTATCGGTAAAAATAGATCAACCATCGCCAATTACTTACGTTTACTTAAGCTAGACCCTATTATCCAAACCGGAATGCGAGACGGCTTTTTAAGTATGGGGCACGGGCGGGCTTTAATCAACATTAGCGATTTAGAGCTTCAGTTAGAAGTTTATGAAAAAGTACTGGCAGAATCTCTTTCGGTTAGAGAAACCGAAAAGTTGGTAAAACAAATTCAGTCTTCTGGTTCTGTAGATGAAAAATCTAAAGCAACCCCAAAGGTTCCAAAGGAAATAAAAGAATCTGTCAAAGGATTTTCTAGTTACTTTGGTGCTAAAGTAGATGTAAAAATGAGCAAAAAAGGAAATGGAAAAGTGATTATCCCTTTCTCTTCCAAAGAAGACTTTGAACGATTAACCAAATTGATTGAAGGTGAAAAATAGTTGCTTATATTTTTTTGCATTTTTCTTTCTTCTAAGTGTTCAAATCTCTGCTCAGGAAGACTCTTTACAGCTTCAAACCCGTAAGGAGGTGAAGTTAAAAAAAAATAGGAAAGCTAAAGTAGAGTACAATGCCTTAGCACCAGCAAAGGCAGCCTTTTATTCGGCTGTTTTACCAGGTTTGGGACAAGCCTATAACAAAAGTTATTGGAAAATACCCATTGTTTATGCAGGATTAGGCGCGGGAGTTTATTTTTACACCTTTAATAACCGCGAATACAATCGCTTTAGAGATGCTTACAAAAGAAGGCTTGCCGGTTATACCGATGATGAATTTCAGGATATTTTAACCGATAAAACCTTGATTGATGCCCAAAAGCAATTTAGGCGTCAAAAAGAAATGTCGGTTTTAGCTATGGCAGCGCTTTATGTTCTAAATATCATAGACGCCAATGTAGATGCGCATTTAAGACAGTTTAATGTAGATGAAGATTTGAGTTTACAGCCCAATTTTAATGTAGATGAATTTACCGGAAGAGCGAATTACGGCCTGTCTTTAAATTTAAAATTTTAACGTATGAAAATTGCTTTATTAGGCTACGGAAAAATGGGTAAAACCATTGAAAAATTAGCTCTAGAAAGAAATCATAGCATCTGTTATACGACTTCTTCAGGAGTTGACGTAGAACAACTGAAGCAAGCCGATATAGCAATAGACTTCAGTATTCCTTCCGCAGCAAAAGAAAATATTACTAGCGCATTACAAGCACAAGTTCCTATTATTTCTGGCACCACAGGATGGTTAGATCATTACGATGAAGTAGTGAAGACTTGCGAACAAGAAAACGGAAGCTTTCTTTATGCTTCCAATTTTAGTTTGGGCGTGAATTTGTTTTTCAATCTTAATGCACATTTGGCCAAACTGATGAAGGGTCACGAGCAATATCAAGTGAGCTTAGAGGAAATTCATCATACGCAAAAGCTGGATGCACCCAGTGGAACCGCCATCAGCTTAGCAAAGGATATTATTGATCATTCTTCTCTAAAAGATTGGAAACTCGTAGACGAAAATGAGAAAACTGATAAAAAAACAATTCCGGTAACGGCAAAAAGAATAGAAAATGTATCGGGTACGCATAGCATTACCTACAGCTCTGTCGTAGATGATATCGAAATAAAACATACCGCGCATTCCCGGGAAGGTTTTGCCTTGGGTGCGATCATTGCAGCGGAATGGATTAAAGATAAAAAAGGGGTTTTTAGCATGAAAGATGTGTTAAATCTAAATAATTTGTAACAAGTTGAACTTGTTGGGTACTTATAAAATAAAAAGAAGATGACAATTGTACAGTGGATTATATTTTTCTTGGTGATACAAGCCATTCACGGTTTAGGAACCTGGAAGTTATATGTAAAAGCAGGAAGACAAGCTTGGGAAGCGTTTATACCCGTTTACAACGCGGTAGTATTAATGAAAATCATCAACCGACCTTGGTGGTGGACGATCCTACTCTTTGTCCCTATTGTCAACCTTATTATGTTTCCTGTAGTTTGGGTAGAAACCGTTCGTAGTTTCGGTAGACACAGCAAAGCAGACACTTGGCTAACAATTTTAACGCTCGGTCTTTACATCTATTACGTCAACTACACGTTAGACGTTAGCTACGTAGAAGATAGAAGTTTAACGCCAAGAACCGAAGCTGGAGAATGGGTAAGCTCTATTCTTTTTGCCGTGGTAGCCGCCACAATTGTACACACCTATTTTATACAACCCTTTACCATTCCTACTGCTTCTTTAGAAAAAACCTTGTTGGTAGGGGACTTTTTGTTTGTAAGTAAACTTCATTACGGAGCTAGAACGCCAAAAACCACCGTTTCTTTTCCTATGGTGCACGATACGATTCCCGTTGCCGGAGTTAAATCTTACACCAATTGGCCTCAGCTCCCCTATTTTAGGTTACCCGGGTTTGAGAAAATTGAACGAAACGACATTGTAGTATTTAACTGGCCGGTAGATACGGTTCCTTATTTTCGTTACCGAGGAAAGGAAACCTTTAAAAAACCCATCGATAAAAAATCAAATTACGTTAAGAGAACCGTTGGTGTTCCTGGAGATTCTTTAAAAATTGTAGACGGTAAAATATACATCGACAACGAGCCTCTTCAATTACCAGACCGTGCGAAACCACAATATTCTTATGTGGTGCAAGGAAAAGGAAAAGGTTTCTCCTTACAAAACCTATATAAAACCTATGACATTACAGATCCTATAGGTTGGTATAATCAGGCTGAAAAACAGTATTATTTCACTTCCTTATCGGAAGAAGCTTTAGACCGATTTAAAAATCATCCTAATGTAGCATCGGTAGAGCGTATTATTGATTCTGCCGGAAATGCGGAAGTTTCTACTTTCCCTAATACCAACAAAACAGATTGGAATAGAGATAATTTTGGACCTATTTACATCCCTGAAGCAGGTAAAACTGTTGAGATTAATAGAGAAACGCTTCCGTTTTACAAACGCATTATCGAAACCTACGAAGGAGAAGAGATGCATCTTGAAAATAAAATCACGACCAAAGGAACCCAAGTATTGCTTAATGGAAGTCCGATTGACTCCTATACGTTTAAGCAGAATTACTACTTTATGATGGGTGATAATCGTCACAATAGTGAAGACAGTAGGTATTGGGGCTATGTCCCCGAAAATCACGTGGTAGGAAAGCCCGTATTTGTTTGGATGAGTTGGGATGCAAACGGAGAAGGTTTTTCTAACAAGATTCGCTGGGAACGTTTATTCACAACCGTTGGTGGTGATGGGAAACCTGTTTCTTACTTTTACCACTTCCTTATTGTATTAGTGCTTATTTTCGGGATTAATTTCTTTTGGAAAAAGAACAAGAATAAAGAGAAATAGGTTTAGATAGTTATGAAAGTCTTAATCCTACATCCCGCTTATTTTGGTTCAATAGAGCAATTTGTTTATTTCGCTAAAGCGGAAAAAATTCGCTTCGAGAACGAAGATAATTATCAAAAACAAACCTACAGGAATAGACAGTATATTTATGGTGCTAACGGGAAGTTATTGCTAAATATTCCCATCAAGCATGTGAACATAAAAAACAAGCGTCAAAAATATAGAGACGTTAGGATTGAAAACGATTTCAACTGGCAAATTATCCATTGGCGTTCTTTAGAAGCGGCTTACCGTACTTCTCCCTTTTTTGAGTTCTATGAAGATGAGTTTAAACCGCTTTATGAAGAAACCTACTCTCACTTAATGGAGTTTAATTATGCGTGCTTAGATGTCGTGCTCTCGTGTTTACAGTTGGATATTCCTCTTGAGAAAACAGAAGAGTTTATAAAAGATTATCAAGATTCAGAGATGCTTGATGCTAGAAATCTAATTAGCGCCAAGAAAAAAAACAGTATCGACTTAGCGAAATACACGCAGGTTTTTACGAATAAAGAAGGTTATATTCCCAATCTATCCATTTTAGATCTTTTGTTTAATGAAGGTCCGAGTAGCTTAATGTATTTGGAGGATCAAGTTCTTAAATAAGACATTAGACTGCTAGAAAACAGACGTAAGATAAAAAGACGTAGGACGTAAGAGGCTTTCGTTTCTGGACAAAATTGTAGTTAGAATTTAGAATCTAGACGGCTAGAAAATAGACCAAAAAAGATCCAAGCTGAAAATATCTTTTTAAAATCTCTTCTTTTAGAATAATTCATGAGTAATCAAAAAATTACTTCAACTCCAGCACACTCATAATGGGGTAATGATCTGAGAGCTGCTGATCGTAATTCATAAACTTTCTTACTTTTAACTGCTTATCTACTAAAATAGCATCAATCCGTAAAGGGATAAAATCGAAATCAAATGTTTTTCCGAAACCATTCCCCGAGTTTTTAAACGCATCGGTGTAATTTTCAGAAAGCTTTCTATAGACATAAGAGAAAGCGCTATTGTTTAAATCTCCTGCTATAATCACCTTATACGGAGTTTGTTTAATTTTTTTCAGCAGCATTTCTGTTTGCTTCTCTTGCTTTTTAAAAGAGTTTCCTACCCTAGCGATAAGTTTCTCACTATTATTTTGGAGCTCTTTCACACTCGGATTAATTTTTAAGCTTTCCAAATGCAAATTAAAGACCCTTAAGGTGTCTTTACGGATAAGAATATCTGCATAAATGGCGTTGTTTCCCGTTTTCGGAAAGTCTAAAGAACCTTTTTCAAGAATAGGGTATTTAGAGTAGATAGCCTGTCCTGATTTCCCCACCAGTTTTATATACTTATGAGGATAGGCTTTAAATTTTACATCCTTTCGTTCCAAATAGTCTTGCATCACCAACACGTCTGGATCTTCTTGCGCTACAAAACTGATAATTTGCTGTGTAACCGTTTCATCCTTAATCCAATTGTACCTGTTAAAATGACGTACATTATAACTCATCAAGCTAAAAGTCTTGGCTTCATTCATATCCGCCTTAGGCTGATCTCCAGAAAACATATATAAAGAGAGGATATGATTAAATCCGATAAGTAAAATAAGGAAAGATAAAAGCAACTGACGTTTAAAGCGAATGGCCCAAAATAAGAAAAAAACGAAGTTAATAATCAGTAATAAGGGCATTCCCAAGCTTAAAACCGATAAAAAAGGAAAGGTATTCGGCGGAATATAAGGCAACACATAAGCCAATAGAAGGGCTGTCGCAAACAAGGAGTTTACCACAAAAATAAGTCGATCTATAAGGTTAAGGCCTTTCATAAAACGCTATTCTTTACCTGCTTTAAAAAGGTAATCTTTTTCTGCTTTGGTTAGACTCTCATATCCATTTTTACTGATTTTATCTAAAATGGCATCAATCTTTTTTTGCTTTTCTACGGGATGCGTAAAGCTAGCAGCTGTTCTTTTACTTTTAGTTTTTGCTGTATTCTTATACACATTTTTAAAAGGCTTCTTTTTAGCAGGCTGAAACCACCCCACCACCGTATCGGTTATTGCTTGGAACCAAGCGCCAATATCATTTCCTTTAGAAAGTTGTGTGGTATACACATATCCCAATAATGCGCCGCCAAGATGCGCTATATGTCCGCCTGCATTTCCAAACGGAATCTGAATAAAATCAAACACCACCAAAAAAGCAGCAATCCACCATAATTTAATATTTCCTATAAACATCATGCGTACTTGCATATGCGGAGCTTGTGTTGCAACCCCAACTAAAATTGCGGTTACGGCAGCAGATGCTCCTACCAAAGGAACATTCCCCAAGCTAGAAAATGCTGGAAATAAATTATAACTCAGCGCAAAAAGCAAAGCACCACTTATAGCTCCCAAAAAGTAGTAATTCAGCAATCGTTTGGGAGAGAAAAAAGTGAGGAACAACCTTCCCGAAAAATATAGGATGATCATATTAAAGAACAAGTGCAAAAGACCACCGTGCAAGAAAGCATACGTAATAGTGCTCCAAGGCTTATAGAGCAAAGCGCCTATATGAGTAGGAAAACTAAACCAATTAAAGATAAAATTCACTTCAATTTTAAATAGAAATCCAATAGTTTGTAGAAAAAACTGAAGTACAAATATCAATACATTGACCGCGATGAGTTTCTCTAAAACCCCCGCCATATTATACTTGTACCGTAATTGATCTTGCCAACGCATTAATTGATACGGTTTGAGTTAAAACTATTTTTCTTCCAATACCACATGGTAATAAACCCAATAATGGCTCCTCCAATATGTGCCCAATAGGCCGTATTTGAAGGTCCAAATAAAGAGGTTCCTGTTACTGCTGAGTATACATTAATTAAAAAGTATCCTCCGATTAAATACTTGGCTTTAATAGGAATGGGAATAAACATTAAATATAAAGGCAAATTGGGATACACCACAGCAAAGGCTGCCAATATTCCAAAGATTGCCCCTGATGCTCCCACCATAGGCGTCATATAAGTTCCTACTAATTGTTGTGTCGCTTCTCGCGGAATAGCGGAGTACACCTTTCCTGTGCTGCTGTATTGCGACAACATATTGTGCACCTCTTGTGTGGATAAACCTGCATCTAAATAGACTTGCATCGCATTATTAAAATTCCAATAGCTAAATAAAATTTGTAATCCTGCGGCACCTAATCCTGCTGAAAAATAAAGAAACAAAAAGCGCTGTTGCCCTAAAGTCTGCTCCAATACACTTCCAAAGATGTATAAAGCGAACATGTTAAAAAGAATATGCGAAAAGCCACTATGCATAAACATGTGAGTGGCAATTTGCCACAACTGAAAGTTTTCATTTTCGGGAAACCACAGGGCAAACAATTGATAAGCATAATCTCCTAAAAACTGACTTCCTAAAAAAAATAGGATGTTGGCAATCAATAAAACTTTAACGGTATCGGTTATATTTCCCATTTACATGAATTTTTTTTCTATGTCTTCCGCTTGAAGCGTTATAAAAATCTTTTTGTTCGTCGGTGTTAATTGTGGTTCTTTACAAGCAAATAAACCATTCACAATCGCAATTTGTTCTACGGTATCTAATTGGGTTCCTGCTTTTATCGCCATGCTTTTCGCGAGGGATTTGGCTAATAAATCGGTTTGTAAAAAGCCACTATCTGGAATTTCATTTTCAAAATCAGAGAGCAACTGATCCAATAAAATAGAAACCTCACTTTCGGTAATCAAGGTCGGTATCCCTGTAATTTCTACTTCCCCATCTTTCATTTTTGAAAAGATGAATCCGGTTTGCTCCAAGGCTTCTCGCAGATGATGCAACATCTCGATTTCTTGCACATTTAATTGTAAGGACAACGGAAACAGTAATTGCTGACTTACAGCTGCTTTAACCGTAATGCTTTTCAGTAAATCTTCATATAAGATTCGGCAATGTGCTCTATGCTGATCAATAAGAATCATTCCGTTTTTAAACGGACTTATAATGTATTTTTTTTGCAATTGAAAGGTGGTAGAAGAAGCCGAAACCTTAGAAGTTTCAAAAAGCTGACCTGTAATAGCATCACTTTCAAATTCTACCTTAGAAAAATCATTCTCATCTTTACTATCTAATCCGTGGTATAAAGCTTCCCAATTCTCTTGCGGCACAGTTTGTCTTTTAGGTTGAAAACCAGATCCAGAGGTAGCCTTTGATTTTATTTCTTGAAAAGGATTAAAATCACGATCTACTTCTACCTGAGGCGTTCTCGCGGACTTCGTTTCTAAATCGTAAGGCGTATCTAAATTCGCATCCCGGTTAAAATCCAATACGGGCGCTACACTAAATTGACCTAAACTATGCTTGATGGAACTTCTTAAAATAGCATATAAAGCATGTTCATCATCAAATTTAATTTCGGTTTTAGTAGGATGAATATTGATGTCAATACTTTTGGGATCAACCTCTAAGAATAAAAAGTAAGAAGGATAGCTTTTGTCTTTCAGTAAACCTTCAAAAGCAGCGGTTACCGCGTGATTGAGGTAAGGAGATTTGATGTAGCGATTATTGACGAAGAAAAACTGTTCTCCTCGCGAACGCTTAGCAAATTCAGGTTTACCTACAAACCCGGTGATATTTACCAACTCGGTCTCCTCCTCTACGGGGACTAATTTTTCATTGGTTTTACTACCAAAAATATTCACAATTCGCTGTCGCAGATTGCTTATAGGAAGCTGAAACATTTCGTTCCCATTGTGATGCATGCTAAACGCGATGCTAGAATGCGCTAAAGCCACGCGCTGAAATTCATCAATGATGTGACGTGTTTCTACCGCTGTTGATTTTAAAAAATTTCTCCTTGCCGGAATGTTATAAAACAAGTTTTTCACGTGGATCACCGTTCCTATAGGTGTAACGCAAGCCTCTTGAGACTCTACTTCACTACCTTTTATTTGAATATGTGTTCCTACCTCTTCCTCTTGAGGTTTGGTTTTTAAATCGACTTGCGCAATGGCCGCGATGGAAGCTAAAGCCTCTCCTCTAAAGCCTTTGGTTTGCAGTTGAAATAAATCTTCTGCCAATTTGATTTTAGACGTAGCGTGACGTTCAAAAGATAAACGCGCATCGGTTATACTCATTCCTTTACCGTTATCGGCTACTTGAATGAGGGTTTTCCCAGCGTCTTTAATAAGTAATTGTATGTTGGTGGCTCCAGCATCTATGGCATTCTCCAACAGTTCTTTCACCACAGAAGCTGGACGTTGAACGACTTCTCCTGCAGCAATTTGGTTGGCCACATGATCTGGTAAAAGTTGAATGATATCTGTCATGGGTTAGCTAAAGAAAATAGAAAGATCAAAGTCAATAATAAAAAGGA
Source organism: Mesonia profundi (assembly GCF_031085155.1). GTDB lineage: Bacteria > Bacteroidota > Bacteroidia > Flavobacteriales > Flavobacteriaceae > Mesonia > Mesonia profundi. Next base: position 79,953 of record NZ_JAVHUL010000004.1, on the reverse strand, counting down.
ATATAAAAACTAAAACAAGAATAATCCAAAGTACCCTGCGGTTGGTTTTTCTATCAGATTCATCTCTAAATTCAGACCAAGCCGATTTAAAGCGGTGAACCAAACCTCCAGCATCTCCCGCAGTTGAACGAAATTTATCAAACTTATGTTCTAATTGATATGGACTACCTTTCCCTTCGTCATTGTAATAACGAGGGCTGTAGCTAAATTTCTTGTTTTTACGGCGCTTTAAAATTCCCATGATTTCCTATTGCTTCAAAGTTATGGAAAATCAAAAACAATGCCGAGAAAGCAGGGTTAAATTTTAAAGAAAAAGAAAGAGAATAAAAAGCTTATTCCTTGTAGAAAGTCGCGTCTTTTCTAAGCTGTGCCATTTTAATGGCAGCTACTGCCGCTTCGGCACCTTTATTTCCATGCTTTCCGCCAGAGCGATCTATAGATTGCTGTTTGGTATTATCGGTTAAGACACAAAAAATGACAGGAATATCACTTTGTATGTTTAAATCTTTGATGCCTTGAGTAACGCCGTCACAAACAAAATCGAAATGTTTGGTTTCCCCTTGAATCACATTTCCTACGGCGATGATAGCGTCTAGCATTTCAAAAGACTCTTGCATCTTTTTGCAGCCGTAAATAAGTTCAAAACTTCCAGGAACATTCCAACGCACAATGTTTTCTTTTAAGACATTGTTTTCTAAAAATACATCAAAAGCACCTTGAAATAGGCCTTCGGTGATTTTACTGTTCCACTCAGAAACAACAATCCCAAACCGAAAATCTTTCGCGTTTGGGATGGTTTCTTTATTATATTCAGATAAATTTTTTCCTGCTGTTGCCATTGTTTACTGTAAACCTTGTGCTTGTCCTAAATAAACTGATACTTCTTCTGCTTCAGGAGAATCACTATACTCTTCTTCAATTCGAGTTAAGTGTTTTTCCGCGTCAGCTCCTTTTTTCAATTGAATTGCAGTTATAGCCGCTTTCATTAAAAACTTAGGCGTAGTAAATTTATTATTTCTCATTTTAGCCGCTTTCTCATAGTATCCCAAAGCCTCTTCTGGCTGGTTTAACTGCATAAAAGCATCTCCTATGGCACCTTTGGCTAGCGGAGCTAAAACTTCATCATCACTTTTAAAATCTTCTAATTGATCGATCGCCTCTTTATACTTTCCAGTATTTAGGTAAGCGATTCCCGCATAGTAATGCGCGATGTTACCAGAAGAAGTACTTCCGTAATGATCAATTACTTTTAATAATCCAAATTTTCCGTTACCGCCATTCAAGGCTAGGTTAAATAAAGAATCTTGATCTTTATTGGTAGCGTCTAAAGCATTTTCAAAATAGATTTGAGACTGAGCGATCTCATCTGCAGCTTCAAACTCTTTTGGTTGCTGAACAAATCTAGAGTATCCCAAGTAAGCTAATACGGCTATCACGATTACTCCAATAACAATAAGAATAGGCTTTTGATTGCCGGCAACCCATTCCTCTGTTTTGTTAGCACCTTCATCTAGATTATTAAAAACTTCTGCTGTTGTAGATTCTTCCTCGTTGAAGTTGTCGTCTACCCCATCATTTTCTTTCGTTGCTTTAGGCTTGTAACCCCTTTTCTTATATGTTGCCATAAAAATTAGTTAATGAATCGCAAAATTAGAATATTTATCCATATATAAAAGAGAATTATTTGTTATTTTAAAGAAGTTGTTAGCCTATGTATTTGTATTTTTAGCTTCTCTAAAATCAAATTAAAAGAAGATTGTAAAACTCCTATGGTTTTAAATAAATTATCACTCCTTCATTATAAGAATTTTGAAAACGTTACTTTCAATTTTAATGACAAAATAAACTGCTTCGTCGGGTTTAACGGCGTGGGTAAAACCAATGTTTTAGATAGCATCTATCATTTAGCTTATGGCAAAAGTTATTTTAACCCGGTTACGAGTCAAAATATTAATCATAACGCCGACTTTTTTGTCATTGACGGAGAGTTTAAAAAAAACGATAGAGAAGAGAAAGTGGTGGTTAGCGCTAAGAAAGGACAAAAAAAGGTGATTAAACGAAACGCTAAAGCTTATGGAAAATTTAGCGACCACATTGGTTTAATTCCCGTGGTGATTATTTCGCCTGCCGATCGGGATTTAATTATGGAAGGCAGCGACGTGCGTAGAAAATTTATAGATGGTATTATTTCTCAAAGCGACAAACCATACCTTACGAGTTTAATCAATTACAATAAAATTTTATCGCAACGGAATTCTTTACTGAAGTATTTTGCAGCCAACCGGACTTTTGAAAAAGAGACCTTAGAAGTGTATAACCTGCAATTATTACCCTTGGCGAAAAGCATTCATGAAAAGAGAAAAGCTTTTTTAGAAATCTTTACTCCCATTTTTGAAGAACGCTATGCCACCATTAGTGATGGAAAAGAAGCGGTGAAGCTAAAATATAAAAGTCAGCTGAGTGAAACCTCCTTAACGGAATTGTTAGCAGCACATCTCCAAAAAGATCTTAAATTGCAATACAGCAGCGCAGGAACACATAAAGACGATTTAAGCCTGAAGATTAAGGGGCATTCCGTAAAGAAATTTGGTTCACAGGGACAACAAAAATCATATTTAATCGCATTAAAGTTAGCGCAGTATGATTTTTTAAAGCAAGTAAGCAAAGTGAATCCTATTTTATTACTCGATGATGTTTTTGATAAACTAGATGAAGAACGCGTGGCACAAATTATAAAGCTGGTGACTCAAGATGATTTGGGACAGTTATTTATTAGTGATACCCACGCTGATAGAACCGAAAATGTGGTAAAAAGCCACGCCAAAGAATACCAAATGATACATTTAACTTAATTATGAGAAATCTATTTTTATTTTTATCACTCAGCTTTTTATTAGTCTCTTGCAATTCAGAACCAGCACTTTCTGATATTGACAAGCTAAATGGCTATTGGGAAATTAGCCACGTAAAAGGAGATAACGGCAAAGAAAAAGAATTTAGCTTTAACGAGAATGTAGATTATTTTTATTTAGAAAACCAGGAAGGTTTCCGGCAAAAAATGCAACCTCAGTTTGATGGTGGTTATAAAACAAATGGGGCAAAAGAAAATGTTTTTGTAAAGAAAGAAAACGATAGTATATTTCTTTATTATGAAACGCTTCAAGATAAATGGAAAGAGCATTTAATTCGGTTAACCGAAGAAGAATTGGTAGTGAAAAACGAAAACGGAATCACGTATACCTATAAAAAATTTAAAGGATATATTACAGATGGCGAGAAATAAAGAAGAGCAGAATATAAGCGACGTACTCAAAGCTTTTGTAAAGAAGAACAAGCTTGAAAAAGGACTGAATAAAGTCAATGTAAAAGAAGTTTGGAATGCCCAAATGGGACCTGCGATTGCGAAATACACCGACGAGATACAACTGAATGAGAAAACTTTGTATGTGAGTTTGAGTTCATCGGTATTGCGGGAAGAGTTAAGCTACGGAAAATCTAAAATCATAACAATGATTAATAATGAATTAGGAGAAGAATTAGTAGATAAATTAGTTTTGAGATAAAATTATAATATATATTTACTCCTATGAAAATTAAAATCATACTCTCCCTACTCGCCGTTTTCTTTTTGATTGCTTGTCAAAGCGATGATGACCAGCCGAGTGTTGAAACTATTGATGACCCTATAACAGGAGAATGGCAACCTTTTCAAAACGTTAAGATTTATGAGGATAACAGTAAAATTGTAAATCCTTTCCCATATTGTTCAACCACAACTAATAGTCATTTATATTTTTCAAATGACACCAATCAGCTGTTTTATTATAATTTTATTGAACAAAAAACAAGTGAGGAATGCTTTTATACCGCTGGTCAAGGCAATTGGGAACAATTAAATGAAACGGATTATCAAGTAAGTTTAGAGTATTTTTCTGAAAGCGATTACCAAAGTAATGAAACAGAAACTTTCTTATATCAAGTAGATTTTATAAGCAGCGATACCATTCAAATCCATCATAAAACTCTATTAATGCAATTACAAGCTGAAGAACCAAACTTAGTAGATTTTTATCGTGTCTATGAAAAACAACGTATCCCTTTTGAATAATTAAATCTTGACCCAGATGAAAAAAATTACTCTTCTATTTGTTTTTGGTATCAGCAGCTTATTACAGGCGCAAGATTATACCGTAACGGCTTTTAATGAACCTTATCAAGATCTTGTCAATGCTACTTCTGTGAATAATGGAATGCTTTGGGATGACCCCGCTTTTTCTATTCCCATAGGATTTGATTTTGAAGTTTACGGTCAAAATTATTCTACGCTATATACTTCTGATGAATATGCTGGCGGAGTACTTACTTTTCAGCAATTTAGTACCACCTTAAGCTTGCTTGCACCCATTGCTCAAGACATTGTATCTAAAGAAGGTTCTAACGAGCAATCCTTATCCCCTATTTCTTATGTAGTGGAAGGAAGTGTTGGCAACCGCATTTTTAAGTTAGAATATAAGAATGCTGGTTTTTGGGATGATACTACTGATAATGATTCTATGGATTTTCAAGTTTGGTTGTATGAAAGCGATGATTCCATCGAATACAGGTATGGCCCTAATTCTATTAATAATCCTAATGAATCTTATGAAGAATTACCAGGTCCCATTGTAGCTTATGTTCCGTCTTATAATTTAATAAATGAAACTTTTAACGAAGACGCTTATTTGTTAATTGAAGATCCTATAAATCCAACCGTGATTATAGCGAACAATAACGCTCCAGACTTAGAAAGCGCTCTTATAGGCAACATCCCAGAAGGAACCGTATATCGTTTTGATCCTGATGGTTTAGCCGTTAACAATAACCAACAAATTGCGGTGAGCGTTTATCCTAATCCTACGCAGGACGTTATACATCTTCAAAATGCATATCAAGAAGAATTTTCTGCTTCTTTGTATGATGTTTTAGGAAACAAATTAGAAATAAGCATTCAAAACGAGCAAATGGATTTAACTTCTTTAGCTTCTGGAACTTATTTTTTAACTATCCAATCTAAAACGAAAAGCAAGACGATTAAAATGATTAAGAAATAAGTATCTACTATTTTTAAAAGATAACTACAATATTCGTTTAGTTTCCAGTTTAGTGAAATAATGGTTCCTATGTCACGTCGAGCACCAGCCCGAAAGAATTCATTCTGGCGGGGAGTCGAGACGCTTTTGTTTAACCTTTCGACTCCGTTCAAGGTGACAAAAACTAATTTTAGGAATGAAAGTGGATCTACAGAAAGATAACAATAAAAAAGGCTGTCCATTGGACAGCCTTTTTTATTGTTGATGTAGTTTATGTTTAGAACATTTCTCTACCTGCAAAATGAAAAGCACCTTCAATCGTTGCATTCTCATCGCTATCACTTCCGTGAACTGCATTTTCTCCTATAGAAGTTGCATATTTTTTTCTAATCGTTCCTTCCGCAGCATCTGCTGGGTTAGTCGCTCCAATTAAAGTTCTAAAGTCTTCAACTGCATTTTCTTTTTCTAAGATCGCCGCAACGATAGGTCCGCGAGTCATAAACTCTACTAACTCTCCAAAGAATGGACGCTCGTTATGAACTGCGTAAAATTCTTCGGCATCAGCTTTAGTCATTTGCGTTAATTTTAACGCCACGATTCTAAATCCAGAAGTGTTGATTTGTTCTAATATCGCTCCAATGTGGCCATTTTCTACCGCATCTGGCTTAATCATAGTAAAAGTTTTATTTCCTGCCATGTTATTTTCTTTTAATTTGATGCAAAATTAGTCTTTTATAGATGATATACAAGTCTTCAGCTATTTTTATAGTCGTGCCGACTAAGAAGTTAGACCCGCCCGTACCGCAGCGGTACATTTACGTGAGACGCTCCCTGTCCTAAAGAATTCTTTCGGGTGGGCACTATAAGACATAAGATGCTAGACTTCAAATCAAGTGATTTTTTCACTACTATAATTCCGTTGGTTTTCATTCAATGGTCAGCACTTAGTTTTAAAGCCTCCTAAATATATTTCCGCTTGACGGGGAAAGAAATCCTAAGACTAGGGTTTACTTTAAATTTATAGGTCAATATTACTCAAAATCTAAAGAAATTGTATATTTACCGCTATGGAAAAAGAAAAAGTAGACGAATTAAAAGCGCTTCTCTCCCAGCCTAAAAAGACGGTAATCATACCTCATAGAAATCCGGATGGAGATGCGATTGGCTCTACGCTTGCGTTACAGCAATATTTACAACAATGCGGTCACGATGCCGTAGTGGTAGCTCCCAATGATTTTCCAGATTTTTTAAAATGGATTCCGGGAGTTGAAGAGATGATTTTATTCTCTACTGAAACCGAAAAAGCGAAGCAACTTATTGCAGATGCAGAACTTATTTTTACCTTAGATTTTAATCATTTTTCTAGAACGGGAAATGATATGGAAGCCGTTTTAAACCAAACTGATTCTACGTACGTGATGATAGATCACCACCAGGCTCCCGCAGATTATGCTGCCTACACTTATAGTGATACGAGCATTTCTTCGACCTGCCAAATGATTTACCATTTTCTAGAGATGATGGATGCCACTGATAAAATTACAAAAGATATCGCGACCTGTTTATATGTTGGTATTATGACCGATACGGGTTCGTTTAGATTTGCTTCTACCACCAGCACTACACATAGGGTGATTGCTGATCTTATTGATAAAGGCGCAAAAAATTCAGACATTCATCAACAAGTATATGACACTAATTCTACCAATAGAATGCAATTATTGGGCGTTGCCTTAAATAATATGAAGGTGTTGTCAGAATTAAAAACAGCTTATATTACACTTTCTCAAGAAGAATTAGACACAAATAATTTCAAAAAAGGAGATACAGAAGGCTTTGTAAACTACAGCCTTTCTATAAAAGGAATTGTTTTTGCTGCTATATTTATTGAGAACAAACAAGACCAAATTATTAAAATCTCTTTGCGTTCTAAAGGTAATTTTGATGTCAATCAGTTTGCCAGAGATCATTTTAACGGTGGAGGTCACATTAATGCCGCAGGAGGAAAAAGCGATTTATCCCTAAACGAAACCATCACCTCGTTTGAAAGCACTATAAAAAATTATAAAAACGAATTGGAAGATGCTCAAGAATAGTTTTTACATCCTTTTAACGCTTTTTTGTGTCATGGCATGCAAAACGCCCGAAGCCAGAAGACCTGTTGCTTCCAAGTCGGGGTCATTTATACAGGAATCCGTCAAGCGGAATAAAAAGATGGTGGCGAAAGAAGAGAAAATCATCGCTAATATTATTAAAAAAGATAGCATCAACAATTACCTCTCCTCCTCTGATGGATTTTGGTATTACTACAACGCTCAAAACATAGAAGACACGTTAACTCCTCATTTTGGAGACTTAGTAGAGTTTGATTATGATATTTCTACGCTTGAAGGAACTCCTATTTATACCAAAAAAGAGATTGGAACTAGAGAATATGTCATCGATAAAGAAAATGTTTTTAACGGATTGCGACAAGGCTTAAAACTCATGAAAGAAGGAGAAACCGTCACTTTCCTATTTCCATCCCATAAAGCCTTTGGTTATTATGGCGATTCAGAAAAAATTGGAAGAAATATACCTATACGTTCTACCATCACTTTAAATTCAATTAGTTTAGAAAAAAATCAATAAATCATAAAAAATGAAAAAACACACTTTATTAGTCTTATTAATTACAAGCCTTAGCTTGTTTGCTTGTAACGATAAGTATCCAGATTTAGAAGACGGGATGTACGCCGAATTTGTAACCAGCGAAGGAACTTTTGTAGCCGAATTATATTATCAAAAAGCTCCGCTTACCGTAGCTAATTTTGTCGCTCTAGCTGAAGGAAACCAAGATATGGTAGATACCACCTACAAAGGAAAAAAATTCTATAACGGTTTAACTTTTCACCGTATTATTAAAGGATTTATGATTCAGGGAGGAGATCCTAAAGGAACTGGCGCTGGAGGTCCTGGTTACAAGTTTCCAGATGAATTTGATAAAAGCTTAACTCACAAAACCAAAGGAATGCTTTCTATGGCGAATGCAGGTCCTGGAACCAATGGGAGTCAGTTTTTTATTACCCTTGGACCTACTCCACATTTAGATAATATGCATTCTGTCTTCGGAAAAATTGTTGTAGGACAGGATAAAGTAGACACTATAGGAAACGTAAAAACAGGTCAAGGAGATAAGCCTGTAGATGCTGTGACTTTAAAAGAAGTGAACATCATTAGAATAGGAGATGATGCCAAAGCTTTTAATGCGCCAAAAGTCTTTAAATCTAGCTTGAATAAAGCGGAAGAAGCTCAAAAAGAAGCTCAACAGGAAGCTGAAGCTGAAAAAACTAAAGCCAAAGAAGCTATAGATAAAGAAATCAATACGATGGCGGAAGGTTATACCAAAACCGAAAGCGGATTGCGTTATAAAATCACGACCAGTAAAAAAACGGGAGCTACTCCAGAACGTGGACAAACGGTAAGAGTTCACTATACAGGAATGCTAACTGATGGAACTAAATTCGATTCTTCTTATGATAGAGATAGACCATTGGTATTTCCTGTTGGCGTAGGAAAAGTAATTCCGGGATGGGATGAAGGAATCCGCTTATTAAAAGTAGGTGAAAAAGCAAAACTGATTATTCCTCCTTACTTAGGGTACGGAGAAAGAGGAAACGGACCTATCCCTCCCAACTCTATTTTACTTTTTGATGTAGAACTGGTAGGTATTGGCCAAGAATAATTTATATTAAAAACAAACAAGACCAAAAAAAAGCCTCATTTTTCAATGAGGCTTTTTCCTTTTTCATAGCAATCTCAATTACATCTTACCAATCTCATCTTGTAAAGCTTCTTTACTTTTTCCTGTTTTCTCTTGTAGTTTTCCAAGCATTTCATCAAATTTACCTTCTGAGTAAGTCATATCATCATCGGTTACTTTACCGTATTTTTGCTTAAACTGACCTTTTACTTGTTTCCATTTTCCTTCTAATTCTTGACTATTCATAATATATAAGTTTTAGGGTTTAGTAATAGTATAAATTTACACTTAAAAGAGATGCATTACTCCCAAAATATTCCTATAATTATCTTAATACTATGTTATTAAATAAAATGAACGCCCTACCAAAACTTTTACTCCTTTCACTATCCCTAGCCCTTTTTACCAATTGCGCCTCCTTACCGCCTTCTAAAGAGCCTTCTATAGAGCTTAGATTCCTTGATGAATATATTATTCCTGAAGACGCTAGTTTAGCCGATACCAAAATTGGAGGTCTCTCTGGGATTGTAAAAAAAGAAAACGAATATTATATGGTTTGCGATGATCCCAGTAACCCAAGAATATACAAAGCTCGCCTGCATACCAGTAAAAGAAAAATTGATAGTCTACTTTTTAATGAAGTGATCTTGTTAGATAAAAGTGAAGCTTCGCTTAAAAACACCTATTTAGACCTAGAAGACTTTATCATTACGCCCCATGAGAATGATTTTATCGTGGTGAGCGAGGGCAGTATAAAAAATGGTAAAAACCCCTCTATTCTCCAATATAATCCCCAAGGCAAATTGGTAAAGAAATATGAAATTCCATTTCAGTTTAAAGCCCATAGCGAATCAAAACCAAGAAACAATGGTGTTTTTGAAGGAGTCACGGCAAGTACAGACCAGAAAGGATTTTGGGTGGCTAATGAGCTTCCCTTAGAAGCAGATGGTCCCAAACCAAAACTTTATGGCACCAAATCTCCAGTACGCTTTACCTATTATGATTTTAAAAACACAACACCTCAAAAACAATTCACTTACCCACTGGGAAGAATTAGAAAAATACCTTTCTTACCTTTTTACCTTAATGGCCTTACCGATATTCTTGCGATAGATAAAGATCGGTTTTTAGTATTGGAGAGAGCCTTTTCTGCAGGGAGAGGTCGTAAATCTCACAACGTACATATTTACGAATATGTGGTTTATGAAAGCGAAAACACACTAGAGAAAAAGTCGGTTCGCGGCTTGTCAAAACCTAAAACAGAAAAGAACTTGGTGCTTGATTTAGAAGATATTAGAAAATTTCTAACCGATAAAACCATCGATAACCTAGAAGGTTTTTGTTATGGTCCCACCTTAAAAAATGGAAATAAAACCTTACTTTTAATCTCAGATAATAACTTTAGTAGTTTTATGCCACAACTCAACCAGCTTTTGTGGTTCGAAATTATCAACAATTAAGCTTATGAAATATACTCTTATATACTTTCTCTTCGTATTTTTCTCTTGTAAAGATCAACCTACAACTTCTGAAAAGAGTGATAAAATCGCTTCCGCGGAAGAAATTCAAGCTGAGGTGGAAACTACCTACTACTTTATAAGACACGGGGAAAAAGATCGTTCTACCGACAGTAATGATCCTTCTTTGAAAAAACTTGGACAAAAAAGAGCCGAAAACTGGGCAAAAGTACTTGAAGACAAGAAAATAGACCTCGTGTACAGCAGTAACTTTAAGCGTACCCAGCAAACCGCAGCCCCAACAGCAAAATTATTCTCTACCGATGTAAGATTGTATAGCGTTAAAAAATTAAATGATGTAGATTTTCAAAAAGAAACCAAAGGCAAAACGGTTTTGGTGGTAGGTCATAGCGACACAACGCCAAAATTTGTAAATCTTATTTTAGGCAAAAAGAAGTATAAAGATATTGACGATCGCAACAATAGCAATTTATATAAAGTAGTTATTTATAAGAACGGAAAAATGACAAGCTCTTTAACCCAGCATCCGCTTTAATTGCATTTGTCTTTTCCTACCACCACTTTAATGTCTTCATTGATAATCTCTGAAACTTTTTTAAGCTGATCATTCATAAAGGCTTTGTCTAGGTCTTCCACGTTTATATTATCCTCTTTTGGAGCATAATTCTCGTAATCTGCAAAACGTATTCCATTTACTTTTTTAGGGTTAATGGCTTTTCTAAAACGCATTCCACCGCCATTTACTTCAAAAGAATAGGCTAAATAATCGATGGTGTTTTTGTCCATATTAACCCAATACATATACACATCATCGTGATCATCGCCTCCACCCTCTTCGGCGAATTGCACTTTTATTTTATGGTATTTGTTTTGTTCCAAGCTAAGCGTATCTAGGTAGGTCTTTTTTACCGCAGGATCGTTAAGACCAAAAGGAAGCTGTGCAAAATAATGAACTGAATTTACCGCGTTGCTATATTTTGCAACTAAAGAATCGGGTAAGTTTAGTTTCTCTCGGTTCACAAAGCGTTCAAAGCCCATATTAGACAACACATCTTTAATGGTATCGCCATCTTCAGTAACTTGTACTTTTTGAAGTTCGTACATTCCGCAATTGCGAACGCTGCTGTATTTATTTCCGCGAAAGCGAAATTCTATAGCCGAAGTTTGATACTTTTCTCCGCCTGCACGTTCAATCACCTTACTCAACACCTCTTGTGCTTTGGCTACTTTTTCTTCAGTAAAATCATCTTTCACCTCTACAGCAGGCTCTTTAGACTCATCTTTACAACTTACCAAAACCGTTAATAACAAGAAAATATAGATCTGTTTCATGGGTATTTTTATTTGCCCGTAAAGATACAGAACTTCTTAGGAAAGCAACCTTTGCATCCCTCAAAATTGCAACAAAACTAATTTTATGACGTCTTTAAGGCTGTAGCCTATGTTTATTTGAAAAAAGCTTCCTATTTTAGCGATTGTTATGAGTAAAAACAACATCAACATAAAGAACCGGAAGGCTAAGTTTCAATATGAAGTCCTTGAAAAGTTTATTGCAGGAATAAAACTAGCCGGAACCGAAATTAAATCCATTAGAGCTGGAAAAGCTGGAATTGCCGAAAGCTTTTGCGAGTTTCATCACGGTGAATTATTCGTGATTAATATGCACGTAGAAGAGTATTCTCACGCTACGCATTTTAACCACACGCCAAAAAGTGAACGCAAATTATTGCTCAATAAAAAAGAATTGCGCAAGCTAGAGAAACAGGTCACTTCATCGGGATTAACCATTATTCCGCTTCGCTTGTTTATTAACGACCGGGGTTTTGCAAAACTCAGCATTGCCCTTTGTAAGGGTAAGAAAATCCATGACAAACGAGAAACCATTAAAGATCGAGATAGCAAACGCCGTTTAGATCGCATTAAAAAAGAATTTAACTAAACGCATTTCTTTTGAAAAAACTTTTACTCCTAGCACTTCTTATTACTTCATTTTCTGGATTCTCTCAAGTAGTCGGTAAGGTTACCGATGAAGCAGGCGAGCCCGTTCCTTATGTAAATATCTATCTAAAAGACACCTATAAAGGAACCACCAGCAACAACGAAGGAAATTATAAACTAGATTATGAACAAACCGGCACTAATACGCTGGTTTTTCAGTTTTTAGGCTTTAAAACCCTAGAGAAAGAGGTGAACATAGAGCGGTTTCCGTTTATTTTAAATGTTTCCTTAGCGGAAGAATCTACGAGTCTAGATGAAGTTGTTCTTAAATCTGGAAAGAATCCTGCGATTCGCGTCATTAAAAAAGCGATTGAATATAGGAAGGAAAATCTAGCTAAAACCGATGCTTATACGGCCGATTTTTATTCGCGTGGTTTATGGAAAATAAAGAATGCACCAAAGAAAATACTGGGCGCTGAAGTTGGTGACCTTGGCGGCGGATTAGATTCTACGCGTAGCGGAATTGTATATCTATCTGAAACCATCTCTAAGATAAAATTTAAAGCGCCAGATGAATTTCACGAGAAAATTGTGGCTTCTAAAGTAAGTGGAAATGATAACGGATTTAGCCTCAACAGTGCACGCGAAGCTAATTTTAATTTTTACAACAATACCATAGAACTCAATACGGAACTGGTTTCTCCTATCGCCGATTATGCGTTTAATTATTATGACTATAAGCTAGACGGTGTTTTTAACGACGAGCAAGGCAACCTCATTAATAAAGTAGAAGTGACTCCCAAACGTAAAAATGATCGAATCTTTTTTGGGTATATCTACATTATTGAAGACGATTGGGAGGTTTACGGGGTAGATCTAAGCACCACGGGAAAAGCCATGCAAATCACCCCTATTGATACCTTGGTATTTAAACAAAACTTTAAATACAATAAAAACGATGAGCTTTGGGTTAAAATTTCTCAAACCGTAGATTTTACCTGGGGAATTTTTGGCGTGAGTGGCGACGGACGCTTTTCGGCGGTGTATAGCAATCACGATTTTAGTCCGCAGTTTGATGATACGTCTTTTAGCAGAGAGATTATGAGTTTTGAAGACGAAGCCAATAAAAAAGACTCTTTGTTTTGGCAAGGCATTCGTCCTATTCCGCTAACGAATGAAGAATTAACTGATTATGTAAAAAAAGATAGCGTTCAAGAACGCAAAAACTCTCGTGTATATAAAGATTCTATCGATAGCGTAAGGAATAAGTTTTCGTTAACCGATCCTCTTTTTGGTTACAGTTATCAAAACTCTCACAAAGATTATCGATTCAGCATTAGCGGTCCAGTTACTGGATTGCATTACAATACCGTGCAAGGTTGGAATGTGAATTTAGACCTTAATTTTATCAAAAGAAACGAAGAAGAAAACACCTATTGGAATTTGTTTAGCGACATGAGTTATGGCCTAAGTGATGATCGTTATCGCGTGAGTGGAGGCTTTAGAAGCAAGCTCAACAACAAATCTAAACCTTTAATTAGCCTAAGCGGAGGGATTAAAGCGATGCAAATCAATGACACCGATCCGCTTCCGCTGTACGTGAATGACGCGGCTAACATTTTGTTTGAACGCAATTATTTAAAGCTTTACGATAAGTTATTTGCTGAAGCTACTTATACTGAAGAATTATTTAATGGTTTTCGCTTTTATTCCGCGTTAAGCGTAGAAAAGAGGAGTCCACTTTTTAACACCACAGATCATGTTTTTATCAACGATGATAACGGCGGTTATACGTCTAACAATCCTTTTGTGCCACAAGCTTTTGGATCGGCATCTTTTCAAGAACACACCATTGCGAAGTTAAAACTGAATGCGCGAATTAATTTCGGACAAGAATACTACAATTACCCCGACGGGAAATATAATGTAAACAACAACGATTTCCCTACACTTTGGGTGGGATATGAAAAAGGATTTGCTTCTGACATTAAACAATACAATTTTTATTTACTAAAAATTTCAGCAGATCAAACGCTGAGTTTACAAAATAAAGGAGAATTTAGTTACACGCTAAGAGCAGGGAAATTCTTTGGTGCCGAAGAAATTTCACTGGTAGATTACCAACACTTCCGTGGAAACCAGACCAGAATCAATTTAGATAATGCCTTAGCCAAATTTAACTTATTGCCTTATTACTCACACAGCACCAATGATGATTATGCCGAGGCGCATATAGAACATAATTTTAACGGATGGATTTTAGGAAAAATACCTGGAATTAATCAGCTTAATTTTAATATGGTGGTGGGCGCGCATTCGTTAATGACAAAAGCAAACAAACCTTACACTGAGTTTAGCTTGGGAATTAGTAATTTAGGAATCGGGAAATTTAGATTCCTACGTGTAGATTATGTACAACCTTACCAAGGCGGTTGGCAAAATGGAGCTTTTATGTTTGGACTTAGTTTTTAGTTCTTTGAAGGCTTTCTCTTTGGTACAAGCTTAGTTTAAGCTTCTTTATTTTAAAAAATTATATCAATCATGGATTATATTGAAATTATCGTAGTCTTCTTTAATATAGTGATTTGCATTCCTACTTTGGCTTCTATCACTAAACTTGACTATTGGTGGATAAGAGATTTTGATTTTCCTAGAATCCAGATTTCGGTTCTTATTTGTTTCAACATCATTGCAGCTTTATTTGTCTACTCTTTTGAAGATTGGTGGCATATTCTTATCGTAGCTATTCTCTTCTTCAACTTGGTTTATCAATGCTGGCTCATTTTACCTTACACAATATTTTGGAAAAAGCAAGTGATTAAATACGGCGGAGAAGATAACAATAACCAAATAAGTGTTTTAGTAAGCAATGTATTGACTACAAATAGAGATTATCACAAATTAATCGATTTGATTAAATCCCGTGATCCAGATGTGTTTTTAACCTTAGAATCTGATAAGGAATGGGAAAAAGCGCTTAATGTTTTTGAAAAGGAGTATTCCTATTCTGTAAAAGTACCTTTAGATAACTTGTATGGAATGCACTTGTATTCTAAACTAGCCTTAAAAGATATGGAAGTAAAGTATTTAATTAAAGACCATATTCCTTCTATACACGGTTCTATAGAGTTATCTAATGGAAAAATGGCTAATATTCACTGTTTACACCCAAGACCTCCAAGTCCTACCGAAAGTAAAACCTCTACCAATAGGGATGCAGAATTACTTTTAATGGGGAAAAAAATTGATAAAGATGCAGAATTAGTTTTGGTTTTTGGCGATCTCAACGATGTGGCTTGGTCTAGAACTACTAAATTATTTCAAAAAATTAGCGGATTAATGGACCCTCGCCGCGGAAGAGGTTTTTTTAATACCTACAATGCAAATTATCTTTTGATGCGTTGGCCTTTAGATCATATCTTTCATACAAATGATTTTACGCTTGTTGAAATGGCTAGAGAAAAGAATATTGGATCAGATCATTTCCCCATGTATGTAAAACTTAATTACACTCCTGAAGCCGAATGGAAGCAACACGATTTAAAATCTTCAAAAAGTGAAGAAGAGTGGGCAGATAAAAAAATAGAAAAAGGCAAAAAAAAATGAAGATTAGTTAATCTAGTTTTTATCCTCCAACAAAGGAACAAACCTAAATTCGCCAAACTCTTTTTTCTCAAATTCTTTCGCTGATTTACGTACAAACAAGTTCATCACCTGACTCTCTGTACCTACAGGAATCACCAACCTCCCTCCTACTTTTAATTGCGCCAATAAGGGATTAGGCACATAAGGAGCGCCAGCAGTAACAATGGCTTTATCAAAAGGTTTGTATAGAGGCAAGCCTTTGTAACCATCACCAAAAGTGAGGTATTTAGGCCTATAGCCTATTTTATTTAAAAAGAGTTTTGTTTTTTTATAGAGTTCTTGTTGGCGTTCTATACTATAAACTTGAGCACCAAGTTCGCATAAGACGGCGGTTTGGTAACCGCTTCCTGTACCAATTTCAAGGATTTTATCTCCTTTTTTTACTTCCAGTAATTGGGTTTGAAAAGCTACGGTGTAAGGTTGCGAAATGGTTTGATCTGCAGCAATGGGAAAAGCTTTATCTTGATAGGCATGATCTTCAAAAGAACTATCCATAAACAAGTGACGCGGAATCTTATTGATTGCCGCTAAAACCTTCTCATCGGTAATTCCTTTTTTTCTAAGAATTTCTACCAGATGTTGTCTCTTTCCCTGATGTCTAAAATTATCTTTCAATGCGCCAAATTTTTGCCTAAAAATAGCCAAAAATCTATTCAATCCTTGGCTATCTATAAAAGAAAATGTCTTTAAAAATAGTCGTGTCCGACTAAGATGTTAGACCGCTACGCTTTTAGATAATAGATTTAATTTCGATGATTTAAAAAACCAAAGCTTATTTTTTAATTTCAGAATTACTAGCCTAATATAAAAGTTGAGATTTTCTCTAAGGTCTTAATTCTTAATTAGTTTTTGAGTTGCAGCACCTTCTGTGGCAAAAATTTGTACAAAATAAACCCCTACAGGAAGTTGAGAAACATCATACGTATTTTGAGTCGTGTATTTCAAAACCTCTTTTCCGTTAAGGGAGAACACTTTTACTTCTTTAATTTCTTCTAATGTTTGAAATTGAAATTGCTGAGCGGTAGGATTAGGATAAAGTTGCACCTTTATTCTGCTAAAATTTTCACTGCTTAAAACGCAATTTTCTGAATATTCATAAATTCCATAAGTGATCCAATTACTGTAGATGTCCTGTTGATTCTCTGCCTGACTAGCATTGGTTACTTCTACGCAAATTGGATTATTTTCTCTAAACTCAGAACCAAAATCAAGCGTTAGATCACCTATCGCTAAATCTCCTCCTTTTAAACGTAAAATTTTTAATAAATAATTTTCATTAACATCTATGATATTTAAATTAGGATTATTATCAAGTATCACCACTTCATAATCTGCTCCTTCTATCTCACCGCCTTTCATATAAAATTCTTCTAAATCTATTAAAGAGGATAAATCTAAAGTGCCACCATTATCCACTCCATAAAGATATGACATATCTAAAACTTTAAGGCTTACAAAATCTTCAATCCCCGCAATACTGTGTATAAGGGAAGGATCTTGAATATTACTATCTAATAAATCTAAATCGGTGACATTGGCTATATCGCTGGTTAAAACTTGGCCATTAATGCTTTGGTCTGAATCGATTCCCAAATCAATTAAAGCTTGTTCAAAACCTTCATCTGGAATGCTCGTGGTTTGTGCGGAAATCGAAATTGAAAAAATTCCGAAAAGAAAAAGTAGTGTTGTTTTCATAGTGCTATCTTGGTTCCTACTAAATTACGTAAAATAAATATAAAGTCATTATAAGTATTTCATGTATTCCTAAATCTTCATTTCACAAAAATTAATACTACTTCTGTAAAAGAAATGCTATTTTTGTGAAAAACCAAATCGTATGCTTAACGTTGGAGTTATAGGTGCAGGGCATTTAGGTAAAATTCACCTGCGCTTATTGAATCAATCAGAACACTATAATTTAATTGGGTTTTATGACAGTAATTCTGTCTATGCCCAAGAAGTTTCTAAAGAATTTGACTATCCAATTTTTTCCTCTATAGACGATTTAATTGCGCAAGCAGATGTGATTGATATCGTTACGCCTACACTTTCGCATTTTGAAACTGCAAAAAAGGTGATAGAAGCTGGGATGCACGTGTTTATTGAAAAACCGATTACCAATACGGTAAAAGAAGCAGAAGAATTAGTGCAACTCGCTAAAAAGCATCAGGTAAAAGGACAAGTGGGTCATGTAGAGCGTTTTAATCCGGCTTTTCAAGCGGTGACTAAGATGATTGACAAACCTATGTTTATTGAAGCACACCGTCTAGCGGAATTTAATCCGCGGGGAACCGATGTGCCCGTAGTTCTTGATTTGATGATTCACGATATCGACGCTATTTTAAGTGTCGTAAAATCTAATGTAAAAAAAATTAATGCGAGTGGGGTTTCGGTGATTAGTGAAACTCCAGACATTTGCAATGCGCGTATCGAGTTTGAAAACGGATGTGTCGCCAACCTTACTGCCAGTAGAATTTCTTTGAAGCAAATGCGTAAAGCGCGTTTCTTTCAGAAGGACGCCTATATTTCGGTAGATTTCTTGGAGAAAAAATGCGAAGTAGTTAAAATGAAAGATGCTCCTGAAAGTCCGGGGGATTTTGATATGATTCTTCAAAATGCGGAAGGCATCAAAAAACAAATTTACTTTGATAATCCAGAGGTAGAAGAGAACAATGCCATTCTCGAGGAGCTAGAAACTTTTGCCGATGCGATTAACAACAATACCACCCCAAGAGTTACTTTAGAGCAAGGAACAAAAGCTTTACAGGTAGCGAAACAAATTATTGAAAGTTTTTCTAATTAAAATATATACGATCACATGAAGAATATTGCAGTTATTGGCGCAGGAACTATGGGAAACGGAATTGCCCACACTTTTGCACAATTTGGATATAAAGTTAACTTAATCGATGTTTCTGAAGATAACCTTTCTAGAGGCTTGGCCACCATTACCAAGAACTTAGACCGCATGTTAGCCAAAGAAAAAATCAGCGAAAGCGATAAAAATAATACCTTAGACAATATTACCACCTTTACTTCTTTAGAAAAAGGTGTAAAATCTGTAGGTCTTGTAGTAGAAGCAGCAACAGAAAATGAGAAGTTAAAGCTTCAGATTTTTAAAGATCTAGATCAGTTTTGTTCAGACGAGGTAATCTTGGCTTCCAATACCAGTTCTATTTCTATTACCAAAATTGCTTCGGTCACCAAAAGAGCCGATAAGGTAATTGGGATGCACTTTATGAATCCAGTGCCTATTATGAAATTGGTAGAAATCATTAGAGGTTACAGCACTTCTAACGAGACTACTAAAACGATTATGGAACTTTCTAAGGCTTTAAAGAAGGTACCAACCGAGGTAAATGATTACCCTGGTTTTGTTGCCAATAGGATTCTTATGCCTATGATTAATGAGTCGATTGAAACCTTGTACAATAATGTTGCTGGAGTAGAAGAAATTGACACGGTCATGAAATTGGGAATGGCACATCCTATGGGGCCACTTCAATTAGCCGATTTTATTGGATTGGATGTTTGTTTAAGCATCTTGGAAGTGATGTACGACGGCTTTAAAAATCCTAAATACGCTCCGTGTCCGCTTTTAGTGAATATGGTGCAAGCAGGAAAATTAGGTGTTAAATCTGGAGAAGGTTTTTACGATTACTCGGAAAGTAGAAAAGCAGAAAACGTTTCTGCTCAATTCAAATAAAATCATATGCCAAAAGTAACTCCTTTTAGAGCGGTAAGACCTACGCGCGATAAAGTAGGTCTTATTTCCTCTAGGCCATACCATCACTATACCCTAGCCGAAAGGGAAGCGCGTTTGGACAACAATCCGTTTTCGTTTTTACACATCGTAAATCCAGGGTATAAATACCATAAAGAGATTTCGGGTCCAGACAGGTATGAACTGGTAAAAAATAGATACCAAGAATTTAGGGAAGATCATATTTTTATTCAGGATAAAAAGCCTAACTATTACATTTATAGATTGATAGATAGTGATAAGCAAGTTTTTACGGGAATCATTGCGGCGACCAGCTTAGAGAGTTACAAGAGCAATTTAATTAAAAGACACGAAGAAACCATCGCCCACCGCGAGGATGACTTTAAAGATTATTTAGAAACGGTAGGTTTTAATGCAGAACCGGTCTTGTTAACGCATCAGGATAATGAAACTTTATCTCAGATTATAAAAGAGGTGACTAAAGAAAGGCCTGAATATGAGTTTACCACCACGTTTAGGGATACGCATTATTTATGGAATTTGGATGATGAGGCTACCCTGAAAAAAATTCAGGAAGAGTTTAACCATATGGACCACCTTTATATTGCCGATGGTCATCATAGAAGTGCTTCTGCTTATCAATTGTACGAAGAGTTTAAGAAGAACAATCCTAAACATACGGGAGAAGAGCCTTATAATTTTTTTATGAGCTACATTATTCCAGAGAGCAATCTTAAGATTTTAGAATTTAACCGATTGGTAAAAGACCTTAACGGATTATCAAAAGAGGAGTTCTTAATTAAGCTAGATAACTCGTTTAGAATTCAGAATAGAAAAAATACGTACTATAAACCTGAAGAGAAACATCAATTTAGTATGTACCTTGATGGGGATTTTTACTCGCTTCATTTAAGAAAGCTTAATTTTAAAATAGAAAATTCGCTTTCTCACTTAGATGCACAAGTACTTTATGAAACGGTCCTCCACCCTATTCTAGGCATTAAAGACCCTAGAAGTGATAGTCGTTTGGATTATGCGCACGGTAAAAAAGGAATGCCTTTTGTAAAAGGTCAAGTAGATAATGGCTCTTTTAAAGTAGGTTTTGGAATGGTTCCCGCAACGGTAAAGGAGATGAAAGATATCGCTAATGAAGGTCTTACGATGCCTCCTAAATCTACTTACATCGAACCTAAATTAAGAAGTGGAATCACTATTTACGAATATTAATGCAAGATGGAGATATGAGTATTGCAGCACAAATTAAAAAATACAAAGACGAGTTGCCCGGTGATGTCGACTTGGTAGCGGTTTCTAAAACCAAACCCAACGAAGCTATTTTGGAAGCATACGAAGCTGGACAGCGCATTTTCGGAGAGAATAAAATCCAAGAAATGACCGATAAGCACGAAGCTTTGCCCAAAGATATCGAATGGCATATGATTGGTCACGTACAAAGCAATAAGGTGAAATTTATGGCTCCTTATGTGAGCCTTGTCCACGCGGTACATAAATTAAAGCTTCTTAAAGAAATTAATAAGCGCGCAAAAGAAGAAGACCGTGTCATCAACTGCTTATTGCAACTAAAAATTGCTGAAGAAGACAGTAAATATGGGATGGAAGCAGACGAAGCTTTAAAAATTTTAAAGTCTGAAGCTTACCAAGAAATGAATCATGTAAAAATTGTAGGCCTTATGGGAATGGCTACCTTAACGGAAGATGAACAGAAGATAAACACTGAGTTTGCCTACCTAAAAGGAAAAATGGATGAATTCTCTAAAGAATTTCCAGCACTCACTACCCTATCTATGGGAATGAGCGGCGACTACCAAATCGCCATCAAGAATGGAAGTACGATGCTTAGAATAGGAAGCTCTATTTTTGGAGAACGAAATTATAATTAAAAAATATTTATAGTTGTACGCAATTGTTGACATAGAGACTACCGGAGGAAAGTATAATGAAGAGGGCGTAACCGAAATTGCTATCTATAAGTTTGACGGCCATGAAATCGTGGATCAGTTTATTAGCTTGGTGAACCCGGAACGCTCCATACAACCTTTTGTAGTTGGTCTTACCGGGATTAATAATGACATGCTTCGCAATGCTCCTAAGTTTCATGAAGTCGCGAAAAGAATCATTGAAATCACTACAGAATGTGTGCTGGTAGCACATAATGCAAAATTTGATTATCGAATTTTAAAAATGGAATACCAGAGGTTGGGATATACCTACGAGAGACAAAACATTTGTACGGTAGAACTTTCTAAAAAACTAATTCTTGATCAGCCTTCCTACAGCTTAGGAAAACTGACCAAAAGCTTAGGCATTCCCATCACCGATAGGCACAGAGCTAGCGGAGATGCCTTGGCGACGGTCAAGCTCTTTCAGTTGTTACTGAATAAAGATTCCGAAAAGGAGATCATTAAAAAGTCAATTCGAAAAATTCCAACCAATCAATTGGACAACAAACTCATTAGGATTTTAGAAGAGGTTCCCTCTAATGTGGGCGTGTATTATATGCATAATGAAGCTGGAGATATTATTTATATAGGTAAAAGTAATAATATCCGGAAACGTTTAAATCAGCATTTCACCAATGATAGCCATAAGTCTAAAAACATGCGTCAGGAGATTGCTGCCGTATCTTATGAGCTTACGGGGAATGAGTTATTGGCTTTACTGAAGGAGAATGATGAAATCAAGAAAAATAAACCCAAATACAATCGCGCTTTAAAGAAAGACATCTTTAATTATGCGGTTGAATCTTTTACCAACGAAGCCGGTTACATAGAATTTAAGGTGATGAAATCTTCTTTGGTAGAAGCGCCTCTAACGACTTTTACCACGTTAAAGCAAGCTAAAAACTTTATGGAAATACTTACGGAGACTTATGGTCTTTGTCAAAAATTTACGGGCTTGCATAAAACCGATTCTAGTTGTTTTAACTACTTCATAAAATCATGTGATGGTGCTTGCATAGGCGAAGAATCTCCCGAAGCCTACAATGAAAAAGTCCAAGAGGTTTTAAAACACTTTAGCTACCTTAATAAGAACATGATCATCGTAGACCGCGGAAGAGAAAACGGAGAAAAAAGCATTTTACTTATAGAGGATGGTAAATTTCAAGGCTATGGTTATGCATCTCTCAACCACCAAATTAGCAATATTGATATTTTAAAGAATATCATCGCTCCTATGCCCAATAATAGGGATGCGCAGCATATCATCCAGAGTTATATGCGCAGAAAAAAGAACATTAAGGTAATTGAATTTTAATACCGGAAGTTTATTCCTATTTTTATCATCTTAAAAAAATAAAAAAATATTGAAAAATAAATCCTCACTTACGTGGCGAGAAAAATTGCATGAAGTTATTTATGAAGCGGATACCGCCAAAGGAAAAACCTTTGACGTTCTTTTGCTCATACTTATTCTACTAAGTGTATTCTTTGTAGTGATTGAAAGTATCAAAGGTCTAGATGACTGGATGTACACGTTTTTATTTTATGCGGAATGGGTAGTGACTATTCTTTTTTCATTAGAATATATTGCTAGGGTCATAAGCATTAAACATCCAAAAAAATATATTTTCAGTTTCTATGGAGTCATCGACTTTTTATCTACGATTCCTTTATACCTTTCTTTTTTCTTAGCAGGAAGTACGGCTTTCTTAACCTTTAGAGCCTTACGTCTTTTAAGGATTTTTAGAATTTTAAAAGTAACGCGATACATTGGGGAAGGAAATAAATTGGCATCAGCTTTAAAAAGTAGTAAAGCCAAAATACTAGTATTTCTTTTTGCCGTAGTGATTCTTTCTTTAATTGCAGGTACACTTATGTACCTTATTGAAGGAGAGGATAGCGGCTTTACAAGTATTCCTATTGGTATTTATTGGACGATTGTTACGCTTACTACCGTTGGTTTTGGGGACATACACCCTGTAACTCCTTTAGGACAATTCTTAGCTTCTATCATTATGATTTTAGGATATGGAATTATCGCCGTACCTACAGGAATTGTTAGTGCTGAATATTCTAAATCTACAAGCTCTGGTTCTTTAAAGAACACGCAATCTTGTTATAATTGTGGAGAAGACAAACATCTAGACTCTGCTAAGTATTGTAATAACTGCGGATATTCATTACACGTCGATGAGTAAACCTTACCTCATTAATATTGTAGGTCCTACGGCAATTGGTAAAACCTCTAAAAGCATTGCTTTAGCACAGCATTTTTCTTCTGAAATACTCTCGGCAGATTCTCGTCAGTTTTATAAAGAAATGTGCATAGGAACCGCTGTCCCTACTCCAGAAGAATTAGCAGCTGCGCCACATCATTTTATACAGCATGTTTCTGTTTCAGAGCAGTATTCGGTGGGGGATTTTGAAAAAGATGCTTTCAAAAAGCTCGATGAACTTTTTGAAAAACATAAAATTCTATTCTTAGTTGGAGGAAGTGGATTATATGTGGATGCTGTGAACAAAGGATTAGATCATTTTCCTAAAGTAGAAGCTTCCATTCGGGAAAAATTAAATGTACAAGTACAAGAACACGGACTAGCATCTCTTCAGCTTCAGCTAAAAGAACTAGATCCAGATCATTATAAGAAAGTAGCACTCTCTAATCCGCAGAGAGTCATTAGGGCTTTAGAAATTTGTTTAGGAACAGGGAAACCCTACTCTAGCTTTTTAAATCATTCTGCTAAAGAAAGAAATTTTAACTCCATTAAGATTGGTTTAGAAGCACCCCGCCCATTAATTTATGAGCGTATAGAGAAAAGAGTGGATTTTATGCTAGAAAACGGACTTCTTGAAGAGGCCAAAGAATTATATCCGTTAAGAGAATTAAATGCGTTAAATACGGTAGGCTACAAAGAATTGTTCCAGTATTTTGATGGCACTTGGAGCTTAGAATTTGCCCTCAGCGAAATCAAGAAAAATACGCGTAGATTTGCCAAAAGACAACTCACCTGGTTTAGACGGGACGAGCATACGTTTTGGTTTCCCTATGATGCAGCACCACAAGAAATAGCAGACTTTATAACGCAAAAGGTTGACTAATAAAAACACAAGTTTTTATTAGTCAACCTTTGAAACTGAAAAGCTAATTTTTTTCTAAAAAATTATTTACTTTCCTCTTCTTTATTTCTGATCACAAGTCTAAATCCTTCCCCGTGAATATTTAAGATCTCTACATTTTCATCCTTTTTCAAGTATTTACGTAATTTTGCAATATAAACGTCCATACTTCTAGAGGTGAAGTAGTTATCATCTCTCCATATTTTGGTTAGCGCTAATTCTCTTGGCATTAAATCATTCTCATGCAAGGCCAATAATCTTAACAGCTCATTTTCTTTAGGAGATAGTTTAGATGGTTCTTCTTCATTAAAGGTTAAGAATCTCAATTTAGAATTCAGGAAGAAACCTCCTATTTGGAATTCAAATTGCTTACTATCTGCAATGCTATCTGTAGCTTTTCGCTGCATAATAGCTTTTATCTTCATAAGAAGTACTTCACTATCAAAAGGCTTGTTTAAGTAGTCGTCTGCTCCTACTTTATATCCTTTTAACACATCTTCTTTCATCGCCTTAGCGGTTAAGAAAATAATAGGCACTTCTTCGTTTTTCTCTCTAATTTCTTTAGCTAAGGTAAATCCGTCTTTATAAGGCATCATTACATCTAGAATACAAAGATCGAAATCGTCTTTTTTGAACTTTTCAAAACCTTCCATTCCGTTTTTAGCATGCACCACTTCATAGTCGTTCATAGCTAAATAATCTTTAAGAACGATTCCGAAATTTGGATCGTCTTCTACTAATAAAATCTTCTTGCTTTCAGTTTCCATATTTTTATGATATTAATGGTAATTTAATTATGAATGTACTTCCTTTTCCTTTTTCACTAAGAAGGCTAACTTCTCCGTGATGGTCAGTAACAATTTGTTTTACATAGGCTAAACCTAAACCGTGACCTTTAACGTCGTGAACGTCTCCTGTATGTTCTCTAAAAAACTTTTCAAACACTTTTTTCTGAACGATTTTACTCATTCCTTTTCCTTGATCTCTAATCTTTAGAATGACAAAATTTTTGACATTCTCTGTATAGATATCTATTTTTGGATTTCCTTCTGTATATTTTACTGCATTATCCAATATGTTTACAATCACATTGGTAAAATGAGTTTCATTCGCCAAAATAGAGGATTTTAACGCTCCAAAATGAGTTTTCACATAACCTTCTCTATCATCTACAATCAACTCAATATGTGTTACTGCATCTTCTATAAGCTCATGCAGCTTTAAACGTTCTTTCTTTATGTTAAGCTCGTTCTTTTCTAATTTTGAAATGCGAAGCACATTTTCTACTTGGGCATGCATTCTCTTATTTTCTTCCCGTATCATGCGCATATAACGCTGCATCTTTTCTGGATCTGAAGAAATTTTTGGATTCTTCACCGAATCTAAAGCCAAGTTAATAGTGGCAATAGGCGTTTTAAATTCGTGCGTCATATTATTGATAAAATCTGTTTTAATTTGAGAAATTTGCCGCTGCTTTATTAATTGTGATAAAGCACTAAAATATGCGATGATGATGATAAGTGTAAAAACAATGCTCAAAATCGCCATAAAAGCGATGGAAGAAAACACCTCTTTCTTTTTTTCAGTAAAATTAATGAACAGCTTATAGTTGGTGTTATCTGATTTGAAGATTGGAATCCCATAAGTTGCTGGAGAATTAAGTACGAAGCCTTCCGACTTAATTTTTGTGGCCAATGCGTCACTAAAGATTCCTATTTCAAATTTAGAATCTATATCTCTTGTTTTCATTTCAGCTTTCACCAGATGCCTAATTAAAGTGGTATCTACCCTCTTATATATAGGAAGTTCTGCTGCTTTTTCTTTTATTGCATCCAATAAAAGGAACTTTTCATTATCTTCTAATCTAGAAATTCTTTCAAATTTCTCTTGTGCCGAAAGTTGATTGGTACCATCAATATCATCATTTCTAACAATTCTCGTTACCTTACGATTGACTAACTTTTTAAAATCTATACTATCTTTTTCTTCACTTAAAAAAGAAGAGGATAATTTATAATCTTCTTGTAATACACTATTGGTGTAAAAGAAAGTCTCGTTGGTTAACTGGTCTTGTTTTATCTGAAAAAGCTCACTTAGTCTTGCGCTAGTAGGCTTGCTAGAATCAGCTAAAATGGCATATTGAATATAATACTTGTCAACTTCTTGGCTCTCTATCTCGCTTACTACATTAATAAGAATTTGCTTAGCATTGAATGAGAATTGTTCCTCATTTGTTTCTACCGTATTCTTAATCCAGTAGCCTTGCACAAATATGATCCCTATCAATGATAAACTCATTAAAAGAACAAGAAATAAGAATACTTTCTTTTTCATGTCTTCAAAAGTAAGATTTTAACATTTAGAGATAAACTGGTTTAACCAAAAGTTAACATATCATTTTCTAAGCTTTAACAAGGCTTAAGAGCTTGTTGTGAAGTTGGTAAACTTGAGCTTTGGTATCTGCTAAATCTATGTTCGTAATTACGAAGTCAGCGAGTTCTATTTTTCTAGAATCTTTCCACTGCTTGTC
Organism: Mesonia profundi; assembly: GCF_031085155.1. Classification (GTDB taxonomy): domain Bacteria; phylum Bacteroidota; class Bacteroidia; order Flavobacteriales; family Flavobacteriaceae; genus Mesonia; species Mesonia profundi. The sequence goes on along the minus strand of NZ_JAVHUL010000004.1, from coordinate 52,749 downwards.
CATTCTATCTTCAATCTCTTGCAGGCTGCTATCGTCTCTTTTCTGAAGTCTTTTTAGCTTTATATTTTTGGGAGCTGTAACCAAAATGGTGTAGTCACATTTATCTTGAGCATTGTTTTCAAAAAGAATGGCCGCTTCATAAATAATGTAAGGAGCCTCTTGATGATTTGTCCAGGTTTTAAAATGTTTTTCTACCTGCGGATGAACAATCTGATTTAATTTTTCAAGTAAGTCTTTATCATTAAACACTTTTGAAGCAATCCACTTGCGGTTTAATTCATTGTTTTTGAAAGCTTCTTCACCAAATAAAGCAGTTAATTCTTCTCGTACTAGTGGAGAAGTATTCATGAGTTGCTTTGCTTCTACATCGGCAATATAAATAGGAATCCCTAAGTCTTTAAAAAAGTTTGCTACAGTTGTTTTCCCACTACCTATTCCGCCTGTGATTCCTATAATCATCATTTCTTTAAAACAAATTGAACCTTATTAATATTTAATCGTATAGCATTTACGCTACTAGGTTTCTTCTTGATCTTCGGAATTAAAAAATTTTGATTTTCACTTAAATCTGAAAAATCACACACTACCACAAACTCATTTTTAGATATCATTTCAAAACCATCAAGACTAACCCTATAAATTACAATCACTTCTTTAGGAAATATACTTACGGAAGCATCTTTAGGCGCATTCAAGATTTCTATAGGGATATTTAGTCTGCCTTCCGTAAATTTTTTAGTCTTTACAAGGTATTCTACTTCCTGCTGATAATAAGTTACCTTGGGATATGGAGTAGTATCAATCCCCACCATGCCTTTGGTATTGGAGCTTATATTTTTAAGTATCACTTTTTGGGTATAAATAGATTTAATCGAATCCAATACTTTTTTTGATCCACTAATTTCAATGGAATCCGGCTCAATTACAAATTGCTCGTCTGAGTTGTATCCCGGAGCATAACTTACTTCAATATCGGGAATTACAGACACTACTTTTGTCTCCTTCTGAATAAAGGGAATCTTTATTTTTTTGGTAATAAAATGAACATTATCATAATCTATCCGAATTTCAGAAAGAATTTCTGCTTCTTTATCGTCGGTATGATAGGTTATAATATTCCCACCAACCGGAAGCTCCTCCAATGAACTTGTAATGCTAGGACTTCTTAAGGAAAGCCAAGCCAACACGAAACCATTCTCTGTTACTCTCAGTTGGATGGAAGACTTAGTTTTTTCAACAATCTTGTCTTTAGGAGTTTCAATAAACTGTATAGGAACCGAAATCTCCTTGGTATAGGTTTTAGAAAATTGAATTAATAACCAAATCATTAAAGCGAAAAAGAAGAAAAAGAAGAACGCCTTAAAATTGGTTTTTTTAAAGGTGGTTCTATTTAAACGTTGTATTTGCTCTTTTAACATTATTCGAAAAATAATTCAGGAAAAACTTCTTTAGGTTTTCTTTTGAGCAACCTAATATAATAGGTAGACTTTAGAAAGCCAACTCCGTAACCATAAAACTGTACTAAAAGTGCCATCACAGATAAAAATCCAATTTTTATGCTTTTATTTTCTAGGCTTGAAAGAAGAAAAATTAAGCATAAATATCCAAGTACTAAAATAAAAGGTAAATAAAATTTTAAAAGCAATAAAGCTATTGATGCAATAAAAGAAAGAATAAAACAAGCCGGGAACCAGAACGCAATGCTCGAGGTTTCTGGATGCCATGAGGTTAAAATGGGTCTTACTTTTCCAAATTTATTGACTTGAATAAAAAACTTATTCCAATCAATTCTGCGTTTATGGTACACGAAAGCCTTCTCAATAAAGCCGGTTTTAAATCCTTTATTTTTAATCCTAATGGCTAAATCTGGGTCTTCTCCTGGATGAATTTTCCCAAAGCCTTTTGTAGCTAAAAAGGCTTCCTTTGAAATCCCCATATTGAAACTTCTAGGTTCATATTCTTTTACCGCATTCTTTTTACCTCGTATTCCTCCAGTAGTAAGAAAAGAAGTCATCACAAAATTAATGGCTTTTTGGATAGGAGAAAATACTTGATGTGCCGCATCTGGGCCTCCAAAGCAATCTACTTTATTTTCACTTAAATAATTTCCTACTTCGTCTAGATAATTTTCTGGCATAATAACATCACTATCCAGAATGATAAAGAAGTTCCCCTTTGCTCTTTTCATTCCATAATTTCTAGAATCTCCAGGTCCCGTATTTTCCTTTTCAAAATATGATAGGCTTAATCTATTCGCAAACTCATCTACAATTCTTTTGGATGATATAGTAGACCCATCTTCTACCAAAACTACTTCAAAAGGAATTTTAGTAGTAAAAGCCGTAAAGGAGGTCAGTAATTCCTCCACTTCATCGGGCCTGTTATAGACTGGGATAATAAATGAGTACTTGATATTCATTTGGCTAAAATACGTAAACAAAAAATTCCAAAAGAACTTATCTACGGACTTTTTAACAAACAAATAAATAGGGAACAAGAGGGAACAATTTTAACCAAAAAAAACCCAAAGCAACTGCTTTGGGTTTTCAAATTTTAAATTAAATGATCGTTAAATTTAGTTCTTGATCACTTTAAACGTCTTGATATCTCCATTAATGCTAACTCTTAGCATATAGGGTCCAGCTTGTAATCTACTTAAATCTATTTTCGCGTTAAGCGAATTAGGATTTAATACAATAACTTCTTGACCTAGTAAGTTGTAAACAGATACTTTCTCTATTTCTAAACCTGCTTTTAAGCTTAAGTTAGCTTTCACAGGGTTAGGATAATAACTAAAGTTTTGGAAATTAGAGTTATTTACAGAGAATTCATCTGTAGTAAATGTCTCTACAGCAGTCCAATCACTTTGAGTTCCATCTGCACAAATAGCACGAACATAAACATCATAAGTGGTTTCTGGTGATAGGTTTTCTAAAGTTTCCCCTAGAGTACCATCATTATCTTGAACGACAGTTCCTGTTCCAGGTGCGAACCCTGGCTCACCATACTCAATCTCCCATTCTACTGCAGTACCGTTTTCTGTCCACGATACATCTGCCGTAGCATCAGTAATTGGATCTACAACAATATCTGATGGAGCTGCACAAGGATTAACTGTTCCTTCAGATACATTTACCATGTAGTCTTCTATTTGACCATAACTATTCGATGCGCAAGGATCTGTTACTGAAGAATTATAGTTTTTATAAACTCTCATTCTAGTTTCACCAATCATAGCATCTGCAGGTACTGCGATGGTTCCCGTCGCTTGCTGACCGTCAGTTCCTGTAGAACCAGTTATAGAACCAATTTCATACACCTCAGAGGCGTCATCTAGCAAACCATTCTGGTTCCAATCTACAAATACCGTAAAGAAATTATCAAAACCTCCTCCAGTATTACCTTCTAAAGCAATAGCATAACTGTCGCTTTGCTCAACTTCTACAATTTGGTCTGTAAAGTTTTCAACTGCTGGACTACCATCTACAGCTGCATCACTTACATTAGAAATGTTTGCAATTTCAACCAAGGTGATTGGCTCTACAGAAAAATCAATTATAGGCTGACAATAGGTATCTACTGTACTTACTGTTAATGGACCTAAAGGGTTACTATCTCCACCTGTACAATTGGCAGTTACATAAAAGTCATATTCTGTTAAACTGTCTAATCCAGTAATGGTGATTCCTGGCGTTCCATCGCTATCAACTTCTACTGTTCCATCACCTAAAGTGAATCCTGAAGCACCATATTCAATGGTCCATTCTGTAGCGTCTCCTACTTCTGTCCACATTAAATCTACACTGTCTATAGTGATGTTAGATGCTGTTAAAGCTTCTGGTTGTAAACATCCTTCAATATATTCACATTGACCTGTGATACTAAAGACTCCGTCTGCATCACCAGCAGTCCATTCCGTTGTATTTTCGTTATCAAATACATAAGGATTTCCTATTTGATTTAAAGTAGTAGTCTCCCAACCTAATTGTGTTCCTGCTGTTGTTGGTACGCCTACAAGTTGCACCCAATAAGTTACGGCATTAACGCCATCTCCTGCAAAATCTACTGGAGTTGGTAAGTCTAATACTACTTCATGAGCATCAAAACCAAAAGCATCTCCTATGATGTCTTGAGAAGTAGGAACCACATCTTCAAAAGTTTGAATCTCTGTTCCTGGAACTCCATCATTATCTTCATAAAAAATAATGTCCATAGAGTCTATTCCTCCTTGAGAAAGTATATTTGCTGTAATATTATCTACAGAAAAATTTAAGGTGTTTGCTGAAACGATAAAATCGTTAGCTAGCAACTGCCCTCCTTCTTCCATAAATAAACCATTTTCAAAAGCATTACTAAATTGCTCTTGTCCACAATCTTCTGTCGTAGAACCACCGCCGCCTGTAGATGTTACTAATAAATCAAAAGCCCCTTCTGCATTATCTGTAGAACCGCTCCAATTTGCTATATTAACATAATAGTTAGTTCCTGCTTCTGAGGTAAATGTCAATTCTTCAACATCATTTGTCGTATCAACATTATCTACACACGTAAAGCTTCCACAGCTTCCTGTAAATACTCCAATTTCTGAATCCCAAGAAGAGGTTTCTGTTACTTGTACAGTAATATCTCCTCCATCTCCAACAATAGTGTACCAAACGCCGTCATTAGCACTTCCACAATCAGTAACAGCTATAAAACCGTCGTTATTAGTTGCTGTACTTGCATCTTGTGAATTAGTATAAGGAAAAGCTGCAATTTCAATAGCATCTTCACAAGCGTCATTGGCTGGTGGAGGTGGTAATGTTCCCACGCAAACATCAAAAGTTGCTTGTGCTGAATTTGTTGATCCCCAACCATAAACACGTAAGTAATATGTACTTCCTATAGTTAATCCTGAAACATTGAAAGAATTAGGATCTGAGTCATCTACTAAAACTAAAGCTTCGCAACCTGCTGTTCCATCATAAACAGCCATAGCCATATCTAGAGAGGTTCCTAAAACTGCAGTTATATTAGAAAGTTCAATTCTATGTTGAGTATCTTCTGCTTCAAAGCTAAACCAAACATCATTGTCTGGAGTTCCAACAACATCATCTTCTTGTGAAGAAGCAGTGGCAGATACTGTTGTGCCAGAAGTAACTACTGCACAATCTAAATCTTGATTCACAGTTAAAGAAATAGCATCATCACATTCGTCATTCGCTGGTGGTGTTGCTAGGCTCGTAAAACTAAGAGGTCCGGCATAATCACTTTCATCATTCACTGCACATATTGCTTTTACATACACCTCATATGGTGTTGCAGAAGTCAACCCAGTTAAAGTAGTTGCTGCAGTTCCTCCTGTAACACTAACACTCGTACCTTCAGTTGCAGTATCAAAACCAGTTTCTCCATATAAAACTTCCCATTCAGTTTCTGCATTTCCAGCGGTCCAAGAAACATCTGCTGAATCGGAGTTTGTATTATCTGCCAAAATATCGGTTGGTTTTGGACAACTAGGTGGCGCACCTACATAAATATTATCGACCAACCAATAATAATCAAAAGATCCTACATATCTAAAACGCACTTGTGCATTAGTAATACCTTCCACCTCATTAGAGATGTCAATAATTACTGAAGCTGGATTACTTGTATCCGAATTATACATTGCAACTTCCACCCAAGAAGTACCATCATAAACTTCTACAAAAGCTTCTCCATTGGTAAAGGTTGCATCTTTAAAATAATGATCAAAGCTTAATTGAACAGCGGTCGCTGCCGAGGCATCAAAAACATTGGTTTCTAATGCTGCATTTTGATTATTTCCACTACCATAATTATCACTATCTAAAATAGCTATAGGTTCAGACATTGGAGCAACTATCGTTCTTCCGGCTGGGTTGTCAAATTGCCAAACATCCCCAGATCCTTCAATATCATTATTGACCCACCCAGATGGTAAACTCCCATCAGAAAAGTCTTCTTCTACATATACCTGAGACCACCCCAAGTAACTAGTAAGAAATAAACAAATTAATAATGTAATTTTTTTCATAATAAAATTTTTAAGTTAAATATTACCACAAAATAAGAAATATTTGTTAAACAGACACTTCTTTGTTAATAACTTTTATCGAAAGTAGTTGAAACGAAAAAAAAGCCGCTCAAAGCGACTTTTTTTTAACAAATGGGTTGAGTTTTTCTATTCCTTCTCTACAAAGGCTTCCATGACTTGCTGGCTCACACCCATATTGGAGAAACCTCCGTCGTGATATAAATTTTGTAAAGTAACTTTTTTGGTTAGATCAGAGAATAAGGTTAAAGTATAATCTGCACATTCATCTGCCGTAGCATTTCCTAAAGGCGACATTTTTTCCGCGTAAGCGATAAAACCATCAAATCCTTTTACGCCTTGCCCTGCAGTAGTTGGTGTTGGAGACTGAGAAATAGTATTTACACGTACCTTTTTATCTTTTCCGAAGAAATAACCAAAGCTTCTAGCAATAGACTCTAAATAAGCTTTATTGTCTGCCATATCATTATAATCTGGGAACACACGTTGCGCAGCCATATAGGTTAAAGCTACAATACTTCCCCACTCACTCATTGCATCTTTTTTGTACAATACCTGCATGGTTTTGTGAAAAGAGACCGCAGAGACATCCCAACCTTTGGTAGTGAAATCATAATTCATGTCTGTATAATGATTTCCTTTACGCACATTAACAGACATCCCTATAGAGTGAAGTACAAAATCTATCTTTCCTCCTAAAATTTCGGTTGCTTTTTCTACCAAGTTCTCTAAGTCTTCTACTTTGGTGGCATCTGCTGGAATAATTTCAGAACCTGTTTTTTCTGCTAAATCTTTAATTTTCCCCATTCTCATGGCAATAGGCGCATTGGTCAATACAAAAGTTCCTCCCTCTTCATGTACTTTTTCGGCAGTTTTCCAAGCTATAGAATGCTCATCTAAAGCTCCAAATATGATTCCTCTTTTTCCTTTTAGTAAGTTATATGACATGTTTCTTGTTTTTTATAATTGTTAAATATATGAAAACTAACTTAGTTCAATAATTGTTTGGCATGAGCAATTGCCGAGCTGGATTTTTCTTTTCCTCCAAGCATCTCTGCGATCTCCAAAATTCTTTTTTCTTCGTCTAATTGTTCAATATTAGTCGTGGTGATGTCTTTTTGGGTTTCTTTATATACTTTTAAATGCTGCTTTCCTTTGGCTGCAATTTGTGGTAGATGCGTAATGGCAATAACTTGCATCTCGGCACTCATACGAAGCATAATGTCTCCCATTTTTTGTGCTACATCTCCAGAAACTCCCGTATCTATCTCATCAAAAATAATGGTGGGTAATTTTCCATAGACCGCTAAGATACTTTTTACCGCCAGAGTAATTCTAGATAATTCTCCCCCAGAGGCTGCCTTTTTGATTTCTTTGAAGCTTCCTCCTTTATTCGCTGCCAAAAGCCAATTCATTTTATCTATTCCGTGGACATTAAATTCTTGCTGCGGAAGTATTTCTATGTTCAATTTAGCATCTGGCATTCCTATTTGAGCCAAAATAGCTTCCATCTTTTTTATAAAATTAGGAATTTCTTTCTTCCTTGCTTTATAAAGTGCTTGCGCGATGCTTAAAGCTTGCTTCTTCGCAGCTTCAATTTTATTTTCCAAATCTTTTAATTCTTCCTCGGCATTTTCTGAACTGGAAACTTTCTCTTCCAACTCATTCCGTAAAGCGAGTAAGTCTTCCACCGATTCTAAATCGTGCTTGCGTTGTAAATTATAAAGTTGCTGAAGCTTTTCATTTACCAATGACAATTCTTCGGGATCATCTTCCATTTTATTTTCTAGACGAGCGACTTCTTCAGACACATCTTCCAATTCCAATAAGCTGCTTTGCACGCGTTCATAGAGTTCTTTATAGCTTTCGCTGAAGTTTTCTAAACGAGAAAGATTGTTTTTTACCTCTCTTAAGACTGCCAACACCCCTACTTCTTCTTGTTCTAAATGAAAGGAAGAAGCCGAAAGGTTTTCTTTTAACTCCTCTACATTATTAAGGGTCTTAAATTTCTCTTCTAAGTCTTCTTGGATTCCTGGTTTTAAATCGACCTCTCTTAATTCGGTCAACAAAAACAAATTGTAATCGTAAGCGGCCTTAGCTTCTTTTTGCGACTCTTTTAAACGCTCCAATTCGTTCACAAGCGATTTGTAAACCGAAAGCTTTTTCTTGAATAGAACTAAATTGTCTTTATGATTTGCTAAAGCATCAATGATCTTAAATTGATAATTGACTTCTCCCAAGGATAAGGTTTCATGCTGACTGTGAATATCAATCAATTGATTTCCCAATACAGCTAATTTTTGAAGCGTAACCGGCGTGTCATTAACAAAAGCTCTAGACTTCCCCGAAGGTAAAATCTCTCTTCGTATAATGGTATCTGGTTCGTAATCTAAATCATTTTCCGTAAAGAAAGCTTCTAATTGGTAAGCAGAAACTTTAAAAAGTCCTTCCACGACACATTTCCTTTCAGGGTTTCTAACCGCATTAAGATCTGCGCGCTTCCCAATAATTAAAGATAGGGCGCCCAATAAGATAGATTTTCCTGCACCGGTCTCCCCTGTGATGATCGTAAAATCATTTTGAAGCTGTAAGGATACATCTTCAATAAGTGCAAAGTTTTTTATAGATAAGTTGGTAAGCAAATTCTCTTCAGTTTTAGGGTAAATATACAAGAGAAATTAATGGTAGACATCAAAAACAAAACAGAATTTTAGAATTTAATCTTATTCCAGTTTTTATTGTAAAGTGGTGCAATTCGTTTTAAATTCTCCACTACTTCGGTTAAGGATACGGAAGGGCCTCCACTAAAAACACTTTGAATTTCTGAAGACTTAGCATCAAAAAAAGCACGCATCGGCGCTGAATTTGGTCGGCTATTATTTACGTCTCTCAATAACTGAATAGAGTTAACGATACTTTCTTTTCCTGCTTCTAAATCTTGGTGCATCACATCCAAACCTTGACGATGGTACATATACATTGCTTCTCTAAATTTAGAAAAATTACTAGACAGGAGATCTGCGTTAAGCTTATATTTAGATTGATTACCGTCGTTAGCTTTCCATCCGCCGCCGCCTTGCTGAGCAGAAATATTTACAATTTGCTTAGCTTCTTGGAGGTAATCTTCTCCGCCTTCTAAGGCATAAGTATCTGCGTCCAAACCTAAAATCGTGAAGGCATAAAAGCTTAAGTTAGAAACCAGATTGGAGTTGTAGGTATTCTTACTGTAACGTAAAGGTTGATATTCGGTATAATTAAAGTTAAAGTCGTTGTCCTTAAAGTTCAAAACAGGCGTGGTATATGTGCTCCCATAAATAGGTCTCGACGACTGCACTTGCAGGGTAGCCTTAAAACTATCTGAATTGTAATCCTTTATCGTAATAAAGATATTACACTGTATTCTTTCATCATCTTCTAGGTCTAATTCTGTCCAACTTTGATTCATAAACTCTTTCACCGAAGTTTCTAAAGTTTTAAATACAGAAAGCTGTGTTTTACCGGTCTGCTCTGCATTTACAGTGACGGTACAATTAAGTTCTTGCGCACTTAAGCCACAAGAAAACAATATAAATAAAGAATATACTAAGAGGTTTTTCATACTAATCGATCCACTAATTCATTAAGGATATCTTTGGCTACTTTTTGCTTCGATTTTAACTCGTAAGACTTTACATGATCTGCATCAATAATTCTAACTTTATTGGTCTCTTTTTGAAAACCAGCGCCTTTATCTTGCAACGAATTTAAAACAATAAAGTCTAAATTCTTTTTTTCTAACTTCTTTTGAGCGTTTTCTACTTCATTTTGGGTTTCTAAGGCAAAGCCAATTAAAAACTGATGCTTTTTCTTTTGCCCCATAGTAAACAGAATATCTTGGGTTTTTTCCAATTCCAGCGTTAACGTGGGATCAGATTTTTTTATTTTTTGAGTGGCTTGGGTAACCGGTCTATAATCTGAAACTGCCGCCGCCGCAATCGCTACATCTATTTTTTCATAAATGGCATGAACCGCTTCGTACATTTCCTTTGCGGAAACTACATCTACTCTTTTTATACTAGCGTCATGTAGCTGAAGCACACTAGGTCCGCTAATCAAAGTCACTTCTGCTCCCAGTTTTGCGGCTTCTTCTGCTAAAGCATATCCCATTTTTCCGCTAGAATGGTTTCCTATAAAACGCACCGGATCTATAGCTTCGTATGTGGGGCCTGCCGTAATCAATATTTTTTTTCCGTTTAACGGCAATTGACTGCTAATGTCTTTCTTGATAAAATTGATAATTTCCTCGGGCTCTGCCATTCTTCCTTCTCCGCTTAATCCGCTGGCGAGTTCCCCAGTGCCTACAGGAACTATTTTATTGCCAAATGAATTTAGCTTTTCTAAAGAGTTTTTGGTAGAAGGATGCTGGTACATATCGAGATCCATTGCTGGAGCGATATATACAGGACATTTAGCCGAAAGGTAAGTAGCTAGTAAAAAATTATTGCTTTGCCCACTGGCCATTTTTGAAAGCGTATTGGCTGTGGCGGGTGCAATGAGCATAAAATCTGCCCATAAGCCCAAATCGACGTGGTTGTTCCAAACATCAGAATCTTTTTCCGTAAAGGAAACCACCACTTCATTTTTAGAGAGCGTAGATAAGGTTAAAGGGGTCACAAACTCCTTAGCTTTGGGCGTCATCACCACTTTAACCTTTGCTCCTTCTTTAATAAATAAACGAACTAAAAAAGCGATTTTATAGGCTGCAATTCCTGCAGTGACTCCTATGAGTACCTTTTTGTCGTTTAAAGAGATCATAAATTATGCGTTATCGCTCTTGGTATCTCTGTAATAAATCTTGTCATCTAACCATTCTTGTACGGCTAAAGAATGCGGCTTAGGTAATCTTTCGTAAAACTTAGAAACTTCAATTTGCTCTTTGTTTTCAAAAATTTCATCTAAGCTATCGTTATACGTAGCAAATTCATCTAATTTCTCTAAAAGCTCTTTCTTAATCTCACTATTGATTTGAGTGGCTCTTTTAGAAATAATTGCGATGGCCTCATAGATATTATCTGTAGGTGCATCTACTAAATTCTTATCGATAGTAGTTGTACTTACCGGTGCATTTACATTTTTTATATCCATTGTTAAAGTATTAACTGTTATAGTTTTCTAATCTCTCATTAATATCCAAAAGGATGATATTAGCTTCTTCTGCTAACTCTCCTTCTGGGAAATATTTTTTGTAACTTTCGTGGTATTCTTTTGCGGTTAGCAAACGCTCTTTCACCAAGTATTTGTAACTGTTGATCGCCAATAAATAAGCAGAATCCATCTTGTAGAAATATGCTTTTTCTCTATAAATAGAACCTGGATTAGCTTCAATAAAATTATCAAAGGATGCTATTGCCGATTTATAATCCTCAGTATGGTGGTATTGTTTTGATATTTCGTAAGATTTTTTCTCTAGCTTCTCTCTTAAAGCTGAAGACAGCTCATTAGCGTTCCCTATATTTTCTCCATCAGGAAATCGAGTGATGTAATCTTGAAATTTATCTATTGCCTTATAAGTCTCTTGTTGATCTTTACTGAATCTTGGAGACACATGGTAATAACTTTTGGCACTTTTAAAATAAGCCTCTTCTACCTTGTCACTTTTAGGATAAGATTTGGTGAAACGCTCAAATTGATATCCTGAATCAAAATACGCCTCCATAAAATAATAGGAATTAGCGTGAATGTAAGAAATTTTCTCCCCTTGAGGCTTTCCTCTATATTGAGGTAAAATTTGCTCTATTAACCGAAGAGATTTTTTTACTTTACTTTTCTTATCTTGCTCTATACCCTCATCATACAGCTTTGTAGCCATATCATACTTTGCTTTAACATCATCGTTCTTTAAAACTTTTTGGTATTCTCCACAAGAATAAAAGCTGGCAACTAAAAGTAAAAGGAGTGTTATTTTTCTCATAAGTCTATAAAACATCTTGCAAAAGTACTGCTTTCTAACGTATTTAAAAAACTCTAATGCGTTAGAAATATTGTTTTGCACTAATTATTATTTGTTATCTATAAATTCGGCTAACCTCAACTGCAAATTTTCTGAAGCTTTCACCAACGGAAGTCTTACCTCATCTGTCGCTAAACCTAGCTTTTTAAACACCGATTTAATCCCAGCAGGATTGCCTTCTTCAAAAATCATATCAATCGCGGCAGCCATTTGGTAGTGAATCTCATAGGCTTCATCTACCTTTCTATCTAAACCTAGAGCGACCATATTGGAAAACTCTTCGGGGAAACCTTCGGCGATTACCGAAATTACTCCTGCTCCACCCGCTAAAACCATAGGAAGCGTAATCATATCATCTCCAGAAATCACCAAGAAATCTTTAGGACATTGCTGAATCATTTCCATCGCCTGTACCAAATCTCCAGCAGCTTCTTTTATCGCAATAATATTTTCAAAATCGCTGGCCAATCTCGCTACCGTGTAGGGCAACATATTGCTTCCCGTTCTTCCTGGAACATTGTATAATATGATAGGTAAAGGAGAATTTTCTGCTACTTGCTTAAAGTGCTGATAAATTCCTTCTTGCGTAGGTTTATTATAAAATGGAGAAACCGATAAAATGGCATCAAAACCTTCTAAATTCTCTTCTTTTAACTGTTGCACCAATCCTGCGGTATGGTTCCCTCCTACTCCTAAAACTAACGGTAATTCGCCATTATTGGCTTCTACAATCGTTTGTTTCACCAAGGTTTTTTCTTCCGCGCTAAGCGTAGCACTTTCGGCGGTTGTTCCCAATACCACAATATAATCTATGCTATTGTTAATTTGAAACTTCACCAACTTCTTCAATGCTTCTACATCTACAGATTGATCTTCCTTAAACGGAGTGATGAGTGCCACTCCTGTTCCTACAAATTTTTCCATGAGTCCGTAATTATATTGACGTATTTTTTTAATTCTGACATAAATAGTTCAATTTCTTCTTCTTTCACCACAATCTCTATGTCATTTAATCTTTTTTCTTCGTTTGCTAAGCCTACTTTTAATTTCGCTTCCGCGGAAGCTGAAACCCAATGTAAAACTAATTTATCTTCTGAAAAATAATTTATCAGTAAATCAAAATCTTGTGCGAGGAATTCATTTAACTTGCTTTCTTTCTTTAGCCTTCCTCTCCAGGTAAAATCTTTTTCAGAAAAATAGATTTCCTGCTCCTTTTCTTGCTCTTTATTTTCTTTAAAAATAAGGCTACTCAACTGATTCTTTGACAAAGAAAAAACCGATAACAATTTCGATTGAAGCTTTTCTACCTCAGCAGCATCGGCATCAACGATAAGACCTACGCGTTTTAGGCGGTGTAAATCCTGCTTTTTTCGAGTCGAAAACCGCTTTTCCATAGCTTTTTCTATGCTTAGCTTTTTAATTCCCTTAACCATTATATTATCTTCTTAAGGGTGTTTTTTCTTATCATTTTATTCAAAGTAACTGATTTTGTAAAGGTAAGTTTATTCTTTGTTTGCTCAAATTTGTGGTAAAAAAAAGCGGTATTTCTACCGCTTTTGTCTTAAATCTATAGATTTACATTGATCAATATCCGTTTAAAATACTTTAAACTTGATGAGTTCTTTGATTGTATGAAATCTTAAAAGATAAATTACTTTTTTAAAATGATTTATCTAGAATGAAACGCTAATCTCAATTTAGAAAAAATGTTGCTTAACAATTAGCTAGAATCTAGTCTTGATTCTTGATTCTAACAGCGCCCGCCCGAACGTACCACTTCGGTACGGGCGGGTCTTGGTTCTTTATCGAAAATGATATATATTAACCTCTTAACCAAGCTTCACGCAATTGCACACGTGCATCTGTTGCTGGCAAATCTAAAGGTTTGTAACTCGTTTTCATTAAAGTGGCCGGGGAAACTTTTCCTTTTAAGGTCATTTCTTTTCCATCTCTATCAATAATCATCTCAAGCTCATCTCCTTCTTTCCAACCTTGAGAAGTCATAATTAATGCATAAGCATTATCAATCGTATATTCGGTTCCATTAATCGACTTAATGATGTCACCTCCTTCTAACTTCATTTCTTTTAAGAAAGAATTAAGGGCGATTCCCTTACGAACAAAAATAGCTTTAGTCTCTGCACTTCCATCAATAAACGGTACTTGTCCATTTAAGAAATACCCCGACTTCACTTCTTGCTCTGTTTTTTCTACGCCTACTTTAGCAAAGAAATCTTGATAAGGAATAGGAGTTGTTCCGCTCACATATGTCGTTAAGAAGGTACTTACTTCTGGGTAACTTAAGGCTACGATATCATCAAATAATTCATCATCTTTAAAAGGATTGTCTTTTCCGTATTTAGCACTTAATTTCTTCATTAAGTCTAAAATCCCCATTTTTCCTTCGCTTAACTCTCTTAAACGAATGTCTAATGTCATTCCTATTAAAGCTCCTTTTTGATATACGTTGTAGTAACTAGGCTCATATTTATCATCCAAGATATTCTCGCTCAATTCCGTAAAGGGCATCGTATCATCAAAACTTCTAGAAGAAGCTATTTTCTCTGCCATTCTTTCGTAAAACGCAACATCTTTAATTAAACCTTGATTTACTTGAAATAAATTTGCAAAGTACTCGGTCACTCCTTCATACATCCATAAATGTTTAGACATTTTTGGATTGTTGTAATCAAAATAGTGAACCTCGTCTGAATGTACGCTTAACGGAGTAATAATATGGAAGAACTCATGAGAAACCACATCTTTCATCGACTCATTTAAAGCCTCTAACGGCATCGTTTCTGGCAAAACTACAGAGGTTGATGTGTGGTGTTCTAAAGCTCCAAAACCTTTAGCATCGGTTTTTTGCATGTCTGCCAAATACAATAAAATAGCATACATATCGGTATTGTCAATATCTCCTAAGAATCTCTTTTGAGCTTCTAATATTTTAGACATATTAGGCTTAATCGATTCTGCCGTATGTACTCCATTAGGAGAATACACATCTAGAATCACCTTCATATCTCCTAGTTGAAAATCTACACTCTCTGAGGCCGAATACATAATAGGATTATCAGTGATTTCAAAATAACGACTCGCTGCATATTCGTCTATCGTTGCGTCGCCTTCAGGCTTTGAAACTAAGCTAGATTTCAAAGAAGTTCCTGCTACAAGAGCATTAGGTCTTTTTACCAATAATTGATAAGGCGTTTCTGTTAATCCATCAAAGTAACCTACGAATGCGTGAAGATTCAGCATAAAATTTTCGTTGGCAGCGATATTGGTTCCTGCTGGAGAAAACACACCTTCTTCACCTTCAACGTCAAAAGAATCGTTTACCCAATAGGTAACTTTATCCAATTGGGTCGCATCTGCAATCTGCCAAGAATTTTCGTCCAATTTGGTAACGCTCAAATTTTCTCCTTTATAGTTGTAAGCTTTTAAATTCTCGATAAATTTTCCGTAGTTATCGGCAGAATAGGTTCCTGGAACTGTTTTCGGAATGTAAAACACAATCGTTTCCTTATCAATTTTCCCAGGATCAACGCTCACCATCACCTTATCGTCTTGTATATCTACCAAATCGATATTGGTTACAATAGTGTCGTTTTCTGCTGTTTTTACTGCGGTACTCTTACACGAGAATAGCGCAAAAGCTAAAGCCGCAGTATAAATCATTTTTTTCATGTAGTATGGTTTTTTAATAAGACTCCTCTTTCAGGCAAATGTTACATTTTTAAGTAAAAAAATACAAAAATTAGTCTTCATCCAATTTAGCTTAAAATGCTATCTTTACCTTTGCAAAAAAATGATTCAATGAGAAATATTCTTTTTATCCTTTACGGAATTGTGATCTTCTCCTTTTCGGGATGTAAATACCAAAATAAAAATACGAAAGTACCTTTAGCAGTTTCTAAAATTGAAGGAAAACAGCTTTCTATAGAAAAGTCCCTGACCGAAGATGAAGAAATCAAGACTTTTGTCGCTCCCTATAAAGACCGCATTAAAGATGAAATGAATAAAGTCTTGTCTTACACGCCCAACACACTTTCTAAATTTAATGGAGAATACAATACCGCTATAGGAAATATGATGGCCGATGCGCTTTTAGAAATCACTAACCCCGTGTTTCATCAACGTACAGGAAAAAATATAGATGCGGTTTTACTCAACCACGGCGGAATTAGGTCTAGCATCAACCGCGGCGATATCACCACCAAAACTGCTTATAACATTATGCCATTCGAAAATGAAGCGGTCGTAATCGAATTAAAAGGAACACAGGTTTTAAAAATGTTTGAATACCTTTCTAAAAGTGAGGTGGCGCACCCTGTCGCCGGAATGCAGTTAACTTTAACTGAAGACAATCAAATAAAAACCGGACGTATACAAGGAAAAAAAGTAGATCTCAACAAATCTTATTTTATCGTCACCAACGACTACCTGATGGATGGAGGCGACCATATGAACTTTTTTGCCATACGCGAGAGTGAAACTTACCTAGACTATAAACTACGTAATGTTTTTATCGATTATTTTAAAAAACACGATACCATTAATCCTGTTCGCGATGAGCGTTTTATAAAACAATAAGCCATGAAAAGAAGAGATTTTATACAGAAAACAGCCGCAGCAGGAATTTTTACAGGAATAGGTGGCACCGCTTTACTCAGCAGTTCTTTTGCTTCCGCGGAAGCGAAACACATCACCATTTTACATACCAATGATGTACACAGTCATATTGATCCTTTTCCTACCAGTGATGACAGCTACCCTGGGCAAGGAGGCGTAGCCAAACGCTATACGCTGATTAAAAACATTAAAAAAGAGAATCCCAATGCCTTAGTTTTGGATGCGGGAGACATTTTTCAAGGAACGCCCTATTTCAACTTTTATGGTGGCGAATTGGAGTTTAAACTGATGAGCAAACTGGGTTATGATGCTGCAACCATAGGGAATCACGATTTTGACAATGGGATTGGTGGCTTACACGCACAATTACCAAATGCAAAATTCAACTTATTGAATGCCAACTATGATTTTTCGAATACCGTTCTCGACGGACAAATAAAACCGTACCAGGTTTTTCATAAAGGCGGAGTGAAAATTGGAGTATTTGGAGTAGGAATACAGCTACAGGGCTTAGTGAGCAAGAAAATGTATAAAGAAACCGTCTATCACGATCCCGTAAACATTTCTCAAGACATCGTGAAAAAGCTCAAAGAAACTGAAAAATGTGATTTAGTGATCTGTCTTTCTCATTTAGGTTATAGCTATGAAAGTGATAAAATAGACGATTTAAAATTAGCTTCTCAAACCAAAAACATCGATTTAATTATTGGCGGACATTCTCACACCTTTTTAGAAAAACCCACCGTCACTAAAAACGCTGAAGGAAAAGAAGTACTCGTTAATCAAGTAGGTTGGGCAGGAATTATGCTAGGCCGTATCGATTTCTATCTGGACCATGCCAATAAAGTCAATGGAAAAGGCGCGAGTATCTTGGTGTAGAATTATAAAACTTTCATTTTAAAGAAGAAGAAACTATTTCACTTGTCAAAAACGTAACTATTATTTTTACAACTCAAATTATTCTTAAACTTTTAATACTTCACATTTGGATAGAATTATACTAGAACACCGGTTTAACACCCATCAAAAGTTAGTTATACTACTCGGAATTGGATTCCCTCTAATTATTACCTTTATAACATTATGCTCTCTCATACCATTAATGCACTTTGTGATTTTTTTATTTTTACTGATAAATCTTTTACTATATGGCATCTTGGTAGCTATCGCTTTTTTAAAAAGAGGTTTTTATAAAAAGAATGCCAAGCTATATAAAGCTTCTTTTTTCTATACTAAGCTAATTTTCAAGTCGAAGATTAGTCTCGTCAACCGACCCAAACTAGCCATTTTAAAATTTAAAAAATCTCAAAAATACGCTTGGTTTAATGTTGCTAATCCAGACATGACCTCCTCATTTAATGCATTTGAAATAAACATTTTAAGCGAAAACCACACTCAAAGAGATTGTATCCTTATTCTGAAAAATGAAGATAATGCCAATAATGCCGTAGAATTTCTAAGCAGTAATTTTCCATTAAAACTTGAAATGTTTAATCCAGATTTTTCTAAAGGTACTCCGTAGGAAGTAGTTTTTTGAGGATTTTACCCTTCCGTCATTGCTTTGCAATGCCATACTTCGTGTTCTCGCCAGAATGAATTCTTTCGGGCTGGCGCTCAGCACAGGCTCTTCCTTTAAATAAGAGAAGGAACTTTTAAAATTAATAAAGCTCCTGTTTAAAAAAGATAGAAACGAATTGAAAATCACTCTTCAACACTAGATCAAAAGCTCCCCTCCTTATTTTGAAGGAGTGGGAAGTTTCCGCTTGTGGAAACGGGGGTGGTTATTCTCCCCCACTAAACTCTACCATCTCCAAAAACTCATCTTCAGAGATAATCTTCGTCCCTACTTTTTCCGCTTTAGCGAGCTTACTGGGTCCCATACTTTCTCCAGCTACCAAATAATTTGTTTTTGCCGAAATAGAACCAGTCACTTTACCTCCGTTATCTTCTATTAATTTCTTAAGTTCCTTTCGAGAAACTTTTCCAAACACTCCCGAAATGACAAAGGTATTTCCTTGTAGCTTATCAGTGAGACCTTCCAAGTCTTCTTCAGAAATCGCCAATTGAAGTCCGTAGTTTTTGAGTCGGTTGACGGTGGCTCTGTTTTCTTCCACTTCAAAAAAGTGAACCACACTCTCGGCGATTTTCTCTCCTATTTCTTCAACATTAATCAAGATTTCCTGTGAAGCTTCCGCTAAGGCATCAATACTTTTAAAATATTTAGCCAATTTTTTAGCCACCGTTTCTCCCACATATCGAATTCCCAAAGCGAATAAAACCCGCTCAAACGGAATGCTTTTAGAAGCCTCTATTCCGCTAATGAGATTATCTGCCGACTTCTCTGCCATCCGTTCCAGCGGAAGTACTTCTTCTCTCTTCAACTCGTAAAGATCGGCGTAATTTTCAATGAGTCCTTCTTTGACAAGCAAAGCCACGGTTTCACCGCCAAGACCTTCAATATCCATCGCTTTACGCGAAATGAAATGCTGAATCCTACCTACAATCTGCGTGGGGCAACCCGTCGCATTGGGGCAGTAATGCTGTGCTTCTCCTTCTTGCCGCACCAATTCGGTTTCACATTCTGGACACTTGGTAGCGTATTTTGTAGGTTCTGAAGCTGGATCGCGCTGAGTAAAATCTACGCCCACAATCTTGGGAATGATCTCGCCACCTTTTTCTACGTAAACGGCATCGCCAACGCGAATGTCTAGTTTTTCAATTTGATCTGCATTATGTAACGAAGCTCGTTTTACAGTAGTTCCCGCTAACTGAACTGGCTTTAAATTCGCCACTGGCGTAATGGCGCCAGTTCTTCCTACTTGGTAGGTAATACTTTCTAAAATCGTTTCTTCTTGTTCAGATTTAAACTTGTACGCCATCGCCCAACGTGGCGCTTTGGCAGTAAATCCCAATTCTTCTTGCTGACGCAGGTTATTTACTTTAATCACCACGCCATCGGTTTCATAAGGCAAATCGTGCCTATGCGCATCCCAATAGTTTAAAAAAGCTTCCACTTCTTCCATTTGAGAAGCCAATTGCGCCTCTTTGGGCACTCTAAATCCCCATTCTCTTGCTTTTTGCAAACCTTCAAACTGAGTTTTAAAAGGTAGATTTTCACCAATCACACTGTATAACAAACACTCTAAGGGTCGCTTAGCCGTCTCACTGCTGTCTTGTAGCTTTAAGCTCCCCGAAGCCGTATTGCGAGGATTCGCATAAGGTTCTTCTCCGTTTTCTACGCGTTCTGCATTGAGCTGCGCAAAACCTTCGTAAGGCAAAACAACCTCTCCCCTAATCTCAAATTTTTGAGGATAATCCCCCTTTAATTGTAAAGGTACAGATCGAATGGTTTTTATATTATTGGTGACTTCATCGCCTTGCGTACCGTCTCCTCGGGTTACAGCTCTCAATAATTTTCCGTCTTCGTAGGTTAAACTTATGGAAGCACCATCGTATTTCAATTCGCAGGTATATTCTACTTCTCCATCACTCAATTTCTCAATACGCTTTTCCCAATCCTCTAAATCTTCTTTAGAATAAGAATTAGCCAGCGAATACATTCTATTTTCGTGAACGACAGTAGGAAAATTCTTCGTTACCGTTCCGCCAACGCGTTGGGTAGGCGAATTTTCATTCTTGAATTCGGGGTGCGCGGCTTCTAATTCTTGAAGTTTCTCCAGCATTTGATCAAACTCATAATCTCTTATTTCTGGCTTATCCAGCGTATAATAATTATAATTATGCTGGTGTAATGCTAATCTTAGTTCGTTTATTTGCTGTTCTGCCGTCTTCATATCAAGGAAATTAAAAGCTATTCAAGTAAAGGTTTAAGTGAGGGTTATCTTAAGTTTGATCTTCTTCATTCATCCATTTCGCCTCATGGGTAGATTCATATTTTTCCATTTTATCTAAGAGCACTTCCACCGCATCTGAAACCACTATCAAATCTAAATTTTCTTTTTTCAATAAACCTTTAGTGACCATGTTGTTAAACATCATCAATAAATCGTTGTAGTAACCTTCAGTATTTAGAATGCCGATGGGTTTTTTATGCAATCCCAATTGTCCCCAAGTGACAATTTCAAAAAACTCTTCTAAGGTTCCAAATCCTCCCGGAAGCATGATAAAACCATCACTCATCTCATGCATTTTCAGCTTACGCTCGTGCATATCTTGCGTTGTAATCAATTCGGTTAAATCGCGATGTACAATTTCTTTGGTTTTTAAAAACTCCGGAATAACGCCGTAAACGAGTCCGTCGTTGTCCAAAGCACCATTTGCCACTTGCCCCATTAAACCGAGTTTGCTTCCGCCAAACACTACATCAATATTTTTATTGGCTAAGGCACGCCCCATTTCATAAGCCTGATTGTAAATATATTCATCGTTGCTATCACCGCTTCCGCAGAAAACAGCGATACTATTGATATCATTTTTTGAATCGGAATGCTTTGTTGTACTCATACTTAATTTAACTTTTTGGGGTTATAAAATAGCTTTGATCATTCTTGATTTGTCAAAAATATCATTTTTTATTTCGATAAAAGAGAAACCTATTTCATTTAATAATTCTTCTGTTTCTTTAGCGAGGTATTCGTTAATTTCAAAATACAATACTCCTTTTTCTGACAAAGCTTTATAAGCCAATTGGGCTATTTTTCTATAGAAAATTAAGGGATTTTCATCTGAAACAAATAAGGCTAGATTGGGTTCGTGCTTTAACACATTTTCTTGCATCATTTTCTTTTCCAGTTCTCGCACGTAAGGCGGATTGGAAACGATCACCTCAAATTTGGCATCTAATTTTTCTGTTTTTAAAATGTCTTGCTGTAAGAATTCGACCTCCACCTTATTGAGGTTGGCGTTTTCTTTGGCGGTTTTAATCGCTTCCGCGGAAATATCTATAGCACTTATTTCTGCTTGCGGAAGTGATTTTGCCAAGCTGATAGGAATGCAACCACTCCCTGTTCCTATATCTAAAATCCTGAAGGCTTCTTTCTTATCTTTCAAATCTTCCACCATCCAAGCTACCAACTCTTCGGTTTCTGGACGCGGAATTAATACGGAAGGATTCACTTTTATTAAACATCCATAAAACTCGGTTTCTCCCACAATATACTGAATGGGTTCGTAGTTTTTTAACCGACTTGTAGCTATTCTAAAACGTTCCATTTGCTGTGTATGGACTTCTTTTTGAGGATCTAAAGCCATTTCTAAGCGAGAAATATTCAATTCACTTTGGGTAAGCCAAAAGAAAAAGCTCTCTATTTCTGTCGCAGGATACTGCTCATTTAATTCCGTAAAGAAATTTAATTTTAGTTCTTGTAAAGTCATTCTAAAATTCGTTTAACATCCAAGTGGTACAACTAAAATGTCCTGTATTGCCCAAACGCTCTTCCAAATAAACAAACCCGGATTTCTGATAGAGTTTTTGCGCCGCAAGCATAGAAGGCAATGTTTCTAGATAACACTTTTTATAATTTGCAGCTTGAGCAAAATCTAAACATTTCCTCATCATTTGCATTCCTAAACCTTTTCCTCGTACTTCCTGTAAAAAATACATCTTTTGCAATTCGCAAATCACGCTACTTCCCTCCAAAGAAGCGATTCCTGCACCGCCATAAATTTTTACCCCATCAGTCAACACAAAATAAGCCGAGCTTTCTTCTTGGTAAAATTCATATAAAGCATCTAGATTTTCATCTTCGTAAGCGGTTCCCGTTTTGGGGGCATTATTTTCGATGAGCACCGCCCTAATCATCTCTGCCACAAAAGGATTGTCTGCTTTTTGAATAGGTCTTATTTTTAGGTGTTCCATTCTAAATTTTTCATGCTATTTTTGAAGTGTGAAAATACACGAAAAATATATAAAACGCTGCATTCAACTGGCTAAAAATGGACTGGGAACTACCTATCCAAATCCACTGGTGGGCAGCGTAATCGTTTATAAAGACCGCATTATTGGAGAAGGTTGGCACCAAAAAGCCGGTGAAGCACACGCCGAAGTTCGTGCGATTCATCAGGTGAAAGATGCATCCCTACTTAAAAAGGCAACGATTTATGTAAGCTTAGAGCCTTGCAGTCACTTTGGAAAAACTGCACCTTGTAGTGATCTCATCATCGCCAATGGCATTAAAAAAGTGGTTATTGGCACTATAGATCCCTTTGCTAAAGTCGCAGGAAAAGGAATTCAGAAACTAATACAAGCAGGTTGCGATGTGGTGGTTGGCGTGTTAGAAAACGAATGCCAAGAGCTCAACAAACGTTTTTTTACTTTTCATCAAAAAAAACATCCTTATCTTATTTTAAAATGGGCCCAAACCAAAAATGGATTTATGGCTCCAAAAACGCAAAACCTTCGCGAACCAGTTTGGATTAGCAATCGCTACAACAAGCAATTGGTACATAAATGGCGTAGTGAAGAGCAAGCGATTTTGATAGGCACGCAAACTGCGCTGAAAGATAATCCCCAACTCAACACCCGACTTTGGAAAGGAAAATCGCCTTTACGACTGGTTATCGATAAAAACTTAAGCATTCCCAAAGATAGCAAGCTGTACAATGCAGAGGTGAGAACTATTTTCCTTACTGAAAAAGAAGCAGGAGACTCAGAGAATATAGAGTTTAAGACCTTAGATTTTAGTCAGAATATTATTCCACAGCTGTGTGATTATTTATATAAACTGGGCGTACAGAGTGTGATTGTAGAAGGTGGAGGAAAAACTTTAGAAGCTTTTATTGCGCTTGGTTATTGGGATGAAGCTCGCATCACACAAAACGAAGCTGAATGGAAAGAAGGAATTTCAGCCCCAGTATTAAAAGGAAATATGACAAAAGAAATAAAGCTTCAAGATAATTTAGTCCGCTATTATGAACCCAAATAAAGAAAAAACTTCAGCTTTAAGCGCTTCTTCAGAAGCCTTAGAAATTCCTTCTGCCAAGAAAATAAAAACCTTGCTTTTTGATTTTGGCGATGTGTTTATCAACCTAGATAAATCCGCGACAGCGAAGAAATTAGTCGAGTTTGGCTTAGAGGATTTTGATGCAGAAATGATTTTGCATAACCAAAGCTACGCAGTAGGGAATATCAACTCCAACTCGTTTATTTCGTATTATGAAAACAAGGTGCAAAACGCTTCCGCGGAAGCGATAACAAAAGCTTGGAACGACATTTTATTAGACTTTCCGCAACATCGCTTGGCATTTCTAAAGAAATTAAAAGAAAAAGGAGATTTTCAATTGATTTTATTGAGCAACACCAATGATTTACACATTTCTTGGGTCAAAGAAAATGTTGATTTTTATGAAGAATTTAAAAACTGCTTTGATGCGTTTTACCTTTCGCACGAAATAAATTTGCGCAAACCCAATGGGAACATCTATGAATTTGTTTTAAAAAAACACCACCTCAAACCCGAAGAAGTTTTATTTATAGACGACACCCAAGAAAATACTGATGCGGCAAAAAGATTGGGAATAAAGGTTTGGAACATCAATCCAGCCACCGAAGATATGACCAGTTTGTTCACCACTAATCAGCATTTATTTTGATTTATCTCTTACTAAGTATTTTATCTTCCAGCCTTATTTATGTGGTTTTTAAACTGCTAGATAAGTTTAATATTCGAGTTCCTTACGCCATAGTTGTCAACTACTTAACCGCGGTGGTCGCTGGATATTTGGGACATTCTAAGAGTTTTAATGTGGAAACCATTACTTCTGCCAGTTGGTTTTGGGGCGCATTGGTTTTAGGAGTTCTTTTTATCACCGTGTTTAATTTGATGGCGTTAACGACAAAAATCAACGGACTTTCGGCCGTATCTGTCGCCAGTAAAATGAGTCTATCGATTCCCATCGTTTTTGTTATTTTTTATTATAATGAATCGGCGAGTGCTTTAAAAATTATAGCTATTGTTTTGGCGTTGATTGCGGTTTATTTGGCTTCCGTAAAGGATAAAAAAGGGATTTCTCTACAAAAAGGATCTATCATTTTTCCTGTACTCGTCTTTTTTGGAAGCGGAATCATAGAAACAGGAATCAAATTTTTAGAACAAAATTATGTTGCCAAAGACGATGTCGCGCTTTTCTCTATGACCTTATTTGTTTTTGCTTCCATTATTGGGATTGTAGTAAGCCTCTATTTATTGCTTGTAAAAAAAATAAAATTTACTTACAAAGAGCTCCTTGGCGGAATTGCTTTAGGAATTCCTAATTATTATTCTGTTTATTTCTTTATTCAGGCGTTGCGAGGAGATTTGGACAGCGCTACGGTTTTTTTAATCAACAATGTCGCCATTGTCATGCTTTCTACCCTCTTGGGAATTGTCTTGTTTAAAGAAAAAATATTAAGAAAAAACTGGATTGGTATTGCGTTGGCGGTGGTTAGTCTTATTTTAGTGGCATTAACAACGCAATAGATTTGGAAAAAGACATTTACAAAACCATTCATCAAGCCGGCGAAGAAGTTTTATTTAAGGATAAAGGAAGTAAATTCTTTGGCTACGCTTTCCCCGTTAAAACCGAAGACGAAGTAAAAGCTCATATAGAAGATTTAAAGACGAAACACCACCAAGCGAGACATTGGTGCTACGCTTGGCAATTAGGTAAGAATTATGAGCATTACAGGGCCAATGACGATGGCGAGCCTTCTAACTCTGCCGGAATGCCTATTTACGGTCAGCTGCAATCTTTTGAGGTGACCAATATTCTCATCGTTGTGGTGCGTTATTTTGGCGGAACTAAGCTTGGCGTAGGCGGATTAATCACTGCCTACAAAACTACGGCGCAAATGGCTTTGGAAGCTTCAAAGATTCTAACCAAAACCATCGACGTAGAATATGAGATCTCTTTTGATTATCCAAATATGAATAAAGTCATGCGAGTAATCAAAGAAAAGAACCTACACGTAAAAAATCAGGTTTTAGAACTCGATTGTAAAATTTATCTTTTAATTAGAGAAAAAGAAGCCGAATCCATTTTTGAAAAATTTGACAGCATTTACGGAATTAAAATCAAAGAAGTCGAATAATTTTTAAAGATTAAGTTTTTCTAAAATATAATCTGGACACCTCATGGGTTTTCTAGAATTGATATCTACAAACACCAAAACCGTATAGGCAGTTGCTAACAATTTTTCTTCCTGATTGTAAATTTTATAGTTGAACTCAATCTTCACATCAGGTATCTTTATTAAGATTGTTTCTACCCTTAAAATATCATCAAATTTTGCCGGGCGTTTAAATTTAAAATTCATTTCATAAACTGGAAGCATTACCCCGCTCTCTTCCATTGACTTATAAGAAGTTCCAAACTGCTCTAACCAGTCACACCTTGCTAACTCTAGGTATTGGGCATAATTACCGTGATGAACTACTCCCATTTGATCGGTTTCTGCGTATCGTACTCGTATATTTGTGGAATGCCTTTTCATGTTATTTTTCGAATTAAGTCAATTAGTTTTTGTAAGTTTAAAAAGAATTTAAGTATGAGAATAAAATACCGAAAATTCAAGCGAAATTTTATTTTTTATTAGCTTTTTTGTTCACATATTTGTTGCTCCAAAATGAAGGTCTTTAAAACTTATTAAAGAAACATTCATTTTCATTATTTTAGATTATTAATTTATAAAAACATATTTTTAACATGGGTGAAACTGCGCAATCAGTTTGGGTAAAATGTCTTTCATTTATTCAAGATAATATTACTCCTCAAGCCTACAAAACGTGGTTTGAACCTATCAAAGCGGTAAAGCTTACTGATAACGCATTGAGTATCCAAGTACCTTCTAAATTCTTTTATGAATGGTTAGAAGAACATTACGTTAAACTTTTAAAAGTTTCTCTTACTAGAGAGCTTGGCGATAACGCCAAATTGGTTTATGTGATTAGAATGGAAAATACCTACGGCAACAAACAACCTTTTACAGAAAAAATACCAAGCTCCCAGCGAACTAGAATTTCTTCACAAGATATCGATAGTCCGTTAAGAAATAAAAGTCCAGAATTAAAAAATCCTTTTATAATTCCAGGAATCCGAAATGTAAAAATTGATTCTCAACTCAACCCCAATTATAGCTTCGATAATTTTTTAGAAGGTGATTCTAACCGATTGGCAAGAAATGCGGGGATGGCAGTTTCAAATAAGCCAGGAGGAACGTCTTTTAACCCTTTATTGGTCTTTGGAGGTGTTGGATTAGGAAAAACGCATTTAGCGCACTCCATTGGCGTAGAAGTTAAAGATAAGTATCCAGAGAAAACTGTTTTATATATTTCTGCAGAGAAATTTACGCAACAATATATAGAATCCGTTAAGAAGAATAATAGAAATGATTTTATTCATTTCTATCAAATTATAGATGTTCTTATTGTAGATGATATTCAATTATTATCTGGTAAAGCAGGAACACAAGATGTATTTTTTCATATTTTCAACCACTTGCACCAAAACGGGAAACAAGTCATTTTAACCAGTGACAAAGCTCCGGTAGATATGCAAGATATTGAACAACGCTTACTATCCCGATTTAAATGGGGACTTTCGGCAGAATTACAGCATCCAGATTTTGAAACTCGCGTTTCCATTATCAAAAATAAGCTGTATCGCGATGGCGTAGAAATGCCTGAAGATATTGTAGAGTTTTTAGCTAACAATATTAAAACCAACATTAGGGAGTTAGAAGGTGCTATCATCTCTTTAATTGCTCATTCCTCTTTTAATAAAAAAAATATTACCATTGAGCTGGCGAAGAAAATTGTTCAAAATTACGTTAAACACACCAAGAAAGAAGTTTCTATAGAATACATTCAAAAGGTTGTGAGTGATTATTTCCAAATGGACGTAGAAACACTTCAGTCAAAAACAAGAAAAAGACATATTGTACAAGCAAGACAGTTAGCGATGTTCTTCGCCAAAAAATTAACCAAAGCATCTTTAGCCAGTATTGGCACCCAAATAGGAAAAAGAGATCACGCTACGGTTTTGCACGCTTGTAAAACGGTGAACAACCTCTCTACCACCGACAAGCAATTCAAAAAATTTGTAGAAGACTTAGACAAAAAACTTACGCTTTAAGATGAAAACTAACGTACTCATGGTTTGTCTTGGTAATATTTGCAGGTCTCCTCTTGCAGAAGGCCTTTTAGCTTCTAAAGTGAATCCTGAAAATATAAAGGTAGATTCTGCAGGAACTTCAGGTTATCATATAGATCACAGTCCAGATAAGCGCTCTGTTGCTATTGCCAATTTGCACGAATTGGATATTTCGGAACAAAGAGGGCGTCAATTTGTTGCCGAAGATTTTGATCGCTTTGATTACATTTATGTGATGGATAATTCCAATTATGAAAATGTGATTAAATTAGCTCGAACTGAAGAAGATCAGCGAAAAGTAAATCTCATTCTCAATAAAATATTTCCTAAAGAAAATGTAGATGTACCAGATCCTTATTACGGAGGAGATCAAGGCTTTAAAAATGTCTACGATATGCTAGATGAAGCCACTTCTATAATTGCTAAAGAAATAAGTTAGCCCACATTTTTTTCGTATTCTTAAGGGACTTTAACTTCTTTTGTCATGAAAAATCTATTTCTTTAAACGGCAACTCCTACATTAACCAATTTATTTTTCAGTAAATGACAGCGACTATCAAAGGAAAATTATATTTATTACCAGCTCCCTTAGGGGAGAATGCCCATGCTGAAACCATGCCGATATCAGTAAAAAATAAAATCGAGGAGCTAAATTATTATGTTGCAGAGAACGAAAAAACGGCGCGACGATACATTAAAAGAATCGCACCAGATAAACCCCAACCCGAACTCAAATTCTGGATTTTAAATAAACATACCGAAACCAGTGAAATCCCTACTTTTTTAGAAGCTTGTATTAACGGAAATGATATGGGTTTGTTAAGCGAAGCAGGATGCCCTGGAATTGCAGATCCGGGTGCCGAAGTGGTGAGAATCGCTCATGAAAAAGGAATCCAGGTGGTACCGCTTGTAGGTCCGTCTTCTATTTTACTCACTATGATGAGTAGCGGTTTAAACGGACAAAATTTTGCTTTTCACGGTTATCTACCCATAGATAAGCACGAAAAGAAACAGGAAATTAAGCGATTAGAAAGAATTTCATTAGAACAAAATCAGGCGCAGATATTTATTGAAACTCCTTATAGAAATGAAAAATTTTTTGAAGATTTAAAACAAAACCTTCATCCCTCTACCCTACTTTGTATTGGTTGTGATGTGACCTTAACTACAGAGTATATTAAAACGCAATCTATTGCCCAGTGGAAAAAAACAAAGCCGGATTTACATAAAAAACCGGCTATATTTATTTTTCAGAAAGAGTAATTTAAAGCACTCCTTCGTATAATTTTCTTTTTACTATAGCTTTTGCTTTCCTATTGGGAGTTACAAAAGAAGTGTCGTACCCTTTAAATTTGTTAAGGTAATATTTAATACTGGTTCCAAAAGCATCAGAAAAACCTTGCACCCCACCACTTCTTAAATATTTTTTTACACTTCCAGGACCCGCTAAGTGAGCTGCAGCCAAAATACCAGATTCTGTGATTTCGACTCCATTCATAGTCTTTCCTACAGACCTAGCAATATCTTTACGTAAAATCCATTTATTTCTCGAAGCATTGGCATAAAAGGCAGCTTCTTGAAGTTCGGGATTGTTTAAAAAGGTTTTAGCGTCATAAATACCAATAAGGTGGAGAGTTCCAATCCCAAACTGGTATTTACCCAAATAACCAAATTGGTTGATGATTTGGTAATCACCCCTAGATTCTTTAAAGCCAACAGCTTCTTTAAAACCTAGGTAGCTCTTTTTTAGAACGGGATAAAAAATAGTTTCATCTACCTCGTCCAAAATTTCATCATTCATTTTTACCGTGTAAGCCTCTGGTAAATTCATAGTACTCACACTTGCAGTAATAGCTTCTTCTTTATTCGAAAAACTTAAAAAAATCACTGCTCCAATTGCTGGTAACATTGATATTTTTGCGATTTTTTTCTTCAAATCAACTTTTTTCTAAAGGACTTTTATAAGTCATATGACCGCCTTTAATTTTGCGGTGCAAATATACGATAAGTTTCATATAGCAAACAAGTGAAATGTTAAAGTTTCTTAAATACTAAACTCAGGTATAAGCTACTGTTTTTTAATCAATTAAGAAGAAAATCGACAGTAAAAACGCCTGCTTTCCAACCAGATCTCTTCAAAAAACCTTCTTATAAACTGTCATTTTCTTAAAAAATTTATCATTTATTTATGATCTATAGTAGCAATTTGCCTCTTTAATATGTGCTGTTTATGCTTAAATAGACTCATCAAATTAGCCTATATTTGTCCAAATTTCCAAAAGATGTGCAAACACTTTTTTCTTCTGTTAAGCTTAACTTTCTTTCAAGTTGGCTTTTCTCAAAACTATAGCGTCTCTGGAGTTGTTAAAAACACTGAAGATAATTTTCCTGTTTTAGGTGCGAATGTAAGTATTGAAAACACACCTAAAGGAGATGTCACCGATTTAGACGGAGCCTTTTCTATTCAGTTAAAAGAAGGTGATTACATACTCTTAGTTAGTTATTTAGGTTTTAAGGAATACGCTCAAAAGATTAAAGTTGATAAAGACCTCTCCATAAACATTCTGCTAGAGCCAGAATCCCAGAGTCTAGAAGAAGTGATCATCACCAAAACCAATGACCGCCTAAAGCTAAAAAAACCTCAAATGAGCGTGAATAAAATCACGACTAAAGACATTGCAAATATTCCCTCGGTTTTAGGAGAAGCCGATATCATAAAAGCCATCACGCTTTTACCCGGAGTCACTAACAGCAGCGAAGGCGCAGGAGGATTTCATGTAAGGGGCGGCGCTGCAGATCAAAACCTGGTTTTGTTAGATGGCGCAAGCATTTATAACGATTCCCACCTCTTCGGGATTTTCTCGATTATGCATCCAGGCGCCGTAAAAGACCTGACCTTATATAAAGGAGGAATTCCCTCCAAGTATGGCGGGCGAGTTTCCTCGGTGTTAGAAATAAATCAAAGAAAAGGTAATTTTGATCAATTAAATATTGATGGTAGTATTGGTTTGGTGAGTAGCAAACTACTCTTTGAGGGTCCTATTAATAAAGGTAAAACTTCATTTTTAGTAGCGGGAAGAAGTTCTTATGCACATCTTTTTTTAAAGTTGATTGACAACCCTAATTCTGCTTATTTTTACGATATCAATACCAAGTTAAGCCATATTTTCGACGAGAATAATGAATTGGAGTTTTCAGGATATTTTGGTCGGGATGTCTTTAATATCAACGATAGTTTTAAAAATACCTATGGCAGCTCGGTCGCTAAAATAGATTGGACACACCGCTTTAATGAAAACACCAATTCTAAACTCTCTTTAGGATTATCTGATTATTATTTTGGACTCACCCTAGATTTTATAAGCTTTAACTACAACAGTGGGATTCGGGATTATTCCTTAAGGTACCAACTAAACAGCAAATTATCAGATAAGATTGACCTAGAATATGGCGTACAGAGCAATTATTACAGTTTTAATCCCGGCTATATAGAACCCTCTAATGAGAATGCGGGCATCATAAAAGAACAGTTTACTAAAAAATATGCGTGGCAGAATGCTTTTTACGC
This sequence comes from Mesonia profundi, assembly GCF_031085155.1. Taxonomy (GTDB): domain Bacteria; phylum Bacteroidota; class Bacteroidia; order Flavobacteriales; family Flavobacteriaceae; genus Mesonia; species Mesonia profundi. The sequence continues at coordinate 21,414 of NZ_JAVHUL010000004.1, read as the reverse complement.
TTCCGCGGAACAAAAATTTACTGAGAAATTGACTGTAAATTACGGTCTACGACTTAATCTTTTTAGCCGTTTAGGACAAGAGGAGGTGAACCTTTACGAAAACGGAAATCCGTTAGTATTTAATGAAAACCTTCAGATTTACGAAAAAGCACCTATTATAGGAACAGAGAATCAGTCTAGAAGCGATTTCGCTAAAACCTTTGTGAATTTAGAGCCAAGAATATCAATAGCCTATCAACTCAACGAAAAGAGTTCCGTTAAGGCCAGTTATCAATTCATCAATCAGTATTTACACCTTATTTCTAACACCGATGCTCCTACTCCCCTTGACATTTGGGCGCCCAGCGGAAAATATATTCAACCACAACAATCACATCAATACGCCTTAGGGTATTTTAGAAAATTTGAAGTATTCGATTTAGAAACCGAGATTTTTTATAAAAGTATCGACAATAGACTCGATTATATAGACGGTGCCGACTTAATTGCCAACGATGCCATTGAGCAAGTACTCCTTAGCGGAAGAGCTCGTGCTTACGGTATTGAAATCTTGCTAAAAAAGAATGTAGGTAGGTTTACCGGTTGGTTGGCCTACACCTTTTCTAAATCTGAACAACAGACTCCAGGAAGAACTGCTAATGAAGCAGGCATCAATAACGGAAACTGGTACAGAACGGGTTGGGACAAACCACACGACATCTCCATTACAGGGAGTTACCAATGGAATTCTAAATGGAAATCAAACGCAAATTTTGTATTCCAAACGGGAAGACCAAGTACGTTTCCCAATGCCAAATATTACTTTGAAGGACAAACCGTCCCCGATTATGGTCCGCGTAACGCTAATCGATTACCCGCATACCACAGGTTAGATTTTTCTGCCATCTACACACCTAAACCCGAAAAAACTAAGGGATGGCAAGGCGAATGGGTATTTAGCATTTACAATGTTTACAATAGGAGAAATGCCGCTTCCATTAATTTTGGAAGAAACGAAGATAACGGAAATATAGAAGCGGTAAGATTGTCTATATTTGGGATTGTGCCTTCTGCTGCCTATCGTTTTAAATTTTAAGAAATGAAAAAATTATTCTTTTTACTGATTATCTTTCCAGCTTTTTTAGTGAGCTGTCAAGATGTTATTGAGGTAGATTTAGAAGAAAGAGCGCCTAAATTGGTGATTGAAGCTGTAGGAATTCAGCAAGAAAACGCTACTGAAGGACTATTAAAAGTTCTACTGTCTACGACCACTCCATTTTTTGAGACAAGCCCTTCTTATGTAAACAATGCACAAGTAAGTCTTTTGGTAAACGAGCAAGAATATGTGTTGAGTAATGAGTTCTCAATGACTTATATAGATACTATTCCTATGCTAGAAAACTCAACTTATACCTTAAGGATTGTTTATGATCAAGAAGTATATGAAGGAGAAACTGAACTTTATTCCACGGTTCCTTTTGATTATGTAGAACAAAGCACCAATAGCTTTTCTGAAGATTATACTGCCATTAATGCTTATTTCACTGATCCTCCAGAATTAGGAAATAATTATTATTTTTATTTTCAAGCGGCTGATTTTAACGCAGTATTTGATACCACTGATGATAAATTAATTAATGGGAATCAAGTTTCTACTTTTTATTCGGAAGAATTGCAAAGCGGAGATGTGGTTAATATAAAAATACAAGGCGTAAGCGCAAGGTACAGCACTTATCTTTCTACCGTTTTACAACAATCCAACGATTCCGGAAGTCCGTTTTCTACAGCATCGGCTTCTGTACGAGGAAATATGGTCAATACGACCACACCCAATAAGTTTCCATTAGGTTATTTTAGAATTTCACAAGAATACCAAACCACGTATACGGTAGAATAATATGGCAAAATTTATAAAAACTACAGAACAATCCAGTAATCACGAGCATTTAGAAAAAATGTCTTTAACAGAATTGCTCACTACTATAAATCAAGAAGACCAAAGTGTTCCTCTAGCAGTAGAAAAATCACTTCCGCAGATAGAAAAATTAACGCAACAAGTAGTTGCTAAATTGAAAGATGGAGGAAGATTATTTTATATAGGTGCAGGAACCAGCGGAAGATTAGGAATTTTGGATGCTAGCGAATGTCCGCCTACTTTTGGAGTTTCGAAAGAATTGGTGATTGGTATTATTGCAGGCGGCGAAAAAGCGATTAGGGATGCGGTAGAAAATGCCGAAGACAGCAAAGAACAGGCCGTTCTAGATCTCAAGAAGCATCAAATTTCGAGTACTGATGTTCTTATTGGAATTGCCGCTTCTGGCACCACTCCTTATGTGATTGGAGCGGTTGAATTTTGTAACCAACAAGAAATTATTACAGGTTGCATTACGTGTAATGCTGGAAGTCCCTTATCTTTGGTAGCTCAATTCCCCATTGAAGTGGTTGTAGGTCCAGAATTTGTGACGGGAAGTTCTCGTATGAAGGCAGGAACCGCTCAAAAGTTGGTTTTAAATATGATTTCTACCAGTACGATGATTCAGTTGGGACGTGTGAAAGGGAATAAGATGGTTGATATGCAACTGAGCAATGAAAAATTGGTGCAACGAGGAATTAAAATGATTATGGAAGCTACCAAGGTAACCCATAAGGTTGCCAGTGAGCAATTAGATTTCCACGGAAGTGTAAGAGTAGCAATTGAAAATATTAAGACACATGAAAAGAACTAATAAAGAAGTATTATTTAAGGGCGTAAGGTATTTGGCGGGAGCTTTACCGCTCATGTTTATAGGCCCTTCTGTTATCTATAGTGCTTTCAACAATAGAGAACATCCTTTATATGTTGCTGTTTTAATCTTGGGCATTCTGGCTTGTGGAGGCGCGATGTTTCTTATCTATAAAGGAATCAATACGATTATGAAAGCGATGTTTGATTCTTAATACCAATTAAGCTAGTATAAAAAAAGCTCCCAACTAGGGAGCTTTTTTTATACTATACTTTTAAGATCTCATTAATTGTTATCATATACAAATACGCCTGATTCAACCACAATCTCATTTCCAGCATTATCTTTTGCTGTAAAGTTAAAAGTACCTTCTAAAATACCTCCTACAGCCGAAGTAATGTCAATTTCTCCTGAATCAGCTACCGAATCGTAAGAGACAGCATCTAAAGTTACCATAGCAGAATAATCATTTAGGCTATCTGTAATAGAATACGTACCTACGTCAACATTATTAGGTAACGTAAGTTGTATATCTGTATCTAAATCATTGTCGAAAACAATAGCAAAGCTAGAACCCCCAGTTACGGAAGCCCAAGCAAATACGTTAGCTTCAAAAGCTTCTCCGTCTATTGTAGCTGTAGCCATATTAGGAGATTCTTCCGTAGAGAATTGAACATCTTCAAATACTCCGTTGGTCATCGCAATATCTGCACCTTCGCCTAAAGCTTCTTCTAAAGCTCCTGAGAACGTACCCGCAACTACGTTGTTATTCATATCTAAAGATGAAATGGTCAATGTACCAGAAACAGAGGAGTATACTGCACTTTCTTCATTTGTACTATCTACATCATATAAAATAAATCCTTCCGCTCCAGCGTCACTACCTAAAGTAAACGTTCCTACACTAGGATCAAAAATCTGGATTACAAACTGCTCATTTCCTACAAGAACCTGCATCGCAAGTCCGTCTTCATTTAAAACTGCTTGCACGTCATCATTGGCAAACAAATCTCCATCTAATTCTACCTCAAAAAGTGTATTAAGATCAGTAGGTGCTTCATCTGAAGTAAGTGAAATATTGGTAAAAATACCATTGGTCAAAGCTTTGGTTTCTACTAGGTCTTCTCCATTTTCATCTTCAACAGTATGGACTACAGAATAGCTAAAAGTTCCTGATGCCACTCCTGTTTGCATATCATAATCGGTGATCACTACTTCTGCACTCGTATCTTCATTATCGATCACGTAAGGGGTTTCACCTGCTACCGCATAACCTCCTGCAGCAATGCCTGAGCCAAAAGTATAGGTTCCTGTTCCACTTCCCATAAGACTTATCATTACCGAAGTTCCATTACTTTTTATTCCTGAAATACTAGTAACTCCATTTTGAGTAACCATTTGAGATTGATCTGCAGTAAAAGTAACTCCGTCAACATCTACTTGAAAGTTAGATTCTAAATTGGTACCTGGGTTGTAAGACTCAAACTCTCCTTCTAAAGGTTCATTATCACAACTCGCCAAGCTAATCACAGTTAAGATTAAAAAAAGACGTTTAAATAGGTTCATATTTTTCATTATAAAGTTATTTATTTGGGTAAGACAAACTTAACTAAAATTTATTTATTTTTAACATTTTGTTTAGGTACTCGTAAAAGAAATATGACTCCCAATACAAAAAAGACAATAAAAAAGAGAATGGTAGTACGTATACTTCCCGTTTTTTGGGCGATGAAACCATAAGAAAGCATCCCGATTACAATTCCTATTTTTTCTGAAACATCATAAAAACTAAAATATGAGGCCGTATCTACCGCATTTTCTGGTAGCAATTTAGAGTAGGTGGATCTTGATAAAGACTGAATCCCCCCCATAACCAACCCAACAAACGCGGCGGTGATGTAAAACTGAAAAGGCGTTTCTACAAAATAAGCAAATGAACAAATGGCTATCCAAATGAGGTTTAAGCCTATAAGCACATTAATATTTCCTAGTTTCGCTGAAAGCCTTGAAGTAAGGGTTGCTCCTAAAACAGCCACCAATTGAATCAATAAAATACTAATGATAAGCCCTGTTGTAGGGTCTTGCTCGCCCCAGTTTAATTCTTCGATTCCAAAATAAGTCGCAATCAACATGATGGTTTGCACCGCCATACTGTACATAAAGAATGCATAAAGGTATCGCTTTAACTCAGTGTTTTCTTTGATTTTATTCCAGATTTGCTTCAGTTCTTTAAAGCCATTAAAAACTACATTTCTCGTTAGTTTTTGCTTTTTATTTCCCTGCGGAAGGTAATAATAGGTATACTGACTAAATCCAATCCACCACACTCCAGTGAGTACAAAAGAAAGCCTGGTAAGTAAACTTTCATCTTCAAAACCGAAAGTATCATACATAAGAATCATCGCTAAACAGATAAGCAACAAAATCACGCTACCTATATATCCTAACGAATAACCTTTGGCACTAATCCTGTCTTGTTGGTTGGGAAAAGCGATATCTGGAAGGTAAGAATTGTAAAAGACTATGCTCCCCCAAAAACCTATAAGCGCTAAATAATAACACAATAACCCAAACCATAAGTGTTCTAGATTGAACCAAAATAAACCAATACAAGAAACAGCTCCCATATAGCAGAAAAACTTCATAAAGCTTTTCTTGTTTCCTACATAATCTGCTATTCCACTTAAAAACGGACTCAAAATCGAGACGCTTAAAAATGCTAATGCGGTAACATAACTTATTAAGGTATCGTTATTCCATTCAACTCCTAAGAAGTCTACGCTATCGTTTAATACATTGCCTTCGTCATCTTTTAAAATGGTTAGCGCTCCATAGAAAATGGGAAATATCGCTGAAGAAATCACCAAATTATACACCGAATTGGCCCAATCATAAAAAGCCCAAGCATGCAATAGTTTCTTATTTCCTTTTGGTAATGATTGCATTTATATAAATTTTTCCTAAAAATAGAAAAACCTTTCTAATTGAATAGAAAGGTTTTAAAAAAATGATATTATTTTTAAATGTACAAAGGATAGCAGTGGCAGCATTTTGTGATGTTTTTACAAAGCAAAAGCTACAACGAATAGCTTACCTAAACAGGAAGGCCTGACCCGCGGGCTTGCACCCAAATAATTAAGCTTTAACGCTATACATTTTGTCTCTTTGTTCTTTAATTTTTGGATCGCTCATATACTCATCAAACGTAAGGTAGCTATCAATAACGCCGTTGGGAGTTAATTCTACCACCCGATTACCTACAGTTTGCGAAAACTCGTGATCGTGCGTGGTGAATAAAATGGTTCCTTTAAAGTTTTTAAGGGAATTATTGAACGCCGTAATCGACTCTAAATCTAAGTGGTTGGTAGGTTCATCCAACATCAACACGTTGGCACGCATCATCATCATTCTACTTAACATACAGCGTACTTTTTCTCCTCCTGAAAGCACTCTTGCCGTTTTTAAAGCTTCTTCACCGCTAAACAACATTTTCCCCAAGAAACCTCTAATGTGCACTTCTTCTCGTTCTTCTTCAGTTTTAGCATATTGTCTTAACCAATCTACCAAGGCAAGGTCTTCCTCAAAAAAGGCGGCGTTGTCTAATGGCAAATAAGATTGGTTGGTGGTGATTCCCCATTGGTATTTACCGCTGGCGGCTTGCTGCTTTCCATTAATAATTTCGTAAAAAGCGGTGGTAGCCCTAGAGTCTCTAGAGAATACGATTACTTTCTCCCCTCTATTAAGGTTAAGGTCTATGTTTTTGAATAAGGTTTCTCCTTCTATGGTGGCTTCCAGCTTTTCGATGTTTAAGATTTGATCTCCGGCTTCTCTTTCTCTTTCAAAAATGATGGCAGGATATCTTCTACTAGAAGGTTTAATCTCTTCGATATTTAATTTATCGATCATTTTTTTACGCGAGGTAGCTTGCTTAGATTTTGCTACGTTAGCGCTAAAACGCATGATAAATTCTTGTAATTCTTTCTTTTTCTCTTCGGCTTTTTTGTTTTGCTGAGAGCGTTGTCTTGCTGCTAACTGAGAAGACTCATACCAAAACGAGTAGTTTCCGCTAAAATGGTTAATTTTTCCAAAGTCAATATCAGAAATATGCGTACAAACGGCATCTAAAAAGTGACGGTCGTGAGAAACCACAATCACCGTATTGTCATAATTAGCCAAGAAATGTTCTAACCAAGAGATGGTTTCATAATCCAAGTCGTTGGTAGGCTCATCCATAATTAACACATCTGGATTTCCAAAAAGCGCTTGTGCCAATAACACCCTTACTTTTTGTTTCCCATCTATATCTTTCATGAGCGTGTAATGCAAATCTGCTGGTATTCCCAAATTAGAAAGCAAAGAAGCGGCATCACTTTCGGCATTCCAACCGTTCATTTCTTCAAAGGTGACTTGCAGCTCCCCTATTCTATCTGCATTTTCATCTTTATAATCTTCGTAAAGCGCATCCATTTCGGCTTTTACATCATATAAAGGTTGGTTTCCTTTTAACACGGTTTCTAATACCGTGTGATTATTATATAAGTTGTGATTCTGTTCTAGCACAGACATACGCTTGCCAGGTTCTAAATGGACGTGACCAGAGGTAGGATCTGATTTTCTAGAAAGTATCTTTAGAAAAGTTGATTTTCCCGCGCCATTAGCTCCTATAATTCCGTAGCAATTTCCTTGCGTAAAAGTAGTATTTACTTCGTCAAAAAGAACCCTCTTCCCAAACTGAACCGATAAATTAGATACTGATAACATATTTCTCTTAAAATTTTGGCAAAAGTAATGATTTAAAACTACTTCGAGAAAGATTAACTTTTCATCTTTCTCTTTTAACGCCTAATTAACAATCAAAGACTTTTCAAACTCTATATTTGTGGGTAGTAACTCCCTCATAATTGCTCATATTATTGATTTATAACTACAAATGAATTCTAAATTATTTTTAATAATTTCATTGTTGTTTTTGCTGTTTTCATGTAAAAATGATACCGCTATAAAAACGACTACTTACTTAGGAGGAGAGATCGTTAATAATAATAATGATTATATCACCCTAGAAAAAGATAATATACTTATTGATTCTATCTTTTTAAATGAGGATAAAAAATTCTCTTACTCTTTTAAAGAAAAAGATTTTTCTTCTGGACTTTATACCTTTAGGCACTCGCCAGAAAGCCAAGTTTTTTATATTGAAGAAGGAGATAGCTTACTTTTACGTGTAAATATGGATGAGTTTGACGAGTCTTTAATGTACACAAAAGATAAATCTCAGGAAAACAACTTCTTGATGGAGATGTATCTTTTAAATGAAAAAGACAACGACCTTATTCTCTCCTATTATAAAATGAGTCCGAAGGATTTTGCTCAAAAAACCGATTCGATTAAGGATTTTAAATTGGAAAGATTATCCTCTTTAAAAAATAAATATGATTTTTCTAAAACCTTTACGGAAGTAGCCAAAAAAACAATTGATTATGAGTATTATGATTTAAGAGAACGCTATGCCTATTTGATTAACAGGTATTTTAGTGATTTTAGAAGTAGAATCCCAGAAGATTTTTTCACCTATAGAAAAGATGTGAATTTTAATGATGAATCCATTCAGTCTTATTATACTTATCAGCGTTTTTTAGATAATTATCTAAAAAATAAAGCGATAGAAAACTGTATTAAAAATAAGTTTAATGACTCTTTAAAATACTGTTTTAGAGTCAATACCGTAGAAAACTTAAAGCAACGCTTGCATCTTGCCGACAGCCTATTTGAAATTAAAGGTTTACGAAATAGGTTTTTGAGCAACCTAGCTAAAAAACAAATCAACTTCTCGGTGAACGATAGCCAGATAGATTCTACGCTTCATTTACTAAATAAGTTTGATCTTCCTAAAGACCAAGTGACAGAACTAAAAGCTTTAGGAAATTTACAAAAGAAATATTTTATAGGAAAAAACGTATCTCAAGCTAAACTGCTATCGGCTAATGGAGGTAAATTAAACCTCGGTAAGATTTCTAAAAAACCTATTGTTACATATACTTGGTCGTTATACCAAGAAAGTCATAAAATACACCATCACCTTATTAATGAGCTTAGAAATAAATATCCAGAGTTAGCTTTTATCGCCGTTAATATTGATGAAGAAGATACAGAGCTTTGGTTAAAATCTATTGAGAACTTTGGTTATGATAGAGATTTCGAGTACCAAATAAGAAATAGAAAGAACAAACGCTACCTCTATAAAAGTCTTTTAGATAAAGTCTTAATCCTAGACCACAAAGGAAATATTGTTCAAAATAAATTGAATTTAGACAGTCCCAATTTTGAAAACAAAATCCTTCAGTTTTTAAACCAATAAAAAAGCGCTCAAATGAGCACTCTTTTATTGTGAATGCCTAATGTTTAATCAGAAACCTCAAGGAATTAAACCCTCTGGATAGATTAAGCATTCGTTTTCTTATAATCTGCTAAGAACTTTTCTAATCCAATATCAGTTAAGGGATGTTTTAATAAACCTTCAATAGAACTTAAAGGTCCCGTCATCACATCGGCCCCCAATTTGGCACAGTCAATAACGTGCATGGTATGTCGTATAGAGGCTGCTAAAATTTCGGTGGCAAAACCATAGTTGTCATAAATAAGTCTAATTTCATTAATTAAACTAAGTCCGTCGCTAGAAATATCGTCCAATCTTCCTATAAAAGGAGAAACATAAGTAGCTCCTGCTTTGGCAGCCAATAAAGCCTGACCTGCAGAAAACACCAAGGTACAATTGGTTTTAATTCCTTTATCGCTAAAGTATTTAATTGCTTTAACGCCTTCTTTAATCATAGGTATTTTTACCACGATTTGATCGTGTAAAGCGGCAAGTTCTTCTCCTTCTTTAACCATACCATCAAAATCTGTGGCAATTACTTCTGCACTCACATCGCCATCTACAATTTCACAAATATCTTTGTAATGTTGTAGAATACTTTCTTTTCCAGAAATTCCTTCTTTAGCCATTAAGGAAGGATTGGTGGTCACTCCGTCTAAAACCCCTAAATCTTGGGCTTCTCTAATCTGATCTAAATTTGCGGTATCTATAAAAAATTTCATATTACTAGTTTTTATTAGGTAAAGGTAAAGTTATAGTTTATAATGCTTCATCAGCATTTTTTCATACATTTTATCGGGTAGAATATGCTTTAAGGCGATACTTGCTTTTTGCAACCACTCTCCTACTTTATAATGAATTGTAGGGTTTTTTTCTTGCATCACTTCATGTACTTTTTTGGCCATCACAATAGGATCTTCCCCGCCAGATACGTGTTTATCCATAAGCTTCAAGGTGTTTCCGTAATTCTTTTTATAAGGCGAATCTTCTTTTACTGGCGCGTGATATCTTCCTGCCGCGATGTTGGTTGCAAAATCTCCCGGCGCGATATTGGTCATTTTTATTCCAAACTCTTTTAATTCCATTCTAAAAGCTTCGGTAGTAAGCTCTAAAGCTCCTTTGGTGGCTGAATAAATTCCGCGGTAAGGCAATCCCATATAACCTGCAATGGAAGTAATATTAATCACAAAACCGCTTTTTTGAGCACGCATACTCGGCAAAACCGCTTTGATGACCTTGATTACCCCAAAATAGTTGGTGTCAAAAACTTTTTTAATTTCTTCATCTGGCGTTTCTTCAATAGGACCTGTAATTCCCATTCCAGCATTATTGATAAGAAAATCTATTTTTCCTTCTTGCTGAAGTACTTCCGCTACAGCGGAAGAAATAGTAGACGTAGAAGTCACATCGAGTGCTACAAAGTGAATTCCGTTAAGTTCTTTCTGTTTAGGATTTCGGCTGGTACCATAAACCTTATAATTTTTTTGATGCAAATACTCCCCTATAGATTTCCCTATACCTGAAGATGCTCCAGTAATTAATACAACTTGTTTTGACATGTAGATTGAGATAAAAGACAAATATCGACTTTTGAAGCGAAAGTGAAAAAAATTGTAGGAATTTACTAAAGAGAGGTCACTAAGGAGGAGAAAAAATCCTTGAGTTTTGGGTACAAAAAAAGGCAAGCGACCCACATCACACCGCTACGACCGCGTACCCTTGCTGCGTTCCCGCCCTGGGGGATTCAGCAGGAGCTGGTTGTGTGGGACTTGCCAGTGCAAATATACAAGGAATATCGTTTTTAGCAAGCTTTTTTTGAAAGGAATTAACTAAATTAGCCACTCTATTTTAAGATAATTATTATGCGCGTCTATAAGCCCCTGTTTATCATTTTTTTAGCCTCTATCCTCTCCTCTTGTGGCGATGGTCTAGAAGAGAAAAAAGAATCCATTTCTATTCAAATAGATCATAATAACAAGAAAATACAATCTGGAGATGCGATAAATGTGAGTTTAAGCAATCCCAAAAAGATTTCGATAGACTCGGTTCAGTATTTCTATCACCAACAAAAAATTGGTTCTTCCGCGGCAAGCGAAACTATTTCGGCCAACTTAGAGAAGCCTCTAGGCAAAAATATGATTGAAGCTAAAATCTTTACGGAAGGTGAAAACTTCAGCATTCAACAGGAATTGGTTCTACATCATAATAAAGCACCAAAAATTTACACCTATGAGGTGATTAACACCTATCCTCACGATCCCGATGCTTTTACACAAGGCTTGGAGTTTTATAAAGACACTCTATATGAGGGAACGGGATTAAACAAACTTTCTTCTTTGAGAAAAGTGAATTACGAAACTGGAGAGGTTTTACAAAAAGTAAAGCTAAAAGATATGTATTTTGGGGAGGGAATTTCTATCCTTAATGACAAGATCTATCAACTCACTTGGCGTTCTGGCGAAGGAATAATTTATGACGTCAACAATTTAAAGCAACTCAAAACGTTTAGTTATAGTGAAAGTAAGGAAGGCTGGGGTTTGTGCAATGACGGCGAGAAACTGTACAAGAGCGACGGCACCGAAAAAATTTGGATTCTTAACCCAGAAACGCTGGAAGAAGAAAGCTATTTTCAGCCGGTAACCCACACTTCCCTATCTACCAAACTCAATGAATTGGAATGGGTAGAAGGAAAAATTTACGCCAATACCTGGCAAAAAGATGGGATTGCAATTATTAATCCTAAAAGCGGAGCTATTGAAGGAATTATTGATATGCGAGGATTAAGAGACCAGCTTAACAATACTAAAGATATAGCAGGTCAAGATAATGTCCTTAACGGAATTGCTTACAACAAAAACACAAAAAAGTTATATGTTACGGGTAAAAACTGGGACAAGCTTTTTGAAATAAAAATTAAAGAAAAGTAATTTATGAGATCTATTTATGGTATTTTATTGCTTTGTTCGGTGATTCTTTGGAGCTCTTGTAGAAAAGATTTTGATACCACGCCCAGCTCGGGAAAACTCACTTTTTCTAAAGACACGGTGTATTTAGATACCGTTTTCACCAACATTGGTTCGAGTACCTACAACTTAACCGTTCACAACAAAAGTGACGATGATATTCGCATTCCCAACATTCAATTAGCGAACGGGGAAAGTTCTAATTATCGTTTAAATGTAGACGGTTTACCCGGAAAAGAGTTTCAAAATATCGATATTCTTGCTAAGGATAGCATTTTTATCTTTGTGGAAACCACCGCCAATATTGAAGATTTATCACAAACCGACAATCAGTTTTTATATACCGATGCCATTGAGTTTGATACTGGAAGTCAGCAACAAAAAGTAGAACTGGTCACCCTTATACAAGATGCACATTTCCTCTATCCCGAAAAATTTGCCGATGGCACTACCGAGACTCTTTCTTTTGGATTTGATGACGAAGGCAACGAGATTCTTATTAAGGGTTTTGTTTTAGATGACACCGAACTTAATTTTACCAACGAAAAACCCTACGTAATTTACGGTTATGCTGCTGTACCTTCTAATAAAACATTGGCGATAGATGCAGGCGCAAGAGTACATTTTCATCGTGAAAGCGGACTTATAGTCGCCCAAAACGGTTCTTTACACGTTAATGGAGCTTTAAGCAACGACCCTGAAGTTTTAGAAAATGAAGTTATTTTTGAAGGCGACCGCTTAGAACCTGCTTTTAGTGAAGTGGCTGGGCAATGGGGAAGCATTTGGTTAACACAAGGAAGCACCAACAACCAAATTAATTATGCTACGATTAAAAATGCATCGGTAGGGATTCGTATGGATTCTAATGATGGAACGAATCAACCTACATTAATCATCAAAAACACACAAATTTACAATTCTGCTAATGTTGGATTGTTGGCAAGAACTGGTTTTATTGAAGGAGAAAACCTTGTTATTAATAATAGCGGACAAGCTTCGCTGAATCTTTCTTATGGCGGAAGGTATACCTTTACCAATTCCACCTTTGTAAATTATTTTAACAATGGGTTTAGACAATTCCCTGCGGTATTGATTGAAAATTTACTAGAAACCCAAGAAAATATTTTGGTTTCAGATTTAATTGAAGCTAATTTCTACAACTGCATTATTTACGGAAATGAAAACTTAGAATTGCTATTCTCCAAATCTGATGAGGCGGCGTTTAACTATAAATTTGAAAATTGCCTCATCCGTTTTAATGATTTTAATAATTTGTATGCAGAAACCCCTGAATACGATTTTGACAATCCTACATTATTTGAAAACAGCATCTTAAATGAAGACCCTGTTTTTAAAGCTACCGAGCTTAATCAGCTCCAAATCGGGGAAGAATCGGCTGCAAACGGCTTGGCAAACCCATCTACGGTAACCGTACAAGATATTTTAGGAACTACAAGAGACATTAATCCTGACAGTGGCGCTTACGAAAGTGTTATTTTTGAAGAGTAATGAGTTACTTTTTAAAGCATTGGACCCTAAATCTAGCCCAAAATCACAAACATAAAAAAAGCATCTTCCGTAAAGAAGATGCTTTTTTAATTGTAAAGATATAAGAATTTCTTAGTTCATATATTTCTGTACGATTGGCATAATAGATTCCATCGCCCATTTTTGACTCATTTCTGTACTTTTAGTCATTAAGGTTGGAGTTTTTTCTAAAATTCTTGCTCCTGCAGGAGTTTCATAAAACTCCAACATTTTCTTAATGTCATCTTTCTCTATGGTTTCTATGTAGATGTTTAAAGTTTTTTCATACATTTTATCCATTTCTGCACTCATTTCCTTTTTAAAAGCTTCGCGATTAGCTTCAGGAATCATATTGTAGACTTGTTGCATATTAGCGTCAATTGCTGCTCCAGATTGCGCCTTGATAAGCGTCGTCAAGTCTTCTTTAAAATCATCTTGTGCAAAACTGGCAAAGCTTAACATCACCAAACCTGCAGATAAAATTAATTTTTTCATGGTTTTTGTATTATTGGTTATTAAAATTGAAACAAGGGTCTATGTCCCATCATTTCATGAATTTCATTTTTTGTTTTTTCGATAATGCTTTCGTCTTCAATATTGCTAATCACCGCATCTACAAAGCCTACTACCTTATCCATATCATCTTCTTTTAAACCTCTGGTAGTAATGGCCGGAGTTCCTATTCTAATTCCAGAAGTAACAAATGGAGATTTATCATCAAAAGGAACCATGTTTTTATTCACGGTAATCTCTGCTTTTACTAAGGTTTCTTCCGCTTGTTTCCCGGTAACTCCTTTATTTCTTAAGTCGATTAACATCATATGGTTATCGGTTCCTCCAGAAACTACATCATAACCTCTTTTCATAAATGCTTCTGCCATAGCTTTTGCATTCTTTTTCACCTGTACCATATAATGTAGGAATTCATCGGTTAAGGCTTCCCCAAAAGCAACTGCTTTAGCTGCAATAATGTGTTCTAAAGGTCCGCCTTGGTTTCCTGGGAAAACTCCGCTATTCAGTAAAGAAGACATTTTCTTTAATTTTCCACTTTTTAATTTCTGTCCGTAAGGATTTTCAAAATCTTTCCCCATCAAGATCATTCCTCCACGAGGCCCTCTAATGGTTTTATGTGTAGTTGTGGTCACAATGTGGCAATGCGGTAAAGGATCAGATATTAATCCTTTCGCGATTAAACCAGCTGGATGTGCCATATCGGCTAGCAAAATAGCTCCTACTTCATCGGCTATTTCTCTAAATTTTTTATAATCAAACTCTCTAGAATAGGCAGAGGCACCAGCAATAATCATTTTTGGTTTCTCTTTATGTGCCATTTCTCTTACGTGATCGTAATCAATTAAGCCCGTTTCTTTTATAACTCCGTAGAAAACTGGATTGTACAATTTTCCCGAAAAATTAACTGGCGACCCGTGTGTTAAATGGCCTCCATGAGATAAATCAAATCCTAAGATGGTGTCTCCTGGTTTTAAGCACACAGAATAAACGGCCGTATTTGCCTGAGAGCCTGAATGTGGCTGAACATTTACATATTCGGCATTAAAAAGTTCTTTTGCTCTTTCTATAGCAAGTGTTTCCACTTCATCTACAATTTCACAACCTCCGTAGTATCGTTTTCCTGGGTAACCTTCAGCATATTTATTGGTAAGCACAGACCCAGCAGCTTCCAAAACTTGATCGCTCACAAAGTTTTCACTTGCAATTAATTCCAAACCGTTGATTTGACGGTTCTTTTCGGCTTCTACTAAATCAAAAATCTGAGTATCTCTATCCATAATTACAATAATCGTTAAAAATTTCACCAAAAATAAGGAAATCATTCGGTTATTACATGGATAATAATATATTTGAAGAGACTTTTTTTAAAAACGATTTGAATTCAAGCTTATGCAAATATCTGCCAACAATCCTGATAGAAAAACTTGGTTAAAAATACCTAAGGGAACCGATTTTCCTATCCAAAATATTCCCTTCGGAGTATTCTTAACGAGAGACGACGTCATCACCATTGGAACCAGAATTGGTGACTACGCAATTGATTTAGGTGCTTTGCATCAATTGGGTTATTTTGAAGACATTCCGTTAACGGATGATATTTTTCTTCAAGATACCTTAAATGATTTTATTGCCGACGGGAGAAAAACCTGGCGCGCCGTAAGAAATAAAATAGCTGAAATTTTTGACGTAAAGCATAAAGCACTTCAGGAAAATAAAGAACACCAAAAAGTGATTCTCTTTACCTTGAATGAAGTTGAAATGCAATTGCCTGTACAGGTTGGTGATTACACCGATTTCTACTCGAGTGAAGAACACGCGCGCAATGTAGGCGAAATGTTTCGTGGAGCAGACAAGGCTTTAATGCCTAACTGGCTTCACATTCCTGTAGCTTATCACGGCAGAAGTTCTTCTATTATTCCTAGCGGAATTCCCATTAGAAGACCTCAAGGTCAAAAACTTCCAAACGGATCTGATACACCTATCTTTGGTCCTTCGAGAAATCTTGATTTTGAACTGGAAATGGCTTTTATTACTACAGCCGCCAATCACTTGGGAGAACCTATCCCTGTGGAAGATGCAGAAGATCATATTTTTGGAATGGTATTATTTAACGATTGGAGCGCCAGAGACATTCAAAAATGGGAATATGTACCTTTAGGGCCATTTCTAGGAAAAAACTTTGCTTCAACAATTTCTCCTTGGATTGTGACTTTAGATGCTTTGGAGCCTTTTAGAACAGAAGGTCCTAAACCGAGTACAGAACAACTTCCCTATTTGCAATCTAAAGGGAAGAAAACTTTTGATATACATTTACAGGTAGCGATACAGCCAGAAGGAAAGAAAGAAACCGTGGTTTCTAATTCTAACTTTAAACACCTTTATTGGAATATGAGTCAGCAATTGGCGCACCACACCGTGAATGGATGTCCTGTAAATAGCGGAGATATGATGGGAAGCGGAACCATTTCTGGCCCAACAAAAGACAGCTACGGTTCTATGCTAGAACTTTCTTGGAATGGTGAAAAACCAATCAAGTTAAAAGAAGGAGGAGACCGCAAGTTTATACAAGATAAAGATACCGTAATCTTAAGAGGATATTGCCAAGATAAAAACATAAGAATTGGTTTTGGTGAGTGCAGCACCAAAGTATTGCCTTCCTTTAAAACCAAATAAGCCTATTTTACCTATCTTTAAAAGCCCACTTCATTAGACCGAAATGGGCTTTTTTTATTATTTTAGTAGTTTACACCAATTTTAGACTCATGAAAAAGCTATTTTTATTGATTAGCATTTCTTTTTTTATCGCTTGTAGCGGAATTAAGAGAACTCAAAAAGCACTTTATTCTGGAGATTATCGCGAAGCCATTGATATTGCCGTTAGAAAACTGCAAAAAGATAAAACCAAAAAGAATAACGAAGAATACATCTTTCTTTTACAAGATGCCTTTAAAAAATTCACTGAAGAGAAAAAACAAGACATCAACCATTTAAGGAAAGAGAAAACTAATGCGGAAGATATATATACAAATTACACGCAACTAGCACACGTACAAAGACAGATTAAGCCTCTACTTCCACTCCATTTTCAAAACGGGAAAGAAGCTAAATTTAAATTAAATAATTATTCAGAGGAGTTGATTACCGCAAAGAATAATTATGCCGAAGACTTATATAATTCCGCGCAAAGCGATATAAATAAAGCTAACAAACTAGATTATAGAAAGGCTCACAGCAAGCTAAGCAAGGTGTCACAATTAAAGCCTAATTATAAGAATACGAACCAACTCTTAGATGATGCTCAATTCTACGGTACTGATTTTGTTTTTGTGAGTTTAGAAAATCAAACCAATCAAATCATTCCAAGATTGTTGGAAGAGGATCTCTTAAATTTTGACACGTATAGTTTAAATGACCGTTGGACTGTTTTTCACGATAACAAAGAAAACCAAATCAATTATAACTATGAAATTTACTTGGATTTTAAAACCATTTCTATCATTCCAGAAAGAATTGTTCAAAAAGAAATCCGTTTAGAGCGCGAAATAAAAGACGGCTATACGTACAAGAAAAATAGGAATGGAGATTATATTTTAGATGATGACGGGAATAAAATTAAAGTAGATCAATACATTACTGTAAGCGGTGATATGCTTAAAACAGAACAAAGTAAAGGCATCCAAGTAGTGGCTTTGGTAGAATATTTTGACACCAAAGAAAATCGTGTATATCAAAAATTTCCTTTAAAAACCACCTTCGTTTTTGGAAATGAATATGCTCGTTTTAATGGTAATAAAAAAGTACTGAACACGAAAGAAAGACAGCTTCTTTCTCAGAGTTCTATGCCCTTTCCCAGTAATGAGCAGATGTTATTAGATGCAGGAAATGATCTAAAGTATAAGTTTAGTGAAATTTTAAAACGCAATCATCTTTAGACAGTAATATCTGCCACACTAATGTCATGATGTGAAGCTTGGTGCACCACTTCTCTATTTTTAAGAACTATCATTTGCGGTGATTGGTGCATCACCTTAAATTTTTCGGCTACTGCATTGCTTACATTTCTATTTTGTAGCAAATCTAAAAAATAGATTTTCGCCTCTTCAGGGTCTAAATCGTAATTTTTCTCAAATTGTTTTAAAACCATTCTGCTTACTCCGCAACGCGTAGAATGCTTAAAAACCATCACGGGTTGCTGTTCAGATTCATCTAAAAGTTGATCCAATTGTTCTTCTTTACTCAAGACATGCCATGGAATTTCTTTCATCTCCTCTTTAGCGATATCGTCTTGTTTCTTGAAAATCTTATCAAATAATCCCATTTCTTTTTTTTACTAAAATACAATTTATGCTTCAGTTTTAAAGATAATTGTGAGAATTTAAAGAAACAGGTTTCGCATTAGCTTGTTAAAAATTTCCGTTAGCTCTTAATCACTATTTTTAGTTATGTTTTCTATAAACTATGTTTTTAGGCTCATTCTGTAGCTTTCAATTTTAAAAAGTCTTAAATTTAAGTTTTAAAATCTAGTATAGACATGCTAATCGGACTTTTTGTCGGTTTAATCTAATTAAAACGCGTCTTTTTGTCATTTTTAAAATTGGGTATATAATTTGACTTCTTCTTATCAAATCAAACAACACCATGAACTTTAATAATTTTACTATAAAATCCCAAGAGGCCATTCAGCAGGCGCAGCAGCTTGCGCAGGAATTAGGCCATCAGCAAATAGAAAACGAGCATCTTTTTAAAGCCATTAGCATGGTAGATGAAAATGTAACGCCTTTCTTGCTGAAAAAATTAAGCATTAACGTCAACCTTTTTACTCAACTACTCGATAAAACTTTAGAGAGTTTTCCTAAAGTAAGTGGTGGCGATATCATTCTTTCTCGAGAAGCGGGAAAAACGGTGAATGAAGCCAGCAGCATCGCCAAAAAAATGAATGATGAGTATGTCTCTATTGAACATCTCATTTTAGCGATATTTAAATCGAGTTCTAAAGTAGCGCAGATTTTAAAAGATCAAGGCGCTACCGAAAAAAGTTTAAAAGCGGCAATTGAAGAGTTGCGTCAGGGTGACCGCGTGACTTCACAAAGTGCAGAGGAGACTTACAACTCCTTAAATAAATACGCAAAAAACTTAAATGAACTTGCCGAAAGCGGAAAATTAGATCCGGTCATTGGTCGGGATGAAGAAATACGCCGTATTCTTCAAATTTTATCGCGTCGTACCAAAAACAATCCCATGTTGGTTGGCGAACCCGGTACCGGTAAAACCGCTATTGCTGAAGGTTTAGCTCATCGAATTATAGCTGGAGATATTCCTGAAAACCTGAAGGATAAAATAATCTTTTCTTTAGATATGGGAGCCCTAATTGCAGGTGCAAAATACAAAGGAGAATTTGAAGAACGGCTTAAAGCGGTGATCAAAGAAGTCACTTCTAGCGACGGGAACATTGTCTTATTTATAGATGAGATTCATACTTTGGTAGGTGCTGGAGGCGGACAAGGAGCTATGGATGCTGCCAATATTCTAAAACCAGCTTTGGCTCGTGGGGAATTACGTGCGATTGGAGCTACTACTTTAGATGAGTACCAAAAATACTTTGAAAAAGACAAAGCGCTAGAACGTCGTTTCCAAATCGTAACCGTAGATGAACCCGATACCGAAAGTGCCATTTCTATTCTTCGCGGAATTAAA
Source organism: Mesonia profundi (assembly GCF_031085155.1). Taxonomy (GTDB): domain Bacteria; phylum Bacteroidota; class Bacteroidia; order Flavobacteriales; family Flavobacteriaceae; genus Mesonia; species Mesonia profundi. Next base: position 1,639 of record NZ_JAVHUL010000004.1, on the reverse strand, counting down.
GAAAAATATGAAACGCACCATAAAGTACGTATTAAAGATGAAGCTATTATTGCGGCAGTAGAGCTTTCGCAGCGCTACATTACCAACCGTTTTTTACCAGATAAGGCGATTGACTTGATGGATGAAGCAGCTTCTAAACTGCGTATGGAAATCAACTCTAAACCAGAAGAGTTAGATGTATTAGATCGTAAGATTATGCAGCTAGAAATTGAAATTGAAGCCATTAAACGCGAGAAAGATGAAAGTAAGCTCAAGTCGCTTAAAGCAGATTTAGCGAATATAAAAGAAGACCGAAGCGAGCTCAATGCACAATGGCAGAATGAAAAAGGTGTGGTAGATAAAGTTCAGCAAGCAAAATCTGATATCGAAAACTTTAAACTAGAAGCAGAACGTGCTGAGCGCGATGGTGATTATGGAAAAGTAGCCGAGATTCGCTACGGAAAAATAAAAGAGGCTCAAGAACGCTTAGAGAAAGTGCAAAAAGAAATGGCCGAGCAAAAAGCCAGCGGTTCTAAGTCACTGATCAAAGAAGAAGTGACCAATGAGGATATTGCAGAAGTTGTGGCGAAATGGACAGGAATCCCTGTTACCAAAATGCTGCAAAGCGAACGCGAAAAGCTTCTACATTTAGAAGAAGAGTTACACAAGCGCGTGGTAGGACAAGACGAAGCCATTACGGCAGTAAGTGATGCCATAAGAAGAAGTAGAGCTGGATTACAAGATCAAAAACGACCTATTGGAAGCTTCCTTTTCTTGGGAACAACCGGAGTTGGAAAAACCGAATTAGCCAAAGCGCTAGCCGAATACCTCTTTGATGATGATGCTGCGATGACGCGAATTGATATGAGCGAATACCAAGAACGTCACTCGGTGAGTAGATTGGTGGGTGCACCTCCAGGATATGTGGGTTATGATGAAGGAGGACAGTTAACCGAAGCGGTACGACGCAAACCATACTCGGTAGTATTGTTGGATGAAATTGAAAAAGCCCATCCAGATACCTTCAACATCTTATTACAAGTATTGGATGAAGGTAGACTAACCGACAATAAAGGGCGTCTAGCCGATTTTAGGAACACCATTATCATTATGACTTCTAATATGGGAAGCCATGTGATTCAAGAAAAATATGAAGCGGTAAAAGATATTGAAACCGCTATGGAAAGTGCTAAAGTAGAGGTTATGGGCTTGTTAAGACAACAAGTAAAACCAGAGTTCTTGAACCGTATTGATGATATTGTGATGTTTACACCGCTCGATCAAGAGAACATTCAAGAGATTGTTGGCTTGCAGTTAAAAGGAGTGAGCAAAATGCTAGCAGAGCAAAATATAACTATGGATGCTACGGAGGAAGCGATAGAATTGCTTTCTAAAAAAGGATTTGATCCGCAGTATGGAGCCAGACCGGTAAAAAGAACTATTCAGAAAGAAGTGCTTAACAAGCTTTCTAAAGAAATTCTATCAGGTCAAGTGACTGCGGAAAGCATTATCTTAATTGATGCTTTTGATGACGAATTGGTATTTAGAAATGAAACCCAATCCGTCAGTAAAAATTAATAACTTGTCTAGTCCTAAATAATCGATACAGATTAATAAAGGATTAAATTTAATATTTAAAGCTGAACAATGACTTCATTGT
>NZ_JAVHUL010000039.1 GCF_031085155.1 Mesonia profundi | reverse complement strand
TCCATTTGAACCAAAATCAACGTCTAAATGAATAATATTTTCTAATTTAGCACTGTCCTAAAAAGGGGAAGTCTACAAGATCATTTAGAGGAGTATTAAAAATGTGTTTTCTAAAAAATTCATCTACCAGCCTGCAGTGATTTTATCTGCGGCGGCGATGGTTTTGTCTAAATCATCGTAAGATAAAGCTTCAGAGATGAACCAGGTTTCAAAAGAACTTGGGGCGATATAAATGCCTTCTTCCAACATCCCGTGGAAGAATTTTTTAAAGTACTCGTTGTTTCCCAACGCGGCAGTTTCAAAATCTACCACCGGCGTTTCTGAAAAGTGAACCGAAATCATCGATCCTATTTGGTTGATGGTGTACGTAACTCCGTTTTTGCTTAGCACCTTATCTAAACCTTCTTTAAGATAAACGGTTTTCTCGTCTATACTTTTAAAAATTTCAGGATTCTCGTGAAGCTCGGTGAGCATGGCTAAACCAGCAGCCATCGCTAGAGGATTTCCGCTAAGGGTTCCCGCTTGGTACACGGGTCCTAAAGGCGCCAAATGATTCATAATTTCCTTTCGGGCTGCAAAAGCACCAACGGGGAGTCCGCCGCCAATTACTTTTCCAAAAGCAACAATATCAGCCGATACGTTTAATCGCTGTTGAACGCCTCCTTCCGCTTGACGGAAACCTGTCATCACCTCATCAAAAATCAATAAAATATCGTTTTGGTCGCACAATTCACGAAGCCCTTCTAAAAAACCTTCTTGTGGCGGAATGCACCCCATATTCCCCGCGATAGGTTCTAAAATAATACAGGCAATTTCGTTTGGATTCGCTTTAATAAGCTCTTCTACGTTTTTCAAATCATTAAAATTCGCCAATAACGTATCTTGTGCCGTTCCCTTAGTTACCCCAGGGCTATTGGGCGTTCCAAAGGTAACCGCGCCGCTTCCCGCCTGAATAAGGAAAGAGTCACTATGCCCGTGATAACAACCAGCAAACTTGATGATTTTATCTTTTCCCGTAAACCCACGAGCTAATCTCACTGCGCTCATACAAGCTTCGGTTCCGCTATTTACCATTCTAATCTGGTCGATATTGGGCACCATTTGAGTGGCTAATTTTGCGATTTGCGTTTCAACTTCGGTAGGGGTTCCAAATGAAGTTCCCTTTTTGGTCTTTTCGATGACGGCATCAATAACAGGTTGGTGAGCGTGACCTAAAATCATAGGTCCCCAAGAGTTGATGTAGTCTATATATTTTTTCCCGTCTTCATCATACATATAAGCTCCTTTGGCTTCTTTGATAAAAATAGGATCTCCGCCAACGGCAGAAAATGCCCGTACGGGGGAATTCACGCCTCCCGGAATGTATTTTTTTGCTTCTTGAAAAAGTTGACTGCTTCTTTGATACAACATAGCTGTATTTCTTTTTAAAATGTTTTTACGTATAATTTTTGACCTATAGTCAAATGATCACTTCTTAATTTATTAATAGACTTTAATTCTTCTATAGTTAAATTGTAATGCTGAGAAATACTGTATAACGTATCTCCTTTTTTAACCGTATAACGAATGCTCGTATAATCTACCTTGGTCTCTTTTGAAGACAACCCATCTCTATTCCCATGGCCCAAAACTTCATCATCAAAACGCTGTAATTGGTATCTTTCAATAATACTAATTAGTTTTACGGGATAACGAGGATCTGTAGCGTAACCTGCTTTTTTTAGTCCGTAAGCCCAGCCTTTGTAATCGTCTTTCTTTAAATTAAACAAGGCCGAATAGCGTCTTCTGTCTTTTAAAAACAAGGAATGGTCTCTAAAACTGTATTTAGGGTCTTTGTATTTTCTAAAACACTCTTGGTGCGTATCATCATCGTGATATACTTTTTCACCTTCCCACCCATTACATTTAATTCCAAAATGGTTGTTAGATTTTAAGGTAAGCTCTCCCTTCCCTCCGCTAGACTCTAATATCCCTTGTGCAATAGTGATGCTTGCAGGAATTCCGTAAAGCGCCATTTCATCTTTTGCAATATCAGCATACTCATAAATATACCATTCGTTATTGTCTTCAAAAACGGGAGCATTCGTAGTTGGGTTCTTGGTATTAGCATCTCCCCTAGTCGAATTAGGAACCGCAGTATTGTCATTTCTTCTAGGATTATGATCTCTTCCTCGGTTAGCGTTCACTGTTTTATGGGTTCTATCCTTACCAGATTCAGCTACCTCCTTTTTACTTCCACAAGAACTCAATACAAGTCCTGATACTAACAATACAATAAAAATTCTTCCTCTCATCTTTAAGTACTAATTTTTGGTAAGTTTTTTTTAACCAATCTTTTATTTATTCCAGAAATTCCTTGTAAACCTCCAGTATGAACCGCTAAAATACGGGTATTTTTAGAAAACTGCCCCTTTTCTATCCTATCAAAAATGCCATACATCATCTTTCCGGTATAAATAGGATCTAAAAGCACCTTATAGTTCGCCTTAAAATCGTTCATAAAGTCGATTAAAGTCCGATCTACTTTAGCATAACCGCCAAAATGATAATCTATTATAATCTGCCAGTTCTTTTTTTCTACATGTTGCGCTACTTCGTCTTTTAAGAAATCTCCCTTAAGTGCCGAAAATCCTAAAATATGTTGTTGCTCGTGTGAAGAATTAATGATTCCAGAAAGGGTCCCTCCCGTTCCTACAGAGCAGCAAACTACCTCAACATCTTTATCTGCTTCGCTTAAAATCTCTTCACATCCTTTAATTGCTAAGTCATTGGTTCCGCCTTCAGGCACCAAATAAAAGTCTCCTAACTTGCTTTTTAAGTCTTCTATGAACATAGGATTGTCTTTATTCCGATAGGTTTCCCGGTCTATAAAAAGCAATTGCATGCCCATATCTTTCGCATTTCTTAAGGTCTCATTTTGCAAAAGGGTTTTTTCTAAATTTTCTCCTCCTAATTCTTCCCCTCGGATGATCCCAATGGATTTGAAATCTGATAATTTCGCTGCCGCGGAAGTGGCTAGAATATGATTGGAGAAAGCGCCTCCAAAAGTAAGTATTGTATCTTTACCTTGTTTCTTAGCTTCTTGAAGGTTGTATTTTAACTTCCTAAATTTATTCCCCGAGACTAACGGATGCAACAAATCTTCTCGTTTTAGAAAGATTTCTACTCCGTTTTTTTGAGTAATAAATTGATTAAAAATAGGAGTTGGATGCAACACGCTTCGTTTTTTTTCAAAAATACAATCCATATCTTTACTTCCACCTAAATTCTACTCATATAAAGAGAAATCGTCTAGGTTTTTCTCTTTTTTAAGCAGATTTTATTCGGCTATTACCAGATTAGACAGATAATGTCGCAAATAAATCGTTTCTTAATACGACATTAGGTATTTAAATTGGTATAATTTGTAATTTTACCAAATGACGATGAAGAAAAGAATTCCATTAGAAGAAGGAGATTATTATCTTACGCCAGAAGGCTATAAATGTTTTACGGCTCAATACCATTTAAAAAGAGGTCATTGCTGTAAAAGTGGATGCCGTCATTGCCCTTATGGATACGATAAAAAGAGGGATTAGTGATCAGTTGGTAGTGCTCAGTTAGCAGTTAATGACGAACAAAATCGTTTTATCATTTATAAATTTTAAATTTATGAGGTTTCAAGATTTATTAGCTTATCAAAAATCCATATCACTTGCTATGGAAATATTTGAGGTCTCTAAATCTTTTCCTAAAAGTGAAACGTATTCATTAACCGATCAAATAAGACGATCCTCCCGTAGTGTATCAGCAAATTTAGCAGAAGCCTATCGGAAAAGAGTATATCCGAAACATTTTTTAAGTAAGTTAACCGACTGTGATGCTGAAAACTCCGAAACCCAAGTTTGGATAGAATTTTCTTTTCTTTGCCATTATATCGATAAAAAAACTCATACTGAACTAACACATAGAAGCGAAGAAGTTGGGAAGTTAATTAATTTTATGATTCGCAATCCAACCAAATTCGGCGTAAAAACCGAACACTGATTACTGAACGCTCATCACTGAATACTGAATACTAAAATTTAACAGCACAACAACCAGACTATGACTTTTAAAGAAGAAATCTTACAAGGAATCCCACATGAACTTCCTGCAAAAAAAACATACGATCCAAAGATCAATCACGCGCCTAAACGTAAAGAAATACTTACAGAAGACGAAAAAAAGTTAGCCTTACAAAATGCTCTGCGTTATTTTGAGCCTCAGCATCACGCTACTTTACTTCCCGAGTTTAGAGAAGAATTAAACACTTACGGAAGAATTTATATGTACCGCTTTCTTCCCGAACATAAGATTTATGCACGTTCTATAGACGAGTATCCCGGTAAAAGCCAACAAGCTAAAGCCATTATGTTGATGATTCAGAATAATTTGGATCACGCGGTGGCACAACATCCGCATGAATTAATCACCTATGGAGGAAACGGAGCTGTTTTTCAAAACTGGGCGCAATACCGTTTGGTTATGAAATATTTAGCCGAAATGACCGATGAACAAACTTTGGCGATGTATAGCGGTCATCCTATGGGCTTATTTCCCTCGCATAAAGATGCTCCAAGAGTGGTAGTGACCAACGGAATGATGATTCCTAACTATTCTAAACCCGATGACTGGGAGAAGTTTAACGCCTTAGGGGTAACTCAATACGGGCAAATGACTGCCGGAAGCTTTATGTATATAGGTCCGCAGGGAATTGTTCACGGCACCACGATTACCGTTTTAAACGGATTTAGAAAGCTTAAAAAAGAACCTCAAGGCGGACTTTTTGTGACCTCCGGACTTGGAGGAATGAGCGGAGCTCAGCCTAAAGCAGGAGATATTGCAGGTTGTGTGACGGTTTGCGCCGAAGTTAACCCAAAAGCGACTAAAACAAGACATTCTCAAGGTTGGGTAAAAGAAGTGATTAGTGATTTAGATCAACTTGCCCAGCGGGTAAGGGAAGCTAAAGAAAATAAAGAAACCATTTCTATTGGTTACGATGGAAACATCGTAGAAGTTTGGGAGAAATTTGACGAAGAAAATATTCATATCGATTTGGGAAGTGATCAAACATCGCTGCACAATCCTTGGGCAGGAGGTTATTATCCTGTTGGCTTTTCCTATGAAGAAGCTAACGAAATGATGGCTAGCAATCCTGAGCAGTTTAAGACTGAAGTTCAGAAAAGTTTAAAGCGTCAAGTAGAGGCCATCAATAAGCATACGGCAAAAGGAACTTATTTCTTTGATTACGGAAATGCCTTTTTATTAGAAGCTTCTAGAGCTGGCGCTGATATTATGAGCGAAGACGGTACGAGTTTTAAATACCCTAGTTACGTTCAAGACATTATGGGACCTATGTGTTTCGATTTTGGTTTTGGTCCGTTTAGATGGGTTTGCGCTTCGGGGAAGCCTGAAGATTTACTTAAAACCGATGAGATTGCAACGCAGGTTTTAGAAGAATTAAAGAAAAGTGCTCCAGAAGAAATTCAGCAGCAAATGCAAGATAATATTACTTGGATTAAAGGTGCGCAAGAGAATAAATTGGTCGTAGGTTCTCAAGCTCGTATTCTTTACGCTGACGCGGAAGGAAGAATGAAAATAGCCGAAGCTTTTAATAAAGCGATTGAAAATGGAACGATTGGTCCTGTAGTTCTAGGACGAGATCACCACGATGTTTCGGGGACAGATTCTCCTTACCGTGAAACCTCTAACATTTATGACGGTAGCCAGTTTACAGCAGATATGGCGATACAAAATGTGATTGGAGATAGTTTTAGAGGAGCCTCTTGGGTAAGCATACATAATGGCGGCGGCGTTGGCTGGGGTGAAGTCATTAATGGTGGCTTTGGTATGGTACTTGATGGTAGTTTAGATGCCGACAGACGATTAAAGTCTATGCTTTTTTGGGATGTGAATAATGGAATTGCCAGACGTTCTTGGGCGCGTAATGACGGAGCTATCTTTGCCATTAAACGTGCGATGGAGTTAGAGCCACAATTAAAAGTTACTATTCCTCATCAAGTAGATCCGGCATTATTAAAAGACTAATTTGCGTTAGGGATTGAGCGATTTGTTGAAGCTCTTTTGGTTTTCTTTTTAAACCAAAAAGCGACTCGCGAAAGCCCGCCCGAACGCCCTAAAAATAAATTGCTATGAAAAGAGTTCAACTTTTAATTCCGGTGTTAACCTTGGTGACCTTACTCGTTACTTCATGCAGCAGTGTAAAAGTGGCGACAGATTATGACGAGGCGGTAGATTTTGATCAATATCAATCTTTTGCATTTTATAAACCGGGGATTGATAAAGCAGAAATATCTGATTTAGACAAAAAGAGAATCTTAAGAGCTATTGAAGTTGAACTGACTCAAAAAGGGCTTGTAAAATCTACCAATCCTAGCTTATTGGTGAGCATTTTTACTAAATCTAATACCAACGTAGATATTTATAGAAACAACTACGGATATGGTTATGGCTATGGATGGAGGCCTTATTATTATGGAGGAATGGGAAGAGAAACCGTAAGCACTTCTACTGAGGGAACTTTATACATAGACTTTATTGATGCCGCGAAAAAAGAACTGGTTTGGCAGGGAATGGGAACTGGAGTCCTCTCTCAAGATCGAGAAGCTAAGATTGAACGTATAAAGGAAATCGTTTTAGAGGTTATGAAGAAATACCCCCCGGGAACAGACAAGAAATAAATTTATAAAGACTGCCTTCGGGTGGTCTTTTTTATGCTTAGCTGAATCTGCCTCATCCACATACTTCCTATCACTAAGACCAAGAGCAAGCTCGTGTAAAATAGCCACCAGTTGTAATTATTAGGAAGAGGGAAGTCAAATATATTAGATAATGGCTTTAAGAAAATCAATGCTTCTGTTCCTAAAAAAGCCACGACGTATAAGCTAAATTGTAGGAGATTGATTTTAAACATTCCTATAAAGTCTAGCAATAAAAATAAACCTATACAGGTGACTCCCAAAAATACCCAATGTAAAAATCCGATGCTTAAATTTTTGTACTGAGTTATCCAAGGTGCGATTTGTGGAAATCCTGCCAGCAGTTGCATGACTAATTTACTCGCCAACAACACCACAAACCAGCGGAAGAGGTTGCGCTGCAATCGGGTGAATTTTTGTAGAAGAAACCATTTGATTTTCCGAAAGAAAGAGAACAGAAAATTAAAAGACATCAATTGCAATGCAGCTCCAATGACAGCCAATAAATAAAATATATCTGGCGGACTGGTAAACAATACAGAGATAAAAAAGCTAAGTAATATTCCTACGTGAAAAGTCAGTAGAAACCGACTAAAATTTCTTTTTCCGAAATAGATATCGTGGTTTTCAAAAACCAATAATATTAAGCCAACCAATGCTAAAATCATCCAGCCATTATACTGAAAATGCAAGTAAAAATAAATGGCAATTCTATACCAATCTGAAACTGGCCCTAAAGTAGTCATCACGGCGCCAATAGCCCAAGTTCCTAAACTTGAAAGTACCATATACACCAAGGCAAAACGGATACATTTTAAACCCGAAGTTTGTCGGTCCTCTTTAGGAATATAGTGGATAAACGCCCAATAAAACACATAACTCACCAAGATAAACAAGGTCGAAAAACCTATAGATATGGCTGCATATCCCTGAAAAGGGAAACTTAGCAGCATTCCTACTACTGCGAATAAAGTGGCATAAAAAATACGTGAATACACTTTAAGCGGAACATAATTCTTTAGGACTAGCTTATTAATAAGTAGCATTAAAGCTAAATGAATCCACCCTAACAAAGCAACATGCGAATGCGCATGTACAAAATACCTGAAATTCACCTCATCTAGCGGGTTAACATTCAAAAACCTTAAAAATAGTCCAGCCAATGCCGCTAAAAAAAATAGACTTAGGGCAATTAGAGTTTGTTTTTTGGTACTTAACATGGCATTCTTCAGCTTAAAAATCTTTGTTTGTTACTTCTTTAGATTATTTACTATAAATATCCATAAACAGTGATAGGAGAGCTAAAACCGTATTCTATTCCTAGCTATCAGTAAATACCTCCTACTACGATAGACCTTACAGGTTTTCAAAACCTGTGAGGTCTGGTGATTATTCATACCTGCTCTTTTTATGAATAAAAATGAACAGGCAATTATATCAACTAGTATATAATCTACAAGACTAAGGTACCAAAACTAAACATAAGGTCAAATTACTATGCAGGAACATTTTGGGCCAAAAGCAAGTAGTATAACCTGATTCAAATAAATGCGTTATAAATAAATAGCTACAAGAATTCTAAAAACAAATCGGGCTTAATCTTTATAAAGTGGTTTTGTTACTGATTGAATTTTTTACTGTTACACCTAGCAACTCATCACATCGTTTAGAAATCTTTCTTTTTTGCTTTTCTATAAATATTTAATACTGGAAGCAGTATCCAAATCATTAAAGACCCTAAAGCCAAGAATAAGCCCACATTGGTACCAAAAAACTTTTGAAAAATAGCTCCGGTATATCCTAATAAAGCCGCAATATCTAGTTTAAGTAGAATAAGAATTCTCGATAAATCTATCGGATTAAAGACAGTAGCTATCAAGGTGAATTTATCTAAAGGATAGGTTTCAAACACAATTAGTGACATCAAGAATAAGCCGTCATAGATCACCGCTAGAAACAACCACATGAGAATGGCGTAACTAAAGCCTTTAATCTTATTCTCATTGTACAAAGCGATATTAAATGCCAAGGCTGTAAAAATAAAGGTAAGCATAGAGCCCGTAACCAGCAACAAACTAAAATCCCAAATGGCAGCAGACTCAAACAAGCCATAAAAAACAAAAGGCAAACCTAGACCTAAAACCAAACTCATTACTAATGATAAAGAAACGCCTAGGTATTGCCCTATAAATATGGATGATCGTTTTACTGGTTGCGCCAGTAATAACTCTGTAAATTCTTTGGAGTCGTAATAATACATGACTCCAAAAATAGTTCCGATAAGTGGCACTAAAATGATAATCACATTCATTAAGGTAATCACTGCTTTGGATAAATCTTCGTTTAAAAACAACAAGACAAAACCCAAAAGCAAGTAAAACAAGAGGTAAACGTAACTCCATCTACTTCTTATCAAATCGAAAAAACTATATTTTAATATTTTAAGCATGATTTTTCTTTAAAAGGTGAGCAATAGCACGTTCAAAATCTTGTTCTCCTGTTTTTTCTCTCAACTGACTCAAATTGCCTTTAAAGTAAATTTTTCCTTCTAAAATAAAAACAATCTCATCTGAAACTTCTTCAACAAAACTCATGATGTGAGAGGTGACTAAAACGGTTTTTCCTTTTTCCTTTTCTTTCCGAAGCAGTTCTTTTAAATGCAATAAAGCGATAGGATCTAAACCAGTAGTAGGCTCATCTAAAATCACCAATTGACTATCAAACATAAAAGTAAGCACCAAATTTACTTTCTGCTTAGTCCCTCCAGAAAGGTTGCTTAACTTTTTATCTAAAAAAGGTTCTAATTGAAATAATTCAATTAAATGATCAGAATTGGCGCTGCCTCCTCTTAAATCTTGAATCATTTTAATAAGCTCCTTAACCCCAAGATTACTGGGGAAATTGGCTATTTGAGGCAAATAGTCGATGTTTTTTCGATAAAGACCGTTGGCGTGGGTTTGCTTCCCATCAATAAAAATCTTTCCTTTATCTGGAACCACCATTCCCAATATAGATTTGATTAAGGTGGTTTTACCTGAACCATTTGGACCAAGAATAGCGAAGATTCCATTCTTAGGAATTTCTAAATCCACTCCTTTGAGGACTTCATTCTTGCCAAATTTTTTATGTATGTTCTCTATCTTTACCATGAGTACTTTTTCATTAAAGGGGCTTCATCTAACAAATTATCTGGTGTGAAAACCGGAGAAACTTTTTCAGAAAAATCGATAATATCTACAAAAAGACTTCGCATTAAAATAATGGTTTCTGGCGTTCTATTTACGATATAACTAAAGAGTTTCACAGGTCTATAAGGCACGTCACCAAAGCCATCTTCATCTAAATCGTAGCCTGTATACTCACTCCAAAAATTTTGATGAAATTTATTATCATTCAAACGAGCATTGTAACTTACATCGAATGAATTGTAAAGGAAATTATTATTGATAAACTCATTGTTATAACAAGCTCCTTTCACCTTTATCGCCCAACCATTATTTTTAAAGGTGTTTCCTGTATAATTGACGCGGTTAGAACCTTCTACGTTAATTCCTGTGGTATTTTCTTCAAAAATATTATTCGCAATCTCAGCATCGTTTATTTCCTTTAACAATAAACCGTAAGCTGCTGTTCCCCAATTGTATTGAAATTTATTCCGTTTCATATGAATCCGTTTTGAAAACATCACCGCAACTCCAGCACCATTATTTTCAAAAACATTATCGTTATAGACATCATCATTAGAGAACATAAAATGCAATCCGTAGCGTAAATTATCCTTACTTAAGTTTTTTGTAATCCTACAATCATCTGCAAATTCTAAATAGATACCATCGCGTACTTTTTGAATGGAATTATTGGTAATCTCTATTTTTTTAGAATACCACAATTGTATTCCGTTTCCAGAATTATGTTCAGAAACCGCATCGCCCAATATATTATTGTTTCGTACGATACCTTCTCTAGCTTTCTCTAAATAAATTCCGAAGAAAATTTTACGCAGTTCTAAATTCTGAATCACAAAATTTTTAGCCCTACTCACTCTGATTGCAGCATAATCCTCTGTATAACTAGAACCTACATTGATTAATTTAAGGCCATCTATAGTCACATCATCTGCAAAAACCTGAATAATATCTCCTTTATCTTCGCCATCAATAGTAGGTAAATTTTCACCTAATAATGTGATGGGCTTATCTATAATAATAGAGTTTTCTTTATAGAGTCCTGCTTTTATCAAAACTGTATCTCCGGGTTTGGCAGCTTTTATTCCTGCTTTCACACTAGTAAATTCACAAGAATCACAAACCGTAATTTGCGCATTCGCGGAATTAAATCCGTAGTAGAAAAAAGAGATTAGGAAAAATAAAGTAGGTAGCCGGAAGATCATATTTAAAATGCGTTAAAGCGCTTAAATTCTTATTGATTTTGCTGTTTCTTGAGTGCTCCCCAAGTGTATACCTCACCGTCTTTTTCGGCTTGTACTTTTTCTGCCTCTTTTTGTGAAGGAAAAGCGGTAATAAACTCTCCCATTGGACTAGGAATATTTTCTGTAATCAAAAAACTTGCTTCTTCTGCCCTAATAAGTTCTCCAGGACTTAAAAAGTGATTCGTATAAAATTGTCCTGCTTTTTCTTTCCCCATTTCGGCTTCAAAATTGAGCATACATTCTAAGGCATCAAACTTATATACTTTGCCTTTATCTGTGAGAAGTTCGGCCCCGTGAATTTGATCTACGATGGTCATCTTACAAAAATCACAACTATCTTCTCCGTAAGCAATAGGTTGCTTTTCCATACTACAGCTTACTAAAGTGAGTACAAAGAGAAACAAAAAACTTAATTTTTTCATTTTTTTGAGGTTTTTAATCCTACTAAATAAGCTATAAAAGTTAGGAACATTCCTACCGTTAATAAAATACCTCCCAATGCAGGGTAAGATATGGCTGTAAAGTTAAGGATGTCTCGCGAGCCCAATAAAGGCGGTTTATAACTAAAAGGATTACCTGCTTTATCGGTTACTTTAATAATTGCTTTAGGATCTAGATTGGTTCCGTAATCTACTAACCAGGCATTAAAATCATACATTCCTAAAATCCCCAAAACAGACATTAGAATTAACCAGCCTAAAAACCATTTGTAGGAAACTACCTTAAACAAACCTAAGAATCCAATTAGTATTCCTAAACCTGCCATAATCCCCACCACCAAAGGAAATGTTCTAAATTCCCACATATCTACTGGTTTGGGTAATTTTTGCATTCCAATATAGTGGTTTAACCCATCTATATTTTGCAAATCATATTCTGTAAAGCCTTCAAGTCCGTCAAGATGAATATACATTCCTAACCCTGCTGGATATTGCGGAGCTTCTAATTCTACCGTCCAAAGCGGATAAATAAACAAGCTTAACAATAGGGCAGAACCGATAATCATAATAGCGCTAGCTGCTTTCATAATAAAATATTTTTGGAAATTATTTCAATTAGCTCTTAACGTAAGAGCTGTAAATTATACCCGTTTAATTATTTAATGTCGTAGTCCTAATTTGAATTATTTTGAGCTCAGGTGAAATAGTAAATTAAAGCATAGCCGTAGTTACGCTTTCATTTTATATTGAAATATGGGCAGAAAAGAAACAAATTATATGCGAAATTAGATAGTCAAAATGGTATTCTTAATAAAAAAGCGGGGACTGTCGAGATTAGACCATCCCCGCCATTTAAAAAAATCAATTCATCAACAATTCTTATTCTTCATCATCGTCTCCTAGAGACCACTCTAATTCTATATCAGAATCTTGAGGTGACACTCGAATGTACCCTTGCATCTCTTGGTGTAGCGCAGAACAGAAATCTGTACAATAGAATGGCCAAACCCCAATTCTGTCTGGTTCCCATAAAGAAGTTTTTGTTTGTCCTGGCATAATTAGCAATTCAGAGTTATTCTGTCCTATCATTGCGAACCCGTGAGGTACATCAAAATCTTGCTCTAAGTTAGTAATGTGGAAATATACTTTATCTCCCACTTTGATTCCTTCTATATTATCTGGTGAGAAGTGGCTACGAATAGTCGTCATATACACGTGAACTATATTACCATCGCGAACTACCTTAGTTTCACCTTCATTTTTTGCAGCATAAGGATGCGTGTTTTCTGCTAGTTTATAGAATTTTTTAGACTTTGGTGCCACTTTATCTGCCTTAATTGCAGCAGCGTAGTGAGGCTCCCCATGGGTTGGAAAGTCTGAAATCAACTCCATTTTATCACCAGAAATATCATACAATTGTGCTGAATGCTCCAGCTCTGGACCTACGGGCAAATAACGATCTTTGGTAATCTTGTTCATCACAAACATGTATTTACCATCTGGATCACGTGAGTTTCCTCCAGGAATCGTTAAGTGACCAGGCGAGTAATAAGTTGGTTTTCTATCTACTACTTCCCAAGTATCTAATTTCCATTTTACTACTTCAGAAGAAATAAAGAAGGTCGTATACGCATTTCCTTTATCATCAAACTCACTATGCAATGGTCCTAAACCTGCCTGCTCTACAACGCCTGCTAAGATTTCTTCAAAATCTAAAATTGGAATCCCATAAGCTTCGCCGTCAAATTTCTCATTCTTAATTGCTTCTAGCATTTTTGGAAACGAGTGAACGGTAAGGTTAGCAGATAATTTACCATTACCAATAATGTATTGTCCATCTGGAGAAACATCAACCCCGTGAGGTGATTTTGGAGTTGGCATAAAGTATACAGCTCCAGGAACATCTGTAGGGTTTACCATAAGCACTTCTTTCTTCATTGTAGAAGTTGCCGCGTGCGTGTTATGGTCATACAGGTTGTGCGCATATTCTGCTGGCATCATTTCACCTCCACCATTATTCACATATTCTTCAATTTTCTTCCAGTTTACCGCTGCGATAAAATCTTTATCGTTTTGAGAAGCATTTACTTCCAATAAGGAGTTCGCTTCTTCCGTATTATAAGTGGTAAAGAAGAACCAACCATGAGATTGTCCTCTTCCTGGGTGTGATAAATCATAGTTAAATCCTGGCATCATCAATTGAAACTTGATGTCCATATTTCCAGAATCTTCATCTACTTTTATAAAAGATAAAGTCCCCTTAAACTTTCCTTTGTACTCTTTAATACTTATATCTTGTTGTGGTATGGGAACCGAAAAACGAGTTCCTGCCACTACATATTCTGTATTTTCTGTTACAAAAGAAGAACTATGGTTACCTGCACTATTAGGCACTTCAATAATCTCAACAGTTTCAAAAGTTTCTAAATCTACACGAGCAATACGCGGAGTATTATTTTCATTAATGAATACCCAACGACCATCTGTTACTCCCTCTGTTTGAGAAATATCAGGGTGGTGTGCATCTCCCCAAGGAATAAATCCGTGAGAAGTATTTAACATAGGCTGAGTTTCTTCTGAATACCCATAACCTGAAGTAGGAAACTGACTAAAAACCGGGATTTCCTTAAACATTCTACCTGATGGAAGTCCGTAAACCAATAGGTTACCACTATAACCACCAGAGATAAATGCATAATATTCATCATGATCTCCAGGAGCTACATAAACTTTTTCTGCAGCATTACTAGCCAAAGCTCCACCTTTACCATTCTTCTTTTTGTCAGATCCATTATTACAGCTAAAAAGTGAAGCTGCAATCAATAACCCAACCCCTAAATTTAATATCTTCATCATGTTAAAATTAATAGGTTTCTATTATAATGTTCTAAAGTATTCTAAGACCTGCCTAGCTTCTTCTTCTGTAAGTCCTTGGTTAGCCATTGGAGAACCGTTAAACTCAATCAATAAGTCTTTAGCTAAAGCATCTTCGCGTACCATTTTTTCTGGCGCTAAGATCATATTCATCACCCACTCCGGACTTCTACGCTCTAAAATTCCGCTTGGTGCTGGACCAATAAAACGTTTAGTTGGTTTGTGGCAAGCAGTACACATTTTATCGTACACTCCTTTTCCTTTGTTGGCCATGTCTTTATCGATGGTTTCTGCTAAGTCTACATTCGAAATTGGCCCCACTCCTTTATTGTCTAGTTCAACTCGCTCTGAAGCAGGAGTTTTATCTTTCTTTTTATCCGCTTTCTTGTCGGACTTATTTTGGTTTAAGGTTATTTTTTCTTTTTTCTTGTCCTCCTTTTTTTCACCCCCACAACTGATAAGGATTCCTGAAAAGGAAAGGAGCAAAACACTCATTTTTAAATAGTTTTTCATAATCTTTGATTTTTGGTTTATAAAACATGACGAAGATATTTATTTAAAGGTACATAAAATATGATTAAAGTCATTAATTCGGATATTTTTGTCTGAATTAAAAATGTTAGTCTTATTTTAGTCTAAATAAAAACAACTATTATGTTCTCAAAAGCTTGTTCCTACGCCATTAAAGCAAGCGTATTCATTGCGCAGGCTGCATTACAAAACAAACAGACGCAATTAAAAGAAATTGCTGAGGCTACGAATAGCCCTGAAGCTTTTATGGCTAAAATTTTACAGAAATTAGTAAAGCATGACATTATTATTAGTCATCGCGGAGCCAAAGGTGGTTTTACCATTCCTAATAAGCGTTTACCTCGTATTCTCCTAAAAGATATTGTGATTGCTATAGATGGCGATAAAATATATAATGGCTGTGTTTTGGGCTTTGAAACTTGTAGCGATGCAAAACCATGTGCCATACATCACCACATCAAGGCTGCACGTAAAGACATCAAAAAAGTCTTGACTACCACTACCCTAGAAGATTTGGCTAACGACGTAGAAGATGAACTCGCCTTTTTAAAAGAATAAAAACCACAGTGAAATTTAAAAAAATTATCTGTAGCTTTCTTTAGGACTAAATAGAGTCATAAAAAAAGGCCGAGTTTGCACCCGACCTTAATGTAATTTTTACTTATTATCTTTTAGGAAATTACTTTCCAATTTTGAGCACTTTGTTGTGCTTGCTCTATTTTTTGGCGTTGATTCTGCAAAAGACTTTTAGTACTTCCTGGCAGACTCGTTTCAGCTAAAATTTCATCATAATCTTCTATAGCTGCTTTTTCTCCACGTTGTACTTCTTCCATCACAGTTTCATTCTCATTACCAGAAAATGCTGTTTTCACGTCCATCCAAGTTCTGTGTAAAGTTCCTGCTATACTCCCGCCTTTGTCTGGTTTTTGATTAAAAGCTTTAATCTCTTGCTTAATTTCATGTCCAAAACTATTACGCTGCTGCGCTTGCTCTTCTAAAAATGATTTCATTTTTGTATCTTTCACATTAGTAGCGGCATCTTTATAGCCTTTCTCGGCATCGTAAGTTTTTTCTAATAATTGGTTTAGATTTGCTGCAACTTCTTTTTTAAATTCCATAGTTTTAGGGTTTAGGTTAATTTTTGTTTCAAACTAATTTAAACAATATAAGTGATTTAAAATCAGCAATTAACAGAGTCTTATTACCAACTTAACGTAGATTAACGTATTCCATATTCAAATTATATTTTTTTTATTAAATCGCTTATGTATCCTCTGATATTTCCTTCTAAAGTGACATTGATCAAATGTCTTGGTCTCTTGTTTGGTCTGTTTTTACTTTCTTCTTGTGATGAAAAAATCGCTACTCAAAATACATCCGATAAGGAGAGTCAAAAGAAAATTATTCAAGATTATGTGTATGATTGTGCACAACATCATAACTATAGGTTTGAAATGAATCAATGGCAAGCATGTTTGGACAAAGGCTTAGCAAAAGATTCAACGATTGCCTATTTATGGCAACAAAAAGCCATGCCTCTTTTTAAAGCCCGCAAGTATGAAGCAGGCATGATTTTTCTGGATAAAGCGGTACACTATGATGAGAAAGGATATCTCGCTTACCGCGGATTTATTAAATGCATCTTCGCGAAAACTTATAAAGAAGCCATTAAAGATTTTGAACGCATTAAAGCTTTAGAAGGAAATTCTTTTGTGATGGACCATACCTATAATTTTCATATCGCCCTCTCCTACTTACAACTCAACCAGTTTGAAAAAGCCGAACATCTCTTTAAAAAAGACATCGAAGAACAAGTAAAACAATGGGGAGAAGATGGCTATCATCACCTCGACTTATTTTATTACGGAATCTCTTTGTACGAACAACAAAAATGGGAGGAAGCCCTTATTCAATTTGATAAGTCTCTAGAAAAATATCCCAAGTTTTGCGAACCTATGTTTTATAAAGCTTTAGCCATGGTACAATTAGAAGACTATAACGATGAAGAAATAGCTGCTGTTTTTGAAAAAGCAAAAGAAAACAAAGAAGCAGGCAATACCATTAATGAAGACAATGCCATTTACGAAACTTACCCGTATCAAATTGCCAAGTAGGTTTTTTTAAGAAATAAGCTGAGGACAGAATTAAAACTACTTTACAACCTGATTGGGTTATAGTCATAAGAAGGTTTAAAAACTGTCAATTAGAGAAGTTTTCCTTATAAAATTCTATCGAGAATAGGCTTTTGAACGAAAATAGATGTTCTCGATAAATAATTTTACTCATTGATACGATTTTCTTAAATCGGATTCAGGTTTACAGGTATTTTGTCCAGGCAAAGAAGCTTCGGTTTTTAAGGTAATCACAAGACTGCTCTTGCGCAAAAGCTTCCCGCTCAAAAGAAATGTTTCTATACGCTAAACTCTTGTTTTTATACTGAAGAAATCTCACTAAGAATTCTACCCCATACCATGCATAAAACAGAATAATCAAAAGCTCTGCTTGCTGCCTCAAGTGAATCTTCTCATGCCTAACCAATGTAGCGTCATGGGACAAATCCGCTTTAGCTAAAAAAATAAAAGGAAATAAGGTAATCCCTCGATATCCTTTGGGAACCATCCATTTACTTATGCGTACCATTTTCGGCTACTTCAGACTGTTTTTGTGGTGGAAAGTTTTTCATCACCTCCTTCATTTCTGGCTGATAGATCGTTCTTTTAGGAATAGGCATCTCAATCCCTTGCGCATCTAAAGCCTTTTTTACTGCCAACAATTGTTCCCAATACGCAGGATAATATTCTTCTGAAGGTACCCAGCAACGTGCAATCACTTTAAGTTCATATTCACCAATGCTGTCTAACCAAGCATCTGGCTCTGGATCGTGAGTGATCCTAGGATGCTTCTTCATGGTTTTGATGATAAGCTGAAGTACAAAATCTATATCTACATCATAATTGAACTTGAAATTTAAGCCAATTCTTCGGTAAGGCTCCATCGTTCTATTATCTACATCGCTGTTAGAAACATTTCCGTTAGGCATAGTAACGATAAGACCGTCATAGGTTTTCACCCGAGTGTACAAAATGTCTATTTCCACTACAAAACCCAACACCTCATTCACTTTAATAAGATCCCCCACCCTAAAAGGTTTAAAAAGCAAAATTAAAACTCCGCCTGCAAAATTAGCCAAACTCCCCTGTAAAGCTAAACCAATAGCAATCCCTGCAGCACCAAAAATGGCTAAAAACGACGAGGCTTCAATTCCTAAAATAGAGCCTATGAGAAAAATTAACAATCCCCACAAAATAAAAATGGAAAGGCTCCCCACAAAACTCTGCAAAGATAATTCTACCTTAGATTTTCTTAACACACGCTTTAGAATTCTCATGATGATCTTAATCCCAAAAATCCCTATAACTAATGCAACTAAAGCATAAATAGCACGCGGCCCAATATGCATCAAAAATTCAAAAAATGTATCTTTAACGTGAACCCAAAAGTCCTTGTCCATAACCTAAATTTTTATTTTTTTACTTGAATTTTTCAAGATACCCGAAATAAACCTAAAACCGAACTATTATTGTCCTTTATCGCAGCTTTAACACTATTAGGTTAGTTGTTTTGGGCGTTGCCTGCGGCCGGGCTTTCCGCTTATATGCTTCGGTTCGCTCCGCTCCCTGCAGGGTAACCGCTGCAATCCCTAACGCGGGTTTAAAAGTTTTAAAATAATTTTTAAGTGTGGGATGAACGCATTAGCAAGTTATCAACTTGCTCCTATCAGCTTAAAAACAAAAAACCAATCTGTCACAACAGATTGGTTTTTTTTATAAAATATTCTAAATTAATATCAATACTTCAACAGTTCTTCAATTTTTGCTTTCACTTTTTCTGTAGAAGGAATCATCGTTTCTTCTAAAGTTGAATTTAACGGAATCGCCGGCATATTTTCTGAACCAATCGTCATCACTGGAGCGTCTAAATATTTAAAACATTCCTCTTGAATTTGTCCAGATAAAGCTCTGGCAAAAGTATTTTTGGAAGGTTCTTCTGTCACCACCAAACATTTTCCGCATTTCTTAACCGATTTCATAATGGTTTCCTCATCCAGCGGATGCAGTGTTCGTAAATCGACTACCTCAATTTGGTCTTGCATTCCCAATTCTTCTGAGGCATTCATCGCCCAATGTACACCCATTCCGTAGGTGATAATACTTATGGTTTCCTTATCTTCTTGCTTCCAAACTTCTTGCAACACCCAAGCTTTTCCAAATGGCAATACATAATCTTCGCTGGGCTCTACTGAAGTTGCTCCTTTGGTTCCCGGCACTTTACTCCAATACAAACCTTTGTGTTCAAAAATGACCACGGGATTTGGATCGTAATAAGCAGCTTTCATCAAACCTTTTAAATCGGCTCCATTACTCGGATACGCAATTTTAAGTCCGCGAATATTCGTCACCACACTTTCTACCGATGAGGAATGATAAGGTCCGCCGCTACCGTAAGCACCAATTGGTACACGCAACACCATCGAAACCGGCCATTTTCCGTTCGATAAATAGCAACTTCTACTTACCTCAGTAAACAGCTGATTAAGTCCAGGCCAAATATAATCGGCGAACTGAACCTCTACAATGGGTTTTAATCCCAATGCTGACATTCCCACTGTTGACCCGACAATAAAGGCTTCCATAATAGGCGTGTTAAACACGCGGTTATCGCCAAATTTTTGTGCCAAGGTAGCTGCTTCTCTAAAAACACCGCCTAACCTACCGCCAACATCCTGACCGTACAACAAGCATTCTTTGTGTTTTTTCATCAGTTCTTCAATGGCAAACAGTGCGCAATCTACCATCACCACTTTTTCGGCTCCTTCAGGAGAACGCTCTCCTTTTTCTTCAGTTATTGGCGTTGGGGCGAAATCATGGGTGAATAAATCTTCTGGTTTCGGATCTTCTGCTTTTAGAGCTTCCTCGTAATGTTCTTTTACTTTTACACGTGCCAAGGCTTCAATCGCTTCCAACTCGTCTTCCGTAAAGTTATTTTTAGCTAAATAGTCTTTCATTTTAGGAAACGGATCTCTACTTCTCGCTTCCTCCAAATCATCTCTATAAAATTCCATTCTCACCCCAGAGGTATGGTGATTCAGTAAAGGTACTTTTGCGTGAATAAGCATAGGTCGGCGTTCTTTACGGATGGTTTTCAACGCATTTTGAACCGTGGTATAACTTTCTTCAAAATTGGTTCCGTCTATAGAAATAGCTTCAAGTCCTTTAAATCCTTTGGCATATTCTGCGGCATTTTGAGCGCGCGTTTCGGCTTCGTTGGCCGAAATATCCCAACCATTATCTTGCACCACATACAAAATAGGCAGCTTTTTAAGCACCGCCATTTGAAAAGCTTCGGCAATCTCTCCCTCGGTAACACTGGCATCGCCCAAAGAACAAACCACCACGGGTTTCTCTCCGTTAACCAAGGCTTCTTCATGTCCCATATCCTTATAAAAAGCATACTGCTCGTCTGCGTCAAAAAGATCTCCTCCCTCGCGATAATGCATTCCTAAAGCAACGCCTGTAGCCGGAATGGTTTGCATTCCCGTAGCCGAACTTTGATGCGGAATCTTGGGTTTATCGGCGTCTTTTAAACTGGGGTGCGAATAATAGGTGCGCCCGCCAGAAAACGGATCGTCTTTCTTAGCCAGCACCTGCAACATTAAATCTTTTGGCTCCATCCCAATGGAAAGCAAAATCGAGTCATCCCGATAATACGGAAACACGTAATCTTGCGGTAAAAGCTGCATTCCCACAGCAATCTGAATCACTTCATGACCGCGAGAAGTAGCATGCACATATTTGGATACGGTTTTAAAATTTTCCTCATACAAATCGGTTATGGCTTTCGCCGTACATAGATTTGAGAAGGCTTTTTTTAATATTTCTTTGTTTATTTTCATTATAATCAATTATGAAATTTTTTAATTATTTTGGAATCATGAAACATGACTTTTTGACTCAAGACTTATGAAAATTGATTTAAAAAATCAATTTTCAGGTTCAATACTATCAATAAAGTTCGAGATTTTACTTTGTAATTTTTGTACTTTATTTTCTAGACTCAAATAAACCTCTTCTGAAAGAAAGTTTTGACGATAACAAACTGTCAATTGAGTTTCCCATTCATAGGACGAACCTAAACTATCTTCTAAATATTTTATAAAATGTTTATCGGTTCGTTTACTAGAACCTTCAGAAATATTGGAGGCAATAGATACAGAACAGCGATTCATTTGAGTTCTTAATCCATATCTTTCATAGTCTGGCAATGTAGAAGTGAAAAGATAATTTTCATCTATCAAATCCATCGCTTCACTCCAAATTTGTAGCTTTTTAAAATTATGTCTTCTCATTAATTTCTATTTAGTCCTGTTTCAAAAAGTCCTGCATCCAAACGTCTTGTCTCCAAAAGTCTTGTTTCAAATCGTCTTGTTTCAAAAAGTCCTGCTTCAATAAGCTTTCATCCCATCCCCAACCCTTCCCCGAGGGAAGGGAGTAACTAGATACTATCTTAGAATATTTCTAAGTGCAAAAGAAAATTCTTTCAAAAAGTCGTGCATCCAAACGTCTTGCTTCAAAACGTCTCAGCTTAAATCGTCCGTTCTTCATTAAAATCTTCAAAATAATCGGCTACACGGCGTAAAAAACTTCCTCCAAGGAAACCGTCTACTACGCGGTGATCAAAGGACAACGAAAGATACATCATACTTCTAATTTCAATCTTATCACCATCTTCATATTCTATAACCTCTGCTCCTTTTTTGATGATTCCCGTTGCCAAAATAGCCACTTCTGGCTGATTGATAATCGGGGTACCCATCAAACTCCCAAAAGTTCCCACATTAGAGATCGTAAAGGTGCTTCCGCTGGTTTCTTCGTGTTTGAGCTTGTTGTTTCTTGCTTTCTCTGCTAAAGCATTTACTTCCGCAGCAATTGTTTTTAAATCCTTTGTATCGGCATTTTTTACAACGGGAACGATTAAATTTCCGCTAGGTAAAGCCGTCGCCATTCCTATATTAATATTTTCTTTCTTGATGATATTTTCGCCATCCACGCTCACATTAATCATTGGGAAATCTTTCACCGCCTTGGCTACCGCTTCTACAAAAAGTGGTGTAAAGGTTAGGCGCTCTCCATATTTATCTTGAAAAGGTTTTTTGTGGGCATTTCGCCAGTTCACCATTTCGGTTAAATCGGCTTCTACGTAAGCAGTAACGTGCGGTGAGGTATGTTTGGAATACACCATATGATCAGCGATCATTTGTCGCATGCGATCCATTTTCACAATTTCTCCTTTTCCTTTGTCCAGTTTTAAATCGGGTACCTGAAATCCGCTTGCTTCTGGCACCGATTGTGCAAATTGCGCCGGTCTTCCCTCTTCCACATACTTAAACACATCACTCTTACGCAAGCGTCCGTCGTGTCCCGTTGCGGGAATTCGTGCTAACTCTTCATAACTGATGTGATAATCTATCGCGATATTCTGGATAAGCGGCGAAATGTAAGTATTCTGATTTTTATTTAGCGTATAACTCTGCGAAGTTGAAGCTGAAGCTGACTTCGAAGTTGAAACTGATTTCTTCTTAGGTGCTTTGGGCTCCGTTGAAGCCGCTTTCGTTTCTTTCTTTTCTCCGGAAGCGTTTTTTTCTTTAACCGATTGATCATCTGAAGCTTCAATATGCGCAATTACGGTTCCTACTTGCACGACCTCATCGGCTTGGGCTTCGATACTTACTAAGGTTCCGTTTACGGGAGAAGCAACTTCAGAGTCTACTTTATCGGTTGCGACTTCCAAGATGATTTGGTCTTTTTCTATGATATCTCCTTCATTCACCAACCAATTGATGATGGTTCCTTCTGTTATACTTTCGCCCATTTTGGGCAATTTAAATTCAATACTTGACATAAATGGTCTATGTATATTTTGGTTGCTAACAAAAATAACATTTTACGTCTGTTTTCCCATGAAATTAGAAGCTTTTCCAAATTTAAACTATGCTTAACCAATAATTAATTAAGTACACAGCTAGAAACAACCTAATAAAAGCTCCTTCCCTTAATAAAAAAAGGCCTGTACAGAGCGGAGACGGAGTATGGAATTACGCAGTCATTTCGGAAGGTTTTTTCACGTCATTTCCAATCAAAACCAAAAAAGGCCGACCTAGCTCCCTAGCCCCGATTGTAATGAAAATCCCGCAATGGAGCGATAGCGGAATGAGGAATTGTAATGAAAAGCGGGAAACTGCCATCCAAATATGGCTTTGCCCTAGTGCTCCTAATAAAACTCATTTCAGAATAACTTTCATTTTAAGTTGTGGAAAAAAAATTCAATCAAAACCTATACAATAGAGAAAGTTAAAGGGATAAGTTTCTTTAAATTAATCCATAAATTCAATATCAAACTACTAAGAAACAAGTCTAATATCTTAAGTCTTGTAGCAAAGCGGCCCGCCCGAACGTATTGTTTCGATACGGGCAGGTCTTAACTCTTCGTCGGAAGCGACTAAAATAGAAACATACCCAATTTTCGAAATGAATTTATCCTAAATTTTAGTATTTTGCAGCCTGTAAAGGCATTTGGCCGCAATTGAACTTAATATTTTAATGTAATGATGAAACTGATTCGATTATTTATCTTCTTACTCGCTTTCCCGATGTTTGCTCAGCAAGGTGGAATGTGGATTCCTTCTCTTTTGGAGGGAATGAATGAAACCGAAATGCAAAATTTGGGTATGAAAATGAGCGCTGAAGACATTTATAGCGTCAATGAAAGCAGCTTAAAAGATGCGGTGCCCCATTTTAACGGGGGATGTACTTCTGAAGTGATCTCGCCAAAAGGACTTTTACTTACCAATCACCATTGTGGCTACGGACAAATTCAGTCGCATTCTACGGTAGAAAACGATTATTTAGCCGACGGATTTTGGGCCATGAACCTGAATGATGAATTGGCTAATCCTGGAATGACGGTGACTTTTATTGTTGAAATTACAGATGTAACCCAAAAGGTTCTTCAAGGAACCAAAAATGCTTCTTCCGAAGAAGAACGTCAGCAAATGATAGCTAAAAACAAGCAAAACGTCGTAGAAACTTCTTCTAAAGAAAAGTGGCAAACCAACCGGGTGAGCACTTTTTTTGACGGGAATCAGTTTATGTTGTTTCGCGTAGAGACCTTTAAGGACATTCGTTTAGTTGGCGCTCCGCCTTCTTCTGTAGGGAAATATGGATCTGATAGCGATAATTGGATGTGGCCAAGACATACCGGCGATTTTTCTTTATTTAGAATTTATGCCGATAAAAATAATCGTCCGGCAGAATTCAGCAAAGACAATGTTCCTTATACCCCAAAACATTATTTACCGGTAAGTTTAGACGGAGTTGCAGAAGATGATTTTACCTTGGTTTTTGGTTTCCCAGGAACAACAGATGAATATTTGCCAGCCGTTGCCGTAGAGCAATTGGTAGAGACCATTAACCCTGCGCGAATCGGTTTGCGCGAGGTGGCGCTAAAAGAGCAGGATGTGTTTATGCGTAAAGACCAGCAAATTAAAATTCAGTACGCTTCTAAGTATTCGCGTATCGCTAATTACTATAAAAAATGGATTGGGGAAAGCCAAGGCTTAACCAAAACCGATGCGGTAGGTATCAAAAAAGCGCAGGAGAAAGAATTTATGCAGCGCGTAAAAGCGAAAGGTTTAGAGAAGCAATACGGTACAATCTTAAGTGATTTTGATAAGGCTTACGCCGAATTTAAAGATTATGATTTGGCGTATAATCTGTTTTCTGAAGCTTTTGTACGTAATGTAGAATTATTGAGAAATGGATTTCAGTTGTATCAATTGGAGCAGGCTTTAGAAACTCGTGGAGAGCAATCTTTCACCGATAGAAAAGCGAATCTCTTGGAAGATTTTAAGTCTTCCTATAAGGATTATAGCGCTAAAGTAGATGAGAATGTTTTTGAAAAAGTGATCGAATTTTATGCCGATCATATGCCAGAGCAATTCTTAACGGAAGGCCTTCAGCAAAGAAATAAAGCGCAGTTAACGGAGGAAATTTATGGAAAATCTGCTTTAACCAATTATGCTTCTATTGAAAAACTGATGGAAGGAAATCCCGAAGAAGTGATTCAACGTTTAAACGAAGATCCTGGTTATGCTTTTGTAAAGGAACAAGCTCAAAAATTCTACAACGAGGTATTGCCTATGTATCGTAGCAAGCGAATGGAAATTGATGCCTTGCAAAAAGAATACATGACAGCTATTGTAGAATTGAGTCCGAAAGACGCACGAATTTTCCCGAATGCCAACGGAACTTTACGCGTTACATACGGACAAGTAAAAGGTTACAGTCCTAAAGACGCCATAAATTATGAGCCGGTAACATACTTAGAAGGAGTGATGGAAAAATATGTGGAAGATGATTATGAATTTGATGTTCCGCAGAAATTAATCGATTTGTATAAAAAGAAAGATTACGGTCCCTATGCCGAAAACGGTAAAATGCCCGTGAATTTTATAGGAACCAATCACACGACAGGAGGAAACTCGGGTAGCCCCGTAATTGACGCTCACGGAAATTTGATTGGTCTTAACTTTGACCGTGTTTGGGAAGGAACGATGAGTGATATTTATTACGATCCCGTTATTTCTAGAAACATCATGGTAGATGCGCGTTACATCTTATTTATTATAGATAAGTATGCTGGAGCGAGCCACTTGATTGAGGAGATGAAATTGGTTCACCCGAAGCAGAACAAAGTTTCTAAAAAGAAGAAAAGAAAGTCTAAGAAACGATAGTAAACCCCAATTAAGAGATTTTGAATTTAGACTTTTCGAAACAGGACCTTTTGAAACAGGACTTGGAATAAATTAATGAAACTCGCTCACTTTACTTCGAAAAGGACTTTATAAACTCCCGAAAAACCGATGTCACAACAGCATCGGTTTTTTGGTTCTTAATCTTAAATTTAAGTCGACAGTAAAATTACACGAATGTCAGTTCGATTTCTATGACAATCCCAAGCGGTTTTCATAATAATTTTGATTTTTAATTAAAGCTAGGGCAATATGAATCAGTTTGTTTCTCACGGCATTTAATACACTCATTTTATTTTTACCTTCTTCTACTTTTCGTAGATAGTATTTCTGTAAATCATTATTCATTCTTACGGCTCTCATTGCGGCCATCTGCAAAACAGATTTGAGCTGCATGTCTGCCATTTTTGAGACCCTGGGTTTTGTTTGTAAGCTGCTGCCGTTTTGTTGTTCAAAAGGGACCACACCAGCAAAACAAGCTAATTTCCTAGGGTCTTTCAACCTTTTAAAACCTTCTGTTTTTACTGCAAGTGTCCACGCGCTAATATTACCAATTCCCGGTATTGTTTTAATTCGCTGAATTTCTTTTTTCAATTCTTGATCGGTATTGATTTCTTGGCCGATCAAATATTCAATTTCTTTGACATGAGCGTTAATTTCTTTAATGCTTTTTTGATTAATCTTAACAAGTCTTTTAGTGGCCTTATTAAAGGCAACAGACTTCAAATCAGAATTTTGTTGCTTTAAGCCTGTTCTTTGCTTGATTTTGTGGCGACGCTGGCTCAATAAAATTTTTATAGACTTAATGGCTTCACTGGCCGGCTTCCAGCCTTCAAAGTCTTGATGCTTCCTCTCAATGAACACTGCGATCCTTTTGGCATCCACCTTGTCGTTTTTACCACGAACCAGGCCAATACTCCTCTTTATGTGCTTGGGGTCAATTACATAGGTTTTAAAATCAAACTTTTCTAAAACCTCATAAAGCTTAAAATTATAGTACCCGGTGTTTTCCATACAAATAAAAGCTTCTGGGTCTAATTTAGCTATGGTTTTCAATAGCTTCCGAATGGCTGTAACTTTGTTTTTAATATGATGATGGGTCACTTGTTCAGCTTCCATCACACAAAAATCCAAAGTGGCTTTACTAATGTCAACTCCAACATAAATTCTTTTCATAACTTTGTACTACTTTTAGTGAAAGAGGGGCTTTCATCAATAACTCAACTCCTTGATAATGGGCTCTGAATCCCGAATTTCTATTAGAGATTGTTGATGAAAACTGAACTTAAGTCTGAATCGAACTATGAACTTTTATGTTCTGAGCGAAAATAGTGTATTTAAGTTCAGTTCTCTTTTCTTTATTAATATTACCATAAATATAATAATGCAAGTGGAGTGTCTACCTTTGATGTGACGATTTTTTAGAGTCCATAAATATTTATAGATTTAAATTATGGCAAAAAAAC
>NZ_JAVHUL010000038.1 GCF_031085155.1 Mesonia profundi | reverse complement strand
CAGGGAGAGGAGGGAAACATTCCCTTCTTTCTTCTGAAAAATAACTATATCATCATTCGCTAAAAGTTGCGTTTATGGGTTGAATTCAAGAAATAAAACAAGGAACAGTTTTTAACCTCTCATTTAGGGTTTAATTACCTGAGGTGTAGGCTTGCCCTAAGGTTCGTAATTTATACTTACTGTTAGTTTATAAAAATAATTGAATAAAAGATTTGAAATACAATTGATTATGTTCATTCGGCAGAATTGAAAAATAGAGAATTGAATTCTATTACTTAAAGATTAATTCTCTTTTTGAAACATTAATTTTAGAAAGATGTATCTCGTGTTTCTCTAAAGGTAGTAAGCTTTCAATATGTTGTGGCCATTCTATCAAACACCAGCGACCTGAGTCTATATATTCTTCAAAACCTATATCGTAAGCCTCTTCTTCGTTCTCAATTCTATGAAAATCAAAGTGATAAATAGAGCTGTCCTCTCCTTGGTATTCGTTCACTAACGAAAAGGTAGGAGAGCTCACTTTATCTGGAGAGCCTATTTGCTTTACAATCTCTTTAATAAGGGTGGTTTTTCCTGCTCCCATCTCGCCGTAAAATAAAAGTGTCTTGTAAGAAGACACTTTTATGATTTTTGCAGCCACCTCAGAAATTTCTGATAAGGTATAATCAATTTGCATGTTGCTTATTTTATCTAGGTGAAAGAACTGAAAATGGAATGATCATTTCTTCTAAAGATACGCCTCCATGCTGATAAGTATTTCTGAAATAACTTACATAATGGTTATAATTATTGGGATAAGCGAAGAAAAGGTCTCCTTTCGCAAAAATATAAGAACTACTCATATTGATGCTTGGCAAATGGAAATCTTTAGGATTCTTGGCCGCAATCACATCCTTATCTTCATAAGTAAGGCTTCTTCCCGTTTTATACCTTAAATTAAGACTTGTATTTTTGTCTCCAATGACTTTAGAAGGATTTTTAGCATTAATCGTTCCGTGGTCTGTAGTGATAATCAGCTTAAATCCTAACTGTTGCGCTTGTTGTATAATCTCTAATAGAGGAGAGTTTTTA
The DNA here is from genome assembly GCF_031085155.1 of Mesonia profundi. Classification (GTDB taxonomy): domain Bacteria; phylum Bacteroidota; class Bacteroidia; order Flavobacteriales; family Flavobacteriaceae; genus Mesonia; species Mesonia profundi. Next base: position 27,231 of record NZ_JAVHUL010000038.1, on the reverse strand, counting down.
AACCAACTTTCAGTAAGGGAGCGGTAAGACTTATCATTAGAAGCCAATTCTTTAATCACTTCCATCTCAGTTTTGGAGTGCGAAAGCATATCTACAAAATTGTAAACTACAACGGTTAAATCGTTGTCTTTTTGTGATTTAAAACTGTCTACTAATCTTCTTCCGCCTTTAAGGCTGGTAATTTTATGGTAAGAAGTTTTATAATCCAACCCTAAGCGTTTTAACTGCGCCATTAAAAAGTCTTCTTCGTGCATATTCTTTCCGCCATCATCAGTATCATTTAACCACCAGTCTGGATGTTTTTTCTCCATTTCTGAAGGCATCAATCCAGAGAAAATAGCATTTCTAGCATACTGCGTCGCCGTAGGTAAAATGCTGTAGAACGGAGATTCGCTTTCTTTTTTATAATAATTATTGATGATAGGCTCAAAAGCACGCCATTGATCGTAGCGCAAATTGTCTATCACGACCAATAGGGTAGGTTGTTTTTTACTTAATTCTGGAACTACTTTATTTTTGAATAAAGTGTGTGACATGGTAGGTTTATCATCACCATCAAACCAAGTGGTATAATTTTTCTCTACAAATTTACAAAACTGAGTATTGGCTTCTATCTTTTGAGATTCTAAGATTTCAAACATTCCAGTGTCTTCAATATGTTCCAATTGGATTTCCCAATATACCAAGCGCTGATAGATCTCGGCCCACTCTTCAAAAGTGTTGACCATAGACATATCCATGGCTATTTTTCTAAATTCCTGTTGGTAGCTAGAAGTGGTTTTTTCTGAAACTAAACGAGAATGGTCTAAATTTTTCTTTAAACTGAGAAGAATCTGGTTCGGGTTTACGGGCTTAATCAGGTAATCTGCTATTTTAGAACCAATAGCTTCCTCCATAATATACTCTTCCTCACTTTTGGTAATCATCACCACGGGCAAGGTGCTTTGTTTGGCTTTTATTTCCGATAAGGTTTCTAAACCGGTTAAACCGGGCATATTTTCATCTAATAAAACAATATCAAAATTTTGTTCATTCACCTCCTCAATTGCCTCTGTACCACTTTGACAGGTGGTTACTTCATAGCCTTTTCCTTCTAAAAAAATGATATGCGGCTTTAATAAATCTATTTCGTCATCTACCCAAAGTACTTTGATATGGTTCATATATGTATATTTGCTTTAATTATTAAATTTTCGATTTGAATCAGAGAAACAAACTTAAAATATTAAACGACCCAATTTACGGATTTATTACCATTCCCAACGAACGGATTTTTGATATTATAGAGCATCCTTACTTTCAACGTTTACGTAGAATTACCCAAATGGGCATCTCTTATTTGGTATATCCTGGCGCACATCATACTCGGTTTCACCATGCGTTAGGTTGTATGCATCTTATGCGAAAATCCTTGGATGTGCTTCGTTTTAAAGGGGTTGAAATCTCTAAAGACGAAGAAGAAGCCTTGCTGATTGCCATTTTATTGCACGATATTGGACACGGCCCTTTTTCTCATGCGATGGAACATAGCATTGTAAATGGGATAAGCCACGAGTGGATTTCGCTTCAATTTATGGAGAAAATGAACTCCGACTTTAACCAAAGTTTAACGTTGGCCATTCAGATTTTTAAAGGAGAATATCCTCGAAAGTTTTTTAAGCAACTTATCGCAAGTCAGTTGGATGTAGATCGTTTAGATTACTTAAAACGCGATAGTTTTTATACGGGAGTAGCCGAAGGTAACATTAACAGCGAGCGTCTTATCGCGATGCTTAATGTGGTAGAGGATGAATTGGTGGTGGAGCAAAAAGGGATTTATTCCGTAGAAAAATTTTTAGTTGCCAGAAGGTTAATGTATTGGCAAGTGTATTTGCATAAAACGAGTTTGGGAGCCGAGCAATTGCTTATTCGGGTTTTAAAAAGAGCCAAGTATTTATCGAGTACGGGCGTAAAGCTTCAAGCGAGTAAAGCCTTGAGTTATTTTTTGACTCATGAAATTTCTCAAGAAAACTTTACGGAAGAAATTTTAAACGAATTCAGCAAATTAGATGACTACGATATTGTTTCGGCTATGAAAGAGTGGGTAGATGTAGAGGATTTTGTGCTGAGTAATTTATGCAAAATGCTTATAGATAGAGACTTGCTGAAGGTAAAGCTCAAAAAGAAACCTATTTCTGAAGCGACGAAAGAAAGTTACCTAAAAGGTCTAATTAAAAAATATAATATTTCAGAAGAAGAGGCTTCATATTTTGTATTTACAGGTAAAGTCACTAACCTTGCATATAATGCCAAGTTGGAGAACATCAATATTTTACACAAAAATGGGAAGATTAAAGACGTTGCAAAAGCATCAGATCAATTGAACTTAGATGCGTTGTCAAAACCTGTTGTCAAATATTATATCTGTTATCCTAAACAAAAAGATTAACATTTTTTTCTATTTTTGTCAGAATGAAATTTAAAGCATCACAAATAGCCGAAATATTAGAAGGAGAAATTCAGGGTGATCCTGAAGTCGAAGTTTCTCAATTGGCGAAAATTGAAGAAGGCGAAGCAGGCTCTTTAACTTTTCTATCTAATCCCAAATACGAATCTTTTATTTACAGCACCAATGCGTCTATCTGCATTGTTAATAAAGATTTTGTATTAAATAAACCTGTAAACACTACCCTTATAAAAGTAGAAGACTCTTATAAATCTTTTACTACCCTTTTAGAATATTACAATCAAGTAAAGCTAAATAAATCTGGCATTGAACAGCCTAGTTTTATCGCAGAATCTTCTACTCACGGTGAAAACCTCTATTTGGGAGCATTTGCTTATGTGGGAAATAATGTAAAGTTAGGAGATAACGTAAAAATTTTCCCGAATGCTTATATAGGAGATAATGTCACTATAGGGGATAATGTTATTGTTTTTGCTGGAGCAAAGATATATTCTGAAACATTAATAGGGAATCATTGTGTGGTCCAAAGCGGAGCTATAGTAGGATCTGATGGTTTTGGTTTTGTGCCCAATGAGAAAGACGAGTATAAAAAAATTCCCCAAATAGGAAATGTAATTATAGAGGATTATGTAGATATTGGTGCAGGAACAACAATAGATAGAGCTACTTTGGGGTCAACAATTATAAGGAAAGGGGTTAAATTAGATAATCACATTCAGATAGCGCATAATGTAGAGATTGGAGAACACACCGTAATTGCGGCTCAAACAGGCGTTGCAGGCTCTACCAAAATTGGAAAAAACTGTATTATTGGAGGTCAAGTAGGAATTGTAGGCCATATAAAAATAGGAGATCGCGTAAAAATACAAGCTCAATCTGGGATTGGGAGAAATGTAAAAGACGACGAAGTATTACAAGGTTCTCCTGCCTTAAGTTATGGTGATTTTAATAAATCTTACGTGCATTTTAAAAACCTGCCTAACTCCATGAATACGTTAAATCAATTAGAAAAACAGCTAAATAGTAAGAAGAAAGCGTAATAAAAATGAAACAACAAACCATTCAAAAAGAAGTTTCCTTAACAGGAGTGGGGCTTCATACAGGAAAAGAAGTCAAATTAACTTTTAAACCGGCCCCAGAAAATCATGGCTATGTTTTTAAGAGAATGGACTTAGAAGGTCAACCTACTTTAGCTGCAGAAGCTTCTTATGTGGTCAATACACAACGAGGTACTTCGCTAGAGAGAAATGGCGTACAAATACAAACCTCAGAGCATGTTTTGGCTGCTTGTGTAGGTTTAGAAATAGACAACGTACTTATTGAACTGGATGCTAGTGAACCCCCAATTATGGACGGTTCTTCAAAATATTTTGTAGAGGCTTTAGAAAAAGCAGGAATACAGGAGCAGGAAGCAGAAAGAGAATTTTACGAGGTTAAAGAAATTATTAGTTATGTAGATGAGGAAACCGGAAGCGAGATTATGGTGGTTCCTGCTTGTGACTATGAAATTACCACCATGGTAGATTTTGGAACCAAAGTATTAGGCACCCAAAATGCTACGATTAAAAATTTAAAAGAATTTAAAGACGAAATAGCCGATTCTCGTACTTTTAGTTTTTTACATGAAATTGAAACCCTTTTGGATCACGGATTAATTAGAGGCGGAGATTTAAATAATGCCATCGTTTATGTAGACAAAGAACTCTCTGCAGAAACCATGGAGAAACTAAAGAAGGTTTTTGATAAAGACAATATATCGGTTAAATCTAACGGGATTTTGGATAATCTTACTTTACATCATGCTAATGAAGCGGCTAGGCACAAATTGTTAGACGTTATAGGAGATTTAGCTTTGATTGGTACTAGAATTAAAGGTAGAGTTATTGCTAATAAGCCTGGTCATAAAGTAAATACTGAATTTGCTAAAAAAATGGCTAAGAAGATTAAAGCGGAAAAGCGTAATCGAGTTCCTCAAGTAGATTTGAATCAGCCTCCGCTAATGGATGTTAATCAGATTATGAAAATGTTACCGCATAGACAACCTATGTTATTACTTGATAAGATTTTTGAACTTTCTGAAACCCATGTGATAGGAAGCAAAAACGTAACGATGAATGAGGAATTCTTTAAAGGACACTTTCCTGGGGCACCGGTAATGCCAGGTGTACTTATCGTAGAAGCGATGGCGCAAACAGGGGGAATTCTCATTTTAAGTACCGTTCCAGATCCAGAGAATTACTTGACCTTTTTTATGAAAATAGACAATGTTAAATTTAAACAAAAAGTAGTTCCGGGAGATACCTTAATTTTTAAATGTACGTTGATTTCTCCTATCCGTAGAGGAATTTGCCATATGCAAGGTTATGCATATACAAATGGAAAAATATGTGCCGAAGCAGAGTTGATGGCGCAAATTGTAAAAACAAAATAAACTAATTTTATGAACCAACCTTTGGCATATGTGCACCCCGGTGCTAAAATCGCAAAAAATGTTGTAATAGAACCCTTTACAACGATTCATAATAATGTAATTATAGGAGAAGGAAGTTGGATTGGTTCTAACGTAACCATTATGGAAGGTGCTAGAATCGGTAAAAACGTAAGCATATTTCCTGGGGCAGTAATTTCTGCCGTTCCACAAGATAAAAAATTTAACGACGAGGATACCGTCACGATTATTGGAGACAACACAACCATTAGAGAATGTGTGACCATTAATAGAGGAACTTCAGATCGTATGAAAACGGTTATTGGTAGTAATTGTTGGATTATGGCTTATTGCCATGTGGCACACGATTGTATTATAGGCGATAATTGTATTTTCTCTAATAATAGTACGCTTGCAGGGCACGTAAATGTTGGAGATTACGTAATTTTAGCAGGAATGACTGCGATACAGCAATTTTGTAGTATTGGAAGTCACGCTTTTATTACGGGTGGTTCTTTGGTAAGAAAAGACGTTCCTCCATTTGTAAAGGCAGCAAGAGAGCCTTTGTCTTATGTTGGGATAAATTCTATAGGCTTACGCCGAAGAGGTTTTACGACCGAAAAAATTAGAGAAGTACAAGATATTTATAGAATATTATATCAAAAAAATTACAACAACTCTCAGGCGGTGGCAATTATTGAAGCTGAGATGGAAGCTACTCCAGAAAGAGATGACATTTTAGAATTTATTAAAAATTCCCAAAGGGGAATAATGAAAGGATATTTTTCAAACTAAGAAATTATGGCAAGTACAAGTGATATTAGAAATGGGTTATGTATTAAATACAACCACGATATATACAAAGTAGTAGAGTTTTTACACGTAAAACCAGGAAAAGGACCTGCTTTTGTAAGAACAAAAATGAAAAGTGTGACTACAGGAAAAACGATAGATAATACCTTTTCTGCAGGACACAAAATTGACGAAGTTCGTGTAGAAACACATAAATTTCAGTTTTTATATAAAGACGGAGAGTTTTATCACTTTATGAATACCGATGATTATACACAAATTCGTTTGGTAGAGTCTGCCTTAGATTCTCCGGGATTAATGAAAGAAGGAGAAGTGGTGACTGTGATTATCAATACAGAAGATAATGCGCCACTATCTGTAGAGATGCCACCAAGCGTTGTGCTGGAAGTTGCCCATACAGAACCAGGAATCAAAGGAAATACAGCTACCAATGCGACCAAACCTGCTACGATGGAAACAGGAGCAGAGGTAAATGTTCCTCTTTTTATCAATGAAGGAGATAAGATTAGAGTTGAAACCGATAAAGGGACTTATAAAGAACGTATTAAAGAGTAGTTTTTAAAGCGGTGAATATGATTCACAACCTCAGTCTCATTACTTAACGTCCCAATCTAAAATCTCAACCTACAATATGGATTTCCCTCAAGAACATAGCCTTCAGCAAATTGCTACGATAATACAATCAGACTTTGTGGGCGATAAAGATTTCCCTGTCTTGGGAATGAACGAAATTCATGTGGTTAGAGCGGGAGATATTGTTTTTGTAGACCACCCAAAATATTACGATAAAGCTTTAAATTCCGCTGCGACGGTAATTCTCATCAATAAGGATGTAGAATGTCCTCAGGGAAAAGCTTTATTAATTTCTGATGATCCTTTTAGGGATTTCAATAAACTCACCGAATACTTCAAACCTTTTCAGAAATCTAAGAAACAAGTTTCTGCTTCCGCGGAAATAGGAATGAACACCGTGATTCAGCCTCATGTTTTTATAGGAAACCACGTAAAAATCGGTAAAAACTGTTTTATACACTCTAATGTGAGTATTTACGATCATACTATTATTGGAGATAATGTGACTATTCATGCCGGAACCGTTTTGGGAGCTGATGCATTTTACTATAAAAAAAGAGATTCAGGTTTTGATAAATTAAAATCTGGTGGAAAAGTTGTCATCAAAAACAACGTAGATATTGGTGCTGCCTGTACCATAGATAGGGGAGTGACGGGAGAAACCATTATTGGAGAAGGAACAAAAATAGATAACCAAGTTCAAATAGGTCACGATACAGTGATTGGAGAATTATGCCTAATCGCCTCTCAAGTAGGAATCGCAGGATGTGTGGTCATAGAAAATGAAGTCACCATTTGGGGACAAGTAGGAATCACTAGCGGAATCACGATTGGAGAGAAAGCTGTTATTTCCGCGCAAAGCGGAGTGAGTAAATCACTTGCAGGAAATAAGTCCTATTTTGGTACCCCCGCAGATAGTTTTAGAAAAAAATATAAAGAATTAGCTTCCATACGCTTAATCCCAAGTTTAATTGAAAAAATCGACAAGTTGTAATATGAAAAAAGCTAAAGATATAGTTAAAGCATTTTATGAATCAGATATTGCCAATGACGCTTCCATTATAGAAGAGTTTTTTCATCCGCAAGTAAAGGCTACTTGGAATGGAGTTGAAGGTCTAAATACCTTAGATTTTAATGATGTATCTGATTTTTTCGCAGACATTAGAAAAAATTATAAAGACTTAAGAATAGAAATTAGTCACTTGTTTCAGAATAAAGATTCAGTCAGCATTCGATATAAATATTATGTGCGTGCTATTGAGAATCCAGATGAAGAGATTGGGATTGCCCATTTTATTTGTATTTGGGAAGTAAAAGACGAAAAATTATACAGAGGATACCAAATAAGTCAGCCTTTTAAAGATAAAGATGAAGAAGATACCTCTTATGATGAGGTAAAGCTTTAATTTTTTTTAAAGTTGCACTAAAAAAGTTACCTTTGCACTGCTATCTATAAAAATATTAGTTAGCAAACTTAAATAGAGAAACAATTAATAAAACCAAATAGTCAAATGAGTGTTTTAGTAAATAAAGATTCAAATATAATCGTTCAAGGTTTTACCGGTAGTGAAGGAAGTTTTCACGCAGAACAAATGATAGAATATGGTACCAATGTGGTAGGTGGGGTTACTCCAGGAAAAGGAGGACAAAAACACTTAGACAGACCTGTTTTTAATACGGTAGCCGAAGCGGTGAAAGAAGTAAATGCAGATACGACCATTATTTTTGTACCGCCAGCTTTTGCTGCCGATGCTATTATGGAAGCGGCTGACGCAGGAATCAAAGTTATTATTACCATTACAGAAGGTATTCCTACTGCTGATATGATTACAGCTTCTGAATACATTAAAGACAAAGACTGTAGGTTGATTGGCCCTAACTGTCCAGGTGTAATTACGCCAGGAGAAGCTAAAGTGGGTATTATGCCAGGTTTTGTTTTCAAAAAAGGAACTGTAGGAGTAGTATCTAAATCTGGTACGTTAACGTATGAGGCTGCAGACCAAGTGGTAAAACAAGGTTTAGGAATTACAACTGCTATTGGAATTGGAGGAGATCCTATTATTGGAACTTCTACTAAAGAAGCAGTAGAATTATTGATTAATGATGACGAAACAGAATGTGTAGTGATGATTGGTGAAATTGGTGGACAATTAGAAGCCGAAGCTGCACAATGGTATAAAGCAAGTGGTTCTAAAAAACCAGTGGTTGGCTTTATCGCAGGAGAAACTGCACCAGCAGGAAGAACTATGGGACATGCAGGGGCAATTGTAGGTGGAAGTGAAGATACTGCACAAGCTAAAAAGAAAATTTTGGCAGAATGCGGAATTCACGTTGTAGATTCTCCAGCAGAAATAGGATTAAAAGTGGCTGAAGTAATGAAAAAATAGTGTCATAAACACATCTAAAAAACCTCTTGAAAATCTCAAGAGGTTTTTTTATGCCTTAACCGCATAGTTGCTTATATTTGAAGCTAGGTTTATAAATTAGACAATCAACTATGAAATTATTAGAAGGAAAAAACGCCATCATCACCGGTGCCAGTAGAGGGATTGGAAGAGGAATTGCGTTAGTCTTTGCTCAACACGGAGCCAATGTAGCTTTTACTTATAGCTCCTCTGTACAAGCCGCACAAGATTTAGAAAAAGAATTAACTGCCTTAGGAATTAAAGCAAAAGGATATAAAAGTAATGCGGCAAGTTTTGAAGAGTCGCAAGAATTGGTAGAGAAAGTAAAGAAAGACTTTTCTAGCATTGATATCTTAATTAACAACGCGGGAATTACCAAAGATAATTTATTGATGCGTATGACCGAAGAGGATTTTGACAAAGTGGTTGAAATCAACTTAAAGTCGGTGTTTAATATGACCAAAGCGGTGCAACGTACTATGTTAAAGCAACGCAAAGGAAGCATTATTAATATGAGTTCTGTCGTTGGAGTTAAAGGAAACGCCGGACAGTCAAATTATGCAGCGTCTAAAGCCGGAATGATTGGTTTCTCTAAATCTATGGCTTTAGAGTTAGGTTCTCGAAACATTAGAACTAACGTCATTGCCCCTGGATTTATAGAAACTGAAATGACCGCTAAACTGGATGAGAAAACGGTAGAAGGTTGGCGAAATGCAATTCCGTTAAAACGCGGAGGAAGCCCAGAAGACATCGCTAATGCTTGTGTATTTTTAGGAAGTGATTTAAGTAGCTACATCACCGGTCAAGTCTTAAATGTAGACGGTGGAATGCTAACTTAAAATATTTTTAAAGTAATTTAATGGCAGGACAAACCCTTCTTTTTACGATTTTAGCAGCTGTAGTAGCATTAGGCTTGTCTTTGTTGTTCTATTTCTATAACAGCACAAAGAAACGCTCAAAACACTGGATTATTTTCAGTGTTTTGCGCTTTTTAAGCTTATTTTCTCTGTTCTTATTATTGATAAATCCTAAGTTAGAAACCCTTGAGCTTTCTACAGAAAAACCCAATTTGGTTTTTGCGGTAGACAATTCTTCCTCTATTGCTTATTTTAAAGAAGAAGAAAATGTAAGATCGTTTCTTCAGCAAATCGAAGAGCACAAAGCCCTACAAGAGAAATTTAAGGTAGATTATTATAGCTTTGGCAGTCAAATTAAAAAGTTGGATACGCTTTCCTTTACGGAAAATAAAACCCAAATCACTCCTTTATTCGACAACTTAACAGAAATTTATGCAGATCAAGTAACGCCAACGATCCTCATCACCGATGGAAACCAAACTTATGGGCAGGATTATCTATATAAGGTAAAACAATATCCGCAAGATCTGTATGCGGTAGCCGTGGGTGATACCACTTCGTATAGTGATTTAAAGATTGAAAGAGTTAACGTAAATAAATACGCTTATTTAAACAATAAATTTCCGGTAGAGGTTTTCTTAAGTTATACGGGGGAAGAACCCATCCAAAAAGAGGTAAAAATTGAATTAGGGAATTCTAAAGTGTTTTCAAAAAAGATCTCTTTTTCTAAAGAAAATAATAGTGAGATACTGCAAGTCAATTTGCCGGCCAATCGCGTAGGCTTGCTTTCTTATACTATTACTGCGGAAACGATTGAGAACGAAAAAAATACCAGCAACAATACTAAAAAGTTTCTGGTAGAGGTGATCGATGAAAAGACCAATGTCTTAATCTTGGCCTCATATTTACATCCAGATTTGGGTGCTTTTAAAAAGGCGATAGAAAGCAATCAACAACGGGAAGCTTCCATTCAGCTTATTTCAGATTTTAATGGAAGTCTGTTATACTATCAACTGGTTCTGTTGTATCAACCTACTTCGGCTTTTAAAAATGTATTCGATCAAATCCGTAAAGAAAAACTAAACAGCTTAATCGTTACAGGTACAAAAACCGATTATCAATTCTTAAATAAGAGTCAGGAGTTCTTCCGTAAAGAAATTTACACGCAATTGGAAGAATTTCAGCCGAGTTATCATTCGGGATATAGCAGTTTTCAACAACCCGATATTCAGTTTAGTAGTTTCCCTCCTTTAAAGGATTACTTTGGAGAGGTGGCTTTTGAAACGGCTCCGCAAGTTCTGTTATATCAAAACATTAACGGCGTAAAAACCAATCTCCCTATCATCGCTACAACGGAAAAAAATCAGCAAAAAATAGGATTCTTATTCGGTGAAAATACGTGGCAATGGCGTTCTAAAAGCTATGTGCAGCAAAAAAGTTATGAAAGTTATGACGACTTTTTTGGTAGGCTAATTCAGTATCTTTCGTCTAATCAATGTAGAGAACGCTTAACGATAGACGCACAGCCTTTTTATAATTACGGAGATAAAATTAGCATAATAGCTGGTTATTTTGATAAAAACTATGCTTTTGACGATCGTGCTAAATTAGAAATATCTCTTCAAGAAGAAGAGAGCGAGGAGAAGTTTCAATATCCTTTTATTCTTCAATCTCATAGCTACGAAGTAAATTTAAGTCAGCTTCAACCGAGTACGTACACGTATAAAGTGACGGTGGAGGAAGAAAATATTCAAAAAACGGGAAGCTTTACGATTGTTGATTTTGAAGTGGAAAAGCAGTTTTTAAATGCCCACGTAGCTCAACTTCAAAAAATCAGTAAAGATAGTGTATATTTCCTATCTCAAGGAGAGGCTTTATTGAATCAACTGGTAGCGAGTAAAGACTATCAACCCGTTCAAAAGAGCGCGGTTAAAAAGAGCAGTTTAATAGACTGGAAAATCCTTTTAGGTATAATTATATTATGCCTTTCGGCGGAATGGTTCCTAAGAAAATATAAAGGATTAATTTAAGATTAATATGAAAGAAAATATGGAAAGATTACCAAAAGTGGCTCTGCCAGCAGTATTTATTGGTATTGTAATTATTATTTTAATTTTTAAAAGTACGGTTACTATAGGCTCTGGTGAAGCAGGGGTTCTTTACAAAACTTTTGATGGCGGAGTGGTAGATGATGGACCACCATTAAGTGAGGGGTTTCATTTTATAGCACCTTGGAACAGTGTTTTTATTTATGAGGCCAGACAGCAATCATTAGATGAAAAAATGCAGGTGTTAAGTTCTAACGGTTTAGAGATTAAATTAGATGCTTCTACGTGGTTTCAGCCAAAATATGAAGACCTAGGAAAATTGCATAAAGAAAAGGGAGAGCAATATATTGAGCGATTATTAAAGCCAGCTGTTAGATCTGCGGCTAGAGCTGTAGTGGGAAGATATAGTCCAGAGCAATTGTACTCTAGTAAACGAGAAGCGATTCAAAATGAGATTTTAGAAGAGACACAAATTCTTTTAAAAGAGCAGTATGTGCAAGTGAATGAAGTTTTGGTAAGAGACGTTTCTTTACCTACGACTATTAAAGATGCGATTGAACGTAAATTGCGTCAAGAGCAAGAGTCTTTGGAGTACGAATTTAGATTGACGAAAGCCACGAAAGAAGCAGAGCGTCAAAGAATTGATGCCGAAGGTAAAGCCAGAGCAAATACGATTTTAAGTGAGTCCCTTACCGAAAAAGTACTGAAAGAAAAAGGAATTCAGGCTACGGTAGAGTTGGCTAAATCGAATAATGCAAAAACGGTCATCATAGGAAACTCAGATAACGGAATGCCAATTATTTTAGGCGGTAATTAGACAAAACTTAAAGTTTTACCAAACTACAAATATCTCCTAAATAATTTATATGTTTGCATCTAACATGAGAACATTTAATTTACATCATCATTTTCACTTCCACGCTTAGGCGAGGTGATAATGTATTTGAGGTAATTCAAAAATATTTTACAAACCCGTTTGAGTAGTCAAACGGGTTTTCTGTTTTTATACCTGACTGCTCAAACTTTTAATTTTAATTATGAAAAAATTAAAGATTGCAATTCAAAAATCGGGGAGACTACACGATGATTCCCTTAAAATTTTAAAAGAAGCTGGTATTTATATCGATGACGCTAGAGGACAGCTAAAGACTTCTGCTAGGAATTTTCCTTTAGAAGTTTTATACTTAAGAAATGCAGATATTCCCCAATACTTAAGAGATGGTGTGGTAGATGTTGCCATTATTGGTGAAAACTTGTGGGTAGAAAAAGGAAGTGATCTCCCCATTGCCGAAAAATTGGACTTTTCTAAATGTAAAGTTTCCATAGCAGTACCTAAAGACTCTTCTTATCAAAATTTATCGGACTTAAATGGTAAAAAGATTGCCACTTCTTACCCCAACACGGTTCAAAACTATTTGGATAAAAAAAACATTTCGGCAGAATTGCATATCATTAGTGGCTCTGTAGAAATTGCTCCTAATATAGGATTGGCAGATGCGATTGTGGATATTGTTTCTAGTGGTAACACACTTTTTAAAAATAACCTAAAAGAGGTAGAAGAGATTTTAAAAAGTGAGGCGATACTTACAGTTTCCCCTAAAATAGAACCCAAAGCGAAGCAGATATTAGAAAAACTTCAGTTTAGAATACAATCGGTTTTAAAAGCCAGAACTTCTAAATATGTATTGCTTAATGCGCCTAATGATAACATCAAAGAAATCATTAAAATCTTACCAGGAATGAAAAGTCCTACGCTTCTTCCTCTTGCAAAAGAGGGATGGAGTTCCCTACATTCGGTGATTGAGGAAGAAAGATTTTGGGAAGTAATCGACGATCTAAAAGCCCAAGGAGCTGAAGGTATTTTGATTTGTCCTATTGAAAAAATGGTGTTATAGAAAAACAATTAGGTTTAACTAAGAACTAATATTTTTAAAATGGAGGTTTTAACCTTAAATTCAAGATTAAGAATATGCATATTATAAAGAATCCGTCGCCAAAACAATGGCCAGACTTACTGAAAAGACCTACCCAAAGTTTAGAAAGTATAGAAACAAAGGTAGAGGAGGTATTTAAAGAAGTAAGCGCTAAAGGAGACCAAGCTATTTTAAAATATACTCAATTATTTGATGGGGTTGCTTTATCAAATTTTAAAGTAACTCCTCAAGAAATAGAGGAGGCAAAGAATTTGGTACCGCAAGAGTTGCAGCAAGCTATTCAGCAAGCAAAAGAAAACATTACAAAATTTCACGCAGCTCAAAGAACAAAACCTCTAAGAGTTGAAACGCAAAACGGAGTGGAATGTTGGCAAGAAAAACGACCTATTCAAAAAGTGGGATTATATATTCCGGGAGGTTCGGCGCCATTATTTTCTACTATTCTCATGTTAGCGATTCCTGCAAATCTAGCGGGTTGCCAAGAGATTGTTTTGTGTTCTCCTCCCAATAAAGAAGGAAAGCTTGATCCTGCTATTTTATATACTGCCAATTTATGTGGCGTGACCAATCTTTTAAAAGTTGGAGGCATTCAAGCCATTGCAGGAATGACCTTTGGGACAGAAAGTATTCCTCAAGTGTATAAAATTTTTGGTCCTGGGAATCAATTTGTTACCGTAGCCAAGCAATTGGCGACCAAATATAATGTGGCTATCGATATGCCGGCAGGACCTTCTGAATTGCTAGTGTTTGCAGATGAGACTGCAAAAGCTAATTTTGTAGCTTCAGATTTACTTTCACAAGCAGAACACGGAGCTGATAGTCAAGTGATTTTGGTAACCACTTCAGAAAAGATGCTTCAGGAAGTAGAAAAAGAAGTGAAAAAGCAATTAGAATCACTTCCGCGGAAACAAATGACGGCTAAAGCAATTCAAAATTCTAAGCTTATTTTGATGAATACAGAAAAGTCTGCTTTAGCGCTTATCAATGCATATGCGCCAGAGCATTTTATTGTGGTTTCTAAGAATGAAGATTTTTTTATCAACGGAATTCAAAATGCAGGTTCTGTTTTTATAGGAAATTATACGCCAGAAAGTGCTGGAGATTATGCTTCGGGAACAAATCATACGTTACCTACGAATGGTTTTGCTAAACAATATAGCGGCGTGAATTTGGATAGTTTTTTAAAGAGTATGACATTTCAAAAAATAGATGCAACGGGAATTAAAAACCTAGGAAAAACCATCGAATTGATGGCTGAAGCAGAAGGTTTACACGCCCATAAAAATGCGGTAAGCTTACGCTTGAAGAGTTTGGAATAAGTAAATTTTAACTGAACTGGTAGATATTATAAAAATAATGAAAGCTTATGATTTGCTAAATGCTGCAAAAAAGAAGCTTCAGTTAAATGCGATTTAGATATGAAAGAAGAATTTAATCTACAAAACCTAGTAAGGTCTAATGTGAGAAAGCTACAAGGCTATGCTTCTGCTCGCGATGAATTTAAGGCAAACAAAACTGGCATGACTTTTCTAGATGCGAATGAGAATCCGTTTGAAAATGGACTCAATCGCTATCCAGATCCGCAGCAGCGTGAATTAAAATCCGCTTTAGCGAAATTAAAAAATGTAAAACCAACTCAAATTCTCTTAGGAAACGGGAGCGATGAAGTTTTAGATCTTTTATTTAGAGCTTTTTGTGAGCCTAAAGAAGACAATGTCATCACTTTACCGCCAAGTTATGGTATGTACCGAGTTTTGGCAGAGATTAATGCTATTGAAAATCGAGAGGTTTTTTTAGATAAAGATTTTGAACCTCACCTTCGTGCGATATTAGAGCAGCAAGACAACAACACCAAACTTTTGTTTATCTGTTCTCCAAATAATCCAACAGGGAATTCTTTTGACGCCCGAAGCCTTAAAAATCTATTGGAAAATTTTAATGGTTTGGTGGTGATTGATGAAGCCTATATTGATTTTTCGACCTATGAAAGTTGGGTAAATTTTTTGGATATCTATCCTAATTTGGTGGTGGTGCAAACTATGTCTAAGGCTTACGGAATGGCGGGAATTCGTTTAGGAATTGCTTACGCTTCCGTGGAAATAATCACGGTCTTAAACAAAATAAAACCTCCCTATAATATTAATGAAGTCACTCAGCAACACGCTTTAAAAAGAGTTTTGGATATAAATAACGTAATGGATGAAGTAGAAACTATGCTAAAGCAAAGAGAACAACTTATTCCCGAATTATCCTCTATAGGATATATTGAAAAAGTTTATTCCAGTGATGCTAATTTTGTATTGGTAAAGGTAGATAATGCCTTGCAACGGTATCAAGAATTGATACAAAAGGGAATTGTGGTTAGAAATAGAACTCAAGACCCTTTATGCGATAATACGTTAAGATTTAGCATAGGAACCCCAGAGGAGAATCAAAAATTACTGCAAGTTTTAAAAGAAATGGATTTGTAGAAGAGCTTTTTTGCAGCCTAATAAAATGTAAAATAAAAAATTAATAAAGATGAAAAAAGTACTTTTTATAGATAGAGATGGAACTTTAATTCTTGAACCCGAAGGTCAACAAATTGATAGTTTAGAGAAGTTAGAATTTTATCCTGAAGCCATTTATTACCTTTCTAAAATTGCTAAAGAATTAGATTATGAATTGGTGATGGTGACTAACCAAGATGGTTTAGGAACCAAAGCATTTCCTGAAGAAGATTTTTGGCCTATTCAACATTTTATAGAAAAAGTATTTGCCAATGAAGGGGCTGTTTTTGTAGAAAGTTTAATTGATAAAACTTTTGCTAAAGACAATGCAGATACAAGAAAGCCAAATATTGGCTTATTAAAGCAGCAAGCTTACTTACAAGAAGGTAAATATGATTTAAAGAACTCTTTTATGCTAGGGGATCGTCTAACAGATATGGAGTTTGCTTATAATTTTGGAGGGAAAGGAATCTTTATAAATACGCACGTAGAATTAGGTGCAGATGAAATTAAAAACGATAAAAAGGAAGTTGAAAATGCAATTGCGTTAGAAACCAATTCTTGGCGAGAGATTTATGAATTTTTAAAGCTAGAAAATAGATCTGCGCAGATGATTAGAAAAACGAATGAAACCAATATTTTCATAGAATTAAATCTAGATGGTACAGGAAAGGCGCAAATAGAAACAGGAATTCCTTTTTTTAATCATATGCTAGAGCAAATTGCGCGACATGGAAATATGGACCTAGTTATTGAAGTAAAAGGAGATTTGGAGGTAGACGAACATCATACCATTGAAGATACTGCGATTGCTTTAGGGGAAGTCTTTTCTAAAGCTTTAGGGAACAAATTAGGTATAGAACGCTATGGTTTTTATTTGCCTATGGACGATTGCCTCGCGCAAGTTGCTATTGATTTTGGAGGGAGAAATTGGTTGGTTTGGGAAGCTGATTTCAAGCGAGAAATGATAGGCAAAATGCCTACAGAAATGTTTTATCATTTCTTCAAATCCTTTACGGATGGCGCGAAGGCCAATTTAAACATTAAAGCGGAAGGCACTAATGAACACCATAAAATTGAAGCCATTTTTAAAGCTTTCGCAAAAGCTATGAAAGCAGCCGTAAAGCGAGATACAGAGAAAATGCTTTTACCTTCTACCAAAGGAATGTTATAACAAGAAATTAAAAGCAAATGAAAATAGTGATTATAGATTACGGCGCAGGTAATATACAGAGCATTAAATTTGCTCTCCAACGCTTGGATTTTGAGGCGACTTTAACGGCTAATGCAGAAGAAATTCGGCAAGCTGACAAAGTGATTTTTCCTGGAGTAGGAGAAGCAAGTAGTGCGATGAAGAAATTGAAATCTACCGGATTAGATCAGTTAATTCCACTTTTAACTCAACCTGTATTGGGCATTTGCTTAGGAATGCAGTTGATGTGTTTACATACGGAAGAAGGAAATACTACTGGACTCAAAATTTTTAATACCATAATAAAACGTTTTTCTAATCAAGTAAAAGTCCCTCAAATAGGGTGGAACCAAATTTCAGAATTAGAATCGAATTTATTTAATGAAATAGCAGAAAATGAATTTATGTATTTGGTGCATAGCTTTTATGCAGAATCCTGTCCAGAAATGATTGCTCAAACCCATTACGAATTGGATTACGCTTCTGCTTTACGGAAAAATAATTTCTATGGCGTACAATTTCATCCCGAAAAAAGCAGTAAAGCCGGAGAAAAGATATTAGATAATTTTTTGAAGTTAGAAGGACGAACTTAGAAGTACGAAGTAACAAATTCAAACTTAACTATAAAATTATGTATGATTTAAAAGAGCGAACAAAAAAATTTGCTATTGATTGTTGGCATTTATGTTCAAAAATTCCAAATAACAGAGAATATAATGCTTATGTAAGGCAACTAATACGATGTTCTAGTTCAGTTGGTGCAAATTATAGGGCATCCCAAAGAGCTAAATCTACGGCTGATTTTATTAATAAATTAAAAATAGTTGAAGAAAAGCAGATGAATCAATGTATTTTTTAGAATTACTAGAGAATATATATCCTTCTGAAAATATAGAAATAAAAAAATTACATTCCGAAGCAAATGAAATTGTATCAATAATTGTTGCTTCAATTAATAAAACTAGAAACAAAATCAAATAACCTTTAAGCCTTAATTTCGTATTTCTAATTTCTAAAATCCCACTTCCAATGAGAATTATACCCGCTATAGATATTATTGACGGTAAGTGTGTTCGCCTCACCAAAGGCGATTATAGCACCAAAAAAATATACCATGAAAATCCTTTAGAAGTCGCCAAGCAATTGGAAGCGCACGGAATAGAATATTTACATCTAGTAGATTTGGATGGCGCTAAACATAAGCATATTGTTAACTATAAAGTCTTGGAAAACATTGCTTCAAAAACGAGTTTGAAAATAGATTTTGGTGGCGGACTCAAATCTGATCAAGATGTAAAAATAGCGTTTGTAAGCGGAGCTAGACAAATCACGGGAGGAAGTATTGCCGTGAAAGATCCATCCATATTTAAACGATGGCTCCAGGAATATGGTTCAGATAAAGTCATTTTAGGAGCCGATGCTAAAGATGAAAAAATTGCCATTAGTGGTTGGCAAGAAGATTCTAAAGAAGAATTAATTCCATTAATTCAAAAGTATCAAAAAAAGGGTATTGAATACGTAATTTGCACCGATATTAGCAAAGATGGGATGCTGGAAGGACCTTCTTTTGATTTATATCAAAAAATACTAAAAGAAACTGTCACTTCGAGCGGAGTAGAGAAGTTGAAACTGATTGCCTCTGGAGGAATTTCTAACTTTGGAGAACTTCCTAAACTTGCTAAAATGGGCTGTGAAGGAGTAATTATTGGAAAAGCTATTTATGAGGCAAGAATCAGTTTAAAACAATTAGAAAATTTTATAATAAATCCATCATCTCATGCTGACTAAAAGAATTACCCCTTGCTTGGATATCAAAAACGGAAGAACGGTAAAAGGAATTAATTTTCTAGATTTACGTGATGCCGGCGATCCAGTGGAATTAGCTGAATTTTATGCTAAGAATGGAGCAGATGAATTGGTATTTTTAGACATTTCGGCAACAGAGGAAAAACGAAAAACCTTAGTTAATTTAGTGCTTCAAGTAGCTGAAAAAGTGAATATTCCATTTACTGTTGGAGGCGGAATTTCTTCCGTTAAGGATGTAGATGTATTATTGCAATGTGGAGCAGATAAAGTTTCTATAAATTCTTCAGCAGTTAAAAGACCAGAATTGATTAACGAACTTTCTGCTAAATTCGGTAACCAATGTGTCGTGGTTGCTATTGATGCTAAGCAGATTGATGGAGAATGGATCGTACATTTGGTTGGTGGTAAAGAGGCCACAAAACTCCATTTATTCACTTGGGCAAAAGAAGTAGAAAAGCGTGGCGCAGGTGAAATTTTATTTACCTCTATGAACCATGACGGTACAAAAAATGGATTTGCTAATGAGGCGCTCTCTCGCTTATCTCAAGAACTTAATATCCCCATTATCGCTTCTGGCGGCGCGGGAACTAAAGAACATTTTTCTGCTGCTTTTAAAGAAGGTAAAGCAGATGCGGCTTTGGCAGCAAGTGTTTTTCATTTTAAGGAAATCGCAATTCCAGACTTGAAGCGTTTTTTAAGCAAAGAAGGAATTTTAGTGAGAAAATAGAATATTAACGTCAAGCGGACTTTGATTTAGCATCACACTACAATGTATGCGATAAAATTTTAATGATGAGATCCTGAAACAAGTTCAGGATGACAAGAAAATAATAAATGTCACCTCGAGCCTTTCGTCTTCGCTCAAGACAGGCTAAAGTCGAGAGGCTATTTAAAAATATAAAGAAATGAATATAGATTTCGAAAAAAACAATAATGGACTCGTACCTGCCATTATTCAGGATTACAAAACACAAAAAGTTTTGATGCTGGGGTATATGAATGAAGAGGCTTTTTTAGTAACCAATCAAACCAAAAAAGTGACTTTCTTTAGTAGAAGTAAGCAACGATTATGGACAAAAGGGGAGGAGAGTGGAAATTTTCTTCGTTTAGTAAATATAAAACTAGACTGTGATAGGGATACGCTTTTAATTCAGGTAAATCCAGAAGGTCTTGTTTGTCACACCGGTACAGATACGTGTTGGCAAGAAGAAAATAAGCAAGACTATGGTTTTATTTCTGAATTAGAACAAATTATCGAAAACCGAAAAAATAGAGCTAATTCCGAAGAAAGTTATATAGCTTCTTTATTTGAAAAGGGAATGAATAAAATTGCTCAAAAAGTAGGAGAGGAAGCGGTAGAAGTTGTTATAGAAGCGAAAGATAATAATGTAGAATTATTTTTAAATGAATCGGCAGATTTGTTATTTCATTACCTAATTTTGCTAAAAGCCAAGGGCTATTCAATTCAGGACGTGATTCAGGTTTTAGAAGAGCGTCACGAAAAATAAAAATATATGAAATCAGTTTCTAAAGAAATGCTTCAGTTTTTAAAGAAGCTAAAGAGTAATAATAACCGTGAGTGGTTTGATGAGCATAAACCAGAGTTTAAGGCGCTAGAAGCAGAGATAAAACTTTTTTACAAAGATGTAAGTGTTTTAATGCAAAAACACGACATCATTGAAAAAACAAAAGCCTTTAGAATTTATAGAGATGTACGTTTTTCAAAAAATAAAACTCCTTACAAACAGCACGTTGCGGCTAATTTTACTCGAAAAAAACCAGCTTTAAGAGGCGGTTATTACTTACATATACAACCCGATAACAAATCTTTTATCGCGGTAGGTTTTTGGGCTCCCCATAAAGAAGACCTGAAACGCATCCGTAAAGAATTAGAAATTGACGCGAGCGATTTAAGAGCAATTCTACAAGATAAAAACCTGCTTAAGTATTGGGGAGAAATGCAAGGAGAAACTCTAAAAACAGCTCCGCGTGGTTTTGATAAAACCCATAAGGATATTGATTTAATTAATCATAAGCAGTTTACTTTCACCAAAAATTTTACCGATAAAGAAGTCTTGCAAGCCAATTTTGCTGAAGTGGTAGATGAACACTATAAAGCGATTAGACCCTTTTTTGATTATATGAGCGAAATCTTAACGACAGATCTAAACGGACTTTCTTTAATAGACTAGAAATATGCAGCGTAAAAAGTTCTTTTATCTTATTGAACTCCAATATTTAGGTTTTCGTTATCACGGATGGCAAAAACAACCCGATGTTCTTACTGTCGAAAAAATGGTAGAACGAACCCTTTCTTACATTCTTGATCGGCGAAGGTTTAAAGTCATTGCAGCAGGAAGAACCGATGCAAAAGTATCGGTCAACCAAACTTATATAGAGTTATTTCTAGAGGAAACGCCGCTAGAATTGGAAGAATTTTTTGAGTTGCTCAATCAAAATTTACCTCAAGATGTAAGGGCATTAAGTATTAAAGAAACCGATGCTAAATTCAATATCATTCAGCATCCTAAAGTAAAGGAATACATTTACTTGTTTAGCTATGGAGAGAAATTTCATCCCTTTTGCGCTCCGTTTATGATTCATATTTCAGACGACTTAAATATTTCTGAAATGAAAAAAGCTGCGCAGCTTTTTGAAGGCGAGCATGATTTTAGGTCGTATTGCTATAAACCTACACTCACAACACAAACGCAGGGAAGGATTTTACACTGCGAATTAAAAGAAAACACCCTGTATACGGCTAACTTCTTTCCAGAGAAAAGCTATCTGCTTCAGGTGAAAGGCGAAGGTTTTAAACGGCATCAAATACGCTTGATGATGGGCGCACTTTTAGATATAGGGAAAGGGAAGATGGACTTAGATTTTATCAAACGCACTTTAGATCCGCAAGAAGATATCAAGTTAGAGCATATCGCTCAAGCTTCGGGATTAATGCTGCACGAAGTGACTCTAAAATAAAGAATCATCATTCCGTAAAGCGACATTCATAAGAGATGGGTCTAACCTAAAGCCACTTTTTTCTTTTAAAATACCAGAGCATCATTACAAAGAGAATTAGCATCACTCCCCAAACATAGAAATAAGCATATTTAAAATGAAGTTCGGGCATATAATCAAAATTCATCCCATAAACCCCCGCAATAAAGGTTAGAGGAATAAAAATACTCGCCATAATGGTTAATACTTTCATCACTTCATTCATTTTATTGCTAATGGTAGTCATATACATATCCATGAGTCCCCAAGTCATCTCACGGTAAACCTCAATGTTTTCAGAAACTTGAATAATGTGATCGTACAAATCTCTTAAGTAATGATTGGTTTTTTCGTGAATAAGCGGATGTTCTCCTTTTTCTAAGCGGTTAATGACTTCCCTTAACGGATATATAGCGCGGCGTATTCGAATAATTTCTCGTTTTAGTTCTTGAATGTCTTGCGTGATATTCTCATCTGGATTTTCTAAGAAAAGACTATCCTCCAAAGATTCAATCTTATCGCCCATGGTTTCAATAATGACAAAATAATTATCTATAATGGCATCTAAAATCGCATAGGCGAGATAATCTGCGCCAGAGTTACGTATTCTACCTTTAGAATTTTTGATGCGGTCTCGTAGTGCATCAAACACATCACCATCGGCTTCTTGGAAAGTGAGTATATATTTATTCCCCAACACCATGCTAATATGTTCCTTTACCAATTCCCCATCTTCTGTATAATATAGCATCTTAAGAACAATGAAAATATACTTATCGTATTCATCAATTTTAGGCCGTTGCTGCGTGTTTACAATATCTTCAAGGATTAAGGGATGTAAGCCATAATACTTTCCTAATTGCTCAATTTCTGTCGTAGCATTTAAGCCGTTTACGTTAACCCAAGTAACATTTTCAGAATCTTTATATTGAAATACATCTTTTACCTGGTTGGTATGTTTTACCTGATGGCTCTCTTTGGTATAATCTATAATTTCTAGAGAGGTAGCAAGGTTTTCTTTATTCCCTACATAAACTACATGCCCCGGAACCTGGTTAAACGAGGTATTTTTAATCTTGGCTTTTCTATGTTTCTTTTTTCTTTTGCTCATAATTTAAATTGGAGAAGGGGAGGGCTCAAACAATTGAATACTATCCATCAAACGTTTTTTTACCAAATTCATCATGCGTTTATTCAATGTCGAAGAATTTTGAATGTACAATTCATATTCTTCCGTAGTAAATTGTCCGATGATCATTCCTTTTACACTATTTCTAAATTTAGTGTCTTTTTGAATAGCATTCTCAATGTAGGCCATTCTTTTTTCTAAAGAGAGTTGAGAAAACACATTTTTATGCTTTTGAATGTAATTTTTAAACACCGCTAACAGTAAATGGTGCTGTAATTTGATGACAGGTCTTAGCGTTATATTTTGAAATTTTTCATCAAAAGACATATTTTCCTGCAGTTGAATCCCTTCAATAACAGGTCTTGTCTCTAGTAAGCCTTTATTTCGCTGAATCATAATCCATAGATTTTTATTAAAGTTAACCATTCATATATTTTCTAAATGTTAAATTAAAAAGAGGTTATTCACTTTTTTTCCACAAAAGCAATAGTTAAAATCATCTTAATAAAATCGCTATCTAGCGCACTATTCTTACTTTTATAGGGAATGAATTTATACCATTATGATCAAATCTATCAATCCATATACAAACGAAACCATTGAAAAATTTAAACAAGATTCAAAGAGTACGCTTAGTAAAAAAATAAAATTAGCCGATAAAACCTTTCAAACTTGGAGCAAAACAGATTATGCCCGAAAAAAGACTTTAATGCTTCAATTGGCGAAAGAATTAAAGAAAAATAAGAACGATTATGCGCTAGCGATTACCAGAGAAATGGGGAAGCCTATTTCCCAAGCGGTAGCCGAAATAGAAAAATGTGCTTGGGTGTGTGAATATTATGCTGCCAACGCCAAGTCTCAATTAAAACCTATAGAGATTAAAACCGATGCGAAGAAATCTTATGTCAGGTTTGATCCTATTGGAGCGGTTTTAGCCGTTATGCCGTGGAATTATCCCTTTTGGCAGGTATTTAGGTTTGCAGTGCCTTCATTAATGGCTGGGAATGTATGTCTTCTTAAACACTCTACCAATGTGATGCGCAGTGCCGAAAATATACAACAAGCCTTTCTAAATGCTGGTTTTCCAGAAGGCTGTTTTCAAAACCTAATTATTAAGAGCAGCAAGGTAGAAGACGTCATTAGAAATAAAAGAGTAAAAGCAGTTACGCTTACCGGAAGTAAAGCTGCAGGAAGCTCAGTGGCTTCTATTGCTGCCGAAGAAATAAAGAAATCGGTTTTAGAATTGGGAGGGAGCAATGCCTTGGTTGTTTTTGAAGATGCTAAAATGGACGAGACTATTAAAACCTGTGTGCAGGCAAGATTTCAGAATACAGGACAGAGTTGTATTGCCGGAAAGCGATTGTTGGTTCATGAATCTATATACTTAGACTTTATAGAAGGTTTTATTACGGAAGTAAGAGAGCTCAAAAGCGGAAGCCCAGAAGATGAAGATACTTTTATTGGGGTCATGGCTTCAGAAAAACTTGCCAAGGAGTTAGAGGCGCAATTAACGTCTTCTGTAGAGAAAGGAGCCAAGGTTATCTTGGGTGGGAAGCGAAGCAAAGCTTATTTTGAGCCCACCGTAGTGATTAATGTAAATAAAAAATCTCCTCTTTTTGAAGAAGAAACTTTTGGTCCCGTTATGGCGGTGACTTCTTTTAAGACCGATATGGAAGCTTTAGATTTAATCAATCGTTCTAAATTTGGACTTGGGGTTTCGATTTTTACGGCAGACTTGGAAAGAGCAAAAGCGATGGTCCCACATATTGAGGATGGAGCTGTTTTTATTAATGAGATGGTAAAAAGCGATCCGCGCTTGCCTTTCGGCGGAACAAAAGAATCTGGCTTTGGTCGAGAGCTATCTTCTTTCGGCATTCATGAGTTTGTAAATAAAAAAACGGTCTATATTAAGTAGGTATTTTAACTGATTCTTAGAAGGTTAAAAGTTAATGTTCATTTTTATTAAAATTAAGGCTTTTAAAAGCTTGATTTTTTTAAAACAATTAATATATTTGCACCGCTTTAAAGCATAAGGGTTGCATAGCTCAGTTGGATAGAGCACCTGCCTTCTAAGCAGGCGGTCCCAGGTTCGAATCCTGGTGCAATCACAGCCTAAAACCTCACTAATAGTGGGGTTTTGTTGTTTTTGGGTGTAAATGGTTATTGTCACGAAAAAAACAGATCAAGACTGTCTCTTCGAGTGCTTGTTTTGAAGTAAAACTGAAGAACAAGTTTATCGAGAAGTCTTACAAAGTAAATGACAAGCTCAAGTCGATAAATGAATGTTAACCTAAAATAAGAAATTATTTCTTAAGCTATGAATTAGGTTATAACTCCTCGTTATTTGGTATAATGCCTAAACCTTCTTACTTTAGGCATATAGATGCGTAGTTTCATAAAATCATATCAAAATTCTCCGTTTAAAATAATCCCATACCACATTTAAATGCGGTATTTTCACCCATTAGATTAGAACTGAAGCCCCATGAAGTTTAAAAATAAAGAGCAAAATAAAAGATGGATTGTAATTTATGCAATCCTGGCGGTCATCCTACTTGCCGTATATTATTTGTTGAATTTGGAGATTTTGGACTCTTGGGATAAGTACATTCCCTTCCTTAAGAAATTCACTTTAAGCTTAATTCTCATCTCCATCATCTTTATGATTAGTAAAATCATAGGGAGGGTAGTCAACAGTCAAAACCATCTGGAAGGGGATCGATATAACCTCTTACGAATTATACGTTTTATTTCTATTGTACTGAGTCTTATTGTAGTGACTTCCTTTTTATTTCAGAATTTATTGGCAGCAGCGGCAACTTTAGGACTATTTTCTTTGATTTTAGGTTTTGCTTTGCAGGCACCCATCACTTCATTTATTGCGTGGATTTATTTAATTTTCCGACGCTCGTATTTGGTAGGGGATCGTATTCAAATCAAAGGTTTTCGCGGAGATGTGGTAGAAATTAGTTATTTAGATACTTCTATCTTGGAATGCAGCGGAGATTATTTAGGCAATGATAGAAAGAGTGGTAGAACCATTAGATTCCCTAATAGCCTTATCTTAAAAGAAGAAATCACTAATTATTCGGGGCCAGATGTTCCCTTTATATGGAATGAAACTCCGCTTCAAATAGCATTCACGAGTGATCTACAATTCGTGGAAGACTGTCTATTGAAAGCTAGTCTTGATGATTTTAAAGAACGCTATCCACAGCTAGATTCTCAAAAGAGAGACGCTTGGAAGCCAGCGGTTTATTTTAGAATAAATACTTATGCTTGGATGGAGGCAGTAATCTCCTACCCTGTGGAGCCATTAGATACTACGGGTCGTAGAAATCGTATTTTGAGAGCTGCGTTGCCTGTGTTAAATAGCGCCCCAGATAAAGTGAAGTTCCCTGAAGGTTCACTTCGCTAACACGAAAATTAGACTCAATTTAATATAAATTATTAGTTGAAATGATCTAGTGTAAATAATTGTATATCAATTATCTATTAGTTTTTTTGTAAAAAAAACAGAGAGAACGCTCCATTTATTTAGAAGTGTCCTCTCTGTTTAAAAATACTTTCTTTATCCGTTGGAGTTTCCTTAATCCACCCCTCTATTCCGCAGCTTCAAGAGCCTTGGTTTCTTTCTGCTTTACAGCTCTATTTCTACAGGTCTTACACAATTCTGAAATTCCTTTTTCATCCCAAGATTTTTTAACCGTTCCGCTGTTTATAACGTCTCTCCCTTTAATATGCTGACAGTCTTCAAAGATGTGGTATTTATTCCCGGCTTTGGTCCAGTACACTTGATCATTGTCAAAGTTTAGGTCTTTTAGTACCGTGGTTTGCTCATTGATCTCCTTCGTATATTTCTCTACAGAAGGCGGATTAAAGTCTACCCCAGAAATACCTGCAATTAGCAAGGCTACAACTGCCACAGAACCAGCAACTCCTTTTGTTTTTTTATCGGTATCCTTGTTCATAAAGATCAGAATCACCAAAGGTATGGAGTGTCTACCTTTGATGTGACGATTTTTTAGAGTCCATAGATATTTATAGATTTAAATTATGGCAAAAAAACATGATAACGAGTTTAAGTTAATGATAGTAGAGCTATTGAAAGCTG
>NZ_JAVHUL010000037.1 GCF_031085155.1 Mesonia profundi | reverse complement strand
GAAACATTCCCTTCTTTCTTCTGAAAAATAACTATATCATCATTCGCTAAAAGTTGCGTTTATGAGTTGAATTCAAGGGATAAAAAAATTACATCTTTGACTATTAGCACCAAATTTGAAGGAAATTCTAGGTTTATAAAAAATATAACTTTAAATGATAAGAAAGCGTTTCCTATACAATTGGAACCTGTAAAAAATATGCTTAAAATTTGGACTCGGAAGAATGAAGCTACTATTATAGCTAAAAATGGTGTTTCTAGTAAAAACAAAATCACCTCTTCTGATAAGTTAGGTGAAAATCCATTGACCATTATTAATGGAAAAGAAGTAGATAAATCACAAAAAAACACACACACGTTTAAAGAGAACTCTGCCTTAAGAGTAGAAAAACTTAATCCGGAAGAAGCACAAAAAATCTACGGAAAGAAAGCCAAAGACGGAGCTATTATCATAAAGGAAGTTCCTGAAAAATCCTCGAAAGAAATTATGGCCGCGCAAACCCCGAATCAAAACAGTGAAATCGCTTCTGCTTTAGCTTTCAAAAAAGACAAACCACTTATTTTTATAGACGGTAAGAAAGTTACTGAAGAAGAATTTAATCAGGTTAAGCCGCATCAAATTGAAAGCCTAAACGTTCTTAAAGGCGAAAGTGCTATAGAAAAGTATGGAAAGAAAGCTGAGAATGGAGCCCTTGAAATGAAATTAAAAAACAGTACTAATCATCTCAATTCCCGTAAAGAAATTCTCAAAGAAAAACAGGAGCGAGACAAAGTCTATAGAGAAAAGAAATCTAGTAAAAAGACACCGCTTAAGAAAAGAAAACAACAACCAACCTATACTTACGCTATTGATGGCGTTATCGTTAAAAAAGATAAAATAACCTCGCTCCCCGCCAAACAAATAAAAGAGATTTCATTTTATACCGAAAAAGAAGCTGAGACTAGTTTTAAAATCAAGACTAATGGAGAGAAACTTATGAATGTTCGCTTGCATAAAAAAGGAGAAGAAAAAAGTATTTCGGCTGAAAAAGTATTACAACAAGAAAAATATCAAACTTTTTTAAGAAAGGATCATCCGTTACTTATGGTAAATAATAAAGAAGTTTCTCGCAGCTTTATAGAAAAGCTAGATAAAAAATTAATACAAAGTGTTTTTATCGTAGAAGGAGAGAAAGCCATTGAAAAGTATGGCGAAAAAGCAAAACATGGCGTCCTGGTTATTACGACTCGGCCTTAAAACCTATAATTTTCTTAAAAAACGAATCCTTGAGCGCTTGTGCTTCAAGGATTTTGTATTTTTAAAATAAAAACCATGGGACTTAAAACCACATTTTTTAGAGGACTTTCTAAACTTAACAAGGTAATTTTACCCAATTACACCAAGAAAGGACTTGATTTACAAAAAGCTTCTAAATTTCAATTAGCCATTATTGGTTGGAAAGCTTGGGTTACCAAGCACGCCTCTACCAACCCCAATCAGAAATTACTCCAAAACTAATACTGTATTAAAGACGTAATTTCCCTACCGGGCAATTGATTTCTTCCTTCTAAGAACGAAAGTTCTATTAAGAAGTTACACTGTACGATTTCTCCGCCTAAGCGTTCCACCAAATTACAGGCAGCTTTTGCGGTTCCTCCCGTGGCCAGCACATCGTCGTGAATCAGCACTCTTTCTCTGGGTTGAATCGCATCGGTATGAATTTCCAATTCATCTTTTCCATATTCCAACGCATAGCTTTCTTGCAAAGTCTGGTAAGGTAATTTTCCTGATTTTCGTATGGGAACAAAACCTGCATTCAGTTTTTTGGCCAATAAAGTAGCAAAGAAAAAACCCCGACTTTCAATGCCCACTACTTTATCTATAGGGGAATCGATTTGATTTGCCCATTTTTGTACGTAGAAATCCATTGCTTCAGGATTTAGCAAGAGTGGCGTTACGTCTTTATAGCTGATTCCTTCTTTAGGGAAATTAGGGACGTTTCGTATTAAAGATTTGATATTCATAAGACTTATCTTAGTGGCACTCAAGATAAGAAGAAGCTTTTGAAATTAAAATTCGAATTTTAAACAAAAATGTTTGTTCTTTTACAGAAAAGAAATATCTTTGCGTCTTCAAAACGGCCTTGTGGCGCAACTGAATAGCGCACCTGATTACGGCTCAGGAGGTTCCAAGTTTGAATCTTGGCAAGGTCACTACAAGCAAGAAACCACGCTTTTTTTAGAGCGTGGTTTTTTTTATGCTTAGAAGCGTCGAAAGTCGGTGGCTTTTGAAAGCAGATGAACATAAAAAATCAACTTCTCCTTAAGCGAAGTGGGGTTTCTTATTTGCAACAGAGAGCTTCACAAAATCAGAGGCAAGGTCACCATTAAAACCAATACTTTACAAAGCTTTTGTAAATGCTGTTTTTTTTCATTTACACACTATTACAAAATATAAAACGAGTATGAGCCTCCAAAAAGTTGAAATAATAGAATTTTCTGATGACCTACAAGAACCTATTAAAACGCTCAATTATGAATGGCTTGAAAAATATTTCCGACTGGAAGAAAGTGATATCCTTTCACTCTCCAATCCAAAGAAAGAAATCATGGACAAAGGAGGATTTATTTTCTATGCACAAGTAAATGAAGAAATAGTAGGAACTTATTCCTTATTAAAGAAAAAAGAAAATATTTTTGAATTAGGGAAAATGGCCGTCTCAAAAAAAGCTCAGGGTCATAGAATTGGAACAATGCTACTGGAACATTGCTTGCGTTTTGCAACTCAAAAACAAATTAAGATCATCGTTTTATATTCCAATACTCGATTAGAATCTGCCATTCATCTGTATCGAAAATATGGTTTTTTAGAAGTGGAATTAGAAAAAGGTTTTTATGAGAGAGCTAATATTAAAATGGAGAAACATCTTTGATACTTTAGAAATAGACTAAAGATTTTCTCCCGGAAATAATTCAAGAGTCGAACATTGTCTTCTAGCTTATAGAATACCTGATTATATACCTCATCCTCTAGTCTCTTTATAACAAACTATATTTTTCAACATGTAGTAAGTTCCTCTTCCCTTATAACTTACACGTACTGTATAAACAGATAAAATAGGACAAAACTCCGAGGCCTAATAAAACACCAAAAAAGGAAGTCCACGCACCATTATTGACAAAAACGCCTGTGGAGGTGCCAATTAAACTGGACCCTACATAATAAAATAACCAATATAAGGAAGTTGCCATGGACTTTCCTTTTTCGGTGAGTTCCGTCACCAATCGGCCCGCCACCGTATGTGCGCTAAAAAAAGCGATGGTAAAAATAGTTAAGCCTAGAAGCAGTAAAATAAGGTTGCTGGAAAACATGAGCGCAATCCCTAAAATAAAAGCGAGTAAAGCAAGACGAATAATACGTTTTGAGGAGTATTTATCTGACAAACTTCCAGCCACTAAATTCCCTATAATTCCAAAAGCATACATCAAGAAAATAGCGGCAATGAGGTAATGCGGAAGATTATAAGGCGGCGCTTTCAGTTCAAATCCTAAGTAATTATAGACACTCACAAAACTTCCCATAATACAAAAGGCAATGATATAAATCCCCAGTAGGTTAAGGTTAGTCAGCATTTTACCCATACGAGAAAGTTTTATTTTAACAGGAATACG
This sequence comes from Mesonia profundi, assembly GCF_031085155.1. Taxonomy (GTDB): domain Bacteria; phylum Bacteroidota; class Bacteroidia; order Flavobacteriales; family Flavobacteriaceae; genus Mesonia; species Mesonia profundi. The sequence continues at coordinate 27,083 of NZ_JAVHUL010000037.1, read as the reverse complement.
TACAGGTTCAAAAAATCGCGAATGTGGAAATACACGTATAAAAAAAAGTGCGCTCACAAGACCTAGAACACCAATAAATAACACCGATATTTTCCAATTAAACCAACCTTCTAAAAGTGCTGTTGTCACCCGCCCAAACATCCCACCAAAGGTGTTACCGGCAAGATAAAAGCTTATAGCAGTTCCTAAAGATGATTTATCTACTTCTTCCGACAAGTAGGCCAAAGTCACAGCCGACACCCCCGAGACAAAAGCTCCTTTTAAGAAGTTTAAGCCCACCAAAACTTCAAAATTCATGATTAACGGAGTCATTAGGGTAAGTGCCGTAGAACTTAAAAGACTAAAAACCATGATGTTTTTTCGGTTGAAATTATCGGCGATAAAAGCGAAGATCAACAATCCAAAAGCCATCCCAAAGGTGCTTGCAGACACCAAGTAACTACTCTGAGAAGGTGTTTTACCAAATTCATCTGATACCGAACCTAATAAAGCTTGAAAATCATACAACTGAGCAAAAACAGAAATTCCGGCAAGAAAAATAGCCCATTTTATACGATTGTATCGAGCAGTGCCTTTTTGAGCTTTTCTCGGCTCACTTATAGCTTCAGTTGAACTTGCTACGTTTTTAATCATTTTGCAAACTTACAAAGGAACTTGTTTCTCAATCACCTTACTGAAGATATTATTTTAAGCTTATTTTCAATAAGACAATCAATATAAGGCTTAAAAATACAAGCCGTGAAAAATCAATATTCTCTAATAAGCGGCATTAAGGCTAGATTTTAATCATCAATTAGTCGTGCCTGACTTAAGATCTTAGATCGCAATGCTTTTAGATAATAGAAATGAGAAATGATTTCAATTATCTAGTAAATAACAGTTTAATATTGAAATACACAAATCTTTCGTTTCTCACTTCCCCTGAAGAATGCTTATCACTTTAAAAGTTTTAACCGTACCTACTAATTATCCTCCTTATAAAAAAGTAAGTTAAAAAAAATACTATTTAATGTTATTTTTAATACTTTTACAGCGATGAAAAAATTTCTCCATAATATAATGACTGTTTTTATGGCAGCTGTAGTTCTTATGACTACGATGTCATTCACTATGGATGTGCACTATTGCGGAGAAACTTTGGTTGATTTTTCTTTTACGCAACAGGTGGAAACCTGCGGAATGGAAAAAATGCAGTCCACTTCTAGCTGTGAAAATCCTAGTCTTTCAGAGAAATCATGTTGCTCTGACAAGCAAGTGGTCAAAGAAGGGCAAGATGATCTTAAAATTTCATTCGACCAGCTTAACTTAGAGCAACAAATTTTTGTTGCATCATTTACATACGCTTACATCAGTCTGTTTGAAGGAACTGAATCTAAACAAGTTCCTTTTGTAGATTACTCGCCTCCCTTTTTCAAACGGGACGTGCAAGTGTTGCACCAGACTTTCTTAATTTAATTTATTAGACAGCCCGATGCTAATCGGGGATTAAGCCCAGCGGTACTTTCGTTTTGGGCTCATTTTGTAGTTTCTAATTTTTCAAGAAACAAACAAAACAGCTTTTTTTAACTGTCTAATAATCATTTCCTATGCTCAATAAAAGCATCAAATTTCTTATAGAAAATAAACTGATCGCAGTTCTTCTACTGGCGCTCTTTGTAGGTTGGGGAGTTATAAACGCACCCTTCTTTCCTGCGAATACAGCAATTTCGGAATATTTAGATCCTGTAGCAGTCGATGCTATTCCTGATATAGGCGAAAACCAACAAATCGTTTTTACCAAATGGGAAGGTCGCTCTCCACAAGACATTGAAGATCAGATCACCTATCCCCTAACCACTTCCTTATTAGGTATTCCCGGTGTGAAAACCATTCGTAGTTCTTCTATGTTTGGATTTTCTAGTATTTACATCATTTTTGAAGAAGACGTTGAATTTTATTGGTCACGAAGTCGCATTCTAGAAAAACTCAATTCTCTTCCTGCCAACTTATTACCTAATGATGTGAATCCAGCTTTGGGTCCAGATGCAACAGGATTGGGTCAGATATTTTGGTACACTTTAGAAGGTAGGGATAAAGAAGGCAATGTTACAGGAGGATGGGATTTACACGAACTTCGCAGCATTCAAGATTACTACGTCAAATATGGTTTGTCTTCAGCAAGTGGAGTTTCTGAAGTAGCCTCCATTGGAGGTTATGTACAAGAGTATCAAGTAGATGTTGATCCCGAAAAAATGCGTCAATACAATATTGATTTGGATGCGATTGTAAAAGCAGTTAAGGAAAGCAACCAAGATATTGGAGCACAAACCTTAGAAATTAATCAAGCTGAATATTTAGTTCGTGGATTAGGTTATGTGAAATCGGTGGCTGATATTGAAAATGCAGTAATTACTTCAGAAAATTTCACTTCCATCCGTATTAAAGATATTGCCCATGTGCATTTGGGACCACAAGCTAGACGCGGGATTTTAGATAAAGAAGGTGCAGAAGTGGTTGGCGGAGTTGTAGTAGCCAGGTATGGTGCCAATCCGTTAGAAGTAATCAATAATGTGAAAGATCAAATTGCTGAAATTTCTTCTGGACTTCCCACTAAAACACTAGCAGATGGCCGTACTTCGCAATTGACCATTGTTCCTTTTTATGATCGTTCTGAACTGATTCAAGAAACTTTATCTACCCTTAACGAAGCCCTCACTCTTGAAATTTTAATTACCATTCTCGTGATTATTGTCATGGTTTTTAATTTGAGAGCTTCTCTTCTAATTTCAGGACTCCTACCCGTGGCCGTTCTCATGGTGTTTATCACTATGAAACTTTTTGATGTAGATGCCAATATCGTCGCCCTTTCTGGGATTGCGATTGCCATTGGTACGATGGTAGATGTTGGGGTCATCTTGGCCGAAAATATGATTCGGCATTTAGAGGAGAATGACAAATTAAAAATAGAAAGCGAAAAATTAGAAATCAATGCCGTAATTTATAATGCTACCGCCGAGGTTTCTGGTGCTATTCTTACCGCAGTTCTCACCACGATTATCAGTTTTTTGCCAGTCTTTACCATGGTAGGTGCAGAAGGAAAGTTATTTAGACCTCTTGCTTTTACCAAAACCATGGCACTAACAGCCTCATTAATTATTGCACTTTTCTTGATTCCGCCATTTGCAGCTTTTCTTTTTAGAAAAACCAACATTAAAGAACCTGCAAAATATGTGCTTAACTGCGTCTTAATCCTTCTGGGAGTCACTGCGATTTTCTTCGGAAGCTGGTTTGGTCTTGTACTCATTGCCTTCGGAATTAATGGGATTTGGTTCCTTAGGTCAAAATCTAAACCTTATACCTTTTCACTGTTCGCTTTTCGTTTTTCCATTACTCAGAATCTCATCAACATCATTATTTCCGCGGCAGCGATTGTATTGTTGTTAGCTGAATATTGGCGACCCTTAGGTTTTGACAGAAGCATAGCCATGAATTTACTTTTTGTTGGCAGCATCTGCTTCGGATTGCTGGGTATATTCTCCATCTTTCAAAAATATTACCACAGGATTTTAAATTGGGCACTTCAAAACCGAATTCTATTTTTAATTATCCCAACTACCGTATTGGTTTTAGGTGTGATAATCATGAAAAATACGGGAAAAGAATTTATGCCCGCACTTAATGAAGGTTCCTTCTTATTAATGCCTACTTCTTTACCCCACGCGGGAGTCGATGAGAATAAGCGTGTGCTGCAGCAACTCGATATGGCCGTGGCTAGTATTCCAGAGATTGAAACTGTAGTAGGAAAAGCAGGAAGAACAGAATCTGCTCTCGACCCTGCTCCTCTTTCTATGTATGAAAACGTAATTCAGTATAAAGCTGAATTTATGCGGAATAAAAACGGGGACCGACAGCGTTATCAAGTAAACGAGGAGGGGCTTTTTCTACTGAAGAACGAGAAATTACACTACAATACTAATACTGAAGTCAATCCAGATGCGGTTGAAACTGCTAGAAAAAAAGGAAGCATTTCAGCGAAGCTAAACCTTAAGCATACCGATTTGATACCCGATGATGATGGTGAATACTATAGAAACTGGCGTCCAGAAATTGAAAATCCTGATGATATTTGGAACGAGATTGTAAAAGTTACCAAACTGCCAGGCGTCACTTCTGCACCTAAATTGCAACCCATTGAAACTCGTTTGGTTATGTTACAAACTGGAATGCGAGCTCCCATGGGAATTAAGGTAAAAGGCCCCGATTTAAAAACCATAGAAGATTTTGGCTTAGCATTGGAAGAAATTCTTAAACAAGCCGAAGGCGTAAAAGAACAAGCGGTGTTTGCAGACCGAATTGTGGGGAAACCTTATTTGCTAATTGATATTAAGAGAGATCAATTGGCTAGATACGGTATTTCTATTGCAGACGTTCAAGAAGTGCTGCAAGTCGCTATTGGCGGCATCCCGCTTACCCAAACGGTAGAAGGTCGCGAGCGTTATGGAGTAAGAGTACGTTACCCTCGTGAGTTGCGATCAAATCCCGATGATATCAAAGACATTTATGTTCCTGTAGAGAAAGGGAGTCCGGTGCCTTTAGGTGAATTGGTAAATATTCGGTACGAGCAAGGGCCGCAAGTGATAAAAAGTGAAGATACCTTTTTGATTGGCTATGTCTTATTTGATAAACTTGATGGCTTTGCGGAAGTAGATGTGGTAGAAAATGCGCAAGCACTCATTCAAGAAAAAATAGACAAGGCTGAGTTAATAGTTCCAAAAGGAGTGAGTTATCGCTTTACCGGAACTTATGAAAATCAATTACGCGCAGAAAAAACACTTTCTATTGTGGTGCCCTTAGCACTGGTCATCATCTTTCTGATTTTGTATTTTCAGTTTAAATCGGTTTCCACATCGTTAATGGTTTTTACAGGAATTACTGTGGCTTTCGCTGGTGGTTTTATCATGATTTGGCTTTATGGTCAGGATTGGTTTTTCAACTTCAGCCTGTTTGGTGAGAATATGCGTGATCTGTTTAATATGAAAACCATCAATCTAAGTGTGGCCGTATGGGTTGGTTTCATTGCACTGTTTGGTATTGCAACCGATGATGGCGTGGTCATGGCCACCTACCTTACACAAACTTTCGACAGAGAAAGGCCACAAGATAAAAAAGGAATACGAAGTGCCACCTTAGAAGCCGCAGGAAAGAGAATTCGACCTTGTTTAATGACTACGGTAACCACCATTCTTGCGCTTCTCCCCGTTTTAACCTCTACAGGAAAAGGCAGTGATATCATGATTCCCATGGCGATTCCCATTTTTGGTGGGATGCTTATTGACATTACCTCCTATTTCTTAGTGCCAGTGTTGTATAGTTGGAAGAAAGAAAGGGAGATGAAAAAGTTAAAAACTAGAAACTAAAAGTGAAAGTGAAAGTGAAAAGAATATAGAGCATAGACTAAAAAACGAATCGAAATGAAAATTAATAAAAAAACATACGTAGTTCAAGGAGTCTTTCTTCTCCTTTCCTTGTTCACTTTTCACTCTGCTTCCGCGCAGGATTTACAATCCTACATTCAAGAAGCTCAAGAAAACAATCCCGAGATTCAATCTTTTGAATTGAGGCATAAAATAGCCGAGGAAAAAGTAAAGGAAGCCAAATGGTTGCCCAATACAGAAGTTAGTGCTGGTTACTTTTTGAGTGAACCCGAAACTCGCGTAGGAGCACAACGCGCAAAAATTGGAGTTAAACAAATGTTGCCCTGGTTTGGAACTATTTCGGCTCGTGAAAATTATGCGACTTCTATGGCAGAAACTGAGTATGTAGAAATCACCATTGCTAAACGAAAACTAGCACTTTCGGTTGCTGAGACCTATTACAAATTGTATGAAATAAGAACAAAGCAAGAGGTACTTAAGGAGAATATTCCGCTTTTAGAAACTTATGAGCGTTTGGCACTCACTTCAATAGAAGTAGGCAAAGCCTCTGCGGTAGATGTATTGCGACTCCAAATAAGACAAAATGAATTAGCTCAAGAAAAAGAAGTACTAACGCAACAAGCTATAGGAATCCAAGCAGCCTTCAATAAATTACTGAATCGGGATTATGATGTTTCTGTAGAAACGGTGTCATCCTTACCATTACCAAAGGAGGATATAATGTTGAGCTTCAATGCCTTATCACTCAATCCCGAATTGCTTAAATATGATAAACTCTATACCTCTGTTACACAATCTGAACTGCTTAACCAACGAGAAAGCGCACCTACTATTGGATTTGGAGTAGATTATTTAGCCGTGAGTAAAAGAACAGATATGAATCCTTTTGAAAATGGTAAGGATATTCTAATGCCCATGCTTTCTGTATCAATTCCTATTTTCAATAATAAATACAAATCTGTTTCAAGGCAGAATGAGCTGCGCCAGCAAGAAATTACTACACAAAAAGAACAACGTTTAAATGTATTGGAGTCTGCTTTTGCAAAAGCAATTTCACAACGCAACCAAGCTCGAATTAAGTTTAATACCCAAGCTAAAAACTTAAAACAAGCCAAAGATGCGGAAGAAATTCTTATTAAAAATTATGAGACGGGTAGCATCAACTTTAATGATGTACTGGATATTCAGGAGTTACAACTCAAATTTCAGATGAATCAAATAGAATCGGTACAAACCTATTATGTGCAACAATCCATTATCAACTACTTAATTAAGTAATTATGATTAAAACTGTTTACTTAAAAAATATGGTGTGCAATCGTTGCATCAAAGTGCTCAAGAATGAAATTGAAGCACAGCAAATAGAATTGCAAGAAATTGAGCTTGGACGTTTACAGCTAAATATCAAAAATGATAAAGAAATAGGTCAACTGAAAGCGATTATAGAAAGTAACGGGTTTGAACTTATTGATTCTGCCGAAGATAAATTAACCGAAAAAGTTAAAATAAAGCTTATCAAAATATTAGACAGTCTTCCACTTGATTTGGAAGAAAAGCTGTCCACTTATTTAGCAAAAAACATGCATCAAGACTACTCAAAAATCAGTAAAGTGTTCTCCTTTACGGAAGGAGTCACTATTGAGAAGTATTTTATAAAGTTAAAGATTGAGAAAGTGAAGGAATTAATTCAGGCAAAAGAAAAAAACTTTACGGAAATAAGTCAGCTTTTAGACTATAGTCATCTCAACCATTTAAGCCGACAGTTTAAAGCGGAAACAGGACTGAGTTTATCCCAATACAAGACCCAACACAATAATTTTAGAAATCCTTTAGACCAAATTGTATAGATATTAACCAAAATTATGACACAACTTGCTGAATTAGAGAGGTATCTTTATAACAAGAAAACAATTCTATGAAAAAAATAGGTTACATATTACTGCTGATGTTGTTTTTCAGCAATATGGTATTTGCACAAAAAGAAGCCAATGTAGATAATTTGCCCGTGCGTGAATACACCTTGACCCTCAAGGAAGAAATGGTGAATAAAGCTGGAAAAGAAGTAAAAGGAATGACCGTTAATGGGACTATTCCTGGTCCTACGCTTGAATTTACAGAAGGTGAATATGCGGTTATCTACGTGAAAAACGAAATGAGCGTGGAAACTTCGGTGCATTGGCACGGCATGTTGTTGCCCAATTTTATGGACGGTGTCCCCTATTTAACCACCCCGCCTATACAACCAGGGACTACTTTTAAATATGAATTTCCTTTAAAACAATCGGGGACCTATTGGTATCATTCACACACGATGTTTCAGGAACAAAGTGGCGTTTTTGGTTCTCTTTTAATTAATCCCAAAGAAAAAACCTTGGATTATGATAAGGATTTGGTATTGATGCTTTCTGACTGGACCAATGAAAAACCTAAAAATGTATTGCGAAATCTTAAGCGTGGAAATGAATGGTATCAAATGAAGAAAGGAACTTCCACTCCCTTGAATCAGGTGATTTCCCGTGGAGCTTTTGGAGCACAACTCGATTTTTGGCGCCAACGCATGGATGGCGCAGACATTGCCGACGTTTATTATCCTGCATTTTTAATCAATGGCGAAGAATCTATTGATTATACTCAATTTGAACCAGGAGAAAAAATTCGACTGCGACTTATAAATGGTTCGGCCTCCTCACAATTTTGGTTGACTTTTGGTGGTAAAACGCCACTCTTAGTTTCTGCCGATGGGCAAGATGTAGTTCCCGTGGCTCACAACAAAACTTTTATAGCCACAGCCGAGACTTATGATTTTATCGTTACTGTTCCACAAAAAGGAAAAATTGAGCTGCGCGCTATGGCACAAGATGGGTCGGGAACAAGCACTGCAACTATTGGTCAAGGTAAACTACTCCCCGCGGAAGTGGTCTCGAAGCCCGATAAAATAAAGATGATGCAGCAAATGGCGAAAATGGATATGAAAATGGGCGCACATGCCTTAAAATTCCGCCCCAAAAAAGACGAGCGTTATGAAATGAAAAAGGAATACGGGATGCAGATGGACGATATGGAGATGGGACATGACAAAATGAATATGAAGCATTCAGAGTCAACTTCCGACAAGGCAGAAATGAAACATTCCAATATGAACCCGCCTGTAGACCAGACAGGAATGAAGAAAGATTCTACAGCTATGGTTGGGGTGAATCATTCCAAGATGGAAACTAAAAAGAAAATGAATGACGGTATGCAAATGGACGGCATGGACATGTTTTCATAATACAATTATGATTACCTCAAAGCACCCGAAAAAACGGCATACGATCCAGATCTTCCTGTTCATGAAATACTGCTCAACCTTACCGGAAATATGAACCGTTACATTTGGAGTATGAATGGTAGGCCACTAAGTGAAACCGATAAGATAAAGATAAGTGGCGATGAAGTAACCAGGATTACCTACAACAACTTAACAATGATGCACCATCCCATGCACTTACACGGTCACTTTTTTAGGGTAATCAACAAAAACGGGGAATATTCTCCCTTAAAACACACCATAAACGTCCCGCCGATGCAGGAAGTTACCATCGAGTTTTATGGCAATAATGGCGATGAGTACGGGGATTGGTTTTTGCATTGTCACATCCTTTACCATATGAATAGTGGAATGGACAGAATCATAAGTTACGACACCCCACGCGATCCTAGAATGAAAGAGCATCCAGTTTCCAATTTAATTAATGAAACAGATCCATTCTTCACTTGGTCGTTGGTCGATGTGGCTTCACATATGGCTTCTTTTGATTTTGTAGCTTCCAATATTCGCAATCAATTTAATGTTTCGGCAGAATATGGTTGGAATGAAAATCTGGAAGCCGAAGTCACCTATGAGCGTTATCTACACGATAATTTAAGGATATTTGGTGGAGTGAACGTTGAAAATGAAATGGAAAATCATGTAGATGAGATTTCAACCACTGCCATTGCAGGGATTCGGTTTTTAACACCTTATTTATTTAATCTCGATGTACGCATTGATAGCAAGTTGCGTCCGCAAATTAGTTTGAGTCGGGAGATTCTCATATTTCCGCGGACAGCAATATTCGGTAATTATGAATATCAAGCCGATTTTGGATGGGTAGACGAGCTTCCCGCAGGAGATCATTTCAACAAGGAAAGCACTTGGAGTGCCGGTGTAGAATACTATTTATCACGAGACTTCTCTTTAATGGGAAGTTATGATAGCCGGTTTGGAGCTGGAGGCGGACTATCCGCAAGATTTTAAAAGAAAATAAATTATTAATAACTAAAATAAAAACTATGAAAAATCAAAAATTAATTGAAGCCTTAAACAATTGTATTGCACACTGTAACTACTGTTCAGATGCTTGCCTTGATACCGAAAATATCAAGATGATGGTAGATTGTATTAGAACAGATAGAGCTTGCGCGGAAGTATGTAGCACAACGGTAAAACTATTGGCTATGGATTCTGAATTTGCGAAAGCGATGGTAGAAAAATGCCACGAGATCTGTAAAAAATGTGCTGAAGAATGTGGTAAACACGATCATCAACATTGTAAAGATTGCGCAGAAGCATGTAAAAAATGTGCAGAGGCTTGTGAAGCTTATTTAGCTTAATTAATAAAACCTCCATCTTTTATAGACGAGGAGTACTCATAAATTTTAACTTTTAAAAATAAATAAAATGAAAACAGTAAAAAGAAGTATTGGAACACTAGCTCTTGCGGCTACAATGATTTTAACCATATCCTGTAAAGATGCTAATCAAAAAGAAGCAACGGCTGCTATGGATAATGAAGCGCAACAAGAAACAACTAAAAATTCTGGTGATATAGCGATGAATGATAGTCAGGAGTCAAGTTCTGAAGTTATTCTGAAAGATTATTTCAATTTGAAAGATGCCTTAGTGAACGATGATCAAGCTAAAGCTAAAGATTTGGGGATGACGTTGACAACTTCCTTAAAATCTTTTGATGTGTCAAACTATTCTGAAAGTGAGCAAACGGAATTGAAAGATATCATTGAAGATGCTACCGAACATGCAGAGCATATTGCTAAGAGTGAAATTAAACACCAACGTGAGCATTTTAAGACGTTGAGTAAAGACATGACAGATATGGTAGCTATCACGGGAACTGAGGTAAAATTATATGAACAATTTTGTCCTATGTATGATGGCGGTACTGCTTGGTTAAGTACTAAAGAAGAAGTAAGAAATCCTTATTACGGTAGCCAAATGTTGAAATGTGGTAAAGTACAGCGAGAAATTAACTAAGTGAAAGTTCTTAAAATCATAGCTTGGATAGCAATAATCGCATTCGTAGTGATTCAATTTTTCCCTACAGAACGCAATGAAAGCTACGCAACACCTGATACTGATTTTATGTTGGTCAATAATGTGCCAGAAAAAATTCAAAAAAAATTACAGGTTTCCTGCTATGATTGCCATAGTAACAATACGGCTTATCCCTGGTACAATAAAGTACAGCCAGCAGCTTGGTTTTTGAAAGACCATGTTAAGGAAGGAAAAGCTGAGCTTAATTTCAACGAATGGGACTCGCTATCAGATCGAAGAAAGAAGAGCAAGTTAAGATCCATTATTAAACAAATAGAAAATGGGGAAATGCCTCTAGAAAGCTATACATTTATTCATAGAGATGCGATGCTTTCTAATGTTGATGCACAAATTATTATTGACTTCATGGCAAAGTTAAAGGATAGTCTAAATTAAAATCCTGAAAAGAGAAAGGAACACTTTTTCATTGGTTGGTTAGTATAAAACCCTTTCTCTTTTTTAGGTATAAAATGAAGACCTATGAAAGCATATGGTAAGACAGGAAGTAAGGATATTATGTCAAACCAAGTACATAGAGGATTGAATTATTTAATTTATACGGTAAAACTCATAATTATTTTGGGTGCACTTTACCTACAATTTAAAGAATATTAAAATGAAACATACGTATCATATAAAAGGAATGACCTGTAAGGGTTGTCGCAGTCACGTGGAGCAGACACTTTCTAAAGTGGAGGGCGTGAGCAACGCATCTGTAAACCTTGAAAAGGAAGAAGCTACTATCGAAATGGATAAGCATATTCCGTTAGAGAAATTTCAGCAAGCTTTAAAAGAAGATGGTGGGAGTTATTCAATTTCTACCACTAAGCCTTCCGAAAAGCAAGCCATGAAGCATTCCTATTATATTGGCGGTATGACTTGTAACGGCTGCCGCAAACACGTAGAAGAAACCTTGAGTAATGTGAAGGGCGTTTCTAAAGTTTCGGTGGATTTAGAAAACGAGCAGGCAGAAATCGAAATGGACAAGCATATTCCGTTAGAGAAATTTCAGCAAGCCTTGAAAGATGATGGTGGGAGTTATTCAATTTCAACAACTAAGCCTTCCGAAAAACAAGGCATGAAGCATTCCTATTATATTGGCGGTATGTCCTGTGACGGCTGCCGCAAGCACGTAGAAGAAACTTTAAGCAACGTAAAAGACGTTTCTAAAGTCTCGGTGGATTTAGAAAACGAGCAGGCAGAAATCGAAATGGAGAAGCATATTCCATTAGAGAAATTTCAGCAAGCTTTGAAAGATGATGGTGGGAATTATTCAATTTCAACAACTAAGCCTTCCGAAAAGCAAGCCATGAAGCATTCCTATTATATTGGCGGTATGTCCTGTGACGGCTGCCGCAAACACGTAGAGGAAACCTTGAGCAATATGGAAGGCGTTTCTAAGGTTTCGGTGGATTTAGAAAAAGAGCAGGCAGAAATCGAAATGGATAAGCATATTCCGTTAGAGAAATTTCAGCAAGCTTTGAAAGATGATGCTGGCGGTTATTCAATTTTAGCAACTAAGCCTACTGATGAAAAAAAGAAGTCAGGTAAAAAGAGTTCTAAACATGCGAATCCCGCCTCCGCGGGAGTTTATTACTGTCCTATGCACTGTGAAGGCGATAAAACTTACGATAAACCTGGCGACTGTCCCGTTTGCGGAATGGATCTCGTAGAAGAACAAAATTTATCTGCGCCTTCAGGCGATCAATGGACCTGCCCCATGCATCCCGAAATCGTCAAAGACGAAGCGGGAGCCTGCCCTATTTGCGGGATGGATCTTGTTTCCATGCAACCCGATGTTTCTTCTGAAGAAAAAACCTATAAAAAATTACTGAAGAAATTCTGGATTGCACTGGCGTTCACATTGCCCATTTTCCTGATTGCGATGAGCGAGATGATTCCAAATAATCCACTATATGATGTCATGGAACAGAAATGGTGGAACTGGATTCAGTTTGGACTTTCTATTCCGGTAGTATTCTATGCGACTTGGATGTTTTTCGAACGAGCCTACCGCAGTATCAAAACCTGGAACCTCAATATGTTTACCCTTATTGGGATAGGTGCTGGGGTGGCATGGCTTTTTAGTGTATTTGGGATGTTATTTCCAGATTTCTTTCCTGAACAATTTAAAACCGAATCGGGTGCCGTCCACGTTTATTTTGAAGCCGCTGCCGTAATTCTTACCTTGGTATTGATGGGGCAGGTATTGGAAGCTCGCGCCCATAGCAAAACCAATTCTGCCGTAAAAGAATTATTAAAATTAGCACCCAATAAAGCGGTGCGCGTCGTCGATGGGAAGGAAGAAGAAGTTTCTATAGATCAGATTCAAAAAGGAGATGTTTTACGGGTAAAGCCAGGCGATAAAATCCCGGTAGACGGTGTCATTACCGAAGGAAATACGACCGTAGATGAGTCGATGATTTCTGGAGAACCTATTCCTGTAGACAAAGCTGAAGAGGATAAAGTGAGTAGTGGAACCATCAACGGGAATCAATCGTTCTTAATGAAAGCCGAAAAAGTGGGTAGCGATACCTTGTTGTCTCAGATTATACATATGGTCAACGATGCGAGTCGCAGTCGGGCACCTATTCAGAAATTGGCTGATACGGTTTCAGGTTATTTTGTTCCCGTAGTGGTCATTATCTCGTTAATCACTTTTGCCGTTTGGGCCATTTGGGGACCAGATCCTGCGTATGTGTATGCCTTAGTCAACGCTATTGCGGTATTGATTATCGCCTGCCCTTGCGCCTTAGGATTAGCGACTCCTATGTCTATCATGGTAGGCGTTGGTAAAGGTGCCCAAAACGGAGTATTGATTAAAAATGCCGAAGCGCTGGAGAAAATGGATAAAGTGACTACACTTATCGTGGATAAAACGGGAACCATTACAGAAGGGAAACCCACCGTTGAGAAAATAGATGTTTTTGGTTCACACTTTTCTGAAACTGAAATCCTAAAATTTATCGCCTCCCTCAACAGTTCTAGTGAACATCCGCTTGCAGAAGCCACCGTTAAGTACGGGAAAGAACAAAAAACTGAAATCTCTAAAACCCAAAACTTCAGTGCCGTGACAGGTAAAGGAGTAGAAGGAACTGTGGATGGTAAAAAACTGGATTTAGGAAATGCAAAAATGATGGAATATGCCAATGCCAATATCTCATCTAATATGGAAGCAGAAGCGCAATCTTTTCAGAAACAAGGCAAAACAGTTTCCTATTTGGCAGTAGATGGCGAAGTATCGGGTTATGTCGTTATTGGTGATAAAATCAAGGAAACGAGTGCCAAAGCAATCAAAGAATTACAAGAAAAAGGTATTGATGTCATTATGCTCACAGGAGATAATCACGATACCGCTCAAGCCGTAGCGAGTGAACTTAACCTCGCCGACTTTAAAGCCGGAATGCTACCGGAAGACAAGCTGGAAGAAGTCAAAAAACTACAAGAAGAAGGAAAAGTGGTTGCCATGGCCGGCGATGGGATTAATGATGCACCGGCACTTGCCAAAAGTGATGTGGGAATTGCCATGGGAACGGGAACCGATGTCGCGATAGAAAGTGCCATGATCACTTTAGTTAAAGGCGATCTACACGGCATTGTAAAAGCGCACAATTTGAGTGATGCTGTGATGAAAAATATCAAAGAGAACCTGTTTTTCGCCCTCATTTATAATACCCTTGGCGTTCCCATCGCAGCAGGAGTCTTATTTCCGTTTTTCGGGATTTTACTCTCTCCTATGATTGCCGCATTGGCGATGAGTTTTAGCTCGGTTTCTGTGATAGCTAACGCGTTGAGGTTGCGAACAAAATCAATTGATTAATAACTCTTAAATTCAAAAAAGATGGAACAAAATAGCAAAATGAAGAAAAATCAATACACCAAATTTATAGGAATGTTGGTAGCATCCTTCGTGGCGATGTACATCACGATGTATTTAAATACCTATGCCATCGATCACGTTTATTTTAGCTTGACGCGTTTCTATATGACCTGTTTGGGCATCTCGGCAATGGCCATCATTATGTTTGTAGCGATGCGAACTATGTATCAGAATAAAAAGAAGAATATCGCTATAGTCATTGGCAGCATCGCGCTATTTGTAAGCGCTTTAGGATTGGTGCGCGCTCAAGCCCCCATCGTTGGAGACGTACTGTGGATGAGAGCAATGATCCCACACCACTCGATTGCGATTTTAACGAGCGAGCGAGCAGATATCCAAGACCCCGAAGTTAAAAAATTAGCCAATGACATCATCAAAGCTCAAAAAAAGGAAATTGAAGAAATGAAACAAATGATTAAGCGATTGGAAGCGGAAAAGTAGATGTAATTTAATTTGAAAATGTATCAATTTGAGAATGTGTTGATTTGAAAATTTGATAATGAAATCAGGCCGCTGAGTGATTTTTCAAAGAAAATTGTATCGAAGCGCCCGGGTTAATATGATGATGTGATAATTTGAAAATGTTTCAATATGAGAAATTCAACAAGTGAAATGAGTTGGGCGCTCGAGCGGGCTATGCGTTGCAATCTTTTTTGTGCTCCTCCTTCGATACAATGCTCTTGAAGAGCATCACTCAGGAATCGAACAAAAAAGGATTTTCACTGCTATCCCTAGCGCAAAAATTAGATGCGTTAATTTGAAAATAACTCTAGGTCGCTGAGTGATTTTCCAAAGAAAATTGTATCGAAGCGCCCGGGTTAATGTGCTGATGTGAAAATGTGGCAATGTGTTAATTTGAGAATGTGTTGATTTAGAATGTGCCGATGTGATAATTTATTAATTAGGTAAAAATTAGATTAAAAGAATCGCTACAAAAAAGATCTTTGTACGTGTAAAAAAAGAATAAAATGAAAAAATACATCATTTATAGTATCATACTTATTGGAGGAATCCTTTTAGGCTACTTGTTTTTTGGAACTTCGGAAGACAATACCACAACTTCTAAACATGACGAAACTGTTGAAACTGTCGAACAAATGTGGACCTGCTCCATGCATCCCCAAATTATGCAAGAAGAACCGGGCGACTGTCCTATTTGCGGGATGGATTTAATTGAAGCCGAATCTGGAGCTGAAGGTCTTGCGATGAATGAGATTAAAATGACAGAGAACGCCATGGCGTTGGCAAATATTCAAACGACAGTTGTAGGTTCTTCTTCAAGTGCTAATGATAATGGTATGCTCTCTCTTTCAGGGAAAATAGCTGCGAATGAAGAAAATAACTCGGTGCAAGCCAGTTATTTTGACGGACGTATAGAGAATTTAAATCTCAATTACAAAGGTCAGCAAGTAAAACGGGGTCAGTTATTGGCTAGCATTTATGCGCCTAATCTCGTTGCTGCTCAACAAGAATTACTTACTGCAGCTTCCTTAAAAGAATCACAACCCGCATTGTACAAAGCCGTGCGTAATAAATTGAAGAATTGGAAACTTTCAGAAAGTCAAATCAACGCCATTGAATCTTCTGGTAAAGCACGAGAAAATTTCCCTATTTATGCAACGGTTTCTGGAACGGTTTCAGAAGTAATGGCAAGAGAAGGCGATTACGTAAAACAAGGGCAGCCTATTTTAAAAGTGAGTAATCTCAATTCGGTTTGGGCACAATTTGATGCCTATGAAAATCAGATTTCAGGATTACAAGAAGGGCAAAAAATTAAAATAATGGCTAATGCATATCCTAATAAAGAATTTGATGCGGTGGTTTCCTTTATTGATCCTTTACTCAATAATGCGACCCGCACGGTAACGGTAAGAGCAACGCTTAAAAACACAGATAATTTATTTAAACCAGGAATGTTTGTCACTGGAAAACTGGAAGGGTCTACAGAAAAAGCAAGCGAAAGAATTTCTGTTCCTTCAAGCGCGGTCATGTGGACGGGAGAGCGATCTTTGGTTTACATAAAAACCAATCCCAATTCTCCCGTTTTTGAGATGAGAGAAGTTTCGATTGGTGCTCGTACTGGAGAAAATTATGTGATTAAAGACGGATTAACAAACGGAGACGAAATCGTAACGAACGGAACTTTTACAGTTGATGCCGCAGCACAATTGCAAGGCAAAAAGTCTATGATGAATCAGGAGAAAGAAGATAAATCGGCAGAAAAAATGCTTGATATGGAAATTAATCTTTCAGCTAGCTTTCAGAAGAAATTCATAGAAATTCTCCCTCCCTATCTTGAAATGAAAGATGCTTTTGTTGCTAGCGATGCCGCTCAAGTTTCTGCTTCCGCGAAAGCGACATTAAGCGCATTGAAGTCTTTAAAAACAGACGAATTAGGAAAAATGGAGCAATCTCATATAAGTAAAACCTTGGAAATGCTAGAAGCCATTGCTCAAAGTGACGATCTAGAAAAGCAACGAGATCATTTTGTAATTCTAAACGAAAATATAATTCCAATCGCGATGAATGTTGAAAAAGCTGACCCAGTTTTTTACGTTCAAAAATGTCCTATGGCAAATAACAATAATGGCGGCATGTGGTTGAGTACCGAGAAAGATATTCTGAATCCGTATTACGGGGAGGCGATGCTCACTTGTGGAAGTGTGATTGATTCGGCTTTGGGAAATGCAGTAAAAGTACCATAGTTTAGCATAAGTTTTTGAAAAATTATAAAACTAAAAAGACTAGATCATGTATATTATCGGCCTCTCAAAAGATTAAAATTATGAAGGAAAATAAAATAGTAGATTATCTAAACGATGTCCTAAAAAATATGCCATCTGACTGGTTAGATTTAACTACACATCGACTAGATATCTATAAGGAAGAGTTGGCTAAAACTGATTTTTTAGAACAATTTGAAAATTTATATGAGGATTATAACTCAGAAACATCTGCTTTAAATAAATTACCCACTGCCTACGACTATATACGATTAGGCCATCCCCTATCTTGTATTCTAGAATGGGCAATTGCTAACTTGCATCAGTTAGATCCAGAAAATGTCATTAGTTTTTCCTCTAAAACGATTCCAATTTTAGCGATTCTAAGAAAAAATTCATTAGAACATAAAAGCACACAAATTCTTTATAAAGATGAAATCCCAAAGGGTTTTGATGTGGATTTAGTACAACGCGTTTATGGTTATCAATTTGAGCTAAAAAAAGTGGAAAAACCAGAAGATATTTCCGCGTTTGAAGGCAGCAGTATTTTTATCTCGCAAAATGATGAAATGGATAGTATTGATCTTAATTCTCACATTGATTTTTTTATCAGTCTCCAAGATCAACTCGGAAGTATTTTACTAGTCAATGGAGCGCAGAATCAACATTACATTTCAGACATTCAACATGTGCGAAGGAGAGAAACCATTGCCATGACTCCTGCTGACTCTCTTACTGCCCTAAAATTATTTTTGGATAAATCTTCTCTCGAAATTGAAAATAGTAAAACCGATAAACATAAAAGAGAGACAGATAAAGCACAAGTTTTAGCTTCTATCGCCGACATTACTGGATCTAAAACAAAAGCATTAGTTGCTTCTTGTGGACTATCTATACAATATGCAATTATGATGGGGCTCGTTAACGATGCCATAGAGAATCATAAAGGAAAAGCTATTAAATTTATTGTTCCGCCAAATTGTTACGGTGGGACTAACGATCAGGCGCGACGCGTTGCTGCTTGTTTAGATCATGTGGAAGTGGTGGATTTGCCAGTGGATGGAGATAACGATATGGTTAAAAGTATTGACTCTATTTTAGATAAAATAGCTAAGGAAGATGCCGTTCCTTATATTATTGCTGAAATTCCTACCAATCCTAGAGTAGAAGTTCCTAATCTTAAAAAGTTAAAAGAGGTTCTAAGTGCAGAACGTAAAACTGGAACAGACGAGATTGCTATACCTCCCGTTTTTATTTTAGATCAAACGTTTTGCCCAAATTATCACTTTCTAGGAGAAGGGGAAATACTTTCCGCAGTGGGAACCATTTCTTATGTTAGTGGATCAAAATTTCCTAGTGGCGGAAAATGTACTGCCGGCTATTGCGTGGGAAATACACATACGGAAGGGCTTATGAACCATATAGAAAAGCATCTAGAACTTTGCGATAATGAAGCCACCTCGCTTCAATATGAAATATTGGCCAAGCAAATGCCTTCTATGAAGCAGAGAATTGCTGATGCGTATACTAACACACGTGAATTTGTAAATTTTATCCACGAAACTTTACCAACAGCAAAAATTAATTTTGTTTCAGAAGAATTAGCAAAACAAGGCTTTACGCCATCTGTATTTTCATTAGACCTACCCACCAAAGGGAAAACTGATGAAGAAAAGGAAGCTTATAAAAGAGCCTTAAATCTTAAACTAATCAATTTAATGATTTCTGAAATTCCGCAGGAAAGCAAATTTTGTGTGAGCTACGGGCAGTTAAATGGATGCTATTGGACCGTCCCTGCCACTTCTACTCAAGGAACTACTAAGGAAGGTGACAAAGATTATATTGTTCGGGTGTCAGTTTCTCCTCATTTAGATCTTGAACTTCATAAAAAAGTCTTTTTGCAATTTGTAAAAAGTATTTAAGTATTGGGAGACAGTAAACATAAACTAATGGTCATATTTTATACGCTAAACTTGATATAAGGCAATAAAACGGCCTGAAGTATGACAATTGTTAGCTTTAAAATAAAAGTATCTTATTACTATTGTGTTTCTATAATTTTTAATAGTTATGATCAATAA
Source organism: Mesonia profundi (assembly GCF_031085155.1). Taxonomy (GTDB): domain Bacteria; phylum Bacteroidota; class Bacteroidia; order Flavobacteriales; family Flavobacteriaceae; genus Mesonia; species Mesonia profundi. The sequence goes on along the minus strand of NZ_JAVHUL010000037.1, from coordinate 7,632 downwards.
ACAACTTCTACAACCTGAAAGTATAGTAGTCATAGGCGCTTCCAACGACATCAAGAAACCTGGAGGCAATATGCTGAAAAATATAATTTCGGGTGGTTTTAAGGGAGAATTAAACGTCATAAATCCGAAAGAGGAAAAGGTTCAACATATTAAAAGCTATACTTCTGTCCATGAGATTCCTAAAACGGACTTAGCAATTCTGGCTATTCCAGCGAAATATTGCCCAGAAACTATCAAAATTTTAGCAGAAGAAAAGAACACGAAAGCTTTTATTATTATTTCCGCAGGTTTTGCAGAAGCAGGAGAAGAAGGCAAAATGTGGGAACAAGAAATAGAAAAAACCGTGAACAGCGTAGACGGTTGTTTAATTGGTCCCAATTGTATTGGTGTTATTACCAAAAATTACAAGGGAGTTTTTACAGCTCCCGTTCCTCCTTTCCAACCAAAAGGCTGCGATCTTATTTCGGGTTCTGGTGCTACGGCGGTCTTTATTATGGAAGCCGGAATGGCATTAGGCGTTTCCTTTGCTAATGTTTTTTCCACGGGAAATGCCGCACAAACCAGCGCAGAGGATATTTTGGAATATATGGACCTTCATTTTGATCCAGAAGTAGATCCTTTAGTGAAACTGCTCTACTTAGAAACTATTTCCGATCCTGAAAAACTTTTAAAACACGCTTCTTCCCTTATTAAAAAAGGTGCTAAAATTGCTGCTATTAAAGCGGGAAGTACTGCAGAAGGAAGTCGCGCGGCCACTTCACATACGGGAGCAATTGCAAGCAGCGACATGACGGTGCGTGCATTATTTAACAAAGCAGGAATCGTATATTGTAGTAGTAGAGAGCAACTTTTGAGTGTTGCAGCAATTTTCAATTATAAAAAATTACAAGGAAAAAATATTGCTATCATTACGCACGCTGGAGGCTCTGCCGTAATGTTGGCCGATCAACTTTCTAAAGGCGGACTTAAAGTTCCCGAAATAGCTGGTCCCGATGCAGATAAACTAAAATCTTTTCTATATCCTGGCTCTTCCATTGCCAATCCTATAGATTTCTTAGCGACAGGAACTGCGGAACAGTTAGGAATTATTATCGATTATTGCGAACATAAATTTGATCACATAGATGCGATGGTCGTGGTATTTGGAAGCGCCGGGCTGTTTGATGTAGAGAATGTTTACAATGTCTTAAGTGTAAAACTTGAAATATGTAACAAACCCATTTTCCCCGTATTACCATCGGTTGTAAATGCACAACGAGAAATTCAATCTTTTTTGAAGAAAGGCCACATCCATTTTCCCGATGAAGTTGTTTTAGGTAAAGCTCTTGCTCAAGTTTTCAATACGCCTGAACCTATGCCCGAGGAAATTTCGGTATTAGAAATAGATACTAAAAAAATTAGGAACGTAATTGATTCTGCTTCCGAAGGATATCTTTCCACTTCTCAAACTGTCGATTTGTTAGATGCTGCTAGAATTCCGCGGGTTCTAGAAATAGTAGAAAATTCAAAAGAAAAATTATTCGCCGCTATGGGAACTATGGATTTTCCTGTGGTGATGAAAGTGGTCGGCCCTCTTCACAAATCGGATGCGATGGGAGTAGTGATGAATATTGCTAATAAGGAAGAAGCGGCAGAAACTTTTGATATCCTAATGAATATCGAATCTACAACGGCCATTATGGTACAGCCACAATTGGTAGGACTAGAATTGTTTGTTGGCGTTATAAAAGAAACTGGCTTTAAGCACACGATTTTGTGTGGTCTAGGCGGAATTTTTATTGAAGTGCTAAATGATGTTTCCGCAGGATTAAGTCCCATTTCAAAATCTGAAGCTAAAGAAATGGTGCATTCACTAAGAGGATACCAACTTATTCAAGGTGCAAGAGGAAAAAAAGGCGCAAATGAAGCCATTTTTATAGAAATCATTCAACGGCTTTCTGCCTTGGTAGAAGCGGCTCCAGAAATTTTGGAAATGGATATTAATCCATTAATTGGAACGCAACGCGCCATTACTGCGGTGGATGCGCGAATACGAATTGGAAAATAAAAAGAATCCACGTTCATAGAAATAAAACTTCATGAACGTGGATTCTTAGCTTGTTTACTTGACTTTAGTATTTTACTAAGCGGTTTTCAATAAACTTTTCTGTATATCAAGAATTTCATGTTGAGCTTCTTTTAAATCCTCTTCCAATTGAATTCTATTTTTTATCACATAATTTGTCGCCATTTCACGATAGTGCTCTACCCCATCTAAAAGATTCTCACTAAACTTTTTCCAGTTTTTAAAATCGCGGGGAGATGCTTTGTAAGACCTTTGGATTTCTTTTTTCAGAAAATCAATATAAAGTTTCAATTCTGTGACAAACATAGAAGCTCTATTGGGATTTTGCATGTTATCCTTTCGACCATAAATATGGTTGGTCATTTCTTGAAGGCTGCTAATTTTAGAGAAATTAACAATATTTGGACCTGGGCAAATGGTAACCGCAGTTAATTTTTTTAGAAAAGGAGCTTCATAACTTATAGGCGCCGCATTACTCAAACCAACACAAAGACACTCTTTGCTTAAAACGTCATCCACTTGTCGCGTATATTCTACTTCAGTTAGATCTAGCGTTTTCAATTGTTCTAATTTCAACTTTTGGTATTTTCTAGAAGCCGTACATATAGGGGTTTTGGTAAATTCCGTATTAGATTCTAAAAGCTTTTCTGTACAAGGACTGCCGGGTTTTTCGCTTTCAATTCTATCCAAACGCTCTTTTTCGGCAGTAGTTCCTTTTAGGTAATTAAACTCCACACCCAAGGGAGAAGCTTTGCTGCGCACCACATCATTTTCTTTAGATTTTGCTAATAAATCTAAGGTATTTTCATCTACAGTGGTAGCTTCTGGACATAGTAAAAATGGGGTTCCCCATCCCGTGCCGTCCACTTCATAATAGTTTTGCAATAAAAGGTCTTCTTCGCTAGTTCCAATTCCGCCTTGAACCGTAATTTTAATAGGATGAGGATTAGAAAAACCTGTCTGTCCTTTTGCGATAATTGCCGGATTATAGAGTTCAAAAATGCTATTTTTTAGCTCTTGCTTTTTCTCTTTAAATTCCTGAAGAATTGGTCCCATAAGCAAACCTTGCGTAGCAAAAACATGACCACCGCAGTTGAGTCCAGATTCAATTCGGAATTCACTTACCCAAATACCCTTTTTTGCCAAGTATTTGCCTTGAATTAATGCCGAACGATAATCACTTACTTTAATAATTACTTTCTTATGAAAACCACCCCATTCGTAGGCATCAAAAGCTGTGAATTCTTCCATATAATTATACAAACGCGGATTCATTCCTGCGGAAAGAACTACAGAAGAATTACTTAAATCGCATTCTGCATAGCCCTTTAAAGCCGTAACTGCATCCGATCCATTTTCTATAGGTTGCTTATTTTTATCTAACTGCTCTTTATCTACTTTGGTCATAATATTAACCTCTATAGAGCCCAGCAGCATGCTTTCTCTTAAGTATTTTTCGGCTTTTTCTTTTTCTTCGGAATCAGATAAAGAAAACCATTCGTGGTATTTCTCTTTTAGCGTGCTACTCTCTGGAAGCATCTCAAAGTATTTCACAATATCTGAACCCGTTTCAAAAGCAGAAGTCTTCAGCTTTTCCATTTTTGAGTTTACAATTCGTTGCATCAAATTGAGATAATCTGTGATGCGACGCGATCTAAAATGCTCCTCTTTTATGCCAATAGGAGTATACGTTTCTTCGGTTTGTTGATAATAATGTTTTCGCATTACTTCTATCAAATTGTCTTCAATAATAGAAAGCACAGAATTTATTCCGAAGTGAGCAACTTTTATGGGAGAGTCAATGGTGTAGGCGATTCCCATTACAGGAATATGAAAGCTATGTATATTAGACGTTTGAGTTTGCATGTATTATAAAATTAAGGTTCTATGATGTAAAGATTGAAAATATCATTTCGCCGAAATATGATTTAAATCATCCTTATTAAATAAATTTTTGAGATGAAAATAAATCTATTCTTGTTGTTCATCATAATTAAAACTGCTACAAGATTTCCAGTAATAATTCAGAAAAAATATTTTAAACCATTAGAAATCACAGCAACTTAAACTGCTAAGGTTCTACTTAAAGGTGCAGAAGAATACGTATCTTTAAGGTTGCCTACAGATGTTAAAAAAGTAGTTTTTATACGAGAAGAAATAGAGTGGAAATAACAAGATCATCGCCTATTTCTTCGGAATAAATTTACAATAAACTATTAAAAACCAATTCAATATATTAAAAAATCAAAGATTATGAAAAAAACAATTCTAACTACTGCTATCATTTCAGCACTTTTAATAAGTTGTAATGACAATAAAAATGAAAGCAAAACTACAGAGGAAGCTACTGAAGTTACCGAAAAAGACCATACAAAAGAAATGGCCGCAGAATCTCATTCTATGAACAATGCTTGGGTAGAGGAGATAAAATTGGACGAAGGTGATAAATGGGATGCCAATTTGGAAACGACAGAAGGCGTTGATAAAATGTTAAGTCTTGTAAAATCTAGCCAAACAGAATCGGTAAAAGAGTACCATAGCCTAGCGGCAGATTTAAATGAAACAAAAAACTTTGTAGTAAAAAAATGTACTATGAAAGGTCCTTCGCACGACAATCTACATGTTTTTCTTCATCCACTTATAGAGAAAATTAATGCTTTAGGAAAGATTTCAAGTACCGATGAAGGAGCCAAAATTAAAGAAAGCATTAAAGAAAATTTGGAAGGCTATTACACTTATTTTCAATAATTAAAACTGAATAAATAATGGGTATTTCCCTGCGTACTACTCCTAATTTCTACAAGAAAGTGGAAGCGGTTTTCGAAATTTCGTAGGACTTGTAAACGGATGCGTTTTTATTTCGAAAGATTCGATGACGCAGGGAAAACTACCTTTTACGATATTTTATCTGCGGAAGAAGTTGCTGTGATAGCACAATTCCGCAATAAAAGAGAATTAAAGATTGCTTGCAACTATCTTGCAAGAGAAAACTAAGATAGGATGTGAGAGAATTAAGTTCACCAGAATTTTTTAAAAATCGAAGTACTAAAAATCTACTTAGCACATGAAGAAAGTGAATAAAAAGACTCGAATTTTCAAATACCTCATCGCAACTGTATTAATCGCTTTTGCACTTATCACCATTTTTATGAGCAGCTCTGTGCTCTTCGATTGGTTCGACATTCGTGCAAAACATGGAAATTATGTGCTGTTTATCGTAGAGACAAATTTGGTTGCTGGCTTCATGTATTTAATAGTAGCCTATGGTTTTGTAAAATCAAAAAAATGGCCTTTTTGGGCTATGCTATCCATCGCTCTGCTACTTTCTTTTGCCTTCTTTATTCTTTATTTCCATATACACACCGGTGGTCTCTTTGAAAGTCGCACGGTAAAGGCTATGATTTTTAGAATTTTATTTACCCTCGTATTTGCAGGACTAGTGTATAAAAGAACAAAAAAATAGGTGGAATTGATCTATTGATTTTTTCCATTTAAGGTGTTAAAAAGCTGATACAAAACCTATACCTATTATTTCCGTCAACCATATTTCTAAATTTTCTCTTATAGAAGCTTTCATTATCTATTTTACTAAAGAGGAAATCATTGTTAAAACAAAACTGCCTACATAAAGTTGCATCAACTCTTATGTAGGCAGTTTTTATAGAACGTATTCTAATTCTTATTTACACCTCAGAATACTTATTCTAAGAATCGATGTATGAATCATAATCATTCTCTTCATTTTATTTTACATAGTTCAGTCTTGTCTCTGTTGATTAAGACAACATCAAACTATTTACTAACTGGCGTAATCATGATATGCGAACGATGCGTGCCCGCGTCCATTAACCAAGGCATTCCTGCAGCTTCAGGTTTTGTAGGAAGACCGGTACTTTCACCAGTCATATAAGGTTTATAAAGTACGTATCGAATTTTACTACCTTCCAGTTCTCCCGTTTTAGCACTATAGCCATTTTCTTTTCCTGTTAAAACGTAAACCATAGAAGGTTCGGCTGGCATTTTTAACGTTCCAGCATCTATTTCATTCTTTCGGATTTCACGTTTTTCTAGGTTAGATTTTCCTTCAGCAGCCAACTCTCGGCCACGAGCCATAAAAGGTTCCAATTCTGTAGCATAACAAGCCACATGTATGCCCTCTTTATTTGGATCGTCTCCCAAACAAACCATCCCATTGCTTCCTTGGCGTAAGGTTATAAGTTTTCCTTCTTCATTATATCCAAGTACAGTTGCCTCTTTTTGATACATTTCGGGTGCAGCTAAAACTGCTACTTCTATCTGCATCTTTTTTGATGAAATATCTCCTTGTGAAAATGCGGAAAATGCAAATGCAAAAACGAAGAGCGTCAGTAGTTTTTTCATAGGTAAGCTTTTTAAAATTAAGTCTTAAGATACGTAAATTTGAGAGATAATAAAAACTTTCTCTAAATTCTAGATTTATGGTTTATCATTCTTGAAAACCAACGGGAGCATTTTGTAATTCTAAACGAGAATATAATTCCATCAGTCATGAATGTTGAAAAAGCCAACCCGGCATTTTAATTTCAAAAATGCCCCACGGCCAATAATAATAAAGGCGCGGTTTGGCTGAGTACCGAAAAAATATCAGAAACCTTAATTATGGGGAGCAAATGATGACGTGTGGGAGTGTGATAGATTCGGTTCAATAAAATAATATAGCTTCCTTAAAGCAATCAAAAGTTGACAAATCACATAAATTCCCACTTTATTAAGATGGGCTGTACTAGATAATTTATTTGACTTGTCTTTTTCTGCTAGACTAGAAACTCAATGAAAAATTAAAACTTCATTTTTAACCATCAATACTTTGGTTTCTTCTAGCAGCTCTTTTTCCTTCTCGAGAAACTGATTTATGTTAGCTTCCGAATCTGTTATTTCAATAAGGTGAGGATGTTTATAATGACGGATTTCGTTTGTTCCCCAGTTAATTTTCTGATGATCCAGATATCCTTTAATTACATTTAGATGCAGCACCTGTTCTAAGTTAGAGGATTTTGCTCTTTTCATTAATTCCGTTGAGAAATCTGAAGCATATATCTTTTTCCAAAAAGATTGATTATTGATTTTTTGACCATATTCAAAGTAAATCCGTATTGTTATAAGATCTTTCATGAGCTTGTTCTTTTAGTTTTAATATCAGATAAAGGCAACCCCTTCTCTCGTATAAATAAATTGTGTTTTGGACTTCCAATTATTTGGGAAGAATACACGCCAGAATGACCAGAAAATAGATAAGCTGTACAACAAGCCAATGCAATAAAAACCCCCGACTCTATTCCGAAAAGTTCAATTCCCATGACGGTACAAGCGATGGGTGTATTTGTGGCACCGGCAAAAACAGCCACAAATCCCATTCCGGCCAAAAGTCCCATGGGAAGAGGGATAAACCAGATTAACACATTTCCTAGAGTGGCGCCAATAAAAAATAGAGGCGTTACTTCTCCCCCTTTAAAGGGTAATTTCCTACATTGCGGCAAATATCCTATATTTGGGATAAAATCCAAATCATGACAGTAATTGAAGTTATA
>NZ_JAVHUL010000036.1 GCF_031085155.1 Mesonia profundi | reverse complement strand
ATCGAGGAAAGGATCTCTTTAAGTTACTAATAAACTTAATAATGAAACCACAATATGCCTTTTTGTAGGAAATTACCAATTGAAGGGGATATTCGCGATTTAGACACTTGTCACAAGGCGTGTAAAGACCAGGATTATGTGTTGCACGAAGCTGCTTTAGGCTCGGTGCCCCGATCTATAAATGATCCTATTACCACCAATGACGTAAATACCTCTGGGTTCTTGAATATGCTCGTGGCTGCCCGCGATGCGGAAGTGAAGCGCTTTGTATATGCCGCAAGCTCCTCTACCTATGGCGATTCAGAAAACCTGCCCAAGGTAGAGCATGTAATTGGAAAACCCTTGTCGCCCTATGCCATCACCAAATATGTAAATGAGCTCTACGCCGACATTTTTAAAGATGCGTATGGCTTAAATACTATTGGCTTGCGCTACTTTAATGTATTTGGCCGAAAGCAAGATCCCAATGGGGCTTATGCCGCGGTAATCCCAAAATTTGTGATTCAATTGATGAACCACGAAAGCCCGGTAATTAACGGCGATGGCACCTATTCCCGTGATTTCACCTATATAGACAATGTTATCCAGATGAACCTTTTAGCGCTGACTTCTGAAAATAAGGAAGCCGTAAACCAGGTGTACAACACGGCGGTAGGCGACCGCACCAATTTACTGGAACTTACCCAATTGCTTAAAAAGTATTTGGCTAAACACGATGCCAAGATTGCCGAAATCGAAATTAAACACGGCCCCAACCGCGCCGGTGATATCCCGCATTCGTTGGCTTCTATAGAAAAAGCTAAGGAAAAGTTGGGCTACGACCCGAAGTTTAAAATAGAGGCTGGGATTGAAGAGGCCGTAGCTTGGTATTGGGAGAATTTATAAAATAATAATCTGTTATGTTCATTAAAAAATTTATACGTTGGGCTATTATTAGTTATCAAAAAAACCAGTTTAAAAATAAAGCTGTACTTGGTAACAATATTATTTTCAATAGGAAATCAAAAATTATCAATACTAAAAGGAAAAATATAATAATTTCCAATAATGTTCTTATGTTCGGTCTATTACAGTCTAAAAATGATGGTGTTATTAAAATTGGCAGTAATACAAGTATAAGAACAGGTTGTAAAATATTTTGTGCAAAAGAAATAAAAATTGGAACCAATGTTATTTTTGCAGATAATGTTATTATTTCAGACACGAACCATCACCCTACTCATCCCGATGACAGAAAAAAAATGATTCAATCTGGATGGAGTACAGAGTTATGGTCCTGGAAATACGGAACTTCTAAAGCAATATCTATAGGAAATAATGTATGGTTAGGACAATATTCACGAGTCACAAAAGGAGTTAAGATAGGGGAAAACTCCATAGTAGCTTCTAATGCTGTAGTTACCAAAGATGTTCCTCCTAATTCTATTGCTGCAGGTAATCCCGCCAAAATAGTCAAAACTAATATTCAAGAAGAAACAAGACGTTTTTAATATGTTGAAAAATCTCTCTTCTATGGCTGTTTTTAGTTTTATGGCAACAATAGCAACTTTTGCTTTTCAAACTCTAACAACACATATTTTAACAACAGAGGATTATGGTATATTAGCTAGATGGTTGACAGATATTGGTTATCTAGGAATGTTTTTCGTTTTAGGCTTGGACTCTTCAATTTTATATCACGCAAAACTGGGACAGAAGTATGAAGATAATATGGGTAAAAATTTTATAATTTATCTTATTGTTTTTCTTTTATCTTTTGGCATATTATTTTTCTTTGGTTTAGATTTAAGCTATTACGGGCCTCTATTTGTAAGTATTATTTCTTTATCAGTTTTGAGCGTTTTTAAATCTTATTTTCATTATCAAGAGCAGTATTTATGGTTTAATTTATTAGGCTTACTTAAACCCTTAGCGTTGGTAATAGTTTTTGGAAGTGTGTATTTATTAAGTCTGAACTTTGAAATTTATGAGACTTTAAATTTATATGCTTTAATTTCAATTTTGGTTTTAATAATTACCGGTTTTAAATATTTTACAGTTTCAACTGTTCGTTTTACTAAAGATATTTTTAAAAACATATCTTATTTTTTTTATGGAATTAAAAGTATTTTGAATAAGGTTTTATCCTTGACTCTTTATGCAGCCACGGTTTATATACTTTCATTTTATGGAGAAATGGAAATGGTTGCTTTTTTCTTTGTTGCAAGTAGTATTTCAAAAATGGTATGGGTTTTGCCAGATTCTGCCGGAAACTTATTATATCCTAGATTCTTAAAGATAGGAAAAGTATATAAAAAAGAAGAGGTTTTAAAAGAAATGAATTACTATGCTCAAATTGTATTTGTTTTTAATATTTTATCAATTTTAGGTTTTCTGGTTTTAGGACATTTCATTTTAAGTTTATTGTATTCAGAAACTTATCAAGTTGTTTTTATTCCCGTGATCATTTTGTTAATTGGAAACCAAGGTATGGTTTATTTTAAGTTAATCAGTCGTTATTTAGCATCAGTGAATAATTGGAAGCCTTTATATTTTGCCCTTGCAGTTGGTATAATAGTTAATGTGGGATTAAATTTTATACTAATTCCACAGTACGGATTAATAGGAGCATCTATTGCGACAAGTTTATCTTTTATTGCGTGCGGCATATTTATATCTTTCTTTATTAAAGGAAGTTTATTTGAATTCGTAAATATTTTAAATATCTATGAAAAACATATTTCTAGAAAACAAAAAAGGTAGACTTACATATATTTAATATTATTTCAATTAGCGTAGAATGCAAAAGATATTATGGCTACTTACTGTGATTACTATACCACTATTAATGATTAGTGAATTTAGATTTGCAAGTATTCCTTTAACGCACATATCGCTTCTAATTCTCGGCGCTCTTAATTTTAAAAGCTTATTTAAAATTAAAGTAGGGAATATGGAAAAAAGTATTTATTATGTTTTTCTTTTTTTCATCATTATTTCATTATTAGATTTAACACGAAGTTTAAGACCTACAGGAGATTTTTTTTACGAGTTTAAACTTATTTTATTGTTGATTACAATTAAACTTTATTCTTTTTTTATTTTCAAATATGGTATTAATTTCTTTTTGAAGTGGTTGATACTTAGTTCTGGACTTATTCTAACCGCATTAATATTTAGATCACTGTTTATATACAACGCCTCATTTTTTGTGGTTGATGCAGAACAGGTATCAGAATCAGGAAAAAACCAATTATCATTTTATCTAGCATTAACAACTCCGTTCGTAGTTTGGTTTTTTAAGAACTTTAAAATGAATTTAATATGGAAAATTATAGCGGCAGCATCTTTAATTATTCATTTGTTCTCTGCTATTTATGTTCAATCAAAAGGAATCATTTTAGCAACGTTGGGTTCTTACTTTATAACTTTTCTTTTTTATTCTAGCAAAAAACTTAGGTTGGGTAGCATCTTAAAAATAGGGATAGCATTATTAATTCCTGTATACCTTATTGTTTCATCAGAATATATTGATTTATCAGGTTTTGAAACTGAATTAACAGACTTATTAAATCAAAATACAGCATCAAGTAATTCCGCAACTGAAAGACTGAATTTTATTAATAGGAGTTGGGGTTACTTCTTAGATAATCCTTTTATTGGAATTGGTACAAATAATTTTGGAGCTATTGAAGAAAAAGCTACTCATAATAATTATTTACAAATAATGAGTGAAAATGGACTTTTAGGTTTTATTATTTTTATTATTTTTCTATATTATATTCATCTTTATTTATTAAAATTAAAAAGTCCTGAGCCTATATATTTTATGGCCGTAAATAGTTTCTGGGCATTAACCATATACTTATTCGTTATTAATGGTTTTTTTAATGCTATCACTGTTATCATATTATCAATAGTCATTTATTTTGAGAAATCTTCAAAATGTATAAATCATTCTAAAAAAGATCTTTTAATCCTTAAATTAAAGAAATAAAAGTAGATGGTGTTGAATTGATTACAATAAATATTTGTTGTGTAACATATAAAAAATTAATTTTTAAAAATGAAAAATAAAATCCTTTTAATTCACGCATGGTCTGTTCAGAAAAAAGATAAAGAATACTTTATTCCTTTTACGCATTTAATATATCTAAATGAAATAGTTAATTATTATGATAGTGTTATATTGTTATCGCCCTGTAAGGTTTTGAATAATAATGAAATAACTACTTATAAAAGTTTAAATAATTTATTTAATGCAGTATCAGTTTATGAGCTGCCAGAAATAGCCAGTTATTTTCATGCTATCAAATATTTTCCTAAATATTTAATAGCATATAGACGACTAAAAGATATTAACACATACTATTCTCGTTATCCAGTTCCTTTTGGATGGTTACAGAAATTATATGGTAAAGATTCGAAACGTATAGTTCATTATGTTGGAGATCCTACTGATACAACCAGAAATAATCCAAATTTCAGTAAGCTAAAGAAGAAGATATTACTAAATTTATTTAGGCCAGAAAATTTCCTGTATACCTTGGCCGCTAAAGATGCTAAAGTCTATACTAATGGACATCATATAGCAGATAAGCTTAAAAAAAGGAGTATAAATGCAATTCCTTTAATTTCTTCCACCTTAACAGAGAAGGATTTCTTTTTTGAAGAATCTAAAAACTATGCCCCTAATGTTGCCAAATTTATATATTTGGGTAATTTAAGATCGGCTAAGGGTGTAGAGACTATAATTAGAGCATTTGGAATGTATCAAAAAGAACATCCACAAAGTCAATTTAATCTAATCGGCTCTGGGGAGTTCGAAGATGAATTGAAAAATATTGTAAAATTAGAAAAAATCTCCAATGTTGCATTTATAGGACGTATTGATGATAGAGATCAAATAAATTCATTATTACGTACAAGTGATGTTTTTTTATTTGGCAGTTTATCTGAGGGTTCACCAAGGGTGATTTTGGAGGCAATGGCGAATGGTTTGGTGGTTATTAGTACGCCAGTAGGAAGTTTGCCTAATATATTCCAGGATGGTGAAGATATATTATTTGCGGAGTTTAATAATCCTAAACTATTCTTAGACAAAATGAATGAACTTGGAAGGAATAGAAAATTGTTTAATTTCTTACGTATAAATTCTTTTACGAAGATAAAAAATTACACTATTGCTAATTTTGTAAAACAGATATTTGATGAAGACTAAATTATCAATATTATATTCGTGGTTTATACGCCTTATAACCATTTGGATGCCCAATCATCCCGTTTTTAGACGATTCAGAGGTTGGTTGTACTCTTTTATGATGGAAGAATATCATGGTGATTTTGAAGTTAGTTCTAGTGTCGTCATAACTGTGCTTTCTGGGTTAAAGGTTGGAAAAGGTGTTAGGATTTCTCATAATGTTGTTATAATTGGCAACGATATATCTTTAGAAGATGAAGTCATTATAGGTCCTAATACTGTTATTAGTGGCTCAAACCATCAGTTTGACGGTTATTCATTTCGAAATGCTCCTGGCATTACCTTAGGTCCGGTTGTAATAAAACGGGGATCTTGGATTGGTGCAAATTGCTCTATTCTTTCGGGAAGTATTCTTCCGAAATATTCCGTATTAGCAGCAGGAGCCGTTTTAGGAGCAATTTTAACCGAAGAACGATTAATATATGGTGGTGTTCCAGCAAAAAGAATAGGAAAAGTTAAGAAAACCTTCTAGCTGATGATGTTGTAAAAAAACAATTATTATACAGATCCGTAGATTCTTAAAATTTATAGTTTGAAAAGTTTTTAGGATTTTAAAACTTAACATCAAATATAAACAAGAATATCCTCTATTAATTATTTTTTGGTAGTAAGGATTATGTTTATTTTGCTTTTGCTTTTGCTTAGGCAAGAAAGAAAATACTGCTTTCGATGAGAAAACTCTTCTCGCAAACTTAATAAATTGTTTGTTATTGCTAACACTCGCTAGACAAAACCGTATTAAATTTGTAATAGATTGTTGATTAAAATAAGATAAAATTACTGAAAAAAGTGTGAATACTCTTGTTCAATAGAAATCAAAATTAATTTTTACAAAAATATTAATTTGTGAAACTTAATGTAAAAAAACAAAGTTATGCTTAGAATAGTTGGAGATATAAACTTGTCAGACGGTTTTTTTGACACAGGTTTTGGAATAGGGTCGGAGTTAAAAAAAGGAAAAGATCCTTTTCAAAATTTAAACAGAGATGTAGAAGATTTATGGTTTGGGAATATGGAATGTGTAATATCCGATTTATCGAATAAGTCTAGTATATATTCCAAACAATTTCGTATTTCGCCTAGTAATGTGAAACATATTCATCATTTAGATATTTATAATATTGCTAATAATCATGTGATGCAGCATGGAGCGGAAGCATATAAAGATATGATTGCTAATCTAGACAGTCTATCTGTAAAAAGTGTCGGTTCCAATAAGAATAAATCTATAACGATTAGTCATCAATCTAAAAGTATTGGGATACTCTCATTTTCTCAAAGAGATGAAAAGTTTTCTGATAACCCCAGTTATTGGTATGATCCAGAATATAAGCAAATTGAAGAGGAATTTCTATCCATTAAAGATAACGATTTTAAAATTGCTTACATTCATTGGGGAAATGAATTCATTAATAAACCATACGGTGACCAAAAGAAATTTGGACATTGGCTGATAGACTTGGGCTTTGATTTAATTATAGGATTACACCCGCATGTTCTACAAGGTTTTGAGGTGTATAAAAATAAGTACATTTTCTATTCTTTGGGAAATTTTGTTTTTAATATGCCTGCAACTGCTACCAAATATTCCTGTATTGTGAATGTGGATTTATCTAGCGAAAAACCTAAAATTGACTATGACTATATAGTAAAAGGTGAAGATTACTGGCCTCAGATTATTAGTGAAAATAAAGTTCCGGAACAATTTTCTTTTCCCTTTTTAAACTCGCTTACTTCCCATGAGGTGGAAAATGAAGTATATTATCAAAGTGTATTTAATGAAATTAGTAAGTATAGAAAATCTAATTATAAATATATTTTTAATTCAATTTTCAAATATAGAAAGAAAGATTTATTGGAGATCTTAATGGATTTTGGAAAAAGAAGAATAAGTAAAAAATGATTTTGAAATCAATATATAAAATTGGAACTAAACAGAGAAATCCTTCTCTTGACAGCTATTATAGATTTTTAGAAAAGACAGATTTCTGGTCTAAAGAAAAACTGCTTGATTACCAGCTAAAAAAGTGTAAATCCTTATTAGAATTCGCAGATAAGCATTCTGAATTCTATCGTAAAGTATTTAAAGAAAACAAGTTTGAACCCTCAAGTTTCAATAGTCTTGATGTATTAAAAAAAATACCATCCATTTCTAAACGGGATTTAATTGAAAATAAAAGTAGCATTCAATCAAATTTTGTTTTTAAAAAATTAATACATTCCGAGAGTTCCGGTACTTCTGGACAAGCGCTAAGTTTTTTAAAAAACGAGGAATGGGATTCGCACAATCGCGCAGCGATGTTTAGAGGGTATAGCTGGTATGAGGTAAAGCCCTGGGATAAGAATGGGTATCTTTGGGGTTATAATATTAATCCTAAAAAAGCGCTTAAGATTAAATTGTTGGACAAGTTGCAAAACCGGTTCCGGCTTTTTTCATATAGTGATAATGATATAAAAGAGTTTGCTGTAAACTTAAAGGGAGCTAAATATCTTCATGGTTACTCTTCTATGATTTATGAAATTGCCAAAACGATTAATAGTCTCAATTTAAAAGTTTCTCATAATTTAAAAATGATAAAAGGTACTTCAGAAAAAGTTTATGATAGTTATCAACCTGAGGTACAAAAAGCATTCGGTCTTAAAATAATAAATGAGTATGGAGCGGCTGAGTCTGGTCTTATTGCATTTGAGTGTCCTCAAGGTAATATGCATATTGCCATGGAGAATGTAATTGTTGAGGAAGAAAATGGAGAAATACTCGTCACTAATTTATTGTCAAAATCTTTCCCTATAATTAGGTATAAATTGGGAGATAGCATCGAATTGGAAGATTCTAATTTTAAATGCATATGTGGTAGATCCCATCCGGTTATTAAAAACGTTTTGGGAAGAGTAGGGAAAATGGTAATCGGTAAAAATAGTAAATACCCAAGTTTATCTTTTTATTATGTGTTTAAAAACCTAGCTATGGAACATAATGTGGTTCTTAATTATCAAGCAGTTCAGCATAAACCGGGTACAATCGTTTTAAATATAGAACAAAATAAACCAGCTACGAAATCTTTTGTAGAACAAGAGCTAAAGAAATACTTTAAAGATGATGTTGAGTTTGAAATAAACTTTGGTGTAAGCCTTCATAGTAAGGAAGGAAAGTTAAAAGATTTTATAACTACTATTGATTAATTAATGGAAAAACACTTGATCTCTATAATCACCCCAGTTCATAATTCCGAAAAATTTATTTCGGAAACAATAAAGTCGATTCAGGACCAAACCTATGCGAATTGGGAACTATTTTTAATAGATGATGGTTCTACAGATAATTCCGTGGCTATCATAGAAAAAATTCAAGCAAAGGATGCGCGTATTCATCTTATTAAAAACGAAGAAAATTCTGGTCCGGCAATTACTAGGAATAAAGGCATTGAGGCAGCAAAAGGCGATTTTATTACGTTTTTGGATGCCGATGATATTTGGTTTCCAAAATTCTTGGAAACATCTATAAATACTTGCCTGGAAAACAATTATGAATTTGTTTTTTCATCCTACAAAAGATATGATGAAGAACTGCAACCATTAATAAGTGATTTTATCGTCCCAGAGAAGGTCAATTACCTGCAACTCTTAAAAGCCTGTCCCATCCCGTGTCTCACCGCATTTATAGACATTAGGAGCATAGGTAAGTTTTATATGCCTATAATGAATAAAAGGCAAGATTGGGGATTATGGCTAAGCATTTTGAAAGAAGTGGATTACGCGTATGGAATTCAAAAACCACTGGCAATTTACAGAATGCGTAAAGATTCTGTTTCCAGGAGCAAAAGAAAACTAATTCCTTATGTATGGAAGATATACCGGGATGTGGAAGGCTTCGGCGTTGTAAAATCTTCCTATTATTTTTTCCATTGGGCCTTTAATGGTTTTAAAAAATATTATATAAATAGATAGCTTTTTGGGCTACAAATAAATATTATCGTCGGGCAAAAGGCAGCCTTCAAATCGCTCAGGCTTCCGAGATTTTCCCGAGAAAGCTTAAGAAATACAATACCCGGTGGCTGAGGGACTCGAAGCCACCCACCAAAAACTTACTCATTATGAATATATTAGATCAGGAAATTCTGTTGGATTTATTCCAAAGGTATTATCTGTTTTTTGTCAGTGGTGTGTTTTTACTGGCTTTTGTTTTAACATGGTATTTTACGCCAAAAGTACTTTGGGTAAGCCGGGAAAAAAACCTGATGAAAGAGGTGAATGAGCGTAGCTCGCACAAAGATGCTGTTCCTCCTTTTGGGGGAGTTGCCTTTTTTCTGGTCTTGATCCTTATTTTGAGTTTACTACAAGCGTTGCGAACCAGTCCTACCGGGAATCACTTAATCATAGGCATTACTTTTTTATTTTTAGCAGGGTTAAAAGACGACCTGGTCATTTCTTCAGCCAAACTTAAGTTTATGAGTCAGCTATTTGCCGCAGCTTTTATCATTTTTTCTCCAGAATTACAACTCACCAACCTTTATGGATTTTGGGGGGTTTATGCGATTCCGCCAGTAATAGGCTATGCTATAAAAGGACTTATTGTGGTGGCTTTGGTAAACGCTTATAACCTTATCGATGGTATAGATGGTTTGGCTAGTGTCGCTGGGATTATTATTTCCCTTTCTTATGCTATGGTCTTTTATGTTACCGATCATCCTTATTTTATATTGGTCAGTCTTACGGTCGCTGGAATTTTAGCTGCTTTTCTTAGGTTTAACCTTTCCAAGGGCGGTAGAAAAATGTTTATGGGAGACGGCGGCAGCTTGGTGATGGGATATATGATGGCTTTTTTAAGTTTGAAAATTTTAACGATGGAACCTTTTGACTCGCTGGTGCAACAAGGTTTTGTCGCCCAAAACAGGTTGCTTTTTGCTTTGGCGGTCTTATTTATTCCTATTTTTGATACCCTAAGGGTAATAATCATTCGTTTAAGAAGCGGAAAGACACCTTTTGAAGCCGATCGCAATCATATGCATCACGTATTGCTGGATAGTGGTCGCACCCATAAACAAGCCAGCTTCTTGTTGGGGGGAATAAACATATTGGTGATCGCACTTTATATGGCACTGAGTCAGTTTCTGCATAACTTCGGATTGACCATGGCTATGATCGTGATCTTTCTATTGGCGGCCGCAGCTTTTGATGTGCTGAAACGAAGAACTGGAAAACGAAAAGAGCTGTTTAAAAAATAGTGGTGAGCGTTATTAGGAGATAAGTTTTAAGAAATAGAATGAAGAGACAAGAATCGAATATCACATCATCAAATTTTTAAATCGGCACATTTTCGAATTCAAATGCCTCTTGCTTTGGCAGGCTGAACTCACTTTAGCGTCTCGCCCTCTTATAACCTTCACCATCGCGAAATGAGATTCAGAAACTTTCAAGGCTTCCGGAAGGATAACAGGTAAGTTCAAGAACCAAGGAGTCTAAAGAATGCTCGCTTAGCTTTAGGATTTAAGACATTCATTTCTTATTATAGGTAGGCCGTTTTAAAACAATCAAAAAATTATTTAAAATAAAAATTCTTAATTACCATGTCAACAAATTCCCACAAGCCTTCTAAAGATCGCATACTTAACTTATTTGCTAATGCGACGCAAGCCTCTATCTACGTAGCCCAGCAAATAGCAGCATTGATCACCCAGCAGCAAAAGCAGGGTAAGTTGGCGGTATTGGGTCTGGCGACGGGAAATACGCCTAAAAGGGTGTATCAAGAATTGGTTCGCTTGCATCAAAACGAAGGCTTAAGCTTTGCCAATGTAGTGAGTTTTAATTTAGATGAGTACTATCCCATTTACCCAGAAGATGAGCAGAGCTATACCTATTTTATGCAGGAACATTTGTTTAAGCATGTTAATATAAAGCCGCAGCACATCCACATTCCCCATACGCGTTGTGAGACAGAGGATATTCTTGACTACTGCAAAGAATTCGAAGATAAAATCGCCAGTTTTGGAGGCCTAGACCTGCAATTGTTGGGCATTGGTCGCAACGGTCATATCGGCTTCAACGAACCCGGCTCCTCCTTTGATTCTGCCACGCGTTTAGTCAATTTACATGCGGTTACCCGAGAAGACGCCCAAGCAGATTTTGGTGGTTTAGACCAAGTCCCTCAGCAGGCGGTAAGCATGGGCGTAAATACCATCCGCCAAGCTAAAAGGATTCTACTATTGGCCTTAGGGGAACGCAAATCAGAAATTGTGAGTAAGGCGCTTCAGGGGGAAATCACTCCAGAAGTCCCAGCTTCGTTTCTACAAAGCTTAGCCCAAGTAGAGTATGTGTTAGACCATGAAGCGGCGGGGGAGATTATATAGTATTGAGAAAAGAGACTTAAGACGGTAAGACGTAGGACGTAGGAGAGATTAGAATATAGAGACTAGAAACTAGACGTATGACAGGAAGCGAGTGTCATTCCGAGCGACCGCAAGTTAAGTCGAGAAATCTGTCAGTTTCATAACGGGAAGATGCCTGCCCGTCCAGAGGCGGGCTTCACTCCGCTACGAAGCCTGTCTTGAGCCTAGTCGAAAGGCTCAGCATGACATGAAGCGATCACATTTATATAGCATCATTCAAAAACCTCCAATCTTTATTAAAGTTGGTAATTAACCTTTCTTTTTTAACTCGAGACCAGCTTTTTAGGTTTCACTTCTAAGATTACTATCTAAACAAAAAGGTGGCTGAGTGATTTTCGCAAGCCCCGAATTTTCGGGATGTATCGAAGCCTCACTTCTAACTTTTAATGTATATGTATTGTTAGTCGACAATCATTAAGGTGCTATATATATTCTTTACTTTTTCCCATCGCTGGAAAAAGTAACAAAAAGATCTAGGCTTACGAAACCAGCGCTAAATTGTAGGTTTGTAAGCTAAATTTTAGGAACTCTCCCGATTTTCATCGGGCTCAAACAGCCTAAAATTTTTACGCTTACTACACTGCCAATTTTACGCGCAACTTTCGATAGGCCGGGTTTACTTACTTTAATGTTTTTGTTTTCACTTTTACACTTAGCGTTACATCTCTTCTTTTTAGAGAGTAATTGATTCACTTAAAATACCTAACAAGTTCCCTTCCCTCGGGGAAGGCCCGTCCGACCGGCGCGGGCGGAGCTAGGGATGGGATGAGGAATTGAAAATGAAATCAAATTCGAAAACTTTTTTTAGTCTAAGCGTCGTGGGTCTAAAAGTCCTGATTCCAACAGTCCTGTTTCTAAACGTCTTGATTCTATTTTCTCCCGTCTCACCTCTCACCTCTAACTACTCCATACTAAAAAGGTGGCTGAGTGATTTTCGCGAGCCCCGAAGTTTCGAGGTGTATCGAAGCCTACTTTTTACTTTGTTTAGTCTAAGCGTCGTGGGTCTAAACGTCGTGGTTCTATTTTTTCACTACTCAAAACGGTCACTGAGTGAATTCCTGCAAGGAATTTGTATCGAAGTGCTGAGTGATTCTCGAAAGAAAATTGTATCGAAGCCCATTTTTCACTTTTTTTAGTCTAAGCGTCGTGGGTCTAAAAGTCTTTGGTCTAGGTTCTAGACTCTAGTATCTATGTTCTAATATCTCACTTCCCACTTCAACAAAGCAAACAAAAAAAAGACTGCCTTATACAGACAGCCTTTATACAACTTCAGTCTTAACGACTTACTCTTTCTTATTTAAATACGCTTTAATGATAAAGCTTACGATATAACTCACCACCGCGCCAATGACGGCTAGGGCTATCGTTCTCATAATCTCCTGAGAATTCAGGATGGGAAGTACACTCATTACAGTGCCTCCTACAGTTCCACAAAAAGACAAATCAAGATGCTTCATGAGGCTTCTCTTTTTTGTCCTCTACGGTCACCTGACTTACACCACTTAAAATACCACCGGCTACGGCAAAATAACCGCCAAGGCTAGTGAGTAAGGTGGGTAAGGCTATGGGAGCCGTTAGTATAGCGCCGCCTACAGCCGCTAAGCCCAATCCTATAGTGCGCAGCCACTTAAAAAATTTTGGCGTGGGCGCTTTCGCTCTTTCTATGATTTTCATACGTATTTGAATTAAGAGTTAATAATTAAGTGTACCGCTTCTCTTCGCTGTAACACGGGATAAACCAATTGTTTCAGTTGCTGAAAAGCAATTCTAGAGTCTAAGCCTCTACCTGGGCCGCTAAGCCTTTTTACCGGAGCGATGCAGCCGCGTAATTCGCGTTGGGCATCATTGGCCGGGTGGATGAGGATGAGTGCTCTTTCTGGAACTTCCAGTAGCTGGAGGTGCCATTTAAACCGCGGACTAAACCTAAGTTGCAAGCCGTAGGTTCCTTCGGGAACGCAAGATCTTGACTTTAGGTTCTGTCGCCACGGGAGTTCAATGCTATGGCAAATCTTTTTTCCTTTTAAAAGGAGAATGCCATTGCAGCCTTCTGGATAGTAACTTCGCTTTAAAACCAGCTCCATTACACCTGATCGATTTTAATCACCGCCAACGCATTAAAAGCGCCATTTTTTAGGGGATACATCTCTGCATTGACCTCCTGAAAAAATTCGATGCCCAATACACCTAACACCGGTAAGGTCGTGTTGGCGGTTAAAGTGGCAGTGAGGCTGCTGGCGACTTGTTCGACACTCGTGTGCGGTAGAATAGCCGTTTGCTCCATAGAAAAATTAAAATTTCGTTCTTCGAAATCCAGTTCTACTCCGGCAAAATTTAACCGGTAATGGGTAGTTCCTCTTGGGGCAGCAATTCTTACTGCTGCTTGGTAGGCATCTATGTCTACGCTAAGTTCTCCCGTAGTGCGGTCTAAAGCACTGACAAAAGGCGTAAAAAAGGTAGAGCCTAACTTTCCGTTTTGGTTAAACTCAAAGCCATTGATAAGCTGCATGTTGCCATCTTGAACTTTTCGTTCGCCACGAGCATTTACCTCATCGGTTTTGACTACTGCCAATAAACTGCGGGTTAAACGAGCTACACAACGCTTATCTCTAGCGGTTTGTAACAACACTTGTATCGAATTTCGAACAAGTTTACCCGCTTTTCCTGCGGTAGAAAATTCAGCATTGTTTTCGCGGGTTCGTTGAAATGCAGGATCGGTAGCGATGCGTTGCGCACTCACGCCTCCTTTTTCGCGGGCTAAATAGCCATCGCTGGTCTTGTAAAAAGAGATCCCTCCTAGGGTTCCTTTTAATTTGATAATACCTGATTGTTGGGCCATAATAATAAAATTTAAAATGTGAAAAGAATGATTTTTATCGGCTCATTCCACTAGCACGGTAAGCTATCGAGATGCATCTTCAAAAAGTTTACCTTACAAAACTGGGGAGACTAAAGAACTTAAAAACACAAGATTCCCCCAAGTGGGGTGTTTTTATTCGAAATTTTAACACTTTTAAGCAGTAACATGAAAACAACTTCAAAAAAATCCCCCTTTAGGGGGACATAGGGGGTAAACGAACATGAAATCATCCCCAAACAACATCCCCCTTTAGGTGGAGCGAGGGGGAGTGTACTTGCTCCATACCTATAAAAGCAGTAAATTGACTTATGGGGTATAAGAACTTGTATCATAGTCAAAGCATGTTTAAAGGAGCACCTCCGAGTTCATTTGAGAAGGCAAGAATTTTACGCAAAAACGCGACTCCTTCAGAATTTTTTTTATGGAAGTACTTAAAAAATAAAAACGTAGAAGGCTTATAGGTTTAGAAGGCAACATCTCATCCATTGGTTCATTGTCGATTTCTATTGTCACCATCTAAAATTAGTCATTGAGGTAGATGGAGCTTACCATAATAACAAGAAGCAAATAATAAGAGATAGGAAAAGAACCCAACTTTTAGAATCTCAAGATTTAACCATTATCCGATTCACGAATAACCAAGTTTTGAACTCCATCCAAACCGTA
Source organism: Mesonia profundi (assembly GCF_031085155.1). GTDB lineage: Bacteria > Bacteroidota > Bacteroidia > Flavobacteriales > Flavobacteriaceae > Mesonia > Mesonia profundi. The sequence goes on along the minus strand of NZ_JAVHUL010000036.1, from coordinate 17,975 downwards.
CTCAAAAGAAATAAAAAACAATATGAAAATAACCTCCAACAACATCCCCCTTTAGGGGGACATAGGGGGGCAAATGAATATGAAATCATCCCCAAACAACATCCCTCTTCAGGGGAAGCAAGGGGATGACGAGAGGCTAGAGTTACTCATCAGCCGCAAGCATTCGTTGATATAGGGAAGATTTGAGAAGGTCTAGAAATTTAAGCTGATTAATTTTACGAGAACGCAATTCCAAAAAAGTACGGTAATAATCTCCCAATTCGATAGAGAACACCCGTTCAAACAAAAGAGCGATTTCATTAATACTCGCAGCGCCTCCATTTATGGCTCCTGTAGTATGTAAAGCATAAATGAGCTCTATGAGATCAACTTTATTGTGGGACCATTTGGCTGTGGGTATTGATTTTTTAACTTTTAAAGGGACAACATTTTGCTGATAGAGTATATGCTCTATTTCTTTTTGCAAATAGACGATTAGCATATCATAGGCAATAATCGTAGCGACAGAACTGTCATGACTGGTAGAAAATTGAGCGTCGGTAACAAAATGTATGCTGTCGGGATGTAAGCGAAAATTCGCTTTCCTCCTCAAAAAGAAATGATGGTCTAAGTTTACAGAACCGCGTCGATAGTAATGATAAAACTCTAGATTTTCATTAAAGTAATTTTGTAGCTTATCAATTTCTAGTTGTAAGTATCTTTTTTTAGCTTTCTTACTGCTACGAGGGCGCTTACTTTCTATACTGAAAAGTTTAATATAGTAAATAAGCTTGCTTACGGCTTGGGGTTTAATACTTTTAAAAAAGAAGCATTCTTCTTGTTCGTTGTTAAAGTCCCTGTCAATAACCAATCCTCTCATTTGATTGATATATTGCTTACCAAGTCCCATCCCTTTTTCGGCACGCATAAGAGCATCATCAATCTCCGTTTCTAAGTGATCAAACTCTTCTTCTAGTTTAGAAAGTAATTTTTTATAGGCCTCCATAAAATATAGATTTAAGATGAAAATGAAAATAAGGAAATGGAGAGTTAGGGGAGTAAGCAGAATCCTTCTTTTTAGTACGTAAAAACCTTAGCTACATCATCTTTACTAGCTCCTATATTTGTAAGAGAATTTATGACTGATGCGTAGTTGTGTATTGATTGCTAAAAAAGAAAGAGATTGGAGTAGCTTGCGTCAAGCGCTTTTACGAGTAAATGTTTTCTTAGAAATACTAAGCCTGGATAATCTAGGAGAAGCAGTAGATTATATCCCTTTTGATACTCACTTCCTGTGTGTGGAGATTATAGAAGAACTGCCAGCAATAGAAAACCTTTATGCACTTCAACGAGCTTACTCCTCGTCTTATATCATCCTAATTTCTCCTCATAAAGTACAGGCCTATACCGTAGTGAAACTCCAGCTCTTCCACTTTTTATCCTATCCTTTACAAGACCTTGAACTTAAAAACTGTTTGCAAAAAATAGGAAGACAGGTAAGGGATAAAATTAGAATACGCTCCTATCAGGATTATAGGTATATATTACTAACAGATATCCTTTTTCTAAAAGCCGATAATAATACTACCGAATTCTACCTGCGTAAAAAGCAGAGAATCTATGGTTTTAAAACCTTGAAAACCTACCAAAATAGACTGCCCTCTAACTTCCTCAGAATCCACAAAAGCTATATGGTCAATGCCTCTAAAATATGTAGAATCCATTTTGGAAAGCAAACTTGTGAAGTGAAGGGACATAATCACCCACTTCCTTTTTCAAAAAGCTATCGTGCCAGTATGCAAGCCCTTAATGAATGCCTAAAAAAAGAATCCTACTAGTCACAGCCACCCCCAATCAAATCCCCCTTTAGGGAGACATAGGGGTACACACCCTCAAAAAGTTATCGTTCACTTCTGGGAGTATGCCTGTCACTAAACAAGCCTCTATTTCTATTTGACAAGCTGTTATTGAAGCTAACTTCGGCTTATATATGAATTGATTGTGCGCGCAATTAAGAATAGTCTTCCATACAGGAGGGCGTAGAAAAGTAGTATTCATTCTTAACACCACAAACATGAACAACACACAGAAAATTTTTATCGGAATATTGATTTTGGGAGCTAGCAACTCCTGTACTCCCGAACGCATCCCTGAAACTTTTTCAGCGGGAGATAACATAGGAAATGAGTCCCCCCAAGACCCCAATACAACACCAGATACAGGAGATGATCAAAGTCAGGAGCCAGATAATGAGAAAGATGGCTAAGTAGAATTTAAATTTGAAATCATTTAATAAAGAAAAGTTTTTGGCGAAAACCAAAAGCTTTTCTTTATTTTAGTAGGGCCAGTTTTCATAGATGTTCATAAAAATAAAAAATAACCTTTGTGTATATTTAGGGGTAGCCTTGTGTTTATTCCTAGGTATTTTCTTTGTCTTTTTTAAGAAACAAGCTTCCCCAAAGGAGCACCTGCACCGTGTAGAAAAGCAGTTGCGGCTAGCTCAGAACAACAATAATTCCCTTGCCAAGAGAAGAGAAGCCCTCGATCGAGCCGCAGTTTATGCTCATTTTTTAGCACCTTCTGCGATTAAACAAGAAAAATTAAATGGAATCGCTTACCAGGCTTATTATTTAAAAGATTCCATTCAATTCAGGCGTCTCAATCATAGCGCACTTGCAGAAGCAAAATTAACAGCAGACACCATGGCAATCGCCGATGCGCATTGGAACTTTGGGGCTTTTTACCTTAGCCACGAAAATTACGCTCAAGCCTTCTATCACTATGCAGAAGCTCGTAGAGGTTTTTCTCAAAAGAGGCATGCGTATTATGAAGCGAAAATGTGGTACAATATGGCTTTTATAAAAGGGCGGTTAAAAGATTATGAAGCGAGTGAGGCTTATGTTTATAAAGCTTTGCCGTATTTCTTAAAAGCAAAAAAAATAAAACAGATCTACCGATGCTATACCCAACTTGCTATTATATATGAAGACTTAGAAGGCTTTAAACAAGCTCATCATTATTACCAATTGGCACTTGAATCTTTGCCTAAGAATACCAACTCATTACTTCAAGAAGCGGGCTATAACAATATAGGTTTGTTATGGCATCGACAGGAAGCCTATGAAAAAGCCATCGTCTATTACAATAAAGCCCTAACAAATAAAAACATTAAAAATAAGCAGCCTGCTTTATATGCTAGATTAATAGATAACCGGGCGTATAGTCAGTTTCTAGCCCAGAAAGAAAAAGCTTACGAAAAAGAATTTTGGCATTCTCTACAACTTCGAGAGCGTTTAGGGAATACAGCAGGAGTGATTATAAGTAAATTACATATTTCAGAATGGTATGCCTCTAAAGGAGATACGCTAAGTGCTATTTGTTATGCGCAGGAAGCCTATGATGAAGCCGAAAGGATCGAATTAAGAAGAGAAAGTTTGGCTGCGTTAGAATGGTTAGTAAACATAGATCCTTCTCACGGTGCCCATTACCTCAATTTATGGCATGTCCTACAAAGCAAGCATCAAAGAAGATTACGCCAGCAACGAAACAACGTGGCAAAAGTGCAATTCAAAACACAACAATACCAAGAAAGGAGTCTTCAATTAACCCGTCAAAAGAGAATACTTTTGTTCATTCTACTTGGGGTAGGGGTAATAGGGCTGTTGGTGTATATTTTGTTAAGACAAAGAAGTAAGTACAAAAAACTGAAACGAATCCAACAGAAAGAACAAGAACTTCAACAAGAACGAGAAGACGAACGTTACCGCATTGCCGAAGATTTACATGATGGAATATTAAGTAAATTATTTGGGGTGCGATTAAGTTGGGGGTTGTTGACCTTAGGAGGTACTAGTGAAGCACAAGAAGAACATCGTTTATACCTCAAAGCTTTAAAGGAGATCGAAAAAGAAATTCGAGAAGTTTCACACCATTTAAAAAAAGATCCCCCAGGGTATTCTTTTTATCAAGAAGTAGAAAATTTACTGAGAAAAAAAGCGAGGCTAGGTAACTTTACATACCAACTTAAAGAACCTAAATTTTTAAAAGAAGGAGACATTCCCCAGAAAGTAAAAAAGCATCTCTATGCCATCATGGAAGAGATGTTACAAAATATCTTAAAACATGCGCAAGCTACCCATGTCAATTACCAATTAAGTGTGCGTAAAAATGAGCTTTACTTAGAAGTGTGCGATAATGGAAAAGGATTTAATTTGGAATCTAAGCAAGAAGGCATCGGAATCCAAAATATAAAAAGTAGAATACAACAAATGGATGGAAAACTACAATTAAAGAGCAAGCTCAGAAAAGGGACTTGTTATGTGATTCGCTTAGATATGAAAAGTTGGAAATCCAAAAATCCCTCCAATTAATTAAATACAAAACTCATGAAAAGAAACTATCACCTCCTCTTAGTAGATGATCACCCCATCATCACGGCAGCTTATAAGAAAGCCCTTCAAGCAGTAGAAAAACAACATAATCACATAAAGATAAACATCGTTGAAGCGCACAACTTAGAACAGGCCGATTACGAATTGCAAAAATTTAATTCTAAACGTTTACTTGATATCGCATTTATAGACTTAAAACTACCGCCATGCCCTCGATTAGATTTACTATCTGGAGAGGATTTTGCGCTTAGGGTAAAAGATAGATTTCCTACAACAAAAATCATCATCGCAACCACCTTTAACCATAACTTTCGCATTCATAGTATTTTTAAGAGCATTAACCCCGATGGGTTCTTAGTAAAAAATGACCTCACCGAAAAGGAACTTATTCAATGTATAGAGGATGTGTTGGAAGAGGTGCCTTATTACAGTAAAACGGTACGCAGCTCATTACGTCAATATGTAGCGAATGATTTATTGCTAGATCAAGTGGACCGACAAATCCTATATCAACTCTCCCTAGGGATAAAAACAAAAGATCTATCCTCCTTAATTCCACTTTCTAGTGCAGGGATAGACCGTAGAAAGAAACACCTCAAAGAAGTTTTTGAGACTGAATATCAAGATGATAAGGTGCTTCTCGAAGCTGCTAGAGAGCTAGGCTTTATTTAGAAAAACTGTTCATTCCGCTGCGCTTCACTCTGCATGACATTAGAACTGTCATTTCGATGGACGGAGGACTGAGAAATCTCAAGCTTTCATAGCGAAAAAATACTTCGTTTCGTTCTAGAGCCTGTCTAGAGCTTAGTCGAAAGGCTCTGTATGACAACAAACGAGTGTCATTTCAAAGAAGAGCCTGCCCGACTATCAGAACGATCAAGGCGGGCCTGCCCGAACGAAAAGGGCGGGCCTGCCCGACTAGCATTCAGGCGGGCCTGCCCGACTATCAGAACAATCAAGGCGGGCCTGCCCGACTAACATTCAGGCGGGCCTGCCCGAACGATCAAGGCGGGCCTGCCCGACTAACATTCAGGCGGGCCTGCCCGAACGATCAAGGCGGGCCTGCCCGACTAGCATTCAGGCGGGCCTGCCCGAACGATCAAGGCGGGCCTGCCCGACTAGCATTCAGGCGGGCCTGCCCGACTAGCATTCAGGCGGGCCTGCCCGAACGGTACGGGCGGGAAATCTCTTACTTCCATAACGAAAAGATGCTTCGTTATAGAAAACACCTACAATATGTAGGTTCTTTCCATCAAACCAATCACTTTATCTCAAGTATCTTTAGGAGGCAAAAGAACTATGAAAACAAATTCACATAACGTCTTGCTTATTGCCGATCATCCTATAATTACATCGGCCTACCAAGAGACTTTTCAAAAAGTAGCTAGCCTGCCTCCTCATCGTTTTAATATTCGTACAGCTCTTAGTTATCAAGAAGCATTGAAAAAATTAGATTACTATCGTGTGGATACGCTACACCTAATGTTTATAGATTTAGAACTGCCTCCTTACGAAGCCATGAAAATATATACAGGTCAAGACTTTGTTTTGTATGTAAAAAGAAACTTCCCTGCTACCAAAGTTGCTATAATTACTAGATTCACCAGTGATTTTAAAATATATAATTTAGTTAAGCACTTGAGTCCCGATGCTTTTCTAGTTAAAAGTGAATTTACTAATGAACTTATGGAAAATTGTATAAAAGAGCTGGTGGAGAATCCTCCTTTTTACACTAAGAAAGTGATCCAATCTTTACGGAAAAACTTATCTAATGATATGCTATTAGATAAAATTGATATGAAACTCCTTTACCACATTTCTATTGGGGTTAAAACAAAGGATCTTCCTGCATTACTCCATTTATCAATAGCTTCAATAGAACGGCGAAAAAAAAGACTTCGTGATCTCTTTGGAATAGACGACGATAAAAATGACAATGCCCTAATTATTGCAGCACGAGAAAAGGGCTTTGTATAAAATTAAGTAGCATACTCAGCTATTTTCTGCTCTTTGGCAAAACGACCTCATTATTCGAGGGGAAGACCTCCATCTCTTTCTTATAAAGAATGATAATTTAGTCTACTCGTTATTAATACTTTAGAAATCATGGTTAGTTCTTTACATCGTGGGTTTGTAACTGCACTCCGTTACCTACTAGGAGGCTTATTTCTATATGCAGGGCTCACCAAACTCTTAGAAGGGGATTTGTTTTATCATACCCTAGTCAATACCCCATTATTTCCAAATGAAAAGACGGCAAAAATAGGAGCTATAATCATTCCCTTTGTAGAAATTATAGTGGGTATGTTATTAATAATCTCCAAAAGAATGCTGGGCTTGTATCTAGCTCTAGGTCTTTTTGGAACTTATCTAATTTTTATAATTCTACTGCTATTTTATAACGATACGATTCCATGTACGTGTAGAACCGTTCTACCTGTGCTAGGATGGTATGGCCACCTTTATTTTACGGGTGGTTGTTTTGTATTGACGCTATCTGCTATCTATTTGAAAAGAAATATAGAATAAAATTATTTTGCTGCGCAGCAAAACAGGACGAAGCCGAAAACCTGTATAAACGAGTAGGCCTATTTATTCATTTAAATTTATATACCATGAAAACTAAATTTTTTATTCCCGTATTAGCGGTAATTTTTTGCACCGCCATGTCGTTCACTACGGCGAGAACCTCAGCCAATCCTACAGAAGACTTTGTCTTTAAAAGTGGGAGCTGGCATGCCATCCCAGAGATGAGCTGTATTGATCAGAACCAAAGTTGCTTGGTACGTGTACTGCCCGATAACACCAACTACCCAATTTATGATTCACAAAGTTTCTCCGAACCCAAAATTGGCAGCGGGAAAGTGGTAGGAGAAGTTACTATAGATTAATCCTTAAAATAGAAACCGGATGCAAGTCCGGTTTCTTCTTTTTAAAATCTAGTCGTGAATGCTTAGCGCTACTCATAAGTAGCAAATTCATACAAGTGCTCTTCCGTTACATACCGCTTTGCTAGCTTTGTAAGCAATTTTGGGGTAAGGGTGTTTACCGTTGTTTCTATCTTTTCAAAACTTACCCAAGGACTCTTCCCCTTGTAATAAGTTTGAAGTCGATCCTGATATGCTGTAGATCTTGAAGCCATATTTATAACATAAGATTGCGCGGCTTTAAACTCTTCTTTATTCATTTTTCCAAGTTTTATAGCCTCTATTATTTTCTTTGCTTCTTGCCGTATAAGCGGCAGTTCCTTTTGTGTACAGCTAATCTTAAATGAAAAGTCATACGACTGGGATTGAGGTTGGGCATTCAAAGTAGGGTTTAACCCATAGATAGAAAAATTCTTCTCGTAGCGCAAATCCATTAGGCGTTCTCCTAACATTCGGCTAAGCATCTGTAAGCCTAAATACTTTTGACTATTGGGTTGAATATTGGGCAACACATAGCGCATCAAATATTGGGTCTTCTCTGAACTCTCCATCGTATCCCCTATATTATTGAGCACAGGATACTTTTGAGCCTTGTTTTTTCGTTTTAGTAGGGGTTTACATATAAATGCAGCGGTGCTTTGAGGGAGGTTGCCTAGGTATTTTTGGGCTAAGGAAAGTAAGGCAGGCTCTTCCAAATTCCCTCTGACCACAAAAATAAAACGATGGGTTTGCCCAAAAAGTTGTTGATAGCTTTGGTAGGCTGTGTCTAAATCTGTCTGTTTAACTCCTGTCCATAATTGCTCTCCTACATTTGCATAGGTGGTGCGACCCATACGCTGATTTACCCGATTTTTAAAGTTAAAAAAAGAGACGTCATAAGGTACTTGAAAATATTCTAACTTTTTCTTTCGCTTCCAATAATCAAATGCCTTAGCGTCATAACGGGGTTGAGTCATATAGAGGTACATCATTTGAAACCACTCCTCTAAACTTTCTGCCGTGGCTTTTCCTTGAATCCCCGATTCATTCGCTTCGATATAGGGTGTAATGGCAAAGGGGAGTGGCTGTTGTGCAATAAATTGTTCGAGATCAAATTTATTCCATGGGCCCATGCCTGATTGAAGTACTATGTTCGCCGCATTTCGTGCGGCATAGGTGGAGAATTCGGGAAAACAATGACTTCCCATCGGACTAAACCCAGTGATTTCAACTTTTCCTTCTTTAAAACCAGAGGTGGTGTCTTTGTGGAAGATCAATTGTGCGCCGTTGTCAAAAACAAATCGTTTCCCGTCGCTCTTGGACCTTCCCTTAGTTTTTATTTTTTGTGGGGGTAAAGAAGCCATGGTTTCTTTACTCATCAGAGGTTGATCCCATATTTTAGGAAGGTACGGCTTTACGGGTTGTTGAAGGGTTTTCTCGATGAGGCTTCTTACCTGCTCTTCGGTATAGCCGCCTGCTGCATTTCCTTTGGCGGAAATTACCGCAATATCTTCAGGTACCAATTTAATCAATTTTTTAAGTTCTTCATTGTATTGGGGTAGACTTACCTCATCCCACCATTGTTTTAATAAGGTCTTTTTCTGGGCTGGTAAGGCTTCCCCTGCTACAAAATGTCGATATATTTCTTGGGACCAATAATTCGTACTCTTGGTATTTTGATGTTCGAAAATGAGCTGTTGGTTTTTAAGTATCTCTTTCCATTCCTCTGGGTGCACCCCATGCGTTTTTAATTGCTGCAAATGATTGATAAAAGTTACCAAAGCTTTTTCTCCTTGTCCTGATTCAAAATCAAGCAAGGCATTATAGGCATTATAGCTAATGTAAGGAGCAGAGCCGTAGGTATGTTTGTTTAAGAGCTCAAATTTTGTGTCATAACTCTTTTGTAACTCACGGAAACGACTTTGTAATACTTGTGCCATGGTTCTCCAAAGAAATAATTGCTTTATCCCTTCAATATCATATATTTTTTCTTGGGTAGATGGATCTCTAAAGCCTAAATAAAAACGGTTACGGTTATTTTTAACTTGTGTAAATTCTTTTTCCTCTTGGGTAATATTAATCCAACCTGGGGGCTGCGTTTTCAAATCACAATTAGGAAGAGGCTTAGGGTTTTTAGGTATAGGAATGCTTCCAAACATGTGTTCGATTTTAGCTTTTAGCTGTTCGGGATGTTCTATATTACCTGCTACAGCTATCGCCATCAAATCGGGACGGTACCAAGTGGTATAAAACTCCCGTAATTCTGCTGCAGGAAAATGAGCATTGTAATCAAGGAAATTATCCCAAGACGGAAAGCAAGGATTAATGTGTTGCAGCATCTTTGATTTTGCACGATGTTCAGTCAAATTTTGCACCCTTGAATTAAATTCTTGTAACAAAACGCCCCGTTCATTGTCAATATCTTCATCGGTAAGATTCAAAGCATGGGCAATATCTTTAAACCATAGCAACCCGGTGTGGATCGCTTCCGGATTTACAGCTGAGGCAGGGAATTGGTAGTTAGTCGTGTAATACCCACTGGCTGCGTTAATATCTCTTAAATTAGCAACACCTGCTTTGGCCAACCGTAAACTATCTACTTTTAGGCCTTCAGGAAAATGGGTAGTTGATTTAAAGGCCATATGTTCTAAAAAATGAGCGAGGTTAGGTTGTTGTTTCCCTTCTTGCACCGCCCCGGCTTTTACCCAAAAACTCATCTTAAGATCAGAGGACTGCTCTTTTAAAGGCTTAATGTAATACGTTAATCCATTAGGGAGTTGCCCATAGAGAATGCTTGGGTCTACAGGTAAAGCTCTTTCAGGGGTTTGTTCTTGACCATAACAGGCAAGCTGTAAGCTTACTAGAAGTACAAAGCAGAGGCTTTTGAGGTAATTGTTATAAATTTTCATTAGTAACCGGGATTTTGAGTGAGATTAGGATTTTTGATACGTTCTTTTTCAGGAATGGGGTAAAGTTCATCGGTAGGCTCCCATAACGTACTATCACTAAAAACTGACGCTGCTTGTTGAGTACGCCAAAGATCCAACCAACGCTGGCCCCATTCGGCAAAAAGTTCCCTTTGGCGCTCTTCTAACAGCAGCGTTAAAAAGGCTTCTGTTGTTATATTAGGTTGTGTTTGTGCTATTAAAGGTATACCCGCTCTTTCTCGAATATGATCTAGGTCGGCTATGGCGGCAGGCATACTGGATAGGTGTGCTTGCGCCTCGGCTCTAATAAAATACTGTTCTGCTAAACGAAATACCATAGAGTATTCTGTAATCGCACTACTATTGTTGCCCGCTTTATATTTGGAGGGACGGTAGGTATTGTTCTCTGGATGTTGCTCTAGCCAGAAATGCTTTCGTAAATCACCCGTTTCAAAGTTGGTTTCAAAACCGTCTGTAAGCCGCAATTGAGGAAAGGCAGAAGAGAAAATAGTCCACTCATGGGTATTCGTAGTGGTATTGCCTCCACCTAATGGTGAAATCTGCCAAATGGCCTCTTGGCTATTGGCCAAAAACACCTCATCTAAATTTTCTTCTAAACCATAAAGGGCACTTTGTGTAATAACTTCGTTACTATATTGCAATGCTAACTGCCAATTTTCGTCATAAAGGGCAATACGCGCCAATAAGGCTTTTGCCCCGTAACGGTTCACATAGGTACGTTCTTGTTGAGTATACGCTTCTGGTAGAAGATTTTCTGCCGTTTGTAAATCTGCGAGGATTTGGGTGTGTATTTCTTCTAAGGTATTAGAAGCGGCCGAAGCATTCAGTCGATAATCACTCGTCAAAATTAAGGGCACTTTTCCATAAAGTTGCCTTAAGTAAAAATAAGTGAAGCCTCTAATAAACAAAGCTTCTCCCCGCAAGTGGCTAGCTAATTCTTCGGGGAGACTGTCTGACGCCTCGAGCCCTTCCAAAAATGAATTGACCATATATACGGTATGATAAGCGCTAGACCATAAATTTAAATTGTTAGGATTTTGAGGTAGCACCTCGTGTTGGAGAAATTCTGTAAAAACCGTGTTGGTAGCATCTACAGGGGTTAAGGTTCCTGCGCTTAATCCCGCTAGTGCAGTAACACTGCTGGTATGTCCATTGCTAAAAGCCGAACTTCTAAAAAGCTGGTAATAGATGCCTAACATGGCACTGCGTGCGGTTGCTTCATTTTCAAATACCACAGAAACGGGTAATTGGTGCGCTGGGACTTCTACTTCGACAAATTCTTCACAAGAAGTGCCTAAGATGCATAAGAAGAGCAAAAGATTAATTTTGTTATATAATTTCATCAGTATAAGTTTAAAAGTTGATTTCTATTCCGGTGGTAAAGGTGCGTAAAGCACCAAATGCTGTTCCTTGGCCAAGAGCCATCTCAGGATCCATACCGCGGTATTGGCTAAGGGTAAACAGGTTTTGACCGTGTACAAATACCTTACAGTTATTTACACCAACTTTGCGTAACGGTTTAGCGGGTAGGGTATAGGATAATGACAAGGTTTTTAGTCGAATATAAGAAGCATCGGTATAAGGTAACGTGGTTTGTATAACATTGCTATAACCTCTTATCGCATCAAGCTGCGTTGAAATTTCTTGAAATCCATTGCCTTCAAGTCCTAAGTAGTCTTCTTGTCGCTGTGCGCCAACTCTCCCTGCATCAAATAGTGCAAATTCTCCTTCCTTTTTGGCAAACTGAAATAAAAACTGAAGATTGAAGTTTTTATATTGCAGGGTGTTTTGCCAGCCTCCATAGTATTGGTTGTTTCGGTCTTTAGTGACCACTCTATCTTCATAATCTAGTCTCCCATCATCATTGATATCGGCAATTTGGTAATAGCCTGTCTCTGGATTAATTCCTTCATATTGATAAAGCAGGACTATATTCAATGGCTCTCCAACCCGATACGTGTTGACATAAGAAGACTGTTCTAAATTGGCGTAACTCACCAATTCATTTTTAGGGAGTGTAAAATTCAACGAGCTTTGCCAGTTCCAGTGATCTGAATTTATAATTTTAGCATGGGTCTCTAGTTCCCAGCCCCTGTTTTCTACGATAGCGGGTAAATTAGCTTGTACAGAAGTAAAACCTGTAATACTGGGTAGGCTATAGCCTACCAATTGGTTAGAAGAACGGTTCTGGTAATAACTTACATTAAGGTGAAAACGGTCTTTTAAAAATCCCAATTGAATCGCTGCTTCTAATTTTTTATTGACTTCCCAAGAATACCCTGGGTTGGCCAAACGCGAGGGAGAAAGACCACCTGGCCCCTGCGTGGCTTCATAGGTATCTAAATACCCATAATCGCCTATTTGGTCGTTGCCTGTACTTCCGTAACTGCCCCGTAATTTCCCAAAAGACAGCCATGAAAGTTGATTATCCATCCACGCTTCCTTGGTAAATATCCAAGCCGCCCCAATGGCACCAAAATTAGCAAAACGCTGTTGGGGTCCAAAGCGAGAAGAGCCATCCCTTCTTCCCGTAAGGTTGAGGTAGTATTTTTTATCCCAGTCCATACCTAGCCTTCCAAAAAAGGCCATATAACGATAGGTGGTTTCTTGGCTCACACCTCTAGATAGACTAGTGGCTGCCGCAAGGTTGCCAATCATCGATCTGGTGGCATAGCCCGTTCCTGTAACTCCAGTTTGGCGGTTAAGTTGCTCTTGTAGTGTTGTTCCTGCTAAAGCCTTAATTCCCAATTTTCCTATGTTTTTTTGGTAAGACAATTGAGGTTCGATAATCCAAGAGGAACGTTGTCCTTGTAAATGAGCAGATTCATGGTCTATAAATTCTCCATACTCAGGATTAAAAGACTCCTTGGGTCGTTTGGTCAATTCGTTACTATTAAGGTTGGTATATCCAAAATTGGTAGAAAATTTTAATCCTTCAAATAACCTATAGGATAGCTTAAGGTTAGCAACCATATTTTGGGTTTTAACTTCACTAGTATTAAGATAACCCTGAAAAGGATTCTCTTTTCCTACTTCACTCCATTCTTCCCAGTGCAGGCTGCCATCTTCATTAAAAATGTTAGGTGCATTGGGTGCTAAACTGTAGATCTGCGGAATTAAGGAGCCTATACCTACGGTATTATTGCGATCTACCCCATAGGTAAGCGCCATATCTAAAGAAAATTTGTCATCTTTACTTTTATGGTTTAGTTGAGCGCTTCCTGTAGCTTTATGGTAGTTAGCCCCACCAGGGTACACGCTACCTTGTTTTAAGTAAGAGCCATTCATACGATAGCGGGTGGTTGGGCTTCCTCCGGCAATAGAGATATTGGCTTGGGTAAACTCAGCTTGCCCTCCAAAAAACTCTTCTTGCCAGTCGGTCTCGCGGTTTTGATCCCAAACCAACAAATCATAGGCATTATTTTCATTAGGAACTATCCCATCATTTTCAAATGCCCTCCGGCGTACTTTTAGATATTCGTCGGTATGAAGCAGTTCGATGCGGTTAGGAACTTCAGAAAAGCCAGTGCTCATACGCGCCTGTACCGTCGTTTCTCCTGGGGTTCCCTTTTTAGTGGTAATTAAGATGACCCCATTGGCTCCTCGAGAACCATAGATGGCCGTCGCATCAGCATCTTTTAACACCTCAATACTTTCAATATTAGCTAGGTTGAGTGTACTTAAAGGATCGATCCCCGTAAAACCCAGCGTACTATTAGTTTCTAGAGGCGTAGAGTTAAAAGGCATCCCATCAATAATATAGAGGGGATAATTACCTTCTGCTCGCAAACTATTTTGACCCCGAATGCGAATTGTGGGAGCGGAGCCAGGTAAATCGCTTCCCAGACTCACTTCTACTCCTGCCATACGGCCTTGTAGTGCCTGTAGCGGACTCACTACAGGTTGTAGTTCTAGCTCTTTGGCAGTGATTTTAGCAATATTTCCCGTACGTTCCCGCTCTGTAGTGGTGTAATACCCCGCATTGATCACCACTTCTTCTAGGGCTTCTTCGCTAGGGGAGAGTTGTATATTAAGTTGAGTTTGGTTATTTACCGCGATCACTTGCCGTTTAAAACCTAAATAGGTAAAGCTAAGGCTATCGGTAGGGGAGACCTGTAAACGGTATGTTCCTTCAAAATTAGTGGTCGTTCCCGTTGAGGTTCCTAAGCGCTGTACATAGACTCCAGGGATACTTAAGCCTGTAGTATCAGTAACGCTTCCTTTAATCGTATATTCATGTTGAGACCATGCCTTCCCCGTAAAGAAGAGAAGTAAGAGCAATAATAGTCCCATCCCATAAGCGGGAGTGTATTTATTTTTCATAAATTTGTGCTGTTATTTACGTTGAGTAAATTAATGTTTAGCCTTCTCTGTCTCGTCAAAATATAGAGGGGGCTTTTTTGTTTCATTAACAAATAATGTCATTCTGGGCTCGACCAGAATCTCATTATTTTTTTATCTCATTGAAATTAAATTTTATAAGGTTAAACGTTTCTTTTTGTGCCTTTTTAATGTCGGCTTTTTTTTAGTTAATCAATTTTCAAGTGGTCATCAATTCATAAGCTCACATTCAATTCGAATTCGCTTGCTCCAAAGCTAAAGTGGATGTCACTTTAGGATTTATAACAAACAATACACATAGTGAAATGTATGTACAGTCAAAAAAGCTTTATCTATTCCTACTTTCTACTATCCGTCTCCTCATGAATGACAAACATCACACGTTGGATAATTTGCTGATAATCCGTTTTTAAATTATCGGCAAAAGAAGGCTTGCGTTCATCGTTTAAACAGTACCTTACGTAACGCATGCTGATCTGATATTTTTCAGCTAGAGACTTGATAATGGCTGATTGACAAGATTGTTCCATTTTTTTTGTACATTTAACACTTTTAAAATTTGTTCCGTTGATAGGAACAAATAACAATTCACTAAGTACCAAATATATAAACATTTTGTATATAAACAAAATGTTTACGACTAAAATACACAAATTGTTTTAAGTATGCTTGATAAAGCTCACATGTTAGATCAAATAAAAGACTATTATGGTTTCCGAACTGATAGTGAATTTGCTGCACACTTAGGGGTAAAACCTCAAGTACTTTCCAATTGGAAAAGCAGAAAAACTTTTGATGCCGAATTGGTTTATAATAAGTGTAAGAAGCTAAATCCGGCCTGGTTACTCTGTCAGGAAGGAAGTATGATAGGAGGGCAGCATGCAGTTCAAGAAGTAAGTGAGGGAAGAATGCCCTATCTTCTTAAAAAAGAAATCAACACCCTAGAAAAACAATTAGCCTATCTTCAGGGCACATACAAAGCCATCGAGAAATCTAAGGATTTTTTCCTCAAAGTAATCCAAGAGATAGAGCAAGATCTAGAAAGTAAAAAGAAACTACTTAAAAAATCCTAAATGCTACGAATAAGCATTAAGCTTTTTGAGTTTTAAAAATTACTTCGTTATGGGCTTCATTTCTTAAGAGCTCAGCACCTTCAATTAAATAGCTCATTTTGAGGTAAAATTGGTATTACTTCCAAAACGTAAAGATGCCTGCCCGTCCAGAGGCGGGCTTCACTCCGCTACGAAGCCTGTCTTGAGCCCAGTCGAAAGGCTCTGCATGACAGTAATCGAGTGTCATTTATTTCCATTCTTTTAATTGCACTATCAAAGTGCGATTTTGTCTAAAAAATGCATTATTGTAGTGCATTTGTCTTTTTTTTAGTAAAAAATAGAAATGGAACAGTTATCCTAATAATTTTACTAAATTGATAAATGATATTTAGGAATTAACTTCGTATTTGTAACAAACAAAATGAAACAAGTATAGATTGTTGTCATTGATATTTTTATTTTACTACGAATTAAACGTCAAAAAAAGTACTTGATAAGGTACTTTTGTTTATTTTTGCACTATGGAAACAGTAAATTATACAGACTTTCGTTCCAATTTAAAGCATTGGTTCGATAAAGTGATTAATGATGTGAGTGATATCATTATTAAACGTAAAAGTGGGAAAGATCTCGTTTTGATATCATTAGATGAATATAACTCCTTGAAGGAAACCACTTATTTATTAACGGGTAAAAACAGAGATGTTTTATTAAAAGCTATTAATGAACTTGAAGCCGGCAAGGGAGAGCAAAAAAAATTAATCGAGTAGATGAAATTAATTTGGTCTACAGCATCGTGGGAAGATTATCTATATTGGCAGAAAGTGGATAAGAAAATAGTAAAGCGTATTAATACTTTGCTTAAAAGTTGTATGCGAACTCCATTTGAAGGTATAGGAAAACCAGAATCTTTAAAAGGTGACTTGCAAGGCTACTGGTCTAGACGTATAACCTCAGAACATCGATTAGTTTACAAATACCAATATAATGAGATATGGATTGCAGCTTGCCGTTATCATTATGGAAAATAAAATTTAGAGAGAGGTTTTCTTTACATCACCGAACCACTTCACTCTGAAACCTAACGCAGTGATTCGGCCTAGCCAATGACAGTATGCGAGGAGGAGTTAATTGCTTATTGCTAATCGAGAGTTATAAGAGATTATATTTAGCTCTTTTACTTTTTTACTCACCATTCTTTCCTATTTTACCTTCGGTGTTCGTGAATCTGCGATTTGCATTGCCCAAAAAAGAAATCTCTAGAGAGATTCACGAACTCAATAAAAATAATAGCGCGTGAGCTAAACAAAACCTCGCCCGTACCAAAAAGGTACGTTCGGGCGGGAAATCTAGGCTGATTTTCCTGCTCTTGAAAACCAAAGAAAAAATTATATCCTCCGTATGGCGATCGCTGCGCTAGGCCATACTGCTTCAGCCAACGCTAAATTTCTTCTTGGTTTTACTACGCACATGAAAAGTAGGCCAGATACTTTCTTTTCATGTTTTCGTTTTTACTTTTAAAATTTTTCTTGTTTTGTAATCTCTAACTTCCAATTTCCGACTTTCTCTTTTCACTTTTTTTAGTCTAAGCGTCGTGGGTCTAAACGTCTTGATTCCAACAGTCTTGTTTCTAAACGTCTTGGTTCTATTTTCTCCCGTCTCACCTCTAACTACTCCATACTAAAACGGTGGCTGAGTGATTTTCGAAAGAAAATTGTATCGAAGCCTCACTTTTAATGTATATGAATTGCTAATCGACAATCATTAAGGTGCTATATATATTCTTTACTTTTTCCCATCGCTGGAAAAAGTAACAAAAAGATCTAGGCTTACGAAACCAGCGCTAAATTGTAGGTTTGTAAGCTAAATTTTAGGAACTCACCCGATTATCATCGGTCTCAAACAGCCTAAAATTTTTACGCTTACTACACTGCCAATTTTACGCGCAACTTTCGATAGGCCGGATACTTTCTTTTCATGTTTTCGTTTTTACTTTTAAAATTTTTCTCGTTTTGTAATCTCTAACTTCCAATTTCCGACTTTCTCTTTTCACTTTTTTTAGTCTAAGCGTCGTGGGTCTAAAAGTCTTGGTTCTATTTTCTCCCGTCTCACCTCTCACCTCTAACTACTCCATACTAAAACGGTGGCTGAGTGATTTTCGAAAGAAAATTGTATCGAAGCCTCACTTCTAACTTTTAATGTATATGAATTGTTAGTCGACAATCATAAGCATTTTAGATGTAAGTTTTTCTTCTTTTCCATTACCGAAAAGAAGCAAAAGTCTAGGCTTACGAGACTTTATCTAAATTTTTTGTTCAGCACCTAAATTTCAGAAACTCGCCAATAGTGGTTTGTAAT
>NZ_JAVHUL010000035.1:5562-33734 GCF_031085155.1 Mesonia profundi | reverse complement strand
ATAATTGTCCGATAGAATTATGATAAAAATAAATTAGTATATTAACCAAAACGGTCAACTCTATTTAGGGAAGCACATTTTACTCACCACTCACCACTCACCACTCACCACTCACCACTCACCACTCACCACTCACCACTAGACAAAAAAAAGCCCACTCATAAGAGCAGGCTTTTTAATTTTTTAAGATAAATTATCTTATTTCTTTACAATCTTAAAAGATTTAGATTGTCCTTCAATTTCAACTTGTACTAAATAAACACCACTGTTTAAAGAGTTAAGGTTGATATCTGCAGACTGAGTACCTAATTTTTTAGAAATAACCTGCTGTCCTAAGATGTTATATAATCTAGCATTGTTAATTGCAGTATTAGCTTTTAACGTTAATACGTTGTTTGCAACATAGTGATTAAAGCTTTCAAAGTTTTGACTTTGTGTACTTAAAGACCCAGCAACAACTTCAACGTTATCAATCTCCATAGTAAATTGATCTGAAACATCATGGTGTCTAAAGGCAACATAAACAACTTGTCCTGCTAATGAAGTAATATCTAATGTTTTTGTGTAAGGATTTTCAAGTCCTGCAGGTCCATTATCTGAAACTAACTCGTTAAAAGATACGGTAGCAGACATCGCGTCAGCAACTGTATTTCCTGTAGCGACATATACAGTATAATTTTCATCAGAATAATCAGCGTCAGCAGCAGTAACATCCCAAGATAATGTGATGTCGTTAGTACCATCTTCACTACTTAAATCAATAGGCATTGAAAAAGTATAGTTGTCTGGGGTAAGTGGGCCTGCAACTGAGTTCCAAGAAGCAGATCTCATTACAGGAGTTCCTACAGGTTGTGAATTTTCGTCTACGATTTGAACTGCACTCCAATTAAAACCGTCTGCATCTTCATCAATAAGCGTCCAGTCAGACACATCTTCATCATCAAAGTCATCAGAAAAATAAGTAGTCTGCGCATTCATTGTGATCGCCGCAGCAAAAGCTGCAAGCGTAAGAGTAATTTTTTTCATAATGTGTTTTTTTATATTTGGGACTAAAATAGTAAAAATCTAGATACTCCAAGCAACTTTAAAGGTTTTTAACAAGATTTTGAGAGTTTACTGTCTTATATTTGTACCATCTTGAAGCCAATAGCTCAAATAAAGGAACCCATTACCCATGAGATGGAACTTTTTGAAAAAAAGTTTCATCTTTTTATGTCTTCCCGTGTCGCTTTACTTAATAGGATTACCCACTATGTAGTGAACCGCAAGGGAAAACAAATGCGGCCCATGTTTGTATTCTTGGTGGCCAAAATGGTTTCTAAAGGCGAAGTAAATGACCGTACCTATAGAGGTGCGTCTGTGATTGAGTTGATTCATACCGCCACATTAGTTCACGATGATGTGGTAGATGATAGTAACCGTCGCCGCGGATTTTTCTCCATTAACGCGCTTTGGAAAAATAAAATTGCCGTGTTAGTCGGGGATTTCTTACTTTCTAAAGGTCTACTACTATCTATAGACAACAATGATTTCGATTTGCTTAAAATTATTTCGGTGGCTGTTCGCGAAATGAGCGAAGGGGAATTACTACAGATTGAAAAAGCCAGAAAACTCGACATTACCGAAGAAGTGTATTACGAAATCATTCGACAAAAAACAGCGACCCTTATCGCTGCGTGTTGCAGTTTGGGTGCAGCTTCCGTAAAGCCAGATTCAGAGCACGTAGAACGCATGCGCGAGTTTGGAGAAATGATAGGTATGGCTTTTCAAATAAAAGATGACCTTTTTGATTACGGAAACGAAAAAATAGGAAAACCCACGGGAATCGATATCAAAGAGCAAAAAATGACGCTTCCGCTGATTTATACCTTAAATAATTGTACAGAAAAAGAAAGAAGATGGCTTATCAATTCTGTCAAGAATCATAATAAGGATAGTAAACGCGTAAAAGAAGTGATTCAGTTTGTGAAAAAGAACGGTGGATTGGAATATGCGGTAACACAAATGAAAATGTACCAACAAAAAGCTTTCGATATTTTAGAAATCTATCCCGATTCTCCATATAAGGCTTCTCTCGAGATTATGATGAACTATGTGATAGATAGGAAGAAATAGTTTTTTAGCTTGATTATATTTCAAATTTCAAATCTGATTACTGAACACTGAAATTTTCACTTATCTTTACTCAACGCTCACCAATCATCCTGTCATTCTGAACTTGATTCAGCATCTCATGCTATGAAAGCAGAATTACTTTCGCTACCCAATGCGAGACCGTAGCTTTCTAACAAGGTGAAGAGCTAATCGAATAACAGACCCTGAATAGATTTCAAGGTGACAGGTTTTATTTCAAATTTTCTACTGCCTACTGTCTACTGAATTTTTCACTTTTAGTTTTTCACTTTTCACTTATTTCCACTCATTACTGAATACTGAACACTGCAGAGGTCCATATTCTAACATTTAATCGTCTATTTTCTTATTTTTCTCACCCCCAGGCAACCTTATTTCAAAACACTTCGTCTATATTTATAGAACAGCTAAGCAAAACAGGTGAAAATTATATCCCTACATAACAACGAGAAGAAACTCATTCAGAGAGCGGCGAAGAATAATCGCTTGGCGCAGCAAACCTTATATGAAATACATGCGCCCAAAATGCTGAGTGTATGTAGAATGTATATTAAGGACCTGCATTTTGCCGAAGACGTGATGTTAAAAGGCTTTTTTAAAGTGTTTAAAAACCTTGACGGATTTCAGCATAAAGGAAGTTTTGAAGGCTGGGTGCGAAGAATTATGGTGCGAGAAGCGATCGATTTTTTAAGGAGGAAAAAGGAGATTCAATTTTCTGACCGTATGGAACAGTATGATGCGGCTTTAGATACAGATGATTACGCTTCCGCGGAAGCGATACAGCACTTACAAGAATTGATAGACGAATTGCCAGAAGGTTACAAAATGGTCTTTGTGATGTATGCGGTAGAAGGCTACAAACATCAAGAAATTGCCGAATTGTTACACATATCTGAAGGAACCTCCAAGTCGCAGTTGTTTAAAGCAAGAAAAGTATTGCAAGAAAAATTAGCAAATCAAAAAGAGGAGAATCATGGCTAAGATAGATGAAAAGGTGAAAAAAGAATTGAAGGAGAGAACCATCGCTCCGAGTGCTGGTAGTTGGGCTCAACTATCTTCTCAATTAGAAACGCAAGATAAAAAGAAAGGCAGCTATAAATGGTATTTAGGAATTGCAGCGAGCTTTTTGGCGGGAATTTTAATCGCTTCTTTCTTCGGAAATGGAAATGAAACAGAAATTCAAGTGGTAAATGCTCAAGAAAAAACTGTTCCCAAATCAGCGATTGAAAAGAAAGAAAATATTTTTGCTACAGAAATAGAAGGAGAATTGGTGTATGACAGTCAGCTGCTAAAAGAAGTAATAGGCGATTTACCAGAAGATACCGTAGAAGAAAGTACAAGTCAACCGAAGTTTGCCTTAGAAAATAAGAAAACCAACCTCCATAAAAATCAGCGGATCGCAAAAGCAAGGACAAAACCTTCTACTTCGGCCAAAAGTGAAAAACAAAGAAGCTTAATTGCTTTAAAAACTGCTGAAGAAGAAAAAACCGAGTCGGGAATGACTGAAAATCAGGCTGCTTTGCTCGCTCAAGTAGAGGACGAAGAAATCGATGCGCTTTTAGAAAATGCACGTCGTAACGTAAGATTAAGGCAGTTTAGTAATCCTTACGCTAGAGTTTCTGCCAAAGAGCTCTTGCAAAATATAGAAGTGGAAGACAAAGAATCCTTTAAAGAGAAAGTGCTTTTGGCCTTAGAGAGTGGCTTTCAGCATGTAAAATCTTCCGTCATTAAATAACCCAATCCAATCATTTAAAAATCGGTGCAATTCTGGCTAGATCTCTAGTCGGGCTGGGAAAGTACCTCCTAAAAACAACGTATTATGAAAAGCATTATCATTAGTTTAAGCATTTTGTTGAGCCTTTTTATCGCGCAAAATATGCAAGCACAGATTACGATTCAGGTAAATTCTGGAATTGATTTAAAAATTGAAAGTCTGCAAAAGCAAAAAGATAAAGTACAACGTGTCGAAAAGCAAAAACTAAAAGCTGAAGTGGAAGCCATTAAGATGCGGTTAAAAGCAAATGAGATTAGTGAGCAAGAAGCCGAAACCTTAAAAAAGGCTGCTGCCGAAAAACGCGCGATGAATATTGAAAATCAGTTGGATATTATTGATGCAAACATCGCTTTACTAGAGCGAAATGCGGTCACTGAAGACGGAGAGGAAACCGTGGATGTTTATTATAGAAAGTTAGATTATTTAAAATATAAGGAGGAAGATGAAAAGGAAGAAGAAGATTATGATTCGATTCCTAAAACGACAACTTCTGGATTGACCATGGCTTTCGGACTTAATAATGCCATCATCGATGGACAATCTTTAGATGATTCTCCTTATAAAATTGGAGGAAGTCGGTTTTTTGAATTGGGATATGAATTCGAAACGAACTTGATATCTTCTGGTTTTGCAAGAATTAGATACGGACTTTCATTTCAGTTTAATGGCCTTAAAGCCGATGATAACTTATATTTCGTAACAGACGGGGATCAGACGTATTTAGAAGAGTACCCGATAAATTTAGATAAAGCAAAATTAAGAATGGATAATTTGGTGATTCCGCTTCATTTTGAGTTTGGGCCAAAAACTTTAACCTATGGAAAAAAAGGAGCTTATTATGATACGAGCAACTTTAAAATAGGACTAGGAGGATATGCGGGAGTTAACCTGAATACCATTCAAAAACTGAAATATGAAGAAAACGGTAATAATCGTAAAACCAAACTTTCTCAAAATTACAACACGAGTAATTTTATTTATGGGCTGAGTGCTTATATTGGTTATGACAATTGGGCCCTCTATGCTAAATACGATTTGAATCCTATTTTTAAAGACAATGCCGTAGAGCAAAATAATGTATCGGTAGGACTTCGATTAAGTTATTAAGTTAGTCGTGTCCGACTAAGATATAAGACCTGCCCGTACCGAAGCGGTAGGTTCGGGCGGGCGCTGAAAGACATAAGACATAATACTTGATTCTTAATAGCCTGCTCATTAGATTAAATTGATTAAGCATACGTATTAGTTTTTAAATTTCAATGGTAAGCTCAATAACAGGCAGTCATTTAATAAAAAAAACTCTAAACGCCATTTACATTTGAATCAACAGAATTCTGTAATGTTTCAATCGGACACTAATGTTTTTAAGTGTTATTTTAAATCGAAATTCTATAAAAAGGATAGCTAATTAAGAGCTATCCTTTTTCTTATTTTAGTATTTTTGAACACTTCAAAGAATCACAAAATTTAATTTTTAATGATTAAAAAATCGACCATAGACCAAGTTTTTGATGCCGCTCGGGTAGAGGAGGTGATTGGCGATTTTGTTCAGTTAAAAAAATCGGGTACCAACTATAAAGGATTGAGTCCGTTTAGCGATGAACGCACGCCTAGTTTTATGGTGTCTCCTGTAAAACAAATCTGGAAGGATTTTAGTAGCGGAAAAGGAGGAAATGTTGTGGCTTTTCTTATGGAACACGAGCATTTTAATTATCCCGAAGCTATTAAATATTTAGCCCGAAAGTATGGGATTGAGATAGAAGAAACCGAGCAAACCGATGAGCAGAAACAGCAGGCAGACGAGCGCGAAAGTATGTATTTGGTCAGTGAATTTGCCAAAGATTACTTTAAACGCCAACTCTTAAAGACGGAAACCGGCAAAGCCATTGGGTTAAGCTATTTTAAAGAGCGTGGGTTTACCAAAGAAACCATAGATAAATTTGGCTTGGGGTATTCTCCAGATGTTTGGGATGCTTTTACTAGCGAGGCCATTAAACAAGGCTATAAACTAGAATTTTTAGAAAAAACGGGACTCAGCATTGTCAAAGAAGCCAAGCAATTTGATCGTTTTAAAGGCAGAGTGATGTTTCCTATTCATTCCATGTCTGGGAGAACTTTGGGATTTGGAGGGAGGATTTTGACGAATGATAAAAAGTCAGCTAAATACCTGAACTCGCCAGAGAGTGATATTTACCATAAAAGTAAAGTGCTTTACGGAATTTATTTTGCGAAGCAGAGTATTGCTAAAGAAGACAATTGTTATTTGGTAGAAGGTTATACCGATGTGATCCAGATGCACCAAGCGGGAATTGAAAATGTGGTTTCTTCTTCGGGGACGGCGCTTACCAGTGATCAAATTCGATTAATTAATAGGTTGACTCAAAATGTTACGGTGTTGTTTGATGGAGATGCTGCCGGAATAAGAGCTTCCATTCGTGGAATTGACCTTATTTTGGAACAAGGCATGAATGTAAAAGTTTGCGGTTTCCCAGAAGGCGATGATCCCGATTCTTTTGCGAAAAACAATACCGAGAGTGACATTAAAGAATACTTAGAGAATAACGCTAAAGATTTTATAAGCTATAAAGCTTCCTTATTGGTAGATGAAGCCAAGGGAGATCCTATAAAAAAAGCAGAGGTTATTCGGGATATGGTGAATAGTATTGCAAAGATTCCAGATCGCATTCAGCAGGAGATTTACCTGAAGGAGTGCGCTCGGATTATGGAAATTTCAGAAAATGTATTGTACAGTACCTTGGCTCAAATTTCCGCGAAAGCGAATAACGATGCTTCTAGAAAATCGGCATCAGCTCCTAGAGAGATGGCGGTGGTGAAAGAAAATACGGTAGAACGTCCCAAGATAAATCAGCAGCATCAATTGGAGCGCAATATCATTAGCTTGTTGTTGAGGTACGGAAATATAGATGACGATTTTGAAGATTTTATGTTGCGAGAAGATGAGGAGGGAAATACGCATTTAGAAGGTGAAATGCAGCATTTAAAGGTGTTTGAGAAGATTTTCTTGGACCTGCACGAAGATGAAATCGAATTTACGCACGAAGGATTTAGAGATTTGTATGAGGCTATTATGCAGGAATTTAATTTAAAAGGAGAAATTAAAACCGAAACTTTTGTCAATAATCTGGTGCCAGAGCAAGCTTCAGAAATTACTACTATCTTGATGCAGCAAGAACGTGATGTGTTGCACCGCTGGAACGATCAAGATATTTTTGTAAAAGATAAAAGTGAGTTGGAACCTCGCGAAGTGAACGAAACTATTCTTAATCTACGTCGTTTTCTCATCAAGCAAAAGGTGACCGAATTGATGGAGAGCATTAAAGATAACCGTGATATCCACAACGCTGAAGTGATCGCAGAAACCATGGAATATAAAAGCTTAGAGGTGCTTATTGCTCAAAAACTTAATCGGGTAATTTAGTCTTTCTTTAGATGTAATGGAATTTCACACACCGGAATAGGTTTCATCTTATGCTGATTGGCACGATTTAGGCGAGTGTAAATGTTGAAAACCTCTAGTTTTCTACCTTGAAAATTCTCGGCACTTTTACCTAAATCATCTTGGTGCATTGCCCATTCCAATTCATCGTAAGAAGCACCAATTTGGTCTTCATCGCTGCGACTGTCACCAAAAAGCCCGTCGGTGGGCGCTGCTTCAAGAATGTCTTCGTTAATTTCTAGATAGTCGGCTACTTCATAGACTTCGCTTTTAAGCAAATCTGCCATCGGACTTAAATCTACGCCGCCATCACCATATTTGGTGTAAAAGCCAACGCCAAAATCTTCAATTTTATTTCCGGTTCCTGCCACCAAATAACCGTGTAAACCTGCAAAATAATACAAGCTCGTCATTCTTAAACGCGCTCGGGTATTGGCTAAGGTGAGTTGTAAGTGATCATTTTCTTCCGCCAAGGGAAAAATAGATTTCATAGTTTCAAAAGTAGGGGTAAGATCTACCTCAATATTGGTGACGTTCATAAATTGCTTTTTTAAGCTTTCTATGTGCTTTTGTCCCCTCGTCATTTGTGTAGGTGCTTGGTGAATAGGCATTTCTACACACAACGTACGCATACCCGTTTTAGCACATAAGGCAGAAACTACAGCAGAATCTATACCGCCACTAATTCCAATAACAAAACCATTGGTTTTACTCGTGGTGGCATATTCTTTCAGCCAATTAACCATGTGATCGACTACTTTTTCTGTTTGCATCGCCTTCCTTTTTTTAGTTATTTTCAACTACCTTTGTCACGAAAATAATACGAAATTAGATGTAAAAAAAGTCTACAGCGTTAAAGACTACCTAAACTATTTTTTATGAAGAATTATTTTTTGAGTTTTTTCATTCTTTTCGCCTTCATATCATGTGAAAATGATGCGGGTTTGGAGGAAGAAATTGCAAAAATTCCTATTGATTTTCAAGTGGATCGTTTTGATATGGAGTTTGCCAAAGCTTCTCCGGCAGATCTACCAAAATTGAAAGCGGAATATCCGTTCTTATTTCCCGCAAGATATCCGGACAGTTTATGGATAGCGCAGATGGACGATGAGGTGCAATTGGAGCTGGAGGAAGAAGTACAAAAAACCTTTCCTGATTTTCAGCCAGAAAAAGAAGAGATCACTTCCTTGTTTCAGCATTTCAAATATTATTTTCCAGAATTTAAATCTCCGCGGGTAGTGACCATTATTTCTGAAGTAGATTACCGAAATAAAGTAGTAGCAACCGATAGTTTATTACTTATTTCTTTAGATACTTACTTGGGGGAAGATCATAAATTTTATGATGGGATGCAGGTGTATTTAAAGAAGAATTTTAAAAAAGAACAATTGCCCAGCGATATTGCTTTTGAATATGCGCAGCAATTGGTAGGAAATGAACAAGGGCGAACTTTTCTAGATCAGATGATTCATTATGGCAAGATGTTATATGTAAAAGACAAGGTATTGCCTTTTATGAGCGATGCTCGTAAAATGGGCTATACACCTAAAGAAATAGCATGGGCACAAGCAAATGAAGAGCAAATTTGGCGTTATTTTATAGAAAAAGAACTCCTATATAAAACCGATAATGACTTGCGCGCAAGGTTTATTAACATCGCGCCTTTTAGTAAATTTAGATTAGAACTAGATAATGAAAGTCCGCCACAAATAGGACAATATATAGGATGGCAAATTGTGAGGCAATTTGCTGATAAAAATGAATCAATCACTTTAAAGCAGTTGCTTACTTTAGATGCAGAACGCATATTTAAGGAAGCTAATTTTAAACCTAAGAAACCAGAATGAGTACAAAAAAATCTGAAATCAAAATTCAAATCGAAGTAGACGAAAACAATGTACCAGAAAACTTACATTGGACCGCAAAAGATGGCGGAGTAAATAATGAGGAAGCAAAAGCAATGCTTTTATCGCTTTGGGACAACAAAAACCAAGAAAGCCTACGTATAGATTTATGGACAAAAGATATGCCCGTAGATGAAATGAAAGTGTTTTTTCATCAAACTTTGGTAGCGATGAGCGATACTTTTTATAGAGCTACCGAAGATGAAAAGATGATGGAAACCATGAAAGACTTTTGCGATTATTTTGCTGATAAGTTAGAGTTAAAGAAAGAGTAATGAGCTTTAAAAAAGAGCCTATCACTCAACTTATATTTGTGTATAAAGCCAATTCAGGTAAGGGAAATGCTTACCTGGATGCGGCTCAAAAAATACTTAAGCCTAAAGCTTCTTCTTGCAATCTATGTGCGATTACCCATGGCGTTTTTACGGAAAACAAAACATGGAAAGCTTTTAGAAAAGAGATGCGTATTCCTACGGAATTTTTGCATCAAGACGAGTTTAGAAAAGAATATGCCTCCAAATTCTCTACAAAATTTGAGTTCCCTATTGTATTAGGAGTAACTGCTTTGGGTTGGGAAGTTGTTGTGGATGCTTCAAGACTTAACGGAATCAATTCCGCGGAAGCGTTGATAAAAATAATAAAAGAGGAAGTAGAATTATAAAGATTGATTGATTTCTTCAATATAAGCAAGCACTTCGTCTGCACCCAAACTTTTAGAAGAAGAGGTGATGAAAAATGGAGGTAAGCTTTCCCAAGTTTTTAATAAAACGGCATTGTAATCATTTACATGTCGCTCTAAAGCTTTGGGTTTTACCTTATCTACTTTGGTGAAAATAATCGAAAACGGAATCTCATTTTCTCCCAACCACTGCATAAACTCCAAATCAATTTTTTGAGGCTCGTGTCGGGAATCTACCAATACAAAAGCACAAACGAGCTCTTGACGTTGTTTAAAATAATCGGTAATAAATTTTTGAAAAGTTTTCTTGTCTCTCTTGCTTACTCGCGCATAACCGTAGCCTGGTAAATCTACCAAATGCCATTTCTCATTGATAAGAAAGTGGTTAATAAGCTGCGTTTTTCCAGGTCGGCCAGAAGTTTTTGCTAAACTTTTTCTGCTGGTAAGCATATTGATAAGGGAAGATTTCCCCACGTTACTTCTACCTATAAAAGCATATTCGGGCAATTGGCTGGACGGACATTTTTCCACCTGGCTGTTGCTCATCACAAAAGATGCTGATTTAATATCCATGATTATAGGTTTCTTTCAGTAAGCCAGTGATCCAATAATTTATTGAATTCATCTGGGTGCTCCATCATGGCAGCATGCCCACATTTATCAATCCAATATAAATCAGAATTAGGTAAAAGTTTATCAAAATCTACCGCTACTTCGGGTGGCGTTACATGGTCTTGTCTTCCCCAAATAATACAGGTTGGCGTATGCATTTTTGGTAAGTCTTTAGCCATATTATGACGAATAGCAGATTTTGCAATTGCCAAAGTTCTAATTAGTTTATTTCTATTATTTACCGTAGCATATACTTCATCTACAATTTCTTTGGTAGCCACTTTGGGATCATAAAAAACGTTTTCGGCTTTTTTCTTTATGAATTCATAATCACCTCTTTTCGGATAGCTTTCTCCCATAGCGCTTTCGTATAGGCCAGAACTTCCTGTGATGATTAATGATTTTATTTTTTCGGGATACTTTTTGGTCGTTAACAAGGCGATATGACCGCCTAAAGAATTTCCTAATAGAATCACTTCTTCGTAATTCTTATAGTCGATAAACTCTTTAATGTATTTGGCGAAATTCCCGACATTGGTTTTAAGTAAAGACAGGGAATATAAAGGTAATTGTGGGATGACCACTTTGTATCCTTTTTTTGGGAAATAATCGGCAACGCCGTCAAAATTACTTAACCCTCCCATAAGACCGTGTAGAATAACAATTGGAGTACCCTCTCCAATTTCTACATAGCTGAATTTTCCTTCAGATATAATTTCTTGTTTCATTCAGTTTTCTTCCGGTTAGCTAGAGCAAATATAGGTATTATTCTACAAGTATAAGTATTTTTAAGAAAACCTAAACCTAAATAAGCCTCGCGGTTTTATTCTGTTCTCTTTTTCAGAGAGATAAGTCTCTTATGCACAAAGCTCTCCCACTTTCAAATCTTTTATTAGCCTTGATTATACCTTTAGTTTCTCATAATTAATCGATTACTGAACCCAAAACTTATTAACAATGTGGTAGAAAGTGGTAAAAAGTGGTAAAAAAATCAATATATTTGACATAGAATAAGAGAAGCGTGATCAATCTAATAGGTACATACGAGTGTAAAATTGATGCCAAAGGTAGGCTAATGCTACCTTCTGCCCTGAAAAAACAGTTGCTTCCGGCATTGGAAGAAGGCTTTGTTTTGAAAAGAGCGGTATTTCAATCATGCTTGGAGTTATATCCTATGAAACAGTGGAACGAGTTGATGGCGAAAGTAAACTCGTTGAACCGTTTCAATAAGAAAAACAATGATTTTATAAGAAGGTTTACCGCAGGGGTGAAGATTATAGAGGTAGATGCCAATGGAAGACTGCTGGTGCCAAAAGACTTGTTCAACTTTGCGCAACTCCGTAAAGAGTTGGTGCTTTCTTCGGTGGGAAATATTATAGAGATCTGGGATAAGAGTAAATATGAAATTGCTATTGATGATGCTGCAGATGATTTTGGAGCTTTAGCAGAAGAAGTAATGGGAGAAAACAATGGAGAATTTGGAGTATCATAATCCAGTATTGCTACAAGAAACTGTGGATGGTTTAAATATAAAGCCAGACGGAGTTTATGTAGACGTCACTTTTGGTGGGGGAGGACACGCTCGCGAAATTTTAAAACGACTAGGGCCTAACGGAACCTTACTCGCATTCGATCAAGATCAAGATGCTCGAGAAAATGCTATTGATGATGAACGTTTTACCCTAATCCCTGAAAATTTTAGGTTCATTAAAAAGTTTTTGCGCTTTGAAGGCTATAAAAAAGTAGACGGAATTTTAGGGGACTTTGGCGTTTCCTCACATCAGTTTGATGTGGCAGAAAGAGGTTTCTCTACGCGTTATGATGCCGACTTAGATATGCGAATGGATCAAGAAGGTTTATTAAGTGCTTACGAGGTGGTTAATGATTATGACGAAGAAGCGCTTAAGAAAATGTTTTATGAATATGGAGAATTAAAAAATTCTCCAAAATTAGCCAAAGTGATTGTGGGTGCTCGCGTTGAGGAACCTATAAAAACGGGCGATGAGTTAAAGGAATTGTTGATGCCTTTCTTGTTTAAAGGAAAAGAATTTAAAGTCTTGGCACAAATCTACCAGGCGATTAGAATAGAAGTGAATCAAGAAATTGAAGTGTTAAAAGAGTTTTTAATGCAAACCGACCAATTGCTAGAAAAAGGGGGAAGAATCAGTTTGATCTCCTACCATTCTCTAGAGGATCGTTTGGTGAAAAGATACATCAGAAACGGACTTTTTAAAGGGGAGGCTGAAAAAGATTTCTACGGAAATATTTCAGTTCCATTTAAAAAGGTTGGAGGCTTAATTAAACCAAGTCCGGAAGAAATTAAAACAAATAATAGAGCAAGAAGCGCAAGATTAAGAGTTGGCGTAAAGCTATAAGCAAGATGAAAGAAGGTTTTTATAATGTACTAAAAGGGAAGTTTTTAATTAACGATGATGCTATGAAAAATTGGCGTTTTATCCTGTTCTGTACATTATTAGCTATTGTGATGATTGCTTGTTCGCATAGTGCTGAAAGAAAGGTACACGTTATAGCGAAAATGAATAATGAGGTGCGCGAATTGAGAAGTGAGTCTATCGAGGCAAAAAAAAGCTTGATGCAACTCAAAATGAAATCCGCAATAGAGAAAAGAGTGCAAGGGACAGGAATTGCGCCGTCCAACACCCCGCCACAAAAAATAAAAATTAACCTCTAATGACGACAGAGAAAGGCATCTTAAGAAGAATATACCTGGTGGCAGCCGGGATGTTGCTTTTTGCTTTCGCGATAGGCTTTAAGTTGATCAACATTCAGGTGGTTGATGGTGAAAAATATAGAAAACTTTCAGAAGAGCGAGTGTATAAAAGTTTTGTGATTCCTGCAAACAGAGGTAATTTATATGATGCTAATGGAAGCTTATTGGCGACTTCAGTACCAGAATATGATATTAGATTTGATGCGGTAACCGTTTCTCAGGTGGACTTCGAAAAGAATGTAAAGCCTTTGGCGGAAGAGTTGTCTAAGATGTTCGGGAAGTCTACTGCGCATTATGCTCAAAATTTAAGACGTGCTCGTGCTCATAAAAACCGGTATTACCTTGTGGCGCGTAATGTAAGTTATACGCAGTATGTAAAAATGAGAGAGTTTCCCATGTTTAATTTGGGGGCTTATAAAGGAGGGTTTATCTCAGAGCAACGTACAGTGAGAGAATTGCCTTTGGGTAAAATAGGAGAACGCACCGTAGGTAGAGGTCAAGCCGGATTAGAGGGGGCTTATGATGATTATTTAAAAGGAAAAAACGGAAGAAGGTTAAAGCAGAAAATAGCTAAGGGACAATGGAAGCCTATTGGGGATGCTAATGAATTAGAGCCTCAAGATGGGTTGGATGTGGTTTCTACGATAGACATTACAATTCAAGATATTGCACATCATGCTTTATTGAAGCAATTGGAGAAATATGAAGCAGACCACGGTACAGTGGTGGTGATGGAAACTAAGACAGGCGAAATTAAAGCCATGGCCAATTTAGGGAGAACTTCTAAAGGGACGTATTACGAAAAAAGAAATTACGCAATCTACGAATCTCAAGAACCGGGTTCTACTTTTAAATTGATGACGATGGTGGCGGCTTTAGAAGATAAAGTTTTAGATACCAGCGATGTTTTTGATTCAGAAAATGGAAGGATAAAATACTACGATCGCGTAGTGAAAGATTCTCGCTATGGCGGATATGGGAAAATTTCTGCAGGAAGAGCTTTTGAGGTTTCTTCCAATACCGTGTTTTCAAAATTCATTACCGAAGGATATAAGGATAACCCGGAAGCTTTAGTGAATCGTCTTAACTATATGGGTCTTAACGAAAAAATAGGTTTAGAAATACAAGGAGAAGGTCAGCCTCACATTCCACATCCAGACGATGCGAACTGGTATGGAACTACGCTTCCTTGGATGTCTTTTGGATACGGAGTCACCATTACACCGCTTCAAACCTTGGCTTTTTATAATGCGATTGCCAATAATGGAGTGATGATTAAGCCTCGATTAATTAAAGAAATAAGAAATAGAGATAAGATCGTAGAACATTACGAAGAAGGAAAAATCAACAATTCTATATGTTCTAAAGAAACTGCTTCCAAAGTAAGGGAGATGATGAAGAATACCGTATTAAAAGGAACTGGCGCAAATATTTATACCGAAGAATTTTCAATGGCGGGGAAAACAGGAACTTGTTTAACAGGCTACGGGAAAGGCGATGGCGCTTCTGAATATGTAGCTTCTTTTGCGGGTTACTTTCCGGCAGATGAACCCAAGTATTCTTGCATTGTAGTGGTGACAAAACCTAACCGAAACATTGGTTACTACGGAAGTACGGTAGCGGCTCCCATATTTAAAGAAATTGCACAAGAAATTTATACAGATACGCCTACCACCAATGAATATGAAGGCATAGAGGTAGATTATAAAAATGTAAAAGAAGACTATGAGCAGTTTTATACCACGGCTCAAAAATACAAAAGCATAATGCCTAATGTAGAAGGTTTACCAGCGATGGATGCCGTTTCTCTTTTAGAAAATTTAGGATTAAAAGTGGTGCTAAAAGGAGCGGGAAAAGTAAGAAACCAATCCGTTATCAGCGGAAAAAAAATAACGTCTAATCAAACTATTTATCTAACAACAACTTGATTTTACTTAAAGACATATTATATAGGGTAGCGATAGAATCGGTGATTGGGGATACCAATGTGGCGATACAAAACATAGATTTCGATTCTAGGAAGATCTCCTTGAACGATGTTTTTGTGGCCATTCGCGGCGAAGCGAATGATGGGCACGAATTTATCGCTAAAGCGGAAGAAAACGGAGCTATTGCTATTGTGTGCGAAGAACTTCCGGCAAAGCAAATTAACGGAATTACCTATGTCTTGGTAGAAAATAGCAAGGAAGCTTTGGCGATGATAGCTAATAATTTCTACCAACAACCTTCCGGGAAGTTGAAATTGGTTGGCGTAACAGGAACCAATGGAAAAACAACCATTTCTTCTTTATTGCATCAGCTTTTTACGCTCGCAGGTTATAAAGTAGGCTTGATTTCTACGATTAAAATTGTAGTGGGGGAAGAAGAATTTTCTACGCGTTTAACAACGCCAGATTCGTTGACCATCAACAAGTATTTAAAGAAAATGAACGATGCAGGAGTGGAGTTTTGCTTTATGGAAGTAAGCTCTCACGGGATCGCACAACATAGAACTGCTGGCTTAGAGTTTAAAGGAGGAATTTTTACCAACCTTTCTCATGATCATTTAGATTACCATAAAAGCTTTCAGGAATACCGCGATGTAAAGAAAAAATTCTTCGATGAATTGCCAAAATCAGCTTTTGCGATCACCAATAGCGATGATAAAAACGGAGCTTTTATGTTGCAAAACACCAAAGCGACTAAGAAAACCTACGCTTTAAAAACCAACGCTGATTATAGGGTTCAGATCATAGAAAATGAATTAAGCGGATTGTTATTAAAAATCAATAACAATGAAGTTTGGTCTACGCTCATTGGTAATTTTAATGCTTACAATCTTGGCGCTATTTACGCTGCCGCGGATTTGTTAGGCCTAAAAGAGCTAGAAAATTTAAAATATATAAGTCAGTTGAAAGCGGTTAGCGGCAGGTTTCAATACCTCATTTCCGCTAAGGAAAATATTACGGCCATTGTAGATTATGCACATACGCCAGATGCGCTTCAAAATGTATTGGAAACCATCAATGCGATTCGCACCAAAAATGAAGAATTGATTACGGTGGTAGGCTGTGGCGGAGACCGAGATGCTACGAAACGTCCTATTATGGGAAAAGTGGCGAGTGATTTAAGTACCAAAGTGATATTTACGAGCGACAATCCGCGTACCGAAGATCCAGATAGAATTATTGAGGAGGTAGAAGCGGGAGTAGAAGCGCATAATTGGAGTAAAATCATTTCGATAACCAATAGAAAGCAAGCGATAAAATCGGCTTGTGCAATGGCAAATACTAAAGATATTATTTTGATTGCTGGGAAGGGACACGAGACCTATCAAGAAGTAAACGGAGTGAGATCAGATTTTGACGATATAAAAATTGTACAAGAAATGCTAGAACAATTTAACAAATAAAAGACAACAATAAAAAGTAAGATGTTATACTACTTATTTGAATTTTTAGAAAAAAATTATGATGTGCCTGGGGCGCAGCTTTTTCAGTATATCTCCTTTAG
Source organism: Mesonia profundi (assembly GCF_031085155.1). Taxonomy (GTDB): domain Bacteria; phylum Bacteroidota; class Bacteroidia; order Flavobacteriales; family Flavobacteriaceae; genus Mesonia; species Mesonia profundi. Next base: position 16,952 of record NZ_JAVHUL010000035.1, on the reverse strand, counting down.
AGCGAGTATGGCTATCATATTGTCTTTGTCTATTTCTACCATTTTTGGTAAAAAAATTATCAATTACCTGCTTAAAAAGCAAGTAGGCGAGAGTGTGAGAGAATTGGGCTTGGAGGGGCAGCAAGAAAAAGCAGGAACTCCAACTATGGGGGGGTTGATTATTATTTTTTCAACGCTTATACCCGTTTTGCTTTTCTCGAAATTAGATAATATTTATGTCATCCTATTGATTGTGACTACGCTTTGGATGGGCGCTATCGGCTTTTTAGATGATTACATCAAAACCTTTAAAAAGAATAAAGAAGGTCTTCAGGGGAAATTTAAAGTCATTGGACAAGTAGGACTGGGGATTATCGTGGGAGCGACCATGTATTTTCATCCAGATATTACCATTAAAGAGCATGTAAAAGCAGATCCGCAGGCGCAAGAGCAGCTTATCGAGAAAGACATCAGTCAAAACAAAGAGGAGAAATCCACTAAAACGACGATTCCATTTGTAAAGGGAAATGAGTTTGATTATGCGAACTTGATTTCTTGGATTAATCCTTCTTATGCAAAATACGCTTGGATTATTTTTATTCCAATAGTGATTTTTATTGTGACAGCGGTTTCTAACGGCGCCAATCTAACCGATGGGATTGACGGTCTCGCGGCGGGCTCCTCTGCCATTATTGTCTTGACGTTAGGTTTGTTTGCGTGGGTTTCGGGAAACATTATTTTCTCAGATTATTTAAATGTGATGAACATCCCCAATTCTGGTGAGATGACCATTTTTATCACTGCTTTTGCGGGAGCATTAGTCGGGTTTTTATGGTACAATACCTTTCCCGCCCAAGTTTTTATGGGAGATACAGGGAGTTTAACCATTGGAGGAATTATCGCTGTGTTGGCCATTGCCACTAGAAAGGAATTACTGATTCCTTTGCTTTGCGGAATTTTCTTTATGGAAAATTTATCGGTAGTGATACAGGTAGGTTGGTTTAAGTATACCAAGAAAAAAACAGGCATAGGAAAACGCATCTTTTTGATGTCTCCTTTGCACCATCACTATCAAAAGAAGGGACAACACGAGAGTAAAATTGTAGTTCGTTTTTGGATTATAGGAATCCTATTGGCGATCATCACCATCATCACCTTAAAATTAAGATAATGAAAGAGCGGTTAGTCATATTGGGTGCTGGAGAAAGCGGACTAGGAGCAGCTATTCTTGGAAAAAAAGAAGGCTATGACGTATTTGTGTCTGATCGCGGAACGATAGAATTAAAATATAAGCAGATTTTAATTCAGGAAGAAATTGAATTTGAAGAAGACCAACATACCGAAACCAAGATTTTAACGGCCGATTTGGTGATGAAAAGTCCGGGGATTCCAGACGATGTTCCTTTGGTGTTAAAGCTGAAGAAGAAGGGAATTGAAGTCATTTCTGAAATTGAGTTTGCTAGTAAATATACCAATGCTAGTTTAATAGGAGTCACCGGAAGCAATGGAAAGACCACGGTAACTTCTTGGATTTATCACGTATTAAAAAACGGAGGTTTAGATGCGTTAATGGCTGGCAATATTGGAGACAGTTTTGCTAAAAATGTAGCCGAAAAAAATCCAGATTATTATGTGTTGGAGTTAAGTAGCTTTCAGCTGGATGGGATAGAAACCTTTAATCCGCATATCGCGGTATTAACCAATATCACCCCAGATCATTTGGATCGCTATCACAACAATTTTGAAGAGTATGTAGCTTCAAAATTTAGGATAGTAAAAAATCAAACGAACAAAGATTACTTTATTTATGACGCCGATAATGAAACGATTTGCAATTGGCTCAAAAAAAATAAAATAAGCTCCATACAGCTTCCTATGAGTTTAAAGGAGCACGAAGGAGAAGGAGCTTATTTAAAAGATGATAAAATTTATATAAAATTAGATAACAAAGAATTTATAATGCACAAAGATCAATTAGCCCTAAAAGGAGAACACAACACTAAAAATGCCATGGCAGCTTCTACTGTTGCACAATTATTAAAAATTAGAAAGCAAACGATACGTGAAAGCTTAGAGAGTTTTCAGGGAGTGGAACATCGTTTGGAGCGTGTATTAAAGATTAATCACGTGCAATACATCAATGACTCTAAGGCGACCAACATCAACGCGACTTATTATGCCTTAGATAGTGTGCAGCCAGAAACCATCTGGATTGTAGGTGGTGTAGACAAAGGAAATGTGTACGAAGAATTGCTTCCGTTAGTTAATGAAAAGGTGAAAGCAATTATTTGTTTGGGTGTAGACAACACAAAAATCATCAACTCGTTTAGTAATTGTGTGGAAACCATGGTAGAAACCAAGTCGATGCAAGAAGCGGTGCAAATGGCTTATCATTTAGCCGATAAAGGAAATACGGTTTTACTTTCTCCTGCATGTGCGAGTTTTGATTTATTCAAAAATTACGAAGACAGAGGAAGACAATTTAAAGATGCTGTAAGACAGTTATAAAAGTTGGCAAGAAAGACAGACATATCATCTAAGAATATATTCTTTTATTTAAAAGGAGATAAAGTCATTTGGGCTATAGCAGCGCTTTTGGCTATATTTTCATTTATTCCGGTATATAGTTCTAGTAGTAATCTGGCCTATTTATATGGGGATGGAAGTACGTTTAGCTATTTGTTATATCACTTAGCTTATTTGGTGTTAGGCTTTATGTTGATTTATGGGATTCATAAAATCCCCTACCATTATTTTAAAGGCTTGTCACTTATTTTATTGCCTATTATTTTCATTCTGCTTTTATACACCTTGGCGCAAGGAAATACAATTGACGGCGCCAATGCGAGTAGATGGATTAGAATACCTATCATTAATAAAACCTTCCAAACCTCTACTGCAGCGGCCGTAATATTGCTTATTTATGTAGCGAGGTATTTGTCTAAACTCAAAGATAAAAAGGTCACTTTTAAAGAGACCATTTTGCCATTATGGGTTCCTGTGGGGTTGATTATAGGTTTAATTCTTCCGGCGAACTTTTCTACCGCAGCCATTATTTTTACCATGGTTTTTACCTTGGTATTTTTAGGAGGATATCCTTTAAAGTACTTAGGAATCATCATGCTTTCGGCGGTGATGATACTTACTATTTTTATTCTTTCGGCGAAAGCCTTTCCAGGAGTTTTTCCTAACCGGGTGGATACGTGGATGAACAGGATTGAAAACTTCTCTAATGGGGAAGATACCAAAGAAGACTATCAAATAGAAAGAGCAAAAATAGCTATCGCTCGAGGCGGAGTTGTGGGAACAGGGATCGGAAAAAGTGTGCAAAGAAACTTTTTACCGCAATCCTCATCAGATTTTATTTATGCCATTATTGTGGAAGAAATGGGCTTAGTAGGCGCTTTTGGAGTGATGTTTGCCTATTTGTTGATTCTTTTTAGGTTGGTGATTATCGCCACAAAATCCAATACCGTTTTCGGGAAACTATTGGTGATTGGCGTAGGCTTGCCTATTATTTTTCAGGCCTTGATTAATATGGCGGTAGCAGTAGAATTATTTCCGGTAACGGGACAAACTTTACCTTTAGTAAGTAGCGGGGGATCTTCCATTTGGATGACCTGTGTGGCCTTGGGAATTGTCTTAAGTGTGAGCGCTAAACGTGAAGAGATAAAATTACAAGAAGAAGATTTAGAAGACGAAGAACGAGAAAATTTAGATAATCCTTTAGAGGTTTTAAGCGAAGCGATATGAGTACATTGAGAGTCATATTATCTGGTGGAGGAACAGGCGGACATATTTATCCGGCGATTGCGATTGCTGATGAAATTAAACGCAGAAACCCCGATGCCGAGATTCTTTTCGTGGGCGCTAAAGACCGTATGGAAATGCAAAAAGTACCTGCGGCGGGTTATGAAATTAAAGGACTTTGGATTAGCGGTATTCAGCGTAAGCTTACGTTGGATAATTTAAGTTTTCCGCTAAAGCTGATTTCAAGTTTGTATAAATCACATCAGATTTTGAAGCAATTTAAACCAGATGTGGTGATTGGAACGGGAGGCTTTGCGAGTGGACCTTTATTGAAGGCGGCGAGTCAAAAGAAAATTCCGGTGCTTATTCAGGAACAAAATTCTTATGCGGGAATTACCAATAAATGGTTGGCAAAGGACGCCAAAAAGATTTGTGTGGCTTATGAAGGCATGGAGAACTATTTCCCTGCGGAAAAAATTGTATTTACGGGAAATCCAGTGCGGCAAGATTTATTAGAGGTTACCGATAAAAGAGAAAAAGCACTGAAGCATTTTGCTTTAGATCCAAATAAAAAAACGGTGCTTATTTTAGGAGGAAGTTTGGGCGCCAAAAGAGTCAATGAACTTGTAGAAGAGCAGCTTGTTTTTTTTAAGGAGCAAAATGTGCAGCTCATTTGGCAAACGGGGAAACTCTATTTTGAAAAATTTAAAGCCTATGCAGCGAATGAACACGTGCAGGTACATGAATTTTTAAATGAAATGGATTTGGCTTACGCTGCCGCGGATTTAATCATCTCGCGTGCAGGAGCAGGCTCTGTAAGTGAATTATGTGTGGTGGGAAAACCAGTTGTTTTTATCCCTTCGCCCAATGTGGCTGAAGACCACCAAACTAAAAACGCTCAGGCTATCGCTCAACATGAGGCTGCGATTTATCTAAAAGAAAGCGAATTAAAAGAGCGTTTTAAGAATACCTTTGCAGGTTTGTTGCAAGATGAAAACAAGCAACAACAGCTTGCCGAAAATATTAAAAAACTGGCCAAACCCAATGCTACCAAAGACATTGTGGATGCGGTTGAACATATTATAAAATCATAACTTGAAGAGTTTAAACAACATATCGACGATTTACTTTCTCGGCATCGGGGGGATTGGGATGAGTGCTATTGCGCGCTATTTTCATGCCAACGGAAAGCAGGTGAGCGGTTATGATAAAACTCCCACCCAGCTTACCAAAGAATTGGAAACCGAAGGGATTGAGATTTCTTTTACGGAAAAAATACCTCAGGTTTTAACCAATTTAGAAGACAAAGACAAGACTTTAATCATATATACTCCCGCTGTTTCAAGGGAAAATCTATTGTATCAGTATGTTGTAAAACACCAATTTCCTATTCTTAAAAGAGCAGAAATTTTAGGACTAATTACAAAAGATATTCCAACCTTAGCGGTTGCTGGTACCCACGGGAAAACCACGACAACTGCCATCTTAGCACATATTTTGAAACAGTGCGGAGTAAAGCTTACGGCTTTCCTTGGCGGAATAAGTGAGAACTACCAAACCAATTTTATCAATGACGGGAATGAAGCCGTCGTGGTAGAAGCCGATGAGTTTGATCGTTCTTTCTTGCAACTTTCGCCAAATATTGCCGCCATCACCTCCATGGATGCAGATCACTTGGATATTTATGGAAATAAAGAAGAGTTAGAAAACTCGTTTAGAGCTTTTATCGCAAAAGTGCCGAATCAAGAAGATTTTTTCTATGCGGAAGCATTACCGCTTCAAGGAAATTCTTTAGGCTTTGCGGAAGATTCAGATTATCAAATTCAAAATATCTCTATCGATAACGGGGTTTATATTTTCGACTTTAAAACGCCAGAGAAAACGATAAAGGGAATTGAGTTTAGCCTTCCTGGGAAACACAATTTAATGAATGCGGCGATGGCCTTCGCTATGGCGATTAAATTTGGGGTTGATTCCGCGAAAGCGTCAAAAACATTATCTAGTTTTAAAGGAGTAAGAAGAAGGTTTACCTATCACTTAAGAAACGAGGATAGAGTGCTGATTGAAGATTATGCACATCATCCCAGTGAGATAGATGCTATTTACCAAGCGGTGCGAGAAATGCATCCTAATAAAAAAGTGTTGGCTGTGTTTCAGCCGCATTTATATAGCAGAACACAAGATTTTGCCGACGAATTTGCTGCCAGTTTATCGGCTTTTGATGCCGTTGCTTTATTGGAAGTTTATCCAGCACGAGAACAACCCATTAAGGGAGTAGATTCCAAGATGTTGTTGGGGAAGATTAAAAATGAACAAAAAAGCCTGATAACTAAAGACTTAGTCTTAGAGAAGATTAAAGAGACTTCTGCAGAAGTAATTTTGTTGCTAGGAGCAGGAGACATAGGAGATGAGGCTAAAAAAATTAAAATTGCGTTAAACCATGAAAGTTAATTGGAATTACATAAAAGCTTTCGCATTATTGGTGCTAGTGGTGTTTTTATACAGCTTTTCTTCGGCTAGAAATAAGAAAAGAAACATAGAGCGCATAGAGGTGCATTTTACCAATGATGAAAACCTGTATGTCACTGAGGCAGCAGTTAATAAGTTGTTAATACAAAATCAGGATTCGGTTCAAAACCTGGCAAAAGATATTCTAGATTTGAAGGTGATAGAAAACCGATTGGATACCAATGAAATGATTGAAGATGCAGAGGTGTATCTTACTGTAAATGGGAGGCTTGGAGCAGTAATTACGCAGAGGAGGCCCATTGCTAGAGTTTATGGAAATGAATCGTATTATATTGATGTGAACGGTAAAAGTATGCCATTGTCCACAAATTTTTCGGCTAGAGTGCCATTTATTAAGAATATAGAGAAAGAAAATATCGCAGAAGTGTACCCGCTAGTAGCGAAAATAGAGAAAGATGAATTCTTAAAAGAGCATATTACCCTTATCAAAAGAAATTCAAAAGGAGAATATGTATTAGAAATGAGATTGTACGATTTTGAAATCTTATTTGGTGAAGCAAATTCAATAGAGAAGAAAATAAACAATTTAAAAGCTTTTTATAAAAAAGCATTGTTAGATGATCAATTGGACGCCTATAAATGGGTGAATTTAAAATTTGAAAACCAAGTGGTTTGTACAAAAAAAGGATAGGAGTTTTACTATGGAAGAAAAAGACATTGCAGTAGGATTAGATATTGGAACCACTAAAATAGTGGCGATGATTGGCCGTCAAAATGAATACGGAAAGGTAGAAATTTTGGGGATTGGTAAATCTAAGAGCTTGGGCGTGCACAGGGGCGTGGTGAATAATATTACCCAAACCATACAGTCCATACAACAAGCGGTACAAGAAGCAGAGGTAGATGCAGGAGAGAAAATTGAAGAGGTTGTCGTTGGCATCGCAGGGCAGCATATACGAAGCCTGCAGCATAGCGATTACATCACCAGGGCAAATCCTGATGAGGTGATTAGTGAGCGTGATATTGACATTTTGTGCAATCAAGTACACAAGTTGGTGATGCTTCCAGGAGAGGAGATTATCCATGTATTGCCGCAAGAATATAAAGTAGACGGTCAAGCCGAAATCACCGAACCCATAGGAATGTATGGCGGTAGGCTAGAAGCTAACTTCCATGTGGTGGTAGGGCAAATATCTTCGATTAGAAATATAGGAAGATGTGTAAAAAGTTCTGGTTTAGAACTGTCTGGCGTTACTTTAGAACCTTTGGCTTCTGCCAATGCAGTATTAAGCCAAGAAGAGAAAGAAGCAGGAGTTGCCCTTATCGATATAGGAGGCGGAACCACAGATTTGGCCATTTTTAAAGACGGCATCATAAGACACACCGCAGTGATTCCTTTTGGAGGAAATGTCATTACGGAAGATATTAAAGAAGGCTGCTCCATTATAGAAAAGCAAGCCGAATTATTAAAAGTGAAATTTGGTTCAGCTTGGCCGGGAGAAAATAAAGACAACGAGATTGTTTCTATTCCGGGGTTAAGAGGAAGAGAACCTAAAGAAATTACGCTAAAAAACCTTTCTAAAATCATTCACTTTAGAGTGGTTGAGATAGTAGAACAGGTGTATTTAGAGATAAAAAATTACGGTCACGAAGAGCAGAAGAAAAAGCTTATTGGAGGAATTGTAATTACAGGAGGTGGAGCTCAGCTAAAGCATTTAAAGCAGTTGGTGGAGTACATTACGGGAATGGATACGCGTATTGGTTACCCCAATGAACATTTGGCGGGAGATTCTGATGAAGAAACTACAAGTCCGATGTACGCAACAGCGGTTGGATTAGTCCTTAACAGCATTGATAAAAGAAGAAAGAGAGAAGAAGAAGAGAAGGAGCAAAGAATATTAGAGGCAGAACAGCCACAAGCTTTTGTTCCTGAAGAAGGAGAAGGAGAAATGGAAGCCGGAGATGTAGAAGGAAATCCTGAAGCTTCCCCAAAAGAAGAAGAACGAAGAGAACCCAGAGGTCCAAGAAAAAACATTTTTGAAAAATGGTTTGACAATTTCAAGGATTTTTTGGACAACGCAGAATAAAAAAATAGCTTAAAAGAAAAATTAATACCGAAAACAATAGAATTATGAGCAGCACAGAATTCGACATTTCATTTGATTTACCCAAAAATCAATCCAACGTAATTAAAGTCATTGGTGTAGGGGGCGGAGGCTCCAACGCCATTAACCACATGTTCCAACAAGGAATTAAGGGAGTAGACTTTGTAGTTTGTAACACCGATGCGCAAGCCTTGGAAAACACGAGTGTTCCTATAAAAATTCAGTTAGGCGTTAATCTAACCGAAGGATTAGGAGCCGGTGCCAATCCAGAGATTGGCGAGCAAGCCGCGTTAGAGAGTTTTGACGATTTAAAAAACATGCTCGATACGAATACCAAAATGGTATTTATTACTGCAGGAATGGGAGGAGGAACCGGTACTGGTGCAGCTCCAATCATTGCCAAACAAGCTAAAGATATGGGGATCTTAACGGTGGGGATTGTAACCATTCCGTTTCAGTTTGAAGGTAATACTAGAAATGATCAAGCTCAATTAGGGGTAGAGCGACTTAGAAAGAATGTAGACTCATTAATCGTTATTAATAATAACAAGCTGCGCGATGTTTACGGAAATTTAGGATTTAAAGCTGGTTTCTCTAAAGCAGATGAAGTTTTAGCAACGGCATCTAGAGGTATTGCTGAAGTAATTACGCATCACTACACTCAAAATATTGACTTGAGAGATGCAAAAACGGTGTTGAGTAATAGCGGAACGGCGATTATGGGATCTTCTATAGCTTCTGGAAGCAATAGAGCGAAAGAAGCGATTGCAAAAGCTTTAGATTCTCCATTGTTAAACGATAATAAAATTAGTGGTGCTCAAAATGTATTATTGCTTATCGTTTCTGGATCTGAAGAGATTACGATAGATGAGATTGGAGAAATCAATGATCACATCCAAGCAGAAGCTGGTCATAGTGCCAATATCATTATGGGGGTTGGTGATGACGAGAGTTTAGAAGAGTCTATTTCGGTAACTATTATTGCGACAGGTTTTAATGTAGAGCAGCAAAATGTAATTGTAAATACAGAGACCAAAAAGATCATTCATACCTTAGAAGATGAGCAAAAAGCAGAGCGTGATTTAACTACAAAAAAGAATAATGCTTCTCCTAGTTTTAGCGCTCCAGTAGAAAAAGCTCCAGCACCAGCGCCAGAAAAGGTAGTTCATGTGTTGGAAGAAGAGCCTAAAAAAGCAGAACCTAGGAAAGATGCGCCTTCGGCGGAATTGGATAAAATGAATTTGATTCCGACGTCTGAGTTGATAAAAAATTTAGATGTTTCTTACGAAGAAGTAACGTATAACGAAGAAGATTTCGTGATTATAGATTCTTCAGAGGAGATCAATGATATGGAAGTGGAGGCTACCGAAGTTTCTTCAGAAGGAGAAGAATCTCAAGCGATGTTTACGTTCGATTTTCCTTTAAAAGAAACAGAGGAAGTAAAAGAAACTCCGAAAGAGGAGCCTAAGGCTGAAGAAAAATCAGAAAAGATTATTTACGACCTTTCTGAAGAAGATACGAAGGAGATCGAAGTGCAGGAGGAAATAGAAATTTCTGGAAACACTTCCGGCAACGGAGAAAAACGTTACAGCCTAGAGGATTATATGGAGTTAGAAAACACCATCAATGAGGCAAAACCTAAGACTCCAAAAGCTACTCCTGCGCCTAAAAAGCCAGAAGCTAGAAGAGAAGCTGAGCCTATGAAAAAGACCACTCAGCCTGTAGAGGAGAAACCAACTCCAGAAGCGGCAGATGAGGATCCTCTTAACAATCCTATTTCTGAAGATCTTATCGCTAGAGCGGAAGAAAGACGTGCTAGAATGAAGAGTTTCAACTACAAGTTTAGAAATAATCAAAGCAGTATAGACGAGATTGAAAAGCAGCCGGCTTACAAAAGAGCAGGTTTAGATTTAGATAATTCTTCTCCTAGTCAGGATAAATTGTCGAGAACTAGTATTAGTAAAGACAGCAATGATGAGGTGAGTTTGCGTAGCAACAATTCATTTTTACACGATAATGTAGATTAATCCCTCAGGGTTGTTGATTTAACTATAAATCGAACATAATTATCACCCGAAGTTATTTTAAAAATAGCTTCGGGTTTTTTACGCAATAATACTTATCTTCGTGCTCCAAATAAAAAACTATGAGTTTAGAGAAAGAAGTAATGACGCAGATGAAAGTTGCTATGAAGGCAAAAGATACTGTGGCTTTAGAAGCTCTAAGAGCAGTTAAAAGCGGAATCCTATTAGCGAAAACAGAAAGCAATGCACAAGAGCTTTCTGAAGATGAAGAAATGAAGCTAGTTCAAAAGCTAGTGAAGCAGCGTAAAGATAGCGCTGTAATTTACCGAGAGCAAAACAGAGCCGATCTTGCTGAACCAGAAGAAAAGCAAGCGGAGGTGATTGCTGCATTTTTACCCACACAGTTAAGCGAAGCCGAGATTGAAGCTGAGGTAGAAGCGATTATCGCTGAAACCGGAGCTGAGAGTATGAAAGATATGGGAAAAGTGATGGGAATGGCCTCCGGGAAACTAGCAGGAAAAGCAGATGGAAAAACGATTTCGGCTATTGTAAGAAAGAAATTAGGATAAAATAAGAAAAAATCATTGTGCTTATATAGTAGGATATTTCCTTAAAGTATATTGGAGTACATAATGATGAGATTCCTGCCTTCGCAGGAATGATACTGACCTCGTGGCGCAACTGAATACCCGCCCGATCCTAACTGACGTTAGTCACGTTCGGGCGGGGCGCATCAAAGAAAGTACCTAATGCATTTTGTATATGTTCTATATAGTTTTAAATTTGACCGTTTCTATGTAGGAATGACTAAAGATATAGAGCAACGTCTTTCTGAGCATAACAGTAAAAGAAATACATCCACAAAAGCATTTGTTCCTTGGGAGGTAGTTCATACAGAAGAATACAATACGCAAGCAGAAGCGAGAGCTAGAGAAAAATATCTTAAGTCTGCTGCAGGAAGAAGATGGAGAAAGAATAACATTAGGCCTCGTGGCGCAACTGAATACCCGCCCGATCCTAACTGACGTTAGTCACGTTCGGGCGGGGCGCATCAAAGAAAGTA
>NZ_JAVHUL010000035.1:0-5462 GCF_031085155.1 Mesonia profundi | reverse complement strand
AGAGAAAAATATCTTAAGTCTGCTGCAGGAAGAAGATGGAGAAAGAATAACATTAGGCCTCGTGGCGCAACTGAATAGCGCATCAGATTTCGGCTCTGAGGGTTGGGGGTTTGAATCCCTCCGAGGTCACTTTTAATATGCAAAACCTCTTGTAAATCAGGAGGTTTTGTTTTTTATGTGTAGACCTTTATGTAACTTTTTTAATTTATTAAAAAAAGATTACGTTTACTTAAATGATGGATGACAATTTCAATGTATAACTTTGGTAGAGTAATAGATCTAAAATAGACATAGGCATTAGTATTTGTTATTGCGTAAGAATTTATACAAGCCAAATCAATTTTCGAATTAGGATGTTCTATATATATATTCTTGAGAAATCTTCTGCTTGGAAAGTGTGTAGGTTTCCTAAATCAGCATTATAAAGTTTATGGAAGCATTAGATAAAATCACCTCTCAATTCGCATCAGCAATGTGGGGATTTCCTTTGATTATTTTATTAGTTGGAGGCGGATTATATTTACTTATCTTATCAAATTTCCTGCCTTTTAGATATTTAGGGCATGCGTTAGATGTCCTTAAAGGAAAATTTAATAATCCTGATGACCCAGGAGAAATCAATCATTTTCAGGCACTCTCTACCGCACTTTCTTCAACCGTTGGTATGGGGAATATTGCCGGCGTTGCCGTTGCCATTACTTTAGGTGGACCGGGTGCTATTTTCTGGCTTTGGGTTAGTGCCTTCGTAGGAATGGCTACCAAATTTTTCACAAATACGCTTGCAGTCATGTACCGCGGAAAAGATACTCAAGGGAAACTCCAAGGTGGCGTGATGTACTTTATAGAAGAAGGCCTGGGAAAGAAATGGAAGTTTCTAGCTGTCCTTTTCAGTATCGCTGGGTTGGTTGGCGCCCTTCCAGTTTTTAATGTCAATCAGCTCACTCAAGCCATCAATTTTATTTTACTAGAACCCAATGATATTGCTACTGGATTGGGCACTAATCTCATCATAGGAATCGTTCTCGTCATCTTAACTTCAGTCGTTATCCTAGGCGGTATACAGCGTATCAGCAAAACAGTTTCTCGCTTGGTACCAGCCATGATTGTCCTGTATTTTATTTCAGTAATCACCATACTTGTGGTCAATTTTGAGGTTGTTCCTCAATATTTTTCCATGATTTTTACAGATGCCTTTGCTGCGGAAAACTATAAAGGTGACCCAATGCTTGGCGGAGTTCTAGGAGGCTTGATTATCCTCGGAATCCGTAGAGGTGCTTTTTCTAATGAAGCAGGCATAGGAACCGCAACTATGGCGCATGGAGCCAGTCAAACTTCAGAACCAATTCGGGAAGGACTTGTAGCTATGTTGGGACCAGCAATAGACACCTTGGTGGTTTGTACATTAACTGCACTTTCTATTTTAGTTACGGGAATTTGGCAAACTTCAGATGTAAACGGAGTGAGTTTAACAGCAGCCGCATTTAAGGATTCTATTCCTTATGTGGGCGATTATATTTTATTGTTGTGTATTGCAGCTTTTAGCATTTCTTCCTTATTTTCTTTTTCTTACTACGGCACAAAATGTCTGTCATATCTTGCCGGTGCTGAATATAAACATTATTACAACTACGTCTATATTATAAGTATCTTACTGGGTGCAACGACTTCTTTGAGCGCGATGATCAACCTCATTGATAGTTTCTTTGCATTAATGGCTATTCCCACAATGATCGCGACCTTAATTTTAGCACCCAAGGTCATGAAGGAAGCTAGAAGGTATTTTAAAAAATATCTGGAGTAATGAAATTGTCGGTTTCTTCCCACTATGAAAGCAGTATTTTATAAGTAATGTTACGGATGGCCGCAGAATAAATATATATTTAAAATCATTAGTGTCCGATTAAAACATTACAGAATTCCGTTGATTCAAATATAAAAGGCGTTTAGAGGTTTTTTATTAAGTGACAGCTTGCTATTAAGTTTACCATTGAAATTTAAAAATTAATACGAATGCTTAATCAATTTAATCTAATTATCAGGTTATTAAGAATCAAGTCTTATGTCTTATCTCTTTCAGCGCCCGTCCAAACGGAACGGGCGGGCAGCGGCCCGCCCGAACGTATTGTTTCGATACGGGCAGGTCTTATATCTTAGTCGGACACGACTAATTTAAAATTGTATCAAAGCTGTGTTTCGAATTAGAATAATATTTGTAAACCGTTTCGGCTAATTTTATTTTCTCTGGCTTTTTAATATCAAAATTTCCATTTTTAGCTGATAAATCCATTCGTTATATTTCATATTTTTCAGTTTGATGGCAACGTTTTTCAGTACTTAATTTAGCAAATAGAGACCAAATAGAATTCCTATAAAGCAGAGTTGTTTCTCATATTTCATTTTTCCAGTTTCTTATCCGCTAATAATTTCTTGAAAAAGTTGGCAACTCTTGCAGCGCCCGTTTTTCCATCATCATCGATGTTCGATAAAATCACGACGGTATAATGATCATTCATGAAATCCATCAATTCGGTGTGAATGCCGTACCAACCACCGCTATGACCCAGAATAGTCTGATTATACCTTTGGTCGACATCAATTCCGTAGCCTACATGTGTGTTATATCCTTTTACTTTCGGTTTAAACATGAGTCTAGTCGTTTCTTCATTTAAAAGTTGAAAATTCCGTAAAGCTTTGGAGAAATGAAATAAATCTTTTGCAGTCTAATAATGAAAACCCGCTGGCGAGGCATTTGTTTAGTAGTAGTCATTCTTTTTTAGGGTTTTACTTTCTCCAAACATCGAAGTGAAGTGTAACCGCTCGCCTTATTTTTTACAATAGAATCCACGGCTAACTCGGTAGTATTTGGCATTCCGGCCGATTTGAAAATATGATTTTTTACATAATCGTAATAATTTTCACCAGAGACTTTTTCTATGATGACGAATCCCGTTCCGCTATAAGCGTAATCAGTGCCTGGGGTAAACAAAAGCGTGTCCTTGACAAAAAGTGGTACAAAATCTGATATTTTCCTATAGGCCGAATTCTTCATCTGATCACGGTCTGCGACATAAAAATTATGAAGTCCTGAAGTGTGGGTGAGTAATTGATGAATCGTTACGGAGTCTCTAACCAACTTATTGGGATAGTCCGGTAAATAGTTGCCAATAGGAGTGTTTAGCTTTAATTTTCCCTGCTCGTAGAGTTGTAAGGTCGCAACAGCGGTAAACATTTTGGTAATAGAGGCAATATTGAATTTCGTCTCGGTAGTATTCTTTATCTTAAATTCTATACTCGAATATCCGTAGGCGCGTTTCTGGATAATTTTATCCTTATGAGCCACTAAAATCACTCCCGAAAAATCCTCTTTGTTTAAATTCTCCAGAAATGTAGAGATTTCAAAATTTTTCTCGCTGTGGGATTGCCCAGAAGCTAAAACGCCTATAAATAAGGCGATGGTCGTTACGTAAATTCTTGATTTGAAATTCATTTATCTTCCGTTAAATCCGCATAATTCTATAATTCGTAAGCTCATCGGTTTGTCGCTACTGGTAAAAGTAAGAAAATTATAGGGAAGTTATTGAAATTCAGAAGTGCTCAAAAATAGGGAAAACAGATTTATTTCAGAAACTCTCTGCGTTGCCTAATAAGCCTATATTTAATTCAGAAAAGTCTTCTTTTAATTTTACATTTGGAAACCACTAAAAAGAATGTTACAATTGTTTTAGAATCCTAGTTTGTTGATGAAGAAAGAAAATAAAACAAAGCAGCCTTGGCCCACCAAAGAGGCGATGGAACAGGTGTATGAAAAGAAGCTTTGGGGGACTAATAACACTGATTTCTATTCGGGTCTAGGCTCGCATCATCCTAAAATTGTAAATCCCTATATAGAGATTCTAAGTTCGTTTTTGACTTCTTTTAAAAGTCCGCTTAGCCTATGTGATTTGGGGTGTGGAGATTTTAATGTCGGAAAAGAGTTGGTTTCGTACACTAAAAAGTATGTGGCGGTAGATATTGTCCCAGCTCTTATAGAACGAAATAAAGAAAAATTTAAGGAAGATCATTTAGAATTTCATTGCATAAATATTGCTGAAGCTGATTTGCCTTCTGGGGATTGTGCCATACTAAGACAAGTATTACAACATTTATCGAATGCGGAAGTAGAACGTGTGCTGACTAAGTTAATCGACTTTAAATATGTGATTTTAACAGAGCATATTCCAGAAGGAGATTTTACGTCCAATAAAGACATTATTTCTGGGCAAGGAACAAGATTGAAAAAGCAAAGTGGTCTCAACCTATTAGCTGCGCCTTTTAATTTTAAAGTAGTAGAAGTAAAACAATTGTTATCTGTTCGTTTACCCGACTTTAAAGGAGTAATTGTCACAACACTCTATAGATTTTTTTAAGTCCATACTACCTAACCAACTTTTTTTGAATTGTCGATTTTCACCGCTGTTTTACAACCCTTTATAACCACTCAAAAATGCACTCTTAACGATGTTTTTACGGAATAGCAGCATTTTTTTGTTTCGGGAGAGTTTCTTAAAGTCAGGATTTTATTGTAGAGCTAAGCTTTTGTTTTCCTCTATTTTTTTGTCCGTCCAATTCTGAATTTCTTTAATCAGCTTGTCATTAAGATTAAAGTCCGATTTGGTTTCTGCATCAACATTTTTTCCGTCTTCCGCCCACGAAATTGACCAAGCGTCAAAAAAGGAATCGTTTATGCAAGCACTACAAGTATGCAATTTTTTTCCTTCGTAAGTTCCAAAATTGGAATCACGAAGTTTAATTAAATAATATGCTCCAATGTAGTATCTCAATGTTTCTTCAGCTTGTAGCTAACGTCTTTGTGTATGAAAAGTTGCGATTTTGTGAACGAGGAATTTCCAACGGAAATTCAGCAGTTTGCAAAAAAGCAACAAACTTTGGTTAAGCTAAAAGTAGCAATTTTTTATACACGGTGTTGCCAGTAGTTGTGTGTCCTGTGTTGCTTCGGGATACAATTTAGTGATAAATGTAGGAACAACAAAACTGTAATTGAGATGAGAGTCTCATATATTTTCAGAAACGACCCCGGCACTGGTTTCGGGTGGAAGCACGAAAGAAGATTATGGGGATTGGTCTCTCGGCTGGGAGTGTATAGGCACACCAGACAAACCGCCTTATGGGGCTTGCCTTTCACGGGTCGGTCTTGAGCGATAAGGTCAAAGGCGCTACCGCTGTTATACTGTGAGTAGTCTGCTATGGTAGGAGCAAAGAAGCTGAACTAGATGTGAGTGAACCCTTGAAGAAGTGTCGTGAACAACTTCAGTATTGTCAAAATCGAAGGATGGGCGGTCCTGAGAGAACAGAACTTGACGTGATACCTATTTACTGGTCAAGCGGCAATCGGCATAAAGAGGGCAGGAGCTTTGTATACGGCTCAATTACGGAACAGGAGAAGCTAATGGGAAGTGCAAAAA
>NZ_JAVHUL010000034.1:23396-36412 GCF_031085155.1 Mesonia profundi | reverse complement strand
TATATCAATAGATTTATATTTAATAGAAACATCAATAACATAAAAATCAGTATTATTTAAAATGCACAACGGGTTTATTTAATAAATTTGCTCCAAACCCAGCTCCATTAGAAACACCGTAGAAAAGCCTGTCTTTTTTTGTACTATTTGGATTCAATTTTTCTTCAACTTGTGGTATTAATTCATCTTTAAAATATAACATATGATTTTTAAACCTGTCAGCAAGGTTGGGGTTAATTAATTCCAAGTAATCTTGTTCAACATATTCAAAATTGCGATAGTGTAGATATATTTTATTGCCGTCGTTATCTCTCACGCTGGTACTGTCAGCAATTTTATCATTAGAGTGACTGCCAATGTAAATAATAGGTTTGATTATGTGATTCTCAATTAAAGAGTCTAAGTTCTTTTTGATAGAACTATTTTCAAGATTTTTATTACCATCTGTTCCGTATATAATTGAATAGTTTTTATCTCTATCAAAACCTTTAGGCAGATAAACGTTATGCTTCTGGTATTCATTTAAATGTTCACTGTAAATCGAATCGGTAAAAAATTTTGATGTAGAATTTGATTGGGACTTTTTTGACTGACAAGAAATGATGGATAAAAATATAAATCCAATAAGGTTTGTTAACATTAAGATTCTCAGGTTGTAGATTTTTTCATAAGACGCAATAGTATAGTTAATTATTTTTTAATGGGATGAAGTAAAAGCTATTGTTCAAGTTCCAAAAATTAATCTCAATTTAAAAATCCTTCTTATTAAATTTCCAACGCTTGTGCGTCCAGAGGTAATATTCGGGTTGGTTTTTAATTTGCTTTTCTAGCTCCTTAAAAAAGATTTCGGTAATCTTAAAATCTTCAAATTCTTTAGGGTTTTCTGCCAACGTAGAAAAAGTAGCTTCATAAAACCCACGTTTTACTTTTTCAACTTTTAAATATAAGACCGCAAAACCTAGTTTTTTGGCCATGGCTTCAGATCCCGTAAACACGGGAGTTTCTACGCCCATAAAGTTGCTCCAAGCCTTAATTTTACTCCTTTTTGGAGACTGATCTGAAATCATATAATAACTTCCTTTTTGACCGTCTCTTTTATTCCGAAGCATTGTAGGTATTGCCTCTCTACTATTAATGAGAGTGGTTCCTAAATTGGCACGAATATCTTTGATTAATTGATCAAAATATTCATTTTTCAGATTCTTATATATAGCATATCCTTTGTTATTGGTATCGTAATAATTGATGGCGGTTGCCCATTCGTAACTCGCGTAATGACCGCACATCACAATAACTCCGGGAGAATTCTCTTCTAAACGTCGAAATTCCTCCACGTTTTTATAAACAAATCTCTTTTTAAGTTGTTTTTCAGAAATGCTTAAGGTTTTAATCATCTCTAAAAACATATCGCACATATGATGATAAAAGGCCTTTTCTATGCTTTTTAATTCTTTATCTGTCTTTTTAGGAAAACATAATTTCAGATTGCTTTTTACCACTTCTTTGCGGTAGCCAATAAGGTAATAGGCTAAGAAGTAGAAAAAATCTGAGAGTAAATAGAATAGAGGAAATGGCAAAATCGAAATGAGCCATAATAAAGGATAAATGATGTAATAGATTAGTTTGCCCATGGATATGAATATGCGCAAATATAAAACTAAAATCTAATTCTTTTATTTTTGTTAAAATTATTTGTCTAAACGATGTTTCCACCGTTTATGTGTCCAAAGATAATATGCTGGTTCTTTTGTGATTTGATCTTCTAGAAGCTTAAAGTAAAGATCTGTAATTTGATAACTTTCTACATGTTGAGGTTCATCAGAAAGTGGTACAAACTTAGCTTCATAATGACCGCGTTTTACTTTTTCTACGTGTAGGTAAGTCATACTTAAATCTAAGCGTTCTGCAATATATTCTGCTCCTACAAAAGCGGGAACTTCGTGGTGTAAAAAATTCACATAATGCTTGGCTTCTTTGCGTTTAGGAGACTGGTCTGCTACCATCCCATAACTAGCCAAAGTTCCTGCTTGTTGGTTTCTCAACATCTTTTTAGGGACGCTTTTGCTCGCCAACATGTGTGTATCGTATTTAGACCGTATTCTTTTTATTAAATTATCAAAATACTTATTTTTTATGGGTTTATAAACGCCATAGGCTTTAAATGAAAGTCCGTAAAAATGCAAGGCGTTTACCCATTCATAACTGGCGTAGTGCCCCATGAGGATGACGTAGCTTTTTTGAAGAGATTCTAGTCTTTCCAGCTCTTCCGGATTTTTAATGACAAAGCGCTTTTTTAATTCCTTATCGGAAATACTTAAACTTTTAAAGGTTTCTAGAAAGAGATCCGTAAAGTGTTTATAAAACTTCTTTTCAATAGCTTTAAGCTCTATTTCGTCTTTTTTAGGAAATGCTAAGCTTAAATTATAGACAACTGTTTTTCTTCTATACCTAACGATATGGTATATGAGAAAAGTCAGAAAATCGGAAAAAGCATATAAAAGTCTGAAGGGTAAAATGGATATTAACCAGAGGATGGGGTAAACCAATCCATATGCTAATCTTTGCATTAGGAATAGAATTTTTGCAAAGATAATGTATCTTTGAATACTAACAAACATTGCACATGGGAGATATAGAAATCATTACTTTGGTCATCATCGCTATTAACGGAATAGCCTCCTTTAAGGGATTTAATGATCAGGAATTTTTTGAAAAATATAAGTTTAATATAGGTAAGATTAAGGCAGGAGAAAAAATTCGTTTTTTTACTTCAGGATTTTTGCATGTAGACATATCTCATCTATTTGTAAACATGCTAACCTTATACTTTTTTGCCAATGTGGTAATTTTCAATATGGGCGCGGCCCAATTTCTTCTTATTTACCTAGGAAGTTTATTGCTGGGTAATCTATTTGCGTATTTCTTTCATAAGGACGAGCCTTTTTATACGGCGGTAGGAGCCAGTGGAGCGGTAATGGGCGTCTTGTATTCGGCTATTTTATTACAACCCGATATGATGTTAGGTTTATTTTTTATCATTCCTATCCCCGCATATGTTTTTGGAATTGGATATTTGCTTTACACCCTTTACGGAATGAAAAGTAGGCAAGATAATGTAGGGCACGATGCTCATTTTGGAGGCGCAATGGGAGGTTACTTTCTTACCTTGATACTTTCGCCTTGGATTTTTACCGAGCATTTAATGATGGTTTTTCTACTACTTATTCCTATCGCAGTTCTTATTATTTTGAAAAAAACAGATAAAATTTAATATTTGGTACCCTTATTGGAATACCATAGAAAACCTATAATAATGAAAAAACTAATTTTAAGTATTTTAATCATGACATCAATCAGCAGTTTCGCTCAAAACGAGCCTACGGGAGTTCAAGTAGTAGGGGAAGGAAGCCTTATGGCGAGTCCAGATGAAGTAAATTTGAGTATTCGAGTAGAGCACGAAGGCAATACTGCCGAAGAAGTTAAAAATGCCGTAGATAAAGACGTGAGAAGCGTTTTTAAATTTTTAAAGAAAAGTGGAATCGATGATAAATATGTTCGCACAGAGTATTTAAATGTTAACAAAAACTATCAATATCAAACCAAAACCTATAATTATGTATCCAATCAAGCCATCTCTATTAAGTTAAAAGATTTAGACAAGTACGAAGAGGTGATCTCTGGTTTGTTAGCTACAGGAATTAATAGGATAGATGGGATTCAATTTGGCGCTTCTACTATGGAGGAATTAAAATCTCAAGCTAGAAAGAAAGCGATTCAAAATGCTAAAGCTAAAGCGGAAGACTATGTAAGTGCCTTAGGTCATAAATTAGGTACGGTACTCCATATTTCGGAAGTAAGTTCTTCACAGCCTTATCCTGTTGCCTATAAAAGTGTAGCGATGAGCCAAACAGAAAGCAGTGGAGGAGGTGAGCCTACTATATCTCTAGGAGAAATGGATATTAATGTAAAAGTGAACGTTCGTTTTTCTATCCTGAGTGAATAATATTTAAGATCGTTTGAAGAAAAAAAATCCCCATGAAAACGGGGATTTTTTTGTTATGATCAACCTTGAATTAGTCTAGCAATTCTGCTATTTTATCTTCAAGTCTTTTTCCTCTTAGGTTTTTGGCAATGATGTTTCCATCTTCATCTAAAATAAAAGTTGCAGGAATAGATCTTACGTTATAAAGCTTAGCGATAGGCTCATTCCAATACTCTAAGTTAGAAACGTGCTGCCAAGCTAATTTGTCATCCTCAATCGCTTTAAGCCATTTGTCTTTTTGCGTTTTCTTATCTAAAGAAACTCCTATAATATTTAAACCTTTATCGTGATATTTATTATAAAGCTTCACCACGTTTGGGTTTTCAATTCTACAAGGCTTACACCAAGAAGCCCAAAAGTCAATAATTGTAATTTTCCCTAAAGCACCTTCTAAAGATAGTTCTTCTCCTTCTGGTGTTTTTGCACTAAAACCAGGAGCTTTACTTCCAATAGAAATATCTTGATTAGCTTCTAAATACTTCTCAATTTTTTTACCTGATGGAGAACTCTTTGCTTTTTTTGATAAAGAATTAAATAAGGCTTTCTTATCTGCATTAGGATTAATATTCATTCCAATCATATCTGCAAGGACTAAAACTGAAACCAAAGAATTAGGATTGTCTTTAATTAACTTCTCTCTAAATTCGTTTTCCTGCTTAGTTAAAACTTCTTTCTCTTGTTTAAGAGATTGTACCATTTCTGGATCGTTTCTTAGATTAGGGTCTCTAAACTTTTTACCTAACTCATTTGACTTCTTTCCTTGCTCCCCAATAAAGTTTAAGTACTTCTGAAGCAGTTTTTGGTTCTCTCCTCCTGTTAAATCAGATTTTTGTAGGCTATCCTTATAAACGGTACCTTCTGTTTTTTTATTTTCATTGATAAATAAAACATTACCTCTAGCATCACCATCTAAGGTAAGAATACTTAATGTTTGATAATCTACTTTAGGAAGCTCTAAGCTAAACTCTCCATTTTTTACAATAGCGGTATCTATTGCTTTTGGAGTGCCATCATTACTCATAGCCGAAAAATAAACTTTAGCACCATCTTCAACATCAATTTTTGCTGTTAGAACAGATTCGTCTTTAGATTCATTTTCGCAAGCTAACAATGCGGTTAAAGCTAAAATTAAAACAAGAAATTTCTTCATTTTGATATTTAATTTGATTTCTTACAAAAATAGGTAACTTGCTCTAGATTCATAAGGCTTTAAGCTAAAATATTGTTAATTTAAGATGTTTCGTTTTGCGATAAAACTCAGTAAGCTTACTTTGTTTAATTAATCAAGATATGAATGAAAAATAAATCAGCAGATTTACCTTTTAAAATTAAAGTTAGTTTCCAAAAAGTAGTGGAGGCCTGTAAAAAGCGCTATAAAGAGGAAGATAGGAAATTAGCAAAAAAATACCTGAAAGATCTTCTTGATTATGTTAAGGAGTTCCCAGAGTTAGACAAAGGTATTGAGAATTTTGAAGACATCAATAAGTATGACGAACCTATTCAGATTTTACTGGATGATTTATTTCCTAACATACTTACCAATAATGAGATTAAGGCTGCTACTATCCCAAAATATGATATCATATTAAACCAAACCAATCGCTTTAAAGAAATTTTGGCTGATGCGGGAAAAGACTTCGAATTTAAAATTAGAAATTATGACATCGAATTTGAATATGTAAGAGGTTGTTTATTGATTCTTAAAAATTACTACGGATATGCTTTTGATTTCTCTAGACCTCTTTACTACGATATTCCACAAAAAGACGGAATCATCAAGAATTATAGACTAGGTGTAAATGCAGATTTTGTTAGTTTTGAAAAAACAGATAAGGCGGTTGACGTATCTGAAGAGGATGTAGATATTCTCATTCAGAATACAGATGATATCGTCTTATGGAAAGAAAAATTCCCTCCCGAAAGTTGGGTTTTTAAAGGATTTATTCTGCTTAATTTGACAGATGTGACCGTAGATGATGGAATTTCTGACCTTAAAACAGAGCTATTAACAAACAATATTCCTGATGGTAAAAATATTTCTGGGATGCTGGAGATTTTTAGATCCATCTATAGAATCCCCGATCTAGAATTAGGCTTTACCATGTTTGATGAAAACTTGCAGAAGTTTTATAGCATGGAGAAAGGAAATATAAAAAGTCATGTTTTATCTCATAAAGATGTTTTTGATTGTAAAAAAATCTTGGGAGAGAATGCTTATCACATGTTAATTGAAGAACAGAATTATTTTGTGATTGCGAATGTAGAGGAGTATGCAAAAAAAAATCCTAAAGATCTCCTTTCAAAAAATTTGTTATATAATGAAATTAAAAGCTGTATTCTAGCTCCTATTTCAAAAAATAATAAGTTGTTGGGAATTTTAGAGTTGGTTTCTTTTAGAAAGAATGAGCTTAATAATATTAATGCTATAAAGTTAGAAGATATACTGCCTTATATAGCCACCGCAGTGGAGCGAAATAAAACCGATTTTGAGAATAGAATCAAAGCTGTGATACAAAGTGAGTGTACTTCTATACATCCTAGTGTGCTTTGGGTTTTTGAAGAAGAAGCTAGACGGTTTATTCATGATCTAGATGTAGACGGTGTTTCTTCTTTTAGAGATATAGCCTTCAAAGATATTTATCCTTTATATGGTCAAATAGATATTGTGGGTTCTTCAGAAGAGCGGAATAATGCCATTCAAAAAGATTTATTAAATCAGTTAAGTTCTATTTCAACGATTATTGATGAGGCTTATGCGATTGAACCTATTCCTATTTATGAGCAGGTGAAATTTAGAATAGATGAATTCAGTAAAGATTTAAAAGAAAACTTGAATGCTTCTAGTGAGCAAAAAATCATCAATTTTATATACAAAGAGTTAAACCCTCTTATTGAGCATTTAGAAATAAAATCTCCCAGTCTTAAGGATAATGTAGACCGTTACAAGAAGGATTTAGATCTCAAAACGGGTGTGGTGTATAATCATAGAAAAAATTATGATGATACCGTACAACGAATCAACCGGACACTTTCTCGTTTTTTGGATAGAAAACAAGAAGATGCTCAGAAAATATATCCGCATTATTTTGAACGTTATAAAACAGATGGCGTAGAGCACAATATGTATATTGGTAGCGATATGGTAAAAGATAGGTCTTTTAGTGAGGTGTATTTATATAACTTACGTCTTTGGCAGTTGCAGGTCATGTGTGAAATGGAAAATAAATTCTATAATGTACAGGAAAGTATGCCGTTAAAATTAGATGCAGCCTCTTTAATTCTTGTGTTTAGCTCTACCTTATCTATACGCTATAGAATGGATGAGAAAAAGTTTGATGTAGATGGCACTTACAATGCACGCTATGAAATTATCAAAAAGAGAATTGATAAGGCCTACATAAAAAACACGGAAGAGAGAATTACCCAAAAAGGTAAAATAGCTATAGTATATTCTCAAAAATCTGATGAAAGAGAATACGTAAGATATATTAAGTATTTGCAGAAGAAAAATTATCTAGGTGATGAAATAGAGCATCTAGAGTTAGAAGATGTGCAAGGTGTGGTTGGATTGCGAGCTTTAAGAGTAAATGTGCTCTACCAATCTGAAGAGAATACAGAGAATATTTCTTATGAAAACCTGATGAAAGAATTACATCACTAAATAAAAAAAGCTCTTCCAACGAAGAGCTTTTTTTATGGATTTAAACAGACCAGAAGGCAACGACAAAACTAATTACCGAGATAATGATCCCAGTCATAAATATCGTATACGTCCACCGCAGCAGTCTATATTTTCGATTTAAAACAACTCCTAATAAATATAAATCTTTGGTTAAGGCTTCATAGATATAATCTTTATCTTTTAAGATTTCATTGATGCCCCACATATATTCCTTAAAATTCATTTTGTGAAAGTTTCCAAAAAATAAAATATTCACTTCTCGCTTCTTTATTTGTTCTCGCGTAAACTCCCCACTAGTCACATTAGGACGGGTAGACATAATAGACAATATAATAGAAGCTACGCTAAAACAAACCAATACGAGTGTTGGCATCATTAGGTGACGGTTAGAAGCCGCATCTAATTTCGGGATAATATTCGCCAAAGCCAAAGAGATAATAATGGCGTTTACTGAGAGCAAAATGTTGGCTTTAGTATCGGCGATATCACTTAATTTAATATGGTTTCTTAAGGCTGTTCTATATAGGGTTTGTATTCCTCTCTCGGGATTATCATTTTTATACTTTGCTTTTAATTTTGCTTTGGTTTTTTCTTTTTCAAACTTTTTACCTAGTTTCTTCTGACCTTCTAAAATAGATAAAAGGTTTTCGTCTTTTTTAGGTTTCCAATGTTCTACAGCATACGGAGTATAAAACCTATGTTTTTCTGTGAAGAGTTTAATATTTTCAACATTCCATTCGCTAGGGGAGAAATTGCTTAGGTTTTGAATTCTCAATTCTTGTCTTAAAAACTCGGTGGTTTCTTCAAAATATTCTTTGGCTAGATGGGAAGAGTCCGCATCTTTAATAATTTTTTCTGGAAGTGTTTCGGGGATGGCAGACATTCGGGTGTTATCAATGTATCTCGTTACCATTTCTATGATTTCTGGATCTACATTCTCTTCCGTTAAGAAAGCTTCAGCAATCTTAATACTTTCTTCCTCGTGTCCTTTTGATTTTACGGTGTAACCCGTGTCGTGAAGCCAAGCTGCGAGTAAAAGCGCCTGTTCTTCTTTAACATTTATTTCGGAATTTTCAATTAATTCTTTAGTACTTTTAACCACTCTTTGCGTATGGTTATAATTATGATATATAAAAGTATTAGGAAGTTTTTCAGTAAATAATTGAAGAACAAACTTGTTCACTTTTTCTAGAATATCGGGCATGAGCTTGAGTTAAATGTTCTGCAAATTACAAAAAATCAAAGTTGATTTAATATTTATGAAGAAAAATAACATAGTTCTAACACTTATAGCAATTCTTGTGATCTATGGTTGTGCTTCCTTTGATCCTAAGTATAAAGATGAAGAAGTTCAAAAAGGAATGGTTTATCCTAGCCAAAAGGAATTGGAGCATCGTTTTTTCTTATTAGGAGATGCAGGATATTCTCAAGTAGGCGGAACCTCTTTAGGAATATTAGCATTTAAATCTATGCTAGATTCCATTCAGTCAAAAAATTCAACGACCATATTTTTAGGAGATAATATCTATCCCGCGGGAATGCCTCCAGAAGGTGATCCCTTAAGAAAGCAATCAGAATATAGAATTGACGCGCAGCTAGATGCCTTAGAAAGCTATGAAGGGAATGTTATCTTTATTCCTGGAAATCACGATTGGTACGATGAAGGAATTAATGGTTTAAACGAGCAAAGAGATTATATAGAAGATCGATTAGAAAAAAACAATGTTTGGGCGCCAAATACGGGTTGCGGGTTTGAAGTGAGAGAACTTTCAAAAGAGCTTACTTTAATTATTATAGATACCCAATGGTTTCTTGAGAACTGGGATAATAACCCCACCATCAATGATAACTGTTCAGAGATTAAAACTCGGGAGGCTTTATTATTGAAGTTTGACAGTGAATTAAAGAAAAATGAGAATAAGAATGTGGTAGTCGCTATGCACCACCCTTTACTTACCAACGGAATACACGGGGGAAACTATCATTTTAATAAGCACTTATACCCTTCACAAAATAAAATTCCTTTACCTGTTTTAGGATCTTTAGCGACATTGATAAGAACTACAGGAGGAGTTTCTATACAGGATGCACAAAATAAGCGGTATAAAAATATGATCGACCGGTTTTCTACCGCAGCTGGTGGTTACGACAATGTGATGTTTGTTTCTGGTCACGAGCATAACTTACAATATAATGTAGAGGGTAATATTCACCAAATCGTATCGGGTTCTGGCTCTAAAGAATCTTATGCAAGCCTTAGGACTAATGGTGTTTTTGCTTTTCCTGGTCAGGGATTTGCTATTTATGACATTTTTAAAGACGGTTCTACTTGGGTAAAGTATTTTAGAAGTATAGACAATCAGCCCGTTTTGATGTTTCAACAAGAAATATTTGAGGCTAAGAAAAAATTTGATTTTGTTCCTTTAATTTCTAAAAAAATAAATACTCCTTATGTCAAAGCTTCTATTCATGAGCATGAGAAAGAAGAAGAGGAGAGGGTATATAAAAGTATTTTCGGAAATCAATATAGAGATCTTTACGGAAAAAAAATCAAAGCTCCTGTTGCCTATTTAGATACTTTGCATGGAGGCATGGAAGTGATTCGAGCTGATGGAGGTCATCAAACAAAGTACTTACGACTGAAAGATAAGCAAGGAAGAGAATATAATTTGAGAGCGCTTAAAAAAAATGCGTTAAAATTAGTGCAATCTGCAGCTTTCCAAGACCAGCAAGTAAGCGAAGATTTTGAAAATTCCTTAGCAAAAAAAGCGGTTCAAAATTTTTATACAGCAGCGCATCCTTATGCTTTTATGGTGGTTCCAGATTTATCTGAAGCTATTGATGTGTATCATACCAATCCAGAAATTTTATATGTTCCTAAGCAAACAGCATTAAAAGAATACAATGAAAACTATGGAGATGAATTATATATGTTGGTAGAAAGACCCGCCGAGTCTTGGATGGATTCTGACAGATTTGGAAGACCCAACAAAGATATTGAAAGTACCTCTGGCTTGTTTGAGCGTTTACGCCGAGATGAAGAATATCACTTAGATGAAGCGACTTATATTAGAGCTAGGGTTTTTGATATGTTGATTGGAGATTGGGATCGGCATCAAGATCAATGGCGTTGGTCTGAGTTTGAAGATAAAGAAGGTAACAAGACTTTTAAGCCTATTCCGCGAGATAGAGATCAGGTTTTTTCCAATTTTGATGGTGCCTTTTTTGCAACGCTTAGAGGTTTAACGGGCTTAGGAAATCAATTTAATACGTACGGAGAGAATATTTCAGATATCGCTTGGTTTAACTCATCGGTGGTTGGATTGGATAGAGCATTACTTCAAAATTTAGGAAAAAAAGAATGGCTAAAGCAGGCAACATACATTCAAGAACATATTACAGATGAAGTGATAGAAACTGCCTTTTCAAAGCTTCCAGAAGAAATTCAAACCGAAGAAACTACAGAAAAATTAAAAAAAGAACTAAAGGGAAGAAGAGGAAATATTGTAGATATCGCAGAGCGGTATTACAATTACTTCGCCAAATTGGCGATTGTAACAGCCACAGATAAGGACGATTTTATAGACATCACAAGATTGGAAGATGGGAGTACCAATGTTTCTATTTACAGAAATATTAAAGGAAATCGTAAATATGTGGTGAGTTATAAAACTTACTTAAAAGAAGAAACAAACAATATTTGGATCTATGGCTTAGATGATGACGATGTGTTTAATGTTGTGGGAGAATCCAATTATTATATACCTATCAAGATTATTGGTGGACAAAACAATGATATTTTTAAAATAGAGAATGGGAAAGGGGTTACGGTGTATGATCATAAATCTAAACCCAATACCTTAGATGAAATTGGAAATGCCAAATTGAGACTTACCGATAAGTATTCGGTAAACGTCTATAACAAAGACAAGAGAATTTACAGCTCTACAACGATTCAACCAGGATTAGCTTATAATCCGGATGACGAATTTCAAATCGGAGTAAAAGCCGTACTGACCAACAATCGTTTTAAGAGAAATCCTTTTTCTTCGCAGCACGAGGTTGAATTAGGTTATTACACCGGTTATAATGGATTTAAAGTGAACTACGATGCTCAATTTGCAAATGTTTTGGGTGATTTCAACTTTGCCGTTGGCGCACATTTTACCAGTAACAATTACGCCACCAACTTTTTTGGTTTTGGGAATGAAACCACCAATTTTGCCGAAGATGATTTCTCGTATGATTACAATCAGGTAGAGATTAATAGGATTGGGGTAGAAGCAGGATTAAAACAAGCAACGCCTTTTGGAAGTTACTTTGAGTACATGCTTTCTTTTGAAACCGTAAAATTAGGTGATGTTGAAAATAGGTATGTGTCTAATATGTACACTACTGAAGGAGATGAGTTTTTTGAAAGAAAATATTTTGCAGGGGCTCACGCTACGTATAAATATGAAAGTTACGACGACGAAATAAACCCTACCCGAGGAATGGATTTTGAACTTACGGTAGGGGGAAAATTGAATACGACAGAAATTAACCATTCTTATGCTTACATACAACCTCATTTAGAATTTTACAATTCCATTTCTAGGAATAAAAAATGGGTGATTAACTCTCACGTAGATTCTCAAATTAATATAGGCAATGGCTATGAGTTTTATCAAGCAGCTCAATTGGGCGGTAAAACCGGATTAAGAGGTTATCGTAATGAACGATTTTCTGGGCAACGTTCTTTTTCTACAGGTGCCGATTTACGCTATAGCTTTGGCCAATTTAGAACGCGATTTCTTCCGCTTCAAATCGGACTTTTTGCTGGGGGAGACCTAGGTAGAGTTTGGCTTGCAGGAGATGGAAGTGATAAATGGCATAATGATTATGGAGGAGGAATTTTTATTAACAGCTCACAATCTATCCGTGGGAAATTGAATATGTTTAACGGTGAAGATGGCTGGCGCTTTAGCTTCGGGTTTGGGTTTACATTTTAAATTCAGTAATAAAACTTCAATAGTTATATACATTTTCTCCTTGTCTAAATTCTAAAATGAAATACTTCCATAAAGTTCTAGATAAATAATTAAGGACTTAAGGAAAATAAACGGTACAGGTGTTTAGAAGGTGTGCGTAATAAGCCTTCCGTCATTCCTGCGTAATGCCATCTTCCCTATTTTAGGGAAGGAGTATTTACGAACTCTTTAAGTGCACTGTAATTATAAATTCTAGGATAAAGACTCCAACTGAAATTCAATAATAAAATAAAAAATCCGCTTTAAAAGCGGATTTTTTATC
>NZ_JAVHUL010000034.1:0-23296 GCF_031085155.1 Mesonia profundi | reverse complement strand
TAAACTCTAAACTCTAAACTCTAAACTCTAAACTCTAAACTCTAAACTCTAAACTCTAAACTCTAAACTCTAAACTCTAAACTCAAACCTACTCCTCTTTAGACGAATCAGAATCAGTTTTAGAATTGATATGAATCGTTTCAGAACTTAATTTATTTTTTCCAAAATCCAGTGTTTTAATAGGGAAGGGGATTTGAATACTGTTTTCATTAAAAGATTTTCTAATCGCTAAGATCGCTTTATGTTTCGCAAATAAAATGTCTCTTTGCTTGCTTACATCGGTCCAAAACCGAACTACAAATTTAATAGAGCTTTTCCCAAATTTGGTATAAGCGAACTCTACTTTTTCATTTTCTTTTTGGTCGAAGATGTTTTCTATCACATGAAGAGTAATTTTCTCTACTTCTTCTAAATCGGATTCATAACCTACTCTGCAATCTAATATCACTCGAGACCTACTTGTACTGCTTAAGTTCTTAAAGGGATTTTCTACTATTTTAATGTTGGGGATGATCACTAAATTATTGTCAGATTGTTTGATTACCACATTTCGTAAATTCACTTCTTGCACTTCGCCAGCAAAGTCATTACTTTCTATCCAATCACCAACTTCCAACTCCGATCTAAAACTTAAAATAATACCAGAAAAAGTGTTGTGAAGTGTTCCTTGTAAGGCCAATCCAATGGCAAGACCTACAACTCCAGCACCTGCGAGAACAGAGGTGAGTACCTTATTTAAATCTAGAACACCAAGGGCTATAAAAAAACCTACAGCAATAATAATAATCTTTACAAAACTTACGCTAATATCTATGATAGAACTACTAGCATTACTTTTCCTCATTAGTCTCCTCACAAACTTAACGACTAATTTGGCAATAAATACGAAGAAAATCATCACCAAAATGGCTAGAATAAAATTAGGCAGGTTGAGTATAAGTTTATCTACCCAACCTGCCATTTTATCCCAAATTCCGGTTACAGAATCGGTAACATTAAAGACTTCTTTATTGTCTTGATATAAATACATCTATATTTTAGTGTGTGTCTCTTTTGCTTTCATTGACCAAGCATCTAACATCCAACTTGTTTTCTCTAATTCTCTAATGTAAGCACCAATTAAATCGATGGTACCTTCATCTCCTCCTTTATCTGCAGTTTCTACTACTTTACTCATTTGAGCCAGTAATTTCCCGTGATCTTCCAAAAGTTCATGAACCATTTGCTTATCAGATTTTTCTGAAGCAGATTCCTTCAAATTTGAAAGCTTTAAATATTCAGAAAAATTACTGGTAGGTTGATACCTTAAGGTCAAAATACGTTCTGCGATCTCATCAATTTTAAGCATGGCTTCGTCGTACATTTCTTCAAACTTCTCGTGTAAATAGAAGAAGCTTTCTCCAACAATGTTCCAATGATAATTTCTTAATTTCTGATAGTATAAATGGTAATCTGCCAGTAAAATATTAAGTTCTTCTACTGTTTTGCCAGTTGATTTTTTATCTAAATTTAAATACTTCATAGTTTTTAATTATAGGTTTTGTTATTTTGATATAAAAATACGATAGTTTGTGGTTTTACAGCCCAAAAATAGAGACTTTAGGACAACTTTAACCCGAGTTCGAGTTTATTTAATTTTTAGCTTGTCTAAGATCTCTTTAGAAACTTGGCTAGCTTCAGCTCCATAAACGTCTGTAAGCAAGCCTTTCTTGTTGTTTGAAGTGGTGATGGCATAAAGAATAGAGTTATCACCAGGGTCGCTCATCCCTTCAAATCGAAGTACCTTATCTACATCAAACTCCTTTGCAGTATATTTCTCTTTATCTTTTTTATTTTCTAAGTGTTCATCAACAAGATTAAAATCTATAGTATATCCTTCTTCTAGTTTTAATTTATTGATGGCTTGAGATAGTGTCCCGTAATCTTTCATAATATTTGATTTAATTTCAACGTTAATTTAATGGTAAACCACATCAAATTCAACTTTTGTTAAGGGTTTAGTATAAATTTAACGCCATATCCTTATAAACAAAAAAACCCGGCAAGATTTGCCGGGTTTCGAGTGGTTAATGTATATAATTGGTTAGTTAGTTACGTTGTTTAGTTATTAAGCATCACAGGCATGACGAGCATAGTGACTTTCTCTCCTTCATCGAGTCCATCTTTTGGCGTTAAAATACCAGCTCTATTAGGAAGACTCATTTCGAGTTGAACTTCGTTTGCATTTAGGTTGTTCAACATTTCGGTTAAGAAACGTGAATTGAACCCAATTTGCATATCGTCTCCTTGATAGTCACAAGTTAAACGCTCTTCTGCCTTATTGTTGTAATCGATATCTTCGGCAGAAATATTTAATTCCGCGCCAGCGATCTTTAATTTTACTTGGTGTGTCGTTTTGTTAGAGAAAATAGAAACCCTTCTCACAGAGCTTAAAAACTGACTTCTATCTATCGTCAACTTATTAGGATTCTCCTTAGGGATTACCGCTTCATAATTAGGATACTTACCATCAATCAATCGGCAAACCAGTTGCGTTTCATCAAAAGAGAATTTGGCGTTAGAGTCATTATATTCAATCAAAACATCACTATCGCTTCCAGATAAAATCGCCTTTAATAAAGTTAAAGGTTTTTTAGGCATAATGTATTCTGCCGTTTGGGTAGCGGTAACATCTTCTCTGGTATATTTTACGAGTTTATGAGCATCTGTAGCAACAAAAGTTAAACCTTCTGTAGAGAATTGAAAAAATACGCCGCTCATCACGGGTCTAAGATCATCGTTACCAGAAGCAAAAATGGTTTTGCTAATCGCTGTAGATAAAACCTCTGCAGGGATAATGGTTTGACTAGGGTCATCCAATTCTACCGCATTAGGGAATTCTTCTCCATCGGCGTAAGCTAACGCATATTTACCGTGGCTAGAACTTAATTCTAAAGTTCCGTTTTCTTCGATAATAAACGTAAGAGGCTGCTCTGGAAATGTTTTTAGGGTGTCTAAAAGTAATTTCGCAGGAACAGCTATTTTTCCATTAGAATCAGAATCTACTTCCAATACTGCAGACATAGTCGTTTCTAAATCTGAAGCAGATACTTTAAGTTGGTTTTCATTTAATTCAAACAAAAAGTTATCTAAAATAGGTAACGTATTGCTGTTATTGATAACCCCTCCTAAAATCTGAAGTTGTTTTAGTAAATATGAACTTGATACTATAAATTTCATGGGAATGCAATTGAAAATTTAATATCTACAAATATATTTTATTAACTGAACAAATGCCATCATGCGTCCTATTTTTATTAACATAGATACCCACAATTATTGTATAACTTTTAGAAATGTAAAATTGCGCCTATATATTGATCAAATAGAAGAATATTTTTAGTTACTTTTGTGTATCAAAATACCGAATTTCTTTCTTACATGAGTCAAAAACTTTTACTTAACGCCAAAGAGATAGAAATTATCTTACACCGACTAGCTTGTCAGTTGTTGGAAAAACATTCAGATTTTTCTGAAACTGTTTTAGTGGGAATTCAACCCAGAGGAATTTTTTTAGCCAATAGAATTCAAAAGATCTTAATGGAAGATTACGGTTTGCCCGAAGTAAAAACAGGAAAACTAGACATCACCTTTTATAGAGATGACTTTAGAAGAACCGGTAAAACGCTGGAAGCTAACAAAACAAAAATAGATTTTTTGGTAGAAGATAAGAACGTGGTTTTTATAGACGATGTGCTCTTTACAGGGCGTAGCATAAGAGCAGCTTTAACCGCTATACAATCTTTTGGAAGACCTAAAGAAATAGAATTGTTAACGCTTATTGATAGAAGGTTTAGTAGGCATTTGCCCATTCAACCCGATTATAACGGAAGGCAAGTAGATGCCATTAACGATGAGAAAGTATTGGTAAATTGGGTAGATAACGCCGATGAAGATAGTGTTTATCTTGTAAAAAAATAACGCATTTATGAGTGAATTAAGTGTAGACCACTTATTAGGAATTAAATATCTTAAAGCTGAAGATATTGAACTTATTTTTAAGACCGCAGATCATTTTAAAGAAGTGATTAACCGTCCCATAAAAAAGGTTCCTTCGCTTAGGGACATTACCATTGCCAATCTCTTTTTTGAAAATAGTACCCGCACTCGACTTTCATTTGAGTTGGCCGAAAAACGTCTTAGCGCCGATATTGTTAACTTCTCTGCCGCTTCTTCTTCCGTAAAGAAAGGAGAAACGCTTATTGATACGGTGAACAATATCTTATCGATGAAAGTAGATATGGTGGTGATGAGGCATCCCAATCCCGGCGCTGCTGTATTTTTAGCTCAACACGTAGATGCGAAAATCATCAATGCGGGAGATGGCGCTCACGAACATCCTACGCAAGCTTTATTAGACTCTTATTCTATCAAAGAAAAGCTGGGAGAGGTGAAAGGAAAAAAGGTGGTGATTGTAGGCGATATTTTACACAGTAGAGTAGCGCTGAGTAATATTTTTGCCCTGCAAATGCAAGGGGCGAAAGTAAAAGTATGCGGCCCTAAAACCTTAATTCCAAAACATATTGAAGAGTTAGGAGTAGAGGTAGAGACCAATCTCATCAAAGCTCTAGAGTGGTGCGATGTAGCCAATATGCTTCGCGTGCAAAACGAACGTATGGATATGACCTACTTTCCCAGCACGCGAGAATACACGCAGCAATATGGAGTCAATAAAAAAATATTAGATCAATTAGGCAAGGAAATTGTGATTATGCATCCTGGTCCCATCAATAGAGGGGTAGAAATAACCAGTGATGTCGCAGATTCTAAACACGCCATTATATTAGATCAAGTCCAAAATGGAGTAGCCATAAGAATGGCGGTGATTTACCTGTTGGCTTCAAAAATTAAACAAGCATGAAAATAGTAGAACAAGACTTATATACGATTGTAGAAGATGAAAAAAACGATGTCAAAAAGTTTACTTCCTACATTGAAAAGGAAGGCTATAAAGAGATCAAGGATAAAAATGTAGTGATAGATATTCTTAACTACGGAAAAGTAGGCTTACCAGAATTACTTGCATTTTTACCAATTTCAAATCAGCATCGCGCGAATAAGCATTCTTTTGTCTTGGTGAGTGAAACCCTTATGATTGATGATGTGCCAGAAGAATTAATTGTGGTACCTACACTAAAAGAGGCAAAAGATGTCATTCAAATGGAAGAGATAGAGCGCGATTTAGATGCGTTTTAAGTTTCTATAATTTTATTTATTTATAATGGAAGTAACCATTCTTGGCTGCTATGCTGCCACTCCGCGTACCTATAATCACACGACTTCACAGGTGTTAAACATCGCGAATCATATGTTTTTAATCGATTGCGGAGAGGGAACTCAAATGCAGTTGAGGAGGCAGAAAGTGAAGTTTTCTCGCATCAAGCATGTGTTTATTTCCCACCTTCACGGCGATCATTTTTTTGGTCTTATCGGACTTGTTTCTACGTTCAATTTATTGGGGAGAGAAACCGATTTGCACATTTATGGACCCAAGGGAATTAAAGAAATCATCACCTTACAACTGAAGATGTCCAAATCATGGACTGGTTACGGATTGTATTTTCATGAGTTAAGCAGTAAATCACCAGAAGTTATTTTTGAAGACGACAAAGTCACGGTAGAAACCATTCCTTTAGATCACCGCGTGTATACCAACGGATATTTATTTAAAGAGAAAGAAGGAGATCGCAAGTTGTTGATAAATGAAGTACTTAATTATGATATCGATAAAGCCTACTACAGAAGTATTAAAAAAGGCAAAGATGTGAGCTTAGATGACGGAACCTTAGTTAAAAATGAATTGCTTACCGACCCACCGCCGCCTATAAAAAGTTACGCTTTTTGTAGTGACACGGCTTATTTGCCTTCTATTACCAACCAAATTAAGGGCGTTACCGCTTTATACCATGAGTCTACTTTTTTAGAGTCGCACGAGCATTTATGTAAACCCACCAAACATTCCACGGCCAAGCAAGCGGCTCAAATTGCAAAGCAAGCTGAAGCCAAACAACTCATTTTAGGTCATTATTCTACCCGCTACGATGATCTTCAATTGTTTAAAGAAGAGGCAGAAACCTATTTTGAAAACGTGACTTTGGCAGAAGACGGAAAAAGATTTTCTTTTGATTAATAGGATTGACTAGAAGAATCTTCTGATTTTTTTAATTAATTTTAAACAGAGTGATTAGATAATTCAAATGGAAACACTGCTGTTTATCAATTAGTTACCATCAAGTCTTGTTTCTTGGTTCCAGCAGTCTTGGTTCCTTATCGGAAAACAATGATTTAAATGGAAACACTTGTGTTTATCAACTAGTTACCGTCAAGTCTTATTTCTTGGTTCCAGCAGTCTTGGTTCCTTATCGGAAAACAATGATTTAAATTGAAACACTATTGTTTCTCAACTAGTTACCATCAAGTCTTGTTTCTTGGTTCCAGCAGTCTTGGTTCCTCATCGGAAAACAATAATTTAAATTAAAATACTACTGTTTATCAGTTAGTTACTATCAAGTCTTGTTTCTTTTTTCAACGTAACTATAAAAATCACTAAACTTTATACATTCATTTTTTCCCTAAGCTAGATTCTTGTAAATTGCAGTATGGAAAAAGACTTGCAAAACTATCGTAAATCTTACGAAAAATCAGAATTAAACTCAGGTCAGCTTCAAGCCGATCCTTTTTCACTATTTCAAGATTGGTTTACAGAAGTAGAGAAAGCACAATTGGTAGATGAGGTAAATGCTATGAGTTTAAGTACGGTTGGGGAAGATGGTTTTCCCAAAACCCGTATTGTCCTGCTTAAGAAATTCTCTGAAGAAGGATTTATTTTTTATACCAACTATAAAAGCGAGAAAGGTCTTGCCATAGAAAAGCACCCTAAAGTATGTTTATCATTCTTTTGGCCTGCAGCCGAACGTCAAGTCATCATTAAAGGAACGGTAGAGAAAGTTCCTAGAGAAGAATCTGATGCTTACTTTTCTTCTCGCCCTAGAGGAAGTCAGATGGGAGCGATTGTATCTCCGCAAAGTAATCCCATTCCAGATCGAGATTTTTTAGAAAAGAAATTAGAAGAACTTCAGCAAGAGAAAGGAGATTTTACGCGTCCAGAAACTTGGGGAGGCTACATCGTTAAACCTCAAGAAATAGAATTCTGGCAGGGAAGAGCCAATAGATTACACGATAGGTTTGTGTACCAATTAGATGCTTCAGCTCAAGACTGGAAGATTCTTCGTTTAGCACCATAATTTATGAAAACACTTATTTTAGTAAGACACGGGAAATCATCCTGGGAACAGGATTTGCCAGATCACGAACGCCCCTTAAAGCCAAGAGGTTTTAAGGACGCCGATTTGGTGATTAAAGCGTTTCAACTTCAGAATAATTATAAACCCAGCGTATTTTCAAGCAGCGCCGTAAGAGCACTTACGACAGCCAAATTGTTTAAGGAGGCTTTGGAGATTGGGGAGAATCAATTTTCAGTAAAAAAAGAATTGTACACCTTTGATGAAGATGATTTATTAAATTTTGTAAAAAATGCGGACGATGCGATACAGAACTTAATGCTTTTTGGGCACAATCCCGCGATGACGAATTTAGTGAATCAGTTGGGAGATGAGGTGATCGATAATTTGCCTACCACAGGCTTGGTAGTCTTACAATTTGAAATTGATTCATGGAAAGATATTAATAAGGGAAAAACATTAGTAAAGCTTTTTCCGAAGACTTTTAGGTAATGCTAGAGAAAAACAGGTATAATAATAGAGAAATCAGTTGGTTGCAATTCAACGCGCGCGTATTGCAGGAGGCTTCAGATGAAACGGTGCCCTTAATAGAACGCTTGCGATTTCTCGGAATTTTTTCTAACAACTTAGACGAGTTTTTTAAAGTGCGCTATGCTACCGTAAAACGTATTGCCCAAGCGGGAAAAGGAGCAAAAAAAGCCCTTGGCGGAATTACAGCCAGCAAGCTCTTAAAGCAAATTACCCAAATTGTGATCGATCAGCAATCGCAGAGTTTGGACATTCTGAGTAATATTCAGAATGAATTAAGAGATCATGACATTTTTATTATCCGTGAAAACGAAGTAACAGAGCATCAAGCTCAATTTTTAAAAGACTATTTCCACGAAAAAGTGAGTCCGGCTTTAGTGACTTTTTTATTAAATGACTTAGAGGAAATTCCGCGTTTAAAAGACAGCGCCGCGTATTTGGCCGTGAAAATGATTTTAAATACGCCACACAATGGGAAAGTGGATGAAAAACAATATATTCTTATCGAAATACCAAGAGGTATAGATCGTTTTGTGGAGGTTCCTTCAGATGATGGGAAAGATTATATCATTATTCTAGATGACCTCATTCGATATAATCTACAAAGCATTTTCAATATTTTTGACTATAAGAGTATTTCGGCACATATGGTTAAAATCACCAGAGATGCCGAATTGGATATGGCTGGAGATTTAAGTAAAAGTTACATCGAAAAATTACTTTCTAGCGTTAAAGATCGCATCGAAGGCCAGCCCGTGAGGTTTGTGTATGATAAAACCATAGAACACGATACGCTGCATTTCTTGCTTTCAAAAATGGGCATTGATGATTCAGACAGTATAATTCCTGGAGGACGGTATCACAACCGTCGGGATTATATGAAGTTTCCTAGTTTGGGCGCCAAGAATTTATTGTATAAAAAATACAGTGCACTTCCAGTGAAAGGCTTGAGTATGCAAGGGAGTTTACTGCAAAAAATTAACGAAAAAGACTACTTACAATATACGCCATACCATACGTTTTCTTATACCATAAGATTTTTAAGAGAAGCGGCTTTAGATCCTAAAGTGCAAACCATTAAGATTACGATTTACCGTCTAGCGGAAATATCGCATATCGCTAGTTCGTTGATCAATGCGGTTAAAAATGGGAAAAGCGTGACGGTTTCTATAGAGTTACGGGCGCGTTTTGATGAAGCCAATAACATTCGTTATGCCGAACAAATGCAGCAAGAAGGCGTAAAGCTTATCTTTGGTGTTCCTGGTTTAAAAGTACATTGCAAAGCCTGTGTGATTGAGCGTCTAGAAGACAAGAAGCTTAAAAAATATGGATTTATTAGTACGGGGAATTTTAATGAAAATACAGCAAAAGTATATACAGATTATACCTTATTTACGGCGAATGCTTCCATTTTAAAGGAAGTGAAT
Source organism: Mesonia profundi (assembly GCF_031085155.1). GTDB lineage: Bacteria > Bacteroidota > Bacteroidia > Flavobacteriales > Flavobacteriaceae > Mesonia > Mesonia profundi. Next base: position 14,061 of record NZ_JAVHUL010000034.1, on the reverse strand, counting down.
AAAGTATTTGACTTTTTTGAGACTAATTATAAAATCAATAAATACAAACATCTCATTGTTTCCCCGCATTACTCTAGGTCTACTTTTGAAAGCTTAATCAATACTGAAATTAAGAACGCAAAGCAAAACTTGCCTAGCGGAATTCAGCTTAAATTAAACAGTCTTTCCGATTATAAATTAATCGATAAACTCTACGAAGCCAGTAGGGCAGGGGTGAAAATAAAATTAATTGTAAGGGGAATTTGCTGCTTGATACCGGGAGTAGAGGGAATGAGCGAAAACATTGAAGCGATTAGTATCATCGATAAACATTTAGAGCATCCTAGATTGTTTATCTTCGAAAACGCGGGAGAGCCGAAGATTTACATTTCTTCCGCAGATTGGATGACGAGAAATGTAGATTATCGCGTAGAAATTTCGTGTCCTATTTATCAAAAAGACATACAGGAAGAGTTGGTGAAAACCTTCGAGATATGCTGGAATGATAATGTAAAAGCAAGGTACTTTTCAGACGAATCAGAAAATACGTATGTGCAAAATGATCTGCCAAAATTGAGGAGTCAATTTGTAACCTACGACTATTATTTAGAAAATTTAGCTAAACATTAAAAGCCAAGATATACGTGTTAATTATAAAGAAATACGCAGCTATAGATATCGGTTCAAACGCCGTAAGATTACTCATATCTACGATTACAGAACCCGAAGGCAAAGAGGCCACCTTTAAGAAAACCTCTTTGGTGCGCGTTCCCGTTCGTTTAGGAAAAGATGTGTTTGTAGATGGTGAAATCTCTCCGTTTAATATGCAACGCATGCGAGATACGATGCATGCCTTTAATTTATTGATGAAATCGCACCAAATAGAACGCTATAAAGCCTGTGCTACTTCGGCGATGCGAGATGCTAGCAATGGCGTAGAATTGGCTAAATTGGTAAAGGAAGAGTCAGAGATTGATATTGAAATTATCGATGGAGAACACGAAGCCGCAATTATTGCAGCTACCGATTTGCATGCGTTAACTCAAAATGATAAAACTTACCTTTATGTAGATGTTGGGGGAGGAAGTACAGAATTTACGCTTTACGCGGAAGGAAAAATCATCAGTTCTAAATCCTTTAGGTTGGGAACGGTGAGAATTCTTAACGATATTGTGGAACCCAACCTATGGAAAGAAGTAGAAGATTGGGTAAAAGCAGCTACTAAAAACTACTCGAAGATCTCTTTAATTGGTTCTGGTGGAAACATCAACAATATCTTTAAAAGTAGTGGTCAAAAAATAGGAAAGCCTTTGTCCTATTTTTACTTGAGTTCTTATTATCAATTGCTGAATTCGTTGACCTATGAAGAAAGAATCTCTCAGTTAAACCTAAATACAGATAGAGCCGATGTTATTATTCCCGCTACCAAGATTTATCTTTCTGCGATGAAATGGAGTAGATCGAGAAAAGTGTATGTCCCTAAAATCGGACTCTCAGATGGAATTATAAAATCCCTTTATAACGAGGAGAAAAGCAAAGAGTAAACACTAGCCGTGAATAGATTCTTTTTTGCTGAGGTCTTTCATAATTTCGGCTTCAAAATCTAATAAAGACTGCCATTTCTTATCTACTTCTTCCCGATCACCGTATTGACGGGCAAAGTTGAGAAACATAGTGTAATGATTGGCTTCGCTTATCATGAGTTTTTTATAAAATACGCGTAAATCTTTATCTTTCAGTTCTTCAGAAAGAAGTTTAAAGCGCTCGCAACTTCTGGCTTCAATTAAAGCGGCATACAAGAGCCTGTGAACCATTTGGTCTATTCTACTTCCCCCTTTTGGGAAAAACTTGATGAGCTGTAAGACATATTCATCTTTGCGATCTCTGCCCATTTCAAAACCGCGTTTTAAAAGCTCATCGTGAACCATTTTAAAATGACTCATTTCTTCTTGCACTAAATCAACCATAGCCTGGGTAAGCTCTGTAAATTCAGGGAAACTTACAATTAAGGAGATGGCTGTAGAAGCTGCTTTTTGTTCACAATAGGCGTGATCTATAAGAATTTCTTTAAGATTTTTTTCAGCAATATTGACCCAACGAGGATCTGTAGGAAGTTTTAAACCAAGCATTATTTTATATCTAAATCAAAGGTGATACGTAATTTTTCAAGCATCGGGTTTTTTTCTACCATTTTCTCAAACTTGTCTCTTCCGGTAAAGACATATTTTTTGGCCGCCGTTTCATTGACTTCAATTTCAATGTCTACGTAAGAGTTGTTTAATCGCTTTCTTAAAAATTTAATGACAGGTCCTTTCGCTCTTTCCAGTTCTACTTTCATAGTAGAATTAGGCAAGATTATTTTAAGGATTTTATCATTTAAAGTCGGCGTGTCTGTAGCTAAAATAGAAGCCAATATTTTTTGTCCGTTTTTCTGAAGCCGTTTAATATATTCATCCCAAGCAGCCAAGGCTTGATTTTCTGAAAATTTATTGTCTAGTTTAACTTCTTCTTTTTCGGCTTTTCCCTTTTTTATCGCTTCAATTTCTTTCTTGCGCTGAATGCTTTTGATAGAAAGACCAGAGGTTTTTTTCTTAACGGGTTTTTCTTCCGCGGAAGCGCTAATAACAGGAGCTTGTTTTTCTTGAACTTGTAATTCTTGAGGTTGATCTTGCTTCACAAACTCAGTGGGCTTCGTATTATTGGTGGCGTTTTTAGGATGCTCATTAGTCTCTATCATTTCTTTTGAAGCCGGAGTTATAGAAACAAAATTTTTAGCGGGAATTATAAAGTGCTTAGACTTTTTTTTTTCTCCATCGAAAGTGATGGAGGCCAATTGCATTAAGCTAAGTTCAACGAGGAGCCGCTGATTCTTACTGGCGCGATATTTTAAATCGCATTCATTAGCGAGTTCTATGGCTTGTAAAAGAAATTCTTGTGAAGCTTTTTGAGACTGCTCAAAATATTTGCCTTTGGTTTCTTCGCCTACTTCTAATAAAGCAATGGTCGCTTGGTCTTTGCAAACTAATAAATCTCTAAAATGGGAGGCCAAACCAGCAATATAATGGTTGCCATCAAAGCCTTTGGAAAGGATTTCATTGAACTGCACCAAAAGCTCTGGGATTTTATTTTCTAAAATAAAATGGGTAGAAGTGAAATAAACTTCATAATCCAACACATTTAAATTCTCTGTGACGGCTTCTCTCGTTAGTTTGTTTCCAGAGAAACTAACGACTCTATCATAAATGGAAAGCGCATCACGCATCGCACCATCTGCTTTTTGAGCAATAATGTGCAAAGCGCCATCTTCGGCTTCTACACCTTCATTTTTTACGATATGAGCAAGGTACTCTTTAGCATCATTAACCGTAATTCTTTTAAAGTCGAAAATTTGACATCTAGAAAGAATGGTAGGAATGATTTTATGCTTTTCGGTAGTCGCTAAAATAAAGATAGCGTGCTTAGGCGGTTCTTCTAACGTCTTTAAAAAAGCATTAAAAGCTGCAGAGGAAAGCATGTGAACCTCATCGATAATATATACTTTGTAAGACCCTACCTGAGGCGGAATCCTTACTTGGTCTATCAAATTACGAATATCATCTACCGAGTTGTTGGAAGCGGCATCGAGCTCAAAAATATTAAAGGCGAAGTCTTCTTCCTCTTTATCTTCTGTAGCTTGTTGATTAATTTTCTTGGCTAAAATTCTAGCACAAGTCGTTTTTCCAACTCCTCGAGGTCCTGTGAATAAGAGTGCTTGAGCAAGATGATTATTTTTTATAGCATTCTCTAGCGTGTTGGTAATGGCTTTTTGGCCAACCACATCGTCAAAAGTTTCGGGTCTATATTTCCTTGCAGATACTATAAAATGTTCCATCGTTGGCAAAGATAGAAATAGGTGTCTTATTTTACTTGAAAGAAAGCTAATTTTTTATTGGAGTTATTCACAATTGGCATCTTTGAAAAAACTATATTTGCGATCTAAGCAGACCGCCTTATCACTCTAATTTTTATTGGAGAGGAAAGTCCGGACACCATAGAGAAGCATAGCGGTTAACAGCCGCCAGTACCGAGCTCGTTTCGGGATTAGGACAAGTGCAGCAGAAAGAATGTACAGGTAATGCTGTAGTGAAACCAGGTAAACTCTATGCGGTGCAATGTCATGTAAACCAACGTTTGAGGGTCCTCGCCCAATGTTGGAGGGTAGGCAGCTAGAGGTTTTTGGCAACAGAAACCCCAGATAAATGATAAGGACCTTCTTTTAGGTACAGAATCCGGCTTATAGGTCTGCTTTTTTTCTTTTTAAATTCTTTCGATACAGTTTATCCCTGGTTCTCTTTTCTTTTTTGAGTGGGAAGATTTGACTTCATCAGTTACTGAGTGAAAAATTATGGAATAAAATAATTTTAAGGGTTTTGAGTTGTGAGATTCAAATAGAGCTTAGAAAATAGATTCTAGAACCTAGACTTCATTATAAAATCTTCACATTTTCAAATTAACACATTATCAAATTTCCAAATCATTCGCATGAGGCTTCGATACAATTTTCTCTCGAAAATCACTCAGCCACCGTGAATTGTTTTTGCATAATTAAATCATCAAATCTGCTCATTATCAAATTAACTCATTATCAAATTTTCAAATCATTTGCATGAGGCTTCGATACAATTTTCTTTAGAAAATCACTCAGCCACCTGGATTATTTTCATATCATCAAATTAACTCATTGTCTATCGATAAAAAGATGAAATAAAATAATTTTGAAGGATTGTGAGTTGTTAAGATTGGACGTTTTGAAGATTGGAAAATTTTGTTATTCAAACCCTAAAATCTTATACCCTAGCACCTAATACCTCAACCACCTAGGAAGAAAATTTTTACTTGGAGAAGAAAGAAAAAACCGAACCTCCATAACGTCTATCTTCTTTAAAGTTAGAATGATCTTTTAGATTACCCGTATGCTTGGAGTGTTCCACAATTAAAACGCCGTCCTCTTCTAAAAACTCATTTTCAAAAACGAGATCTACAATTTTTGCAAATTGCTCATCCGAGAAATCGTAAGGAGGATCAGCGAAAATAAGATCAAACTTAAGGTTTACCTTTTCTAAATATTTAAACACCTCACTTTTAATGACGCTGATAGAAGCTTCTAACTCTTCAGAAGTTTCTTTGATAAATTTGACACATCCGTAGTGCTGATCTACCACCGTAATGTTTTTGGTTCCTCTAGAGATAAACTCATAAGTGATATTTCCAGAGCCAGAGAATAAATCTAATACAGAAATATCGCTAAAATGAATTCGGTTGTTTAAAATATTAAACAGACCTTCTTTGGCGATATCTGTGGTAGGTCGAATAGGAAGCTTCTTAGGAGCTGTTATTCTTTTACTTTTATACTTTCCGGAGATGATGCGCATTAAAATTGACTTAAAATGAGGTGGTGAAGGGGAGTGTTTACAGTGGTGTTTTCCGATAGGGAAATAGAGGTCATATCTGTTTTTAAAAAATCTAGGTGCTTGATGTAAGTCGACAATATGTTGTAATTATCGTCTTCTTTTTCTATATGCCCAGCAATCAAAACAGAAACTTCTAAAGGGTCTAACTCCAATTGCTCTAGCACAAACAATATATAGTAGATAAAATCTTCTTTGGTGTGGTAGTTAAAGCTGTTGGCTAATTGCAGCTCTCCTTCTTTAAAAATAACGGCATGAAAATGAGTAGGATGCACGTCTAGCAAAACTTCGGTTTTAAGATCTTGTGCTTTGGCAAGTTCAATTAAGCTAGAACTGATGTGTTTAAAAGAAAATTCCCCAAATTTTTCGAATAGATAATTATTGATATTGGTGTAGGGAATATACACGTTTTTTGCCTGTATGGCTTCTACATCATCAAAAGTGATGTAATCTGTAGCCAGTATTTTGGTGTTGAATTTTAAATAATCGGTCAGGTTTTCTTCCGTAAAGTAGGCATTGGGAACTAGGGTGTATAAGGTATTAGAATAAATCACTTCCAATTCATCGATAGCTTCCTGTGTATCAAAAGCAGAGTCTAAGACAACCTTTATTTCTTTAAGAAGATTCTCTGGAGTTTGTTGAGATAAGAAAGCTTTGTGCTTCAACTCTTCCACTTTATGGCTCTCTTTGTTACCTGTACAAAAAGAAAATCCATCCTGAGCGATCAGGATGGATAACTTATTTTTAATAGGTTCTATATTATTGGTCGTTAGCTCCATAAACTTGTGGCCAGTTACCATTGGTATTAATCTCTGTCATGGAACCAATTTTAATGTATTCTCCATTGACACCATCAACAGAAAGTACTTGTTTCTCTTGCATGATTAAGTCTTTATCTAGATCTCCCAAGATAGCGTCTTTAGAAACTTTTACCTCAAATACAGGAATTTCTGTTTTGTTCTTAACGATCTTACCATTCTCAATCTCAAATTTCGCTTTTTTCTTTGTTGTAGGAACGTACATCATCTCTTTATAACGTTTAGAGTTCTTAAAGATAGAATCCTTTACAGGTACAGTACCTATGGTATCAATAATGGTTTTACTCATATATTGATCTACATTATAGGCTTTTTTGTATTCCTCATCTAAAACGGTAGTGTCTCTACGTTGAGTAACTGTAAATTCTGCCGTATCAACAAATTGAATTAGGCTATTAAAGTCTCCTGCGAAAGTACCCGTAACTTGTTTGTGTGCAAGTTGAGCTTTTCTAATATCCTTCAGTCTATCAATTACTTTTTGGTAACGGACTTCTTTGGTCTTGTTAAACTCTATGGGTTCATAAACTGCGTTAAAAGTTAAATATCCTAAAACACCAATAACAATCCAAAGTAGTAATTGAATTACAAGTTTCATAGTTTAAAATTTATGATTTATAGTATCTACGCAAATCTACAATTTTTTTTTGTTCGTAAAAGTTTCCAAAGATAAAAATGCGTCTTTATATTTGATTTTATATTCCAAAGCTATGACATCACAAGAATTGTACCGTTTATTAACCAAAGAATTCTCTTATCAACCTACCTTACATCAAGATATTGCGCTACAAAAACTTTCTCAATTCTTAACGGAAGAAGAGCAAGATCATTTGTTTATTTTAAAGGGTTATGCCGGTACCGGGAAAACGACCATTATTGGTACCATTGTAAAAAATCTTTGGAAAATTAAGAAGAGTCCGGTGTTGATTGCGCCCACAGGCCGCGCTGCTAAAGTGATGAGCAATTATTCGGGGCATCAAGCTTTTACGATTCATAAAAAAATATATTTCCCCAAGAAGAGTAGTGGAGGAAGTGTTGAGTTTACGTTACAGCCTAATAAGCATAAAAACACCATTTTTATTGTGGATGAAGCTTCGATGATTTCTGACTCTACCGCAGATAAAAAATTATTTACTGATGGGTCGCTGCTAGATGATTTGATAGAATATGTGTATTCGGGAAAAAACTGTCAATTGATATTTATAGGAGATACCGCGCAGTTACCGCCAGTTCATCATAGTTTGAGCCCTGCGCTAGATCCAGAAAAACTTTCGCTTAGTTATGATAAAAAAGTAGATCAAATAGAATTGACTGAAGTGATGCGTCAACAATTAGAAAGTGGAATCCTAGAAAATGCCACACTGTTGCGAGATACCATTAAAGGGAGTTTCTATGAGAATTTCAAATTTAAAAACACCGGCGGAGATTTTATTCGCTTGATTGATGGCTACGAAATTATGGATGCCATTAACGATGCCTACAGTTCGCAAGGACACGAAGAAACGGCGATTGTGGTGATGTCTAATAAAAGAGCTAATATTTACAACGACCAAATTCGTTCCCGTATTTTATTCCGCGAAAGCGAAATTGCAGCAGGAGATTTTTTAATGGTGGTAAAGAATAATTACTTCTGGATCAAGAGCAGCAGCGAGGCTAGTTTTATTGCCAATGGTGATATTGTAGAGATTCTCGAAATTTTTGAAATCGTAGAACTTTACGGATTTCGGTTTGCCGAAGTAAAAGTGCAAATGGTAGATTATCCCAAGATGACGCCTTTTGAAACCGTGGTGATGCTCGATACGCTAACTTCTAACACCCCATCCTTACCTTATGAAGAGTCCAATAAATTGTACCAAGAAGTGATGAAAGATTATGCTGATGAGACTTCTAAATACAAGAAATTCTTAAAGGTGAAAAGCAATAAATATTTTAATGCGTTACAGATTAAATTCAGCTATGCGATGACTTGTCATAAATCTCAAGGGGGACAATGGAACACCGTTTTTGTGGAGCAACCTTATTTAAAAGATAGCATTACCGAAGATTATTTGCGATGGTTGTATACCGCCTGTACGCGAGCCAAAGAAAAATTGTACCTTATTGGATTTAAGGATGATTTTTTTGAAGACGATAGCGAAATACTTTAGCGGAAGTAAAAAAACCTTATTTTTGAATTAAAAAGACTGTAGTTTAGAAGTGCATTTAAATTTTTTATACTCCATTTCCTCTGGAATGACCCGCCCAGATGAAACGTTCGGACGGGGTTGAGGATAGGTTGAGTTACAATACTTATCATCTCATCCCCTCCTATCCCGAAGCTTCGGGACTCCCCAGAAAGAAGGACTTAAAAAACATCACTTATTAAACTACAATAATAAAAACTAAATCTCGTGAGTAAAGAAAAACTAAAAGTGATCGCTATGATTCCGGCGCGTTATGCGGCAACCCGTTTTCCGGGCAAATTAATGCAAGACCTTAACGGAAAAACGGTCATAAGAAGAACCTATGAATCTACTGTAAAAACCGAACTTTTTGATGATGTGTTTGTGGTGACTGATAGTCAGATTATTTATGATGAAATCAAAACTCACGGCGGAAAAGTGATTTTAAGCAAAACCAATCACGAATGTGGAAGCGACCGTATTGCGGAAGCCGTAAAGGATATGGATATTGATATTGTAGTGAATGTGCAAGGCGACGAACCTTTTACTTCTAGAACGAGCTTAGAAAAAGTCCTGAAGGTTTTTTATGGCAGTGATGCGCATCAAATTGATCTCGCTTCTTTAATGACACCGCTTTACGGACAAGAAGATATTGAAAACCCCAATCATGTGAAAGTGATTGTGAATCAGAATAATTTTGCGCTGTATTTTTCAAGATCTCCCATTCCTTATCACCGAGATAAAGACGTAGACGTTACCTATTATAAACATATTGGTATTTATGCCTTTCGGAAGCAAGCGATTTTAGACTTTCATCAATTGCCGATGCTCACGCTAGAGGCTTCAGAAAAAATTGAATGCATTCGTTATTTAGAATACGGCAAGAATATTAAAATGGTAGAAAGCGAAGCCATGGGAGTGGGCATCGATACGCCCGAAGATTTAGAAAAAGCGAAACGCATCTTAGACGAGGAAGAAAACAAGTAAGCTTATTTTTTAACCGCTTCTTTATACACTTGTAAACAACGTTCTCTGGCTTCTTTATGGTCTACCATACGATCTGGATAGTCTTTGGTGCCATATTCTGGAATCCATTTTCGGATGTATTTTTCGTCCTTATCGAATTTCTCTAATTGAGACTGCGGATTAAAAATTCTAAAATACGGAGCTGCATCTACACCGCAACCCGCAACCCATTGCCAGTTTCCTACGTTAGAAGACATTTCATAATCCAATAGTTTTTCAGCAAAATAAGCTTCTCCCCAGCGCCAATCAATTAATAAATGCTTGCATAAAAAACTTCCTACCACCATCCGAACGCGGTTATGCATGAGTCCTGTGGTGTTAAGCTCGCGCATTCCTGCATCTACCATGGGATAACCAGTGTTACCTTCTTTCCAGAGTTTAAACTCCTCCTCATTATTTCGCCATTTGATAGTATCGTATTTGGCCTTAAAAGCATCGGTGACGGTTTTGGGATAGTGGTAAAGAATCTGCATAAAAAACTCGCGCCAAATAAGTTCGTTCCAAAAGGTTTCATTTTCCGCGTGAAGCGCCTTTTTTAATACTTTTCTAATGCTGACGCTCCCAAAACGCAAATACGGACTCAAATGACTGGTCGCATCTTTGGCAGGTAAGTTTCTATTGTCTTCATAAGTTTCAATAGTGGTGGGAGTAATGTCGTAAGCAGGAAAAGAAATGGAAGATTTTTTAAAGCCGATATCGATTAAACTTAAGTTAGGTAAGCGCGTATTCTCAATTAAATTGGAAAGATAATCGTTGGTGTAATGCATTTGAAGATCGTAATCCTTAAAGGTTTTTTTCCATTTTCTCATAAATGGCGTATAGACCAAGTAAGGTTCTCCGTTGTCTTTAACCACTTCACTTTTTTCAAAAATCACCTGATCTTTATAAGAGAAAAATTCGATTTCTTCTTTCTCTAATAGCTGCTGAATTTTTTCATCCCGTTCTTTTGCATAAGGCTCATAATCGGTATTCGTAAATACCGCCTGAATTTCATAGTCTTTTAGTAGTTGCTCAAAAATTTCTTCGGCTGGACCGTGGAACATGGCTATAGAACTACCATAATTTTCTTGGAGCTCTTTGCGCATGTCTTGTAATTGATCAAAAATAAAACTGACTCTAGCGTCGTCTTTCGGGAGTTCCTTTAAGATTTCTTCATCAAATATAAAAATAGGTAAAACCCGATGTTCACTTTTTAAAGCTTGTAAAAAACCAACATTATCATCGAGTCTTAAATCTCTTCTAAACCAAAATATGGAAACCTTTTCTTTTGTCATGCTTATATTTTTAAAGTAGACATTCCACCATCAAGGTGAATTACTTGTCCTGTCATCCAACTGCTTTTTTTAGAAAGTAGGTAAGTAGCTGCATGGGCAATATCTGTAGCTTCTCCAACTCGCTTAAGCGGATGTCTTTCATCCATCATTTCTTTCTTCTTGTCGCTGCTTAGAATATTTTCGGCTAAGCTGGTATTGGTGAGGGAAGGAGCAATTACGTTTACTCTTACTGTTGGAGCATATTCTGCGGCCAATGCTTTTGCAAAACCTTTTATGGCTCCTTTTGAAGCAGCCACACTCGTATGAAAAGGCATTCCTACTTGTACGGCAACAGTACTAAAATAAACAATACTTGCTTGATTAGATTTTTTTAAACGAGGAAGCACTGCTTTGGTGCAATTTACCAAACTGATGAAGTTTTTTTGCAAATCTTCTTCAAAATCTGCTTGCTTCAGCATTTTAAAAGGCTTTAGGTTGATGGTTCCTGGGCAATAGATAAATCCGTCTAATTCTTCAGGTAAATTTAAATCTTCTAAGTTATCTTTAAACGCATCAAAAGTATGGTGAGTCACTTCAAGGTCACTTAAATTACCATTGGTTCTAGAAGCTACGATTATGTTAATCTCTTTATGAAGTTGTTTTACAATCTCTAATCCAATTCCGTGACTTCCTCCAATAAGTAAAATATTTTTCATAGCTATAGGTGTTAATAAGTTCCAAAAAGCTCGGTAAGCTTGCTTTTTCTATATTCAAAAATTTCTTTTAGTTTAGGTTTCACTAAGATGGGGTGCGCTAGTTGACCTAAAATTCCAAGAGGAAGTTTATAATCGATGATATCTTCCATTTCTACGCCGCCCTCAATTTCATGGATGAAGTGTTTATGGTGCCATAGCGCATAAGGTCCAAAGCGTTGTTCGTCTACAAAGTAGTCTCCTTCTTTTACGTGTGTAATTTCGGTGACCCATTTGGTTTTAATTCCGGCAATAGGAGTGACGATGTATTGAATAATTTGTCCCGCATACATGGATTTATCTCCACCAGAAATAATATCAAAGCCCATATAATCTGGCGTAATTTCTTTTAAATTTGCGGGATTAGATAAAAAATCCCAAGCCGCTTTCATACTGATGGGCAAGCGTTGCTTTTCATGAAGTCTATATATTTTCATAGAAGCAAAACTAACCGATATTTTGTCTAAACAAAAATGAAATAAGTTAAACAAAAGTTATTCTTTTGATTTTTGTTAGACTTTAAATCTTAAAAAAATTACCTTTATTTTACACTAACAAAAAAAATAAATTTTATGAAGAGCGTTTTTGCCTTAAGTTTAGTATTAATCATGTTTTCTTGTGATAGCACAAAATCAACTAACGACAAAAAATCGTCTGAAGCCAATTCCTTAAATGAGAAAGAAGAGATGTCAAGAAACATAAGTTCAGTTACTTTAGAATCGGGCTGTCTGCCAGCAGGGGAGTGCGCTTTTGAAGTCATACCAAACACCAAAATGGATTTTAAAATAGACACAGCAGAGATGCTTTATCCAGAGTTTGTAGATGATGTACAAACCAATACCATCAAATTCAGTTACAATGAAGATACCGATAAAGAGCTCATGGACGGGCATTACCGAGAAGAGATTTATTTTGAAGTAAAAAACGGAACCAAAGAAATGGACCTTCAAGATATGGAGCTTAAAGACGTTAATTTTCTTTACGGAAGGTTTTGCTATTGTAAAGGAAGTGCCGGTTACTTTAAAGTTGATAAAGGGAATTTAACCATGAAGAATGGGAAATTAACTATCGAATTTGCTAACGGACAAGTACCTCAGAAACTTGGAAAAATCACGGCTTCTTACAAATAAGATAAGAATCTAGATTTATTTTCATAAAAAAAGCAGCTCTTGAAGCTGCTTTTTTGTTTCTATACGTAAAGTAAAACCTTAATTAGCTTTATCTACGACCAATCTTTCATCTCTATTAGCTACTTCCCAAGCGGTATAAAAAATCAACTTGGTTCTTTTCGTCAATAAATCATATTCAATTTTATCTGGGGTATCGCTAGGTTTATGATAATCTGCGTGAGTTCCGTTAAAATAAAAGATTACCGGAATATTGTGCTTTGCAAAATTATAATGATCACTTCTATAGTAAAAACGATTCGGGTCGTTTTCGTCATTATACGTATAATCTAGGTCTAAGTTTACATATTTACTATTCATTTCTTCGGAAATGTTGTGTAAATCGGTACTTAACTTATCGCTTCCAATAAGGTATATGTAATCTGCTTTTCCTTCGTGTGCAGGATCTATTCTACCAATCATATCGGTATTTAAATCGGTTACCGTATTCGCTAAAGGAAAAATAGGATTTTCGGTATAATATTTAGAACCTAATAAACCTTTTTCCTCTCCCGTTACGTGTAAAAATAAAATCGATCTTCTAGGAGAAAAGCCATCTTTTACCGCTTTCTGAAAAGCTTCTGCCATTTCTAACATAGCAACGGTTCCAGACCCATCATCATCGGCGCCGTTATAAATTTCTCCGTCGTCGCTCATCCCAACGTGATCTAAATGCGCAGAAATGATTACAATTTCTTCCGGAAATTCGCTTCCTTCAATAAAAGCAACTACATTTTCTGAGTCCTTGAATTTATCATTAAAGAAACTTGACGGGATGTGTTGAAAATAGTTATCTCCACCCAGGGGAGAAGGGATATTTAATTTTACATACTCATTTTTTAAATACTCAACAGCCAGCTTTTGTCCGGGTTCTCCTGTATCCCGACCTTGAAACTCATCTGAAGCATAGGTGTATAGGTGTTCCTTTAATTCGGCTGAGGTGATGGTGTTGCCATAAGTTTCTACATTAGCTTTACTTACGGATTGGTCTTTTTGTACGCTACAAGAGAAAATAGTTCCTAGAGCAGCAAATAATAAAATTTTATGCATTTTTTTTCTGACTTAAATATGAGTGGCACAAGGTATTAAATAATTCAGAATCTTTGAGTCTGAAAATACTTTAAAAAAAGTGGATTTATTTTTTTGGGAATTCAGAAAAAGGCCTATATTTGCAACCGCATTCAGGGAATACCTGATGAGGCGCTCAAGGAGAAATGGCAGAGCGGTCGAATGCGGCAGTCTTGAAAACTGTTGAGGGTCACACCTCCGGGGGTTCGAATCCCTCTTTCTCCGCTAAACAAAACCTCAACCATCTAATTTTTAGACTGTTGGGGTTTTTTGATTTCTATAAATGCACACAGAAATTATGGATCAAGTCAAAAAGGGGATCAAGTCAAAAAGTTGTGGGATTTTAGTTTTATGCAAAAATTGTGGATAGTCTAAATAGGAAAAAATCTACTT